>NZ_JBBORC010000001.1:1460000-2077500 GCF_038004425.1 Solibacillus sp. FSL W7-1464
ACGTGGTACTTGTAACAGCGATTAGCCCAACACCAGCAGGTGAAGGGAAATCGACAGTAACAATCGGTTTGGCGGATGCACTGCACCAATTGGATAAGCGGGTAATGGTTGCATTACGTGAGCCTTCTTTAGGACCGGTAATGGGTGTGAAAGGCGGTGCTACTGGCGGCGGATATGCACAAGTGTTGCCGATGGAGCAAATCAATCTGCATTTCAATGGCGATTTCCATGCGATTACAACTGCAAACAATGCATTATCTGCATTGATTGATAATCATATCCATCAAGGGAATGCATTGAACATTGATCCGCGACGAATTGTCTGGAAACGTGTACTGGACTTAAATGACCGCGCACTGCGTCATGTAACAGTTGGTTTAGGCGGACCGATGCAAGGTGTACCTCGTGAAGACGGATTCGATATTACAGTCGCTTCTGAAATTATGGCCATTTTCTGTTTAGCAACAGGCATGAAAGATTTGAAACAGCGTTTGGCGCGTATAGTAATTGGTTATACGTATGATCGAAATCCGGTAACAGTTGGTGATTTACAAGTAGAAGGAGCACTCGCTCTTATTTTAAAGGAAGCAATGAATCCAAACTTGGTGCAAACAATCGAAGGCACTCCGGCATTAATTCATGGGGGTCCGTTTGCCAATATTGCCCATGGATGCAACTCGATTACTGCAACTCAGACAGCACGCAAACTTGCGGACATCGTTGTAACAGAAGCCGGATTCGGTTCAGATTTAGGTGCGGAGAAGTTTTTGAATATTAAAGCCCGTGAAGCAGGTTTTAAACCGAGCGCTGTCGTGATTGTTGCGACAATCCGCGCACTGAAAATGCATGGCGGCGTGGCAAAGGCTAATTTGGTGGAAGAAAATGTGGAAGCCCTAAAACAAGGGATTTCCAATTTAGCACAGCATGTAGCCAATGTCCGGAACTTTGGACTGGAGCCGGTAATTGCTTTGAACCGATTTATTACGGATACAGAACAGGAACTGAAAGCTGTTTTACAATGGGCGGAAGCGAATAAGGTTCGAATTGCCCGTACGAATGTATGGGAAGAAGGCGGTAAAGGCGGTATTGAGCTTGCCGAAAAAGTACTTGAAGTAATTGAACAGCCAAATACTTTCCATCATTTATATGAGCTGCAAGAAACAGTGGAACAGAAGTTAACAAAGATTGTACAGCAGGTGTATGGTGGTTCAGGTGTGCAATTGACGGATGCTGCCAAAAAACAGTTGGCAGTGATCGAAAAAAATGGTTGGGACACTTTACCGATTTGTATGGCGAAAACTCAGTATTCACTATCAGATCAACCAAGCTTAGTAGGGCGACCAACCGATTTCGTTGTGACAATTCGTGAAATTCTTCCAAAGTTAGGTGCAGGGTTCCTTGTATGCTTAACAGGGGATATTATGACAATGCCAGGCTTGCCGAAACAGCCTGCAGCACTGAATATGGATGTGGCCGAAGATGGAAGTGCACTCGGATTATTCTAATCTGAACAATAGATAGCATCCGGCAGTATTTATGTCTGAGGACAAAATAACTCGGGAGCGATTAATAAAAGTAAAAGAAACGTATTCGTTTGATAATTCATTCGAATACGTTTCTTTTATTTGCATTGGAAACTTTGCTGAAATTTACGATCGTTCATTAAAACATGATTTGTAGAAGGTTAGTAGCAATCATAAAAGTTGCACTTAATCCGTATGCAACCGACCCGATTAAAATTGGTGATATAACAATTAGACCTTTACGTTGGCTATCGTTCATATTTGGTGCTACAGCTTGCATCATTCTTTGCATAAATAACACTCCCTTTTTCTGTTTAATGTTTTCTTATTGCTATTATATGATGTAAATTTGTAAAATACAAGCATTTAGTTCACATTTTAGACAAAAATTATCTCTGAATAATTGTTGACACTTGATTTTTTGGAAGAAAGTTGCTACACGAAGGGGGTTGCCATAAAAGGTTGAAAGACCGAATCTTTTAGCGATATTCATGTCAAATAACTGAAGTATCCTTGCTTATCATGGTAATATGATTATGGAAACTCTAAAAAGAAAATGGTGAATGTAACATGTCCGAAATAATCGTACGATGTGAACAATTAGTAAAGGAAATTTATGAAACGATGGATGCAAGCCATGATTTTCAACATATTGAGCGTGTTTATCAAAACGCTATGACAATACTTAAGTCCGAGCCTTTAGCAGATGGGAAAATCGTAAGTTTAGCTGTGCTGCTGCATGATGTCAGTGATGAAAAATATGCTGCGGATAAACAGCAGGAGCAGCGGATTTTGGATGAACTTGATTTAACGGAAGAGGATAAACAGCATATCCGTACAGTCATTGCAGAAGTTTCATTTAATGGGGGCAATGAACGGGATATTACAACAGTAGAATCAAAAATTGTGCGGGATGCAGACCGTCTGGATGCAATTGGTGCGGTAGGGATTGCACGCACGTTCGCTTACGGTGGTGCGAAAGGACGCAAGTTGTATGATGATGCAGAAGAAGTGCGCGTGAATATGACAAAAGAACAATACCGCAGCGAGTCCACAGCCTCTGTTACGCACTTTTATGAAAAGCTATTGCTATTGAAAGATTTAATGGTAACTGCAAAAGGGCGCGAAATGGCTGAAGAACGTCATGCCTTTATGGTACAATTTTTAGAGCAGTTAAAAAAAGAAAGAGACGGGATTTCATGAGTCATTTAATCGTATCAAATTTAACAAAAACAGTTGGCGATAAAACGCTATTTCAAAATATTGAATTTACCATTTATGAAGGCGAACGTGCCGGGTTAATCGGGATAAACGGGACTGGGAAATCAACTTTATTATCGATTATTGCTAAAAAACAGGATGCGGATACAGTGGAATTCGACCATCCGAATAAGTACCGCATTGCCTATTTGGAACAAGATCCGCAATTCCCGCAAGATTTAACGGTTTTACAGGCGGTATTCAGCGGAGATTCACCAATATTACAGTTAAACCGTGCCTATGAAGAGGCGGTAGCAGCGTTGTCTTTAAATCCGCAATCTGAAAAGCTGCAAAATGAACTATTTCGTTTACAGCAGCAAATGGATACGGAAAATGCCTGGGACGTCAATGCATTGGCAAAGCAAGCATTGACGAAGCTTGGGATCGATATGTTTGATAAGCAAGTAACGAGCCTTTCGGGTGGACAGCAAAAACGTGTGGCATTGGCAAAAGTATTAATCGAGCCGGCGGACTTGTATTTACTGGACGAGCCAACGAACCATTTGGATGTTATATCGACAGAATGGCTGCAGGAAATGGTGTCACGCCTAAAAGGGGCGGTCATCTTTATAACCCATGACCGTTACTTCCTTGATGAAACAGCGACACATATATATGAATTAGCTGATAAAACATTGTACCGCCATACAGGATCTTATGGAGATTTTCTAGAAGCACGTGCAATTCGTGAAGAAATGAATGCAGCATCACAGGCGAAGATGCGTAACCGCTACCGTTCTGAGCTAAAATGGATTCGACGCGGGGCTAAGGCGCGTACAACAAAGCAAAAGGCACGTATACAGCGTTTCGATGCACTGGATGAATCAATCGACCGTTCGAATGACCAGACAGATCTGGAATTAGGTCTGGCAACAACACGTTTAGGGAAAAAGGTGTTGGAATCAGATGGGATTTCCAAAGCATACGGAGACCGTGTCATTATTCAGGATTTCGAGTTTTTACTGCAGCATGGTGACCGTATCGGCATAATCGGCGCAAATGGGTACGGGAAATCGACACTTCTTAATATGCTTGCTGGAGAAATAGAACCGGACAAAGGCGAGGTAATTGTCGGGTCGACAGTAAAACGTCTGCATTTCAAGCAAGCACTGCCAGCGATGAATGAAAATGCACGAATGATCGATTATATTCGTGAAGCTTCAAATGATATTACGGATGCTGAAGGTGTTCGTTATTCTGCATCGCAAATGCTTGAACGCTTTTTATTCCCGCTTAATACGCACGGAACCCCGATCAGCAAGTTATCAGGCGGGGAACGCAAACGACTTCACTTGCTTCGTCTGTTGATGGAACAGCCAAACGTTCTGCTTTTAGATGAGCCGACGAATGATTTAGATATTGAAACTTTGGGTGTTCTAGAAGACTTTATCGAAAATTTCCCTGGCGTTGTCATTACAATTAGTCACGATCGTTTTTTCCTGGACCGAATTGCGAAAAAACTGTGGATTTTGGACGGAAAAGGCGGCGTATCGGAAAGCCTGGATATTTATACCGATTATTTGGCTAAACGTGAATCGGAGCTGCAACAGGAAGCGAAGGAAATGAAATCGGAAAGGCCAAAAGTTGAAAAGCAGAAATCCGAAAAGAAAAAGCTATCATTTAAAGAGCAGAAAGAATGGGAAACTATTGCTGATACAATTGCTCAAGTTGAAGAAAAAATTATGACGGCAGAAGACGAAATTTCAACAGCTGGTTCGGACTTTACAAAACTACAGCAACTGACGTCAGATTTGGAAAAGCTAAATCAAGAATACGAGCAATTGATCGAGCGCTGGAGCTACTTAGATGAAATCGTAAATGGATAGGAGCATAACAATGAAAATTTTATCAATTGAACCAACACCAAGTCCAAATTCAATGAAAGTAATCATTGATCAGGATTTACCATTCGGTAAAAGCTTTAATTATACAAAAGACAATATTGGTGAAGCATCAACTGAGCTGCAGTCCATCTTTGCAGTAGAAGGTGTAAAGGGTATTTACCATGTAACGAATTTCCTGGCGATTGAACGAAACGCGAAATATGCGTGGGAAAATATTTTGGCGGATATTCGCCGTGCAATTGGCGGAGAGGCAACTGAAAGCACTGAATATGAGATGAATGAGCATTACGGTGAAGTCAATGTGCATGTTCAAATGTACAAAGCGATTCCATTGCAGATCAAGGCATTTGACGGCGAAGGGGAAGTGCGAATAAGTGCAGGAGAGCGTTTCACAACAGCTTTTAAACGTCTGCAATTCAGTGTAACGGACGAAAACTATATTTTTGAAAGAAAATGGGTTGATTTCGGGGTTCGTTATGGCGATAAAGAACAAGTTGTACAAGAAGTGCTAAAAGAGGTAGATGCACTATATCCGCAAGAACGTGTGGAATCAATTGTACAGTCGGCGAATGAACAAGTTTTCACTGCAGCGCAAGAACGTAAAGAAGTGACTTTGGAACAATATGAGCAGGTTGAAGATTGGCAACAACGCTTCCAGCTATTAGATCAACTACCGGATCCGGAAGTGAAGGATATTCCATTATTCGAAAAAGCGCTGGAAGACGAGCAAATGTCTATACGACGCCTTGCAACCGTTTATTTAGGAATGATTGAAGATGCAGCGGTCGTACCGGCTTTAACAAAGGCATTGAATGACAAAAGTGCGGCCGTTCGCCGTACAGCTGGAGACTGTATGAGTGATTTAGGGTTACCTGAGTTTGAGTCTGCGATGATCGCTGCATTAGGTGACAAAAATAAACTTGTTCGCTGGCGTGCGGCAATGTACTTGTACGAAGTAGGTACAGAGCAGGCGATTGACGCATTAAAAACAGCGAGTGAAGACAAAGAATTCGAAGTAAAACTGCAGGCAAAAATGGCCCTTGCCCGTATAGAAGGCGGAGAAGAAGCAAAAGGTTCTGTATGGAAACAAATGACAGAAAGCCGTAAAGCTTAAATTTTAAGCTGCTAACGAAATTAATCGTTAGCAGTTTTTTATTTTAATTAAACATTTTCTTTTTATTAAATGGTATAATTTGAGAGAAAGGTATATATTTGGCTTATCATCAAAACATGGGGTTGCCATTTCGAATCAAGTTTTACTTGTTTGATTGGCGTGCTACGGCAAGACCGCGACAAAGCCACGTGATACGTGTCTTTATCCCTGTCTTTGTTGCCGTTTGCGAGGCGCGCCAATCGAAAAGTATTGTTCTCGTAATTAGGGTAAAGAGCGCAAAAGACAGCCGCTTGCGCTAACGCGAGGCGGCGGTGTGCAGAAATGCTCTAGTGTGTTTGTGGATAGCGTTCCGTTCCGTTAAAAAGAAATGCTACTTTTATGGAAGTTACTTTATACCAAAGTAGCATGCAGCGTAGCGAAGGGTGAGTCACGGACACACTTGCTTCAGCGAGTTGTACGGAGCGCAGGGGCGGACTCCTTGGCGATTAAGCGTGCGCGGAACATCCAATTTTGATGCCGCCGTCAGAGGCATCAAAAGTTAGTTGGAGCCACGCCGCCCGGAAAGCCTGCCCCGGAGTGCAGTACAACGGACCTATGCTTTAAACCACCTCTCTTCAAAGCATACAAACCCGTAGCAGAGCAGGACGGACTTCATTAGAAAAGCGTTTTGATCTTGTCATCTCCAACTTATGGTGATGAACCATATATTTAACAGTATATTTTAGAAAGGTGGGTCCATAATGGAGGAGATATTGTTGAAAAATCCTAGCGCTTTAAGTGATGAGCGTAAAGAAGCATTGTTAGATTTACTTTACTCCGAACATTGTAATGACTCCATACTATTAAAAAGTGATGATTTTTATTTGTTTTTTCATGATATTTGGTCACTTTTTGAAATTGGGGAAGAGTACGAAAGTGAAATTGTAGAAGAAGATATTAGGCTGAAAGAATGGCGCATTTTCATATTGGAATTTTTCTCCGCTCGAAATTTGGAAAAATTGAACTTTGAGTACTTAACGGATTCCTCTTTAAAAAAATTTTTGGTAGCACTATACATATGGAAAAAAATAAAAAAAGATTATTTTTACGAGATGCGTAAGGCGTTGAAGATTGAAAAAATAAAAAATGAATATGAAAAGGATTTTGCTGATAGTGAAGTTACTGGGGATATATATCATGAAATTCATTTAAAAGTTCAAAGCTATTGGTATATGAATTTATTTAGATTCAATTCCATTTACGACAGAATTCTCGATGAAGTATTGGAAGAAACGAAAGCGGTAGAGCTGCTTTTCGGTGACAAGATATGGGAGACAATCAGCAATGATAATTTAAGGAAATTTATGAGTTATATCGAATCAAGGCACTTTTCCGAAGTTTTGTTTTGGAAATCCAAATTTCAGACAGAACAATTTTTAAAAGTTGGTCTTGATCCGAACAGTACATATGTATTTTGTGTTCAAAAAGATATATCGATGAAACGCAGCCTTACTTTACAAAATGGATTGGCTTTGGCTGTTTCGGAATTTTCACAACAACATGAGCACAATTCTGTTTTTTTATCATTCATAAAAGCAATCGGTCAGGAAATGATTACACATAAAGAGACGATAGATTTTAATCATTATTTCGAGCTGGATAAATCATTCGGACTTAAAACGGAACCGATTAATTATAAAGGCGTTATCAACTATGCCTTCACGATGTTAAAGTTAGAATTATCCCATAGCAATAGCGGTAAAATCTATTTAATCTGCAATGAATTACTATTTGATGATTTCCCTGATGATGAAGATTGGATATCAGCTGTTACGCATTACAAAAAGGCAAAAAAGATTGAAATAGTCGTAATCTATATGGGAGATAAAACGAAACTCCAGCAAATATGGTTCGCAGATAAAATACTGATTCCAAAACAACTGGCCCAATTTAAATAAAAAACCTCTAAATAGTAAGCGCTTCAATTCCGCATACTGTTTAGAGGTTTTTTCATTTTATAGATCAATTAGGAACTGCTTGATTTAACCTTCTTTACGGTTTGCTGAGGAGAGAAAACAGTGTACAAAATACTTCCGAAAATCAGGACAATTCCGAGCACTTGCAATAAATTTGGTCGGAATGAAAGTAATACAGCATCCAATAATATCGCTACTACCGGATCGACAAATACAAGCACCGAAACGATGACAGTAGGGAGATCCCGGACACTATCAAAAAATAAGTAGTAGACAAATCCTGTATGGATTAACCCTGTACCAAGTATGTAAAGCCAGTTTGTATTCGATAAACCTTCAAATGCTGTAAAATCGCAAAACGGGAGCAGCAGGATTATTCCGGCAATCGTTTGGATAAAAGTAAGTGCATAGGATGACATGCCATGAACCGTTTTGCTCGTGAACATGGTCAGTGCATAGCAAATGGCCGAAAGAAGCGCCCATATAAATCCTGAATTCATAAATTGCGAGACGCTTGTAAAGCTCTCAATACCGATAATGAGAATACTGCCGAAAAAGCAAATAACCGTTGCGCAAATTGCGCGTATGCCCATTTTTTCAGCTAAAAACACCGAACCTAAAATTAATACAAAAATCGGCGCTAAATTATAAATCGAAATAGCGATCGAAATCGACATAACTTCAAACGCTTTAAATAAAAATACCCAGTTTAATACAAGAAATATACCGCAAATGACTGTTTTCATCACTTCGCTTCTATTCCAAACTTCTGTTTTATGCCCGCCTGTAATAAACCATAATCCTCCTAAAAAAAGTGTCGCACAAATACAGCGGACAAAAACGAGCTCTACTGCAGGCAAGCCGGTTTGTGTAGTAAAGAAACCGATAGAGCCGAAAATGGCCATGGAAAGAGTAAGTTTAAGCATCGAACGTACATTCATATGGTGAACCTGCTTTCTATATCCCGCCTTAACGGGGGAGTAATATATCTGCCACAAAAGCGCAGTTGCAGAGGTATGACTCCCACCTGAAGAATTAACAGGGCGAAAGGATAGGCGGGAGAATAACTACCCGAAAAAACCCCACTGTTTAAAGTATCACTTTATAGAAGATGAGTACTATTCACGAATTTGACCGTTGCCATGAATATAGTATTTCGTAGATGTCAATGCTGGTAAACCCATTGGACCGCGCGCATGCAACTTTTGAGTTGAAATCCCGATTTCGGCCCCATATCCGAATTCAAACCCGTCTGTAAAGCGTGTGGATGCATTATGATACACAGCGGCCGCATCAACTGAATTTAAAAATATTTCCGCGTGTTGCAGATTGTCAGTGATAATAGCTTCCGAATGATTTGTGCCAAACTGATTAATGTGATGTACCGCTTCCAGTACATCATCCACTACTTTTACGCTTAGTGTCAGAGCCAAAAATTCTTCGGCGTAATGTTCTTCCGTCGCCTCGATTGCTTCCGGCAATACAGTACACACATTTTCATCGCCATAGATTTTTATTTCAAGATCATTTTGCAAATAATGCAAAAATTGCGGACCGTGATTTTGGAAAAATTTCTGGTGAATCAATAAACTCTCTGCTGCATTGCATACGGATAAACGCTGTGTTTTCGCATTTTTTACAATTGATTTTGCCATTTCGAAATCAGCAAATTCATCCAAATAAATATGGCAATTTCCGGCACCGGTTTCAAGTACAGGCACCGTCGATTCACGCACGACTAAATCGATCAGTTTTTTTCCTCCTCTTGGTATCAGCACATCCAAGTATTCCGTCAATGTAAATAAAGATTTCGCTGTTTCCCGGCTTGTGTCCTCGATGAGCAAAACGGCATCTTTCGGGTAGTCGACAGCTTCCAATGCACGGTGAATCGATGCAACGAGTGCGATATTTGAGTGTTTCGCTGATGAGCTGCCACGTAAAAGGACCGCATTACCGGTTTTAATTGAAAGAGTTGCTGCATCAATCGTTACATTCGGGCGCGCTTCATAGATCATACCGATTACGCCTAATGGTACACGCTTTTTCGTAATTTGAAGCCCATTTTCTTTCGTGATTTGCTCGACTACTTCACCGACAGGATCTTCTAATCCGATCAGCTGAATGATCGCATCGCTCATCGCCTGTATACGGTTTTCATTCAGTAAAATACGGTCCAATGTCGCTTGATCGAGTCCGTTTATTTTTCCATCAGCAATATCTTTCGTGTTTTCCGTCAGCAGGATGTCCATATCGGCAAGAAGTTGTTGAGCGATACTTCTTAAAGCTTCATTTTTTTCTGCTGTTGTTTTGATATTCGTTAAATAGCTTGCCTTTTTTGCACGCTTTCCTTTTTCAACAACTTCATTTGCAATTGTTTTCGTCATTAAAATAACCTCCTTAAATTTTGACCCATTGATTACGGTGAATCACTTCAATCGGGTAATTCATGAGCTCTGTCGTCCGTTTGCCCATCGCATGCTCCAATTCAGCTGAAGAATAAAGGATTTCTCCACGACCGATACATGTATGTCGGTCAAAAACTTCTACAACATCGCCTTTTTCGAAATGTCCTTCATAGGCATAGACACCGGCTGGGAGTAAACTTTTTCCCCCATACTGCAATGCTTGGACCGCACCTTCGTCTATAAAAATCTTCCCGGAAGATTTTGAGAGCTGGACCCACTGTTTATTTGTCGGAACATACTTTTCATTGCGTTCAAAATATGTCCCATCACCGTTGTTTTCAAGGATTTCGGTAAGTTTTGTATGGCCGGACCCGGTGCCGATAAATACTTCGACACCGGTATTAATTGCGTAATTGGCTGCAGCCAGCTTGGACTGCATGCCGCCGGTCCCGACTTTTGAACCTGACCCTGTAGCAAATAGAAGCATTTCTTCTGTAATTTTTTCTATGCGATCGATTCGAATGGCGTTTGCGTTTGTTAATGGGTTTGCCGTATAAAGCCCGTTGACATCCGTTAAAATGATTAACTGATCTGCATGAACAAGACCACTAACTAATGCGGACAGCATGTCATTATCACCAAAAGTCAATTCGGCGACAGATACGGTATCATTTTCATTGATAATCGGGATGATTGAACGCTCCAATAGCTCTGTTAATGTTTCGTATGCATTTCGGTAACGCTGTTTATCGTTGAAATCAGAGCGAGTCAGTAATATTTGGGCGGATGTCTCATTATATGTGGCAAATTCATCTGCGTAAGCTTGGATTAATATACTTTGACCAACTGCCGCGGCAGCTTGTTTTCCTTTGAGTGTAATCGGTCGAGAAGGGTAGCCAAGCTTTCGGAAACCTGCTGCTACTGCGCCCGAAGATACTAAAATAACTTCATGACCAGCCTGTTTCAATGTGGCGATGGCAGCAACATGGTCATGAAATTTTTCATGATCAAGCTCACCTTTATTATTCGTTAAAGAACTGCTTCCGATTTTTATTACAACACGTTTTCTTTCCACCCGAAATCCTCCTCGATAAAAATATTGTAAAAAACATTGAGCGGCTTTAATACATAAAAAAGCACATTTCAATCCTATTGATTAGGACGAAATGTGCTGTTTCCGTGGTACCACCTAAATTGAATGCTCGTACTTGCATTCCACTTTATCTCATAACGCTGAGTCTGCGCCTATTTTTGTAGGAGCTGTTGAAGCAGGTTCGGCAGGTTTTGCTATGCCATTCTTTCAGCCTGTGGAATGTGCTCTCTTATATAGCCAATTGCTGCGTACTTGTCTTCAATATGCCTTTATATTTTCTAATAGCATGCATGATAGCGCGTTTTTTGTCAATATCGTTAAGTCTGATTTATTTGAAAATTATGCGAAAAACTCCTTTTTGGACCGATTTACGTTATAAAAGTGTGAATTTTACGACTATTACCTATGCAAAAGTATTTTTTCATGCTAAATCCGTACTTTGTTTCATTTTCAACTATTTTTTAAATTTGTAGTACCTAGGAATAATCGGTTGTGCACAGCTTAAAGGATTTGGAAATATGCAGATGCAGGATATCGAACAACTTCTTACTGAAAATGAAACATTAATCAAAAAAGTCATCTATAAACTGAAGATTTATCGGGATCTTGATGAATACATGCAAGTAGGGAGGATTGCTTTTTGGCAGGCATTACAGAAATTCGATGAGACAAAAGGAGACTTTGCGATGTTTGCCTATATGAATATAAAATATGCTATTATTCGGGCGCTTACGAAAGCGAATGACGTATCCGAACATGAACTGGCGGTGGAAGAAGATATAATTATCGTTAATACGCCACAATACGATTTGATTACATCCAGTGTGGAATGGCCAGAATGGTTTGATGAATTAAATGAAGAGGAGCAATCTCTGTTGATCGCTTTATATGAAAGAGAGCTTTCATTAAAACAGATTGCTGAAACGTATAGGTTGAAGTATGAAACACTAAAGAAAAGGCATCAGCGGTTACTGTCCAAGTTAAGAAGGTCATTAATATAATTACCTAGTTGCCGGGACACAAAAAAAGTGGAAGCTTATAAAGTTTCCACTTTGTATCATGTTATTGGATTGTATTTAAAAATGCTGTTCGCTGCTCTTCGGATTGCTGTTCGCCATTAACAAGCATTGCTCCGATACGGTAATCCGTTTGTCCTTTTTCAACAACATACTGTAAATTAACTGGCTGTACTTTGTTATCGATTTTGCACTTACCTTTAAATTCCACAACATGCTCCATCATTTTCGTTTGGAAGTATTCCCAGCGATTTTCTTCACAATAATTTTTGAAGGCATCTTCTATCGTAATATCGCTATTTTCCATAACGGGTGTAGCTTGAATATATGTAATGTAGTCATTATCTGTAACAGCTTTTTGCGGACCGAAAAAGTAAAAAAATATACCAATTACCCCGATTGGTATGATCCAAAATATCGTCCGTTTTCTTTTCTCCATGAAATAAATCCCCCTTTTTATATCATTAGTATAACATTGAAATGTTGATATTTTCTACATTGGGATAATAATTAGCTTAAAAAAGGGGTGCTGTTAACATATAGCATATGGATGTCATAATGGGCAGTCTAATAAGAGCATCCGTTAATATCGTAAAATTTGTTAATATAAAGATAGGTTATTGGTAACGAGAATTTATTTGAAAACCTGGAGGAAATTATGTTTTTTATTTTTATGGCAGTATACGGTACACCGGTTTTAGCTGTTTTATTTTGTTTAAAATTAGCACTGATCATCGATAAATCAAGAAAAGATGAGGATTTCAGGTTTAATGTTTATGTAATGACAGGAGCTTTCACGCTTATGATATCCTGTATCACAATTGCGCTGTTAACGGTTTTAGATGGGGTTTAATCCGTGTTATTTTATTTGATCAGTAAAAGAGCATTGTCTAAATGGCAATGCTTTTTTGTTAGGTACTCAAGGATTATCGCGAATTTTGCAGAATATATTAATAAAGCTAAAATGCGGGGAGACACTAAATACTCTTCATAACTGAAAGGAGTACACAAATGAAAACGAAACAAATAATTGCGATGGGCGGCGGGGGCTTTTCAATGGAACCTGATAATCCGCTTTTAGATCGTTATATTTTAAAACAGGCGGAAACGTCAAAACCGAAAATTTGTTTTCTGCCTACTGCTAGTGGAGATTCTGAACAATACATATCCAGTTTCTATAATTTTTTTAATACACAAGATTGCGACCCATCTCATTTATCACTAAATAACCCACCTTCTCGGGATTTGGAAAGTTTTATTTTAGAGAATGACATTATATATGTTGGTGGGGGAAACACGAAAAACCTTTTAGCTTTGTGGAAGGAAAGGGGATTAGATCGTATTTTAAGAAAAGCTTGGGAGGAGGGCGTTATTTTAGCCGGGTTAAGTGCAGGGGCAATCTGTTGGTTTGAACAGGGGGTGACAGATTCCTTTGGGGACGGACTTGAACCAATAACCTGTTTGGGATTGTTAAAGGGGAGTAATTGTCCGCATTACGATGGAGAAACGGAAAGAAGGCGTACATATCATCAACTGATTGAGTCTAATAAAATACAATCAGGAATTGCTGTTGATGATGGTGTTGCGATTCATTATACAGGACAGGAAATTCATAAAATAGTAAGTTCCAGATCTGATGCAAAGGCGTACAGTGTGTTTTGGGAAAAGGGCATAATTGAAAGGGCACTCCAAGCAGAATATTTGGGAACTTAATAGTTTATATTAGACTAGTCAATAAATTTTGAGGAAGTGAGTTGTTAAACATGCTTTTCGTACAGATGTCCGGATTCCCGGGCTCCGGCAAGTCGACGCTTTCTCGACAAATTGCCAAGAGAACTGGAGCAGTCATAGTAGATCATGATATTGTAAAATCTTCGTTATTAACGTCATTTGAGGAAATTCCAATAGAGAAAAAACTTGCTGGAAAGATTGCCTATAATGTTGATTGGTCTTTAGTGGAATTTCATTTATCACAAGGACAGAATGTCGTTTTAGATAGTCCTTGTCTTTATCAGGAAATGGTGGAGCGAGGGATAGGATTGTCAAAAAAGTATAATGCCGCATACAAATACGTAGAGTGTTATCTGAATGATTATCAGGAAATTAATAATAGATTACAAAGTCGAAATAGAATGGTTAGTCAAATAGAAAAGGCCAGCTCAGAAGAAATATTTAAATTTACGATTGAGAATAGTAAGAAACCAGATGAAGGTTCATATATCATTGTAAATACTAAAGATCCTTTAGAAAGTTACATAGATCGGGTAATTGATTTTATCATGGAGTAAGCCATACTGAAATCTATCCATTGCGGAGGTGCTGTATTGAAGCTCGTTAGTTCGAAAATAGGAATTTTAATTTTGTTTAGTGTTACTCTTTTATCTGCCTGCATACAGAAAGGTTATGTGTTTTTTGGTGAAAGTGAAAATTGGAGAGTCCAATATACAGTGACAGATGATAGTGGCTGCAATGCTACTAAAGGCTATATAAAATACCTGGGAAATGATTCAATGCCGGAACAATTGGAATTTAGTGTTGATAATACAGAAGGGGCCTCCATTTCATTAGATGAAAATGGCATGTTCTTTCTGCCATATGGCTGTTCGAATGCAACGGAAGGATCAGAGCTTGAAGCGAGTATCAAGTGGAACAGCCAATCGGAGACAATCCAATTACCTTTAAAATAATATTTATAAGTTAATTAGTATAGTACTGGTAGATTTCTGTATTCCGACTGCTATTGCGTAATTTTTCTTTATATTCAACAGAAATTAATAACAAGTCATAAAAGAAAAAAACACCTCGAAAGTTATGTGTTCGACACTAACTTTCGTGATGTTATTTTTAAAATGAAGTAAATTACTATGACTTTGTAAATTTGAAGCTTGTCTTTCGTTCCTTCTCATCCCAAATGAGGTGGGCATTGAAGATTTTTCCGCCTTTTTTAAATCCTTTGATCAAGTCCGTTTCACCGGAAGTTAAAAGTTTCTTCAGATTCGTTTGTGTAATTGTTTTTCCGAGTATTTTTTTGGAAACTGAAAATTTACAGCTGGCTTTTTTATAGTTTGAACAGCCGTAAAAAGTACCGTGATCGACAATGGATCCATCACAAAGAATACATTTCCCGACAACTGTTTTTTCTTTCTTATACTTTTTCGTATAGGGATTGTTTTCGGTGATTTTCTCCACATCATTTTGGTTGAAGGCCCAGACTTTTTCACGCTCGCCGGCATCTGCTATCAATTTATCGGCCAGTTTTTTTACCTGTTCCATAAATACTTGCGGGGAAGCGTGCCCTTCACCAATTTCAGAAAGGCGCTGCTCCCATTTAGCTGTCATGGATGCGGACGTTAATATGCTTTCACCCAGCGCCTCAATGAGCAGCATGCCTTTTGTCGTTGCAAACACTTGGTTTTTCCTCACTTCGATATAGTTCCGGTCTTTCAGTGTGCCGATAATTCCGGCGCGTGTAGCTTCCGTACCTAATCCTTCCGTTTTCGATAACACTTTTTCCAGCTCCGCATCTTCCAAATGTTTACCCGCCGTTTTCATGACTGTAATTAAATTACCTTCCGAATAGCGGTTTGGCGGCTGGGTTTCACCTTTCTTTACATCTGCTTTCACGACAGTCCCTTGCTCACTTTCCTGAAGAAGGGGGAGCAGTTCATCTTTATCAGCACTATCTTTTGTATGATGAATGACTTTACGCCAACCTTCCTCCAGCAGAACTTTTCCTTTGGAAATGAATTCCGCGCGCTGATCCACAAGCGAGTGAATTGTTGTATAGGAGAATACGGCATTATTGTAATGGGCCGCAATGACTTGCCTTGCAACTAAATCATAAATCTTTGCTTCCTCGGCACTGAACTTTGCCATATTCGGAACTTGTTCAGTAATTATTATGGCATGGTGATCGGTTACCTTTTTTTCATTCACGAACCGTTTATTGTTCATAAGTGAAGTTGTCGGTGGCGGTAAAAGACTTTTATATTGATCCAGCTTACTTAACTGTCCGAGAATAGCCGGTAATGTTTTCGCTTCCTCATTCGTCAAAAATTGTGAATCCGATCTTGGATAGGAAACGACACCTTTCAAATAAAGCTTCTGCAAAATATCGAGCGTCATTTGCGGAGAAAATTTAAATGCTTTGTTAGCTGTTGCCTGTAGTGCAGACAGATTGAACAAAAGGGGTGGTGCATATTCCTTCTTTTCTTTTTTTATATTTGTAATTTCCACGTTTTTATTGATGCAAAAGTTGGCTGCAGCAATTGCCTGGCGTTCTTCGAGAAGCCTTGTCACATTATTTTTATGCCATTTTGCTTTGAGGGTCTTGCCGTTGAAATTGAATTCCGCCTCCACTTCCCAAAACGGTTCTGGTTTAAAGTTCGCAATTTCATGCTCACGTTTCACGATAAGCGCCAAAGTGGGTGTTTGTACTCGTCCAATGGAGAAAACATCTTTTACGCTATTACGTTTAAGGAGTACCGTGTACAATCTGGATGTATTAATACCGATAAGCCAATCAGCACAGGAGCGGCTTAATGCTTCAAAATAAATATTCCTCGTTTTTTCTTCCGGCAATAAGTTTGCAAATCCGTTTTTCACAGCATTTTCCGTTAATGAGGATATCCATAATCGTTTCATCGGTTTATTCACACCACATACTTTTAAAATGGTACGTATAATGAGTTCACCTTCGCGCCCAGCATCCCCGCCGATGATGATTTCTCGAATATCCGGTCTTTTAGTGAGTGTTTTTATAATATTGAACTGCTTATATTTCGTTTTCGTTACTTTATACTCGAAACGTTCGGGAATGATCGGCAATGTATCCAACGTCCATTTCTTCCAGGCAGCGTTGTACTCTTCCGGGGCCTTCAATTCACAAAGATGACCGATCGCCCATGTAATGAGGGCACCTTCCGGAAAGTATGTGTTTGGCTTCACTTCAAAATAACCGGCCTTTTTAGTAAATGAAAATGGGGCAGCCAATTTTGCTGCCTGATCTGGTTTTTCTGCAATTACTATTTTCATATATCCTTCTCCTACTAATAATAATTACAACTCCTATTGTAATAATTATAGAGTAATTTACAGTCGAATGGGAGAACAAACATTTATTCCTTACTATAGATGGTGGGTAAGATGGTTTCACTATTTTGTCACTTCATTTGCCTAACAGAGGACAATTATTTTTTATTGTAAAAATGTTATAAATTTAAATAAATAAATATCATTTTTTATAAAAATCTCATATAATAGATTGACAAAATGACGAATTATTCGTATTTTGACTAAATAGATTAATGAATTTACTGAATAGTCTTGACTGAAATGGGATAAATTTGTACACTGTGTAAAGTCAAATGTTTTTTCGGTGAGTACAAATATCAATTTTGAGAGTAAGGATATGATGAGATGATAGTATGTAAATTTGGCGGCACATCTGTCGCGAGTGCAGAACAAATCAAAAAAGTAGCAAGCATTGTGAAATCTAATCCTGAAAGAAAGATTGTCGCTGTTTCTGCGCCTGGTAAGCGTTCAAGTGACGATATTAAAGTGACGGATTTATTAATAGATTTAGCAAACACCGTGATGAATGAAGGCGATGTTGAAGCGAAAATTAAGACTGTAGTAAATCGTTACCGTAATATCGCTGAAGATCTTGGTCTAGACAATACAATTTCAGATATTATTGAACAGGATATACGAGGGCGTGTGACAGAAAATTTGTCAGACAAAGATTTATTCCTAGATAATATAAAAGCAAGTGGTGAAGATAACAACGCAAAACTTATTGCGTCTTATTTTAATGCAATCGGCATGCCTGCAAAATATGTAAGTCCAAAAGATAAGTTAATTTTAAATGACTTCCCGGAACGTACGTATGCACTTCCAGAAGCATACGAAAACTTAAGTGTATTGAAAGATACGGAAGAAATTATAATTTTCCCTGGATTCTTCGGATATACAAAGTCAGGCATATTACGCACATTTGACCGTGGCGGATCTGATATTACAGGTTCCATATTGGCATCTGCCGTTGGGGCAAAGCTATATGAAAACTTTACGGATGTGGACTGCGTGTTCGCTGCAAATCCTAAAGTCGTAAATGATCCAGTCGATATTAAAGAAATTACGTATCGCGAAATGCGCGAATTATCGTATGCCGGTTTTTCCGTATTCCATGATGAGGCATTGATGCCGGTCTATAAACAGGGTATTCCGGTCAATATTAAAAACACAAATAACCCGTCTGCGTCCGGAACATTAATATTACCAACTCGTCCGGCAACGAATCGCCCGGTCACAGGGATTTCGGCGGATAGTGGTTTTTCAATACTATATGTATCAAAATATTTAATGAATCGGGAAGTTGGCTTTGGTCGCAAGCTTCTTCAAATTATAGAAGAAGAAAACATTTCCTATGAGCATACGCCATCTGGCTTAGACGATATTTCAGTTATTATGCGTTCATGCCAGCTGACACCTGAAATTGAAGAGCGTATTGTAAAACGTGTTAAGGAAGAATTATGCGCAGATGATGTTCAATTCAGTCATAACTTTTCAATGATTGTCATTGTCGGGGAAGGCATGCGCCATAATACAGGCTTGGCGGCACGTGCGGCAACTGCGATTTCCGCAACAGGTGCAAATATTGAAATGATTAATCAAGGTTCTTCGGAAGTTAGTCTTGTATTTGGTGTTCTTTCAAAATATGAAGATCAAATTTTAAAGGGACTTTATGAAGAGTTTTTCGCAACAATTACTTCGTTTTAGATAATATTTAGTCGAATCCATGTCGGGTTCGGCTTTTTTCTTTGGAATTTTGGGTATTGTAATAAAAAACCCATAGAATAGAGGGATAAATACATAAATTAAAGGGGGAGACAATATGAAAATAGAAATTTTTTCCGATTATGCTTGTCCGTTTTGTTATATTGCGAAAACGAAATTATTTCAAGCGATTAAGCAGTTAAATCTAGATGAGGAAACGGAAGTCGTTTACAGGGCATTCGAACTCAATCCTGCAGCTTCAAAGTCGGAAACGGTATCTTATGTCGACACAATCTTTAAAAAGAAAAACAATGATCTCCGTAAAACGGAAGAATTTATGGAAGCGTTGGAAATTCATGCACAGGATGCCGGAGTCAGATTCAATCTTGATAAGGTAGTGCTCGCCAATACAAAAAATGCCCACCGTTTAACTAAACTTGCAAGGCTTTATGAAAAAGAATTGGAGTTTGCTGATATTGTGATGGAATATTTTTTTTCAGAAGGTCTTAATTTAAATGACATAGAGGCACTGTTGGACATTTGCGAACAGATTGGCATTGACCGGAACATGGCGCAAAAAATAATAAAAGAACAACAATTCACTGAAGAATTAGTACTGGATCGTTATGAGGCACAGCAGCTGCAAATATCAAGTGTTCCTTTTTTTGTCTTTGAAGACCATTACGGTATTAGAGGAGTGGAGCCGCTGGAGGTATTTATAAATACATTACTTCAAACAAAGGAATATATGAAGAAAAACCAAAAATAGAAATTACTAGTCGGAGGAAGTTTTGTGGACAGAATTAAACGAGTTATAAAACTGATTTTCAGAAATCTGTATTATTATCGAGTCGATTATATACGGACGTTTGCGATATTACGGATTGTGCAGGCATTTATTCTATTGCCGCTCATCTGGCTGATTACCGCGCTTGTCATGGATATAACAGGAGTGCAGGTGATCACTCAAGATAGCATCTTGTATTTACTGACACATCCGTTTGCGATATTAGGAATAGGAATCATATTTTTTATCGGAATTGTATTCATCTATTATGAATTAGGATTTTTAATACTACTGGCATATTATCAGCAACGGGCCATTCCATATACATGGAAAGAGCTGTTAAAACGGTTAAATCAGAAGGTTGTCTATTTTATCAGTTTGCAGACATTGCTGATTGTCGTTTACCTCCTGTTATTAATTCCGCTTATTTCATCATTATTACCAGTTTCATTGATTCAAAATATCAATGTACCAAGTTTCATTATAGATGAACTTTTGAACTCCCGGAATGGCACTGTCTTATATATTGTGCTAATAATAATATTGAGCTTTATAAGTTTACGCTTTATTTTTACATGGCCATTTTTTACGGTTTACCAAGAGGTTACACTATTTAAAGCATTAAAAATGAGCTGGCAGTTTTCGAAAAGGAAACTGCTTGAGACGGTCGGAATGATCGGGCTTGTTGTTATTGTCAATGTAACGCTTTTATTGTTCGCATTATTTATAGTATTAACACCGCTATTTATCATTGAAACTCTGAAGCCGGACTGGGGACTTGTTACCGCAAGCTTTACGCTGACCCTCGCACAGGGCGTCATCATTCTGTTTTTTACTATATTGCAAGTGTTCTTTACACAGCTGATCGTAATGGTGGCATTTCAGTTAACACGCCATAAACCATTAATCGTTCAGGAAGAATCATTTAGACAAACGATTCGCCAATGGACCTTTATCATTGTTGTATTCGCTTTTTTCCTTGTGAGCGGTATTAATCTGATCAGTTTGGAAAAAACGATTTACGAACCCGAAACCAACATCATATCCCATCGAGGATTTATGGATGGCGGTGTGGAAAACACATTAAATGCCATTGAGGCTGCAAAAAAAGCAGAAGCGGATTTAGTGGAAATCGATATTCAGCAAACGAAGGATGGGGAATTTGTTGTCCATCATGATAAAACGTTGTCACGCTTGGCGGGTGAAGACGATATTGTCTATGATTTAACGCTCAATGAACTAGTTACGACGACTGTTTTGGCGGATGGGTTCAGCGACACGATCGCTTCTTTTGAGGAAGTGCTTGAGATGAGTCGTGATTTAAATATAAAATTGCTTATTGAACTGAAAACACATGGTTTTGAAACAGAGGACTTTCTTCAGCGCTTTGTCGATCTGCTTGATGAATATGATGCCTTGGATTATCATTATGTTCAATCGCCTGATTTGCCGTCAATGGAAATGCTGGAAGAACTGGAACCCCGGATTCATACCGGTCATATTTACTCCATCGCCTATGGGAAACTACCGGAATCAAATGCCGACTTTATTTCAGTAGAGCAGTCTTTTGCGACAAAAAATATTCAGAAGCAGGTTGTAGACCGCGGTATGGAGCTGTTCGTCTGGACGATAAATGATGAGTCGGATATGCAAAAATTTTATGAGAAAAATGTAGATGGTGTCATTACCGATCATCCGGATGAAGCACTTTCAAAACGTGAAAAATTTGATGAAAAGCAAAATTTCATAGGGCGGATACTCAATAAAATCAAGATTATTTATTAAGGGGAAATCAATGCAGACTTATACGTACGAAGTATTAGGAGATATAAAATCCACGGAACAGCGGCCAGTATACAATCAAGCGGGGGAACAAATCCTGAAAGTTCAGCGCATTTATGATAATGGGTTGAAAAAGGTGCTGGATGGCTATTTCGATCACCGCTATTTTTTGAAATATGCGGTGCTCCGTAATGATGGACAATTATTGTTCGAAGTGAAAAAGATTTTTAGACGTGGGAAAGTGTGGTTTGAAGGGAAAGATCATGTTCTAAACGAAAAATATATCATTAATTACGAAAACTGGCGTATAGGCGTCCCTGAACTATTTATTTCAAACGACAAATTTAGAATGAAAATTGACAAAGAAATGGAAGACTGGTCCAACTTTATTATCAATGATGAGGTTATCGCAAGATGGCTTGCAGTTTATAATGAACAATCGGATATGTTTTCGGTTAAGCTGGTAATATGGGATGAAGCACCGGTGCAGGACCCGGCGTTTTATATCGCCATTGCACAGGCGACACTATTTATAGGGGTATAGGAGAGTAAAAAGATGAATGTTGTATTTGTATTAACAGAAACCGCTGAAGAAGTTTTGCAAATGGTCAGTAACGATGTTGCGGGACTGCTCGCTGCTGTAAAGGGCGAAAGTGTTTCTTTTCCGTTTGGCAGCTATCAGTACGACAGCCACACACTGGATCATTATTTATTGGAAAATGGTACATATCAGCAAGAGCTTGTCATTTATTTAAAACCAGAGCAGAAAAATAACGAAACGATTTTGCCGTTACCTAAAATGCAGGATTAACATAGCTAATTTGCATCCATTCTATTATAATTTCACCTGAATAAAGGAAATCGAATTCACTTGTCGAATGTAGTTGTTGAATACATATTGGCAGGTGAATTTTCTTTGCGTCAGCTAAATCTATTTGATCTGGAATTTGAGCGGCATCAGCCGAAATTTCAATTGATGGATACTGTGAAAGTAATATTAATCGATGAACAACTGGATAGTGAAACCTATTATTATCGCAAATTTTATGAAGCCCATATTATTAATAAGGTAGGGGAAATAACAGACATTCATATAAATACATCCGGAATCCTTACCTGCGAAGTGGATATAAACGGAGCGAAATATTATTTGCTTGAAGAGGAGCTTATTTAAAGAAAGGTATGCAAACGGAAAAATCCCGAGTACTTAAAGCGGTACTCGGGATTTACTATTTATTTTTCCGTTCAAGTTTCATACCGATAATACGAATGACGATGCCGATCAGGATAAACACCCATCCGATGCCGATAAAAACATAATTCAATGTTTGATTAGTGTTAGGCAGGATGCCAAACAAACCTAAACAAACGACAATAATGCCGGAAAATGATACAAGCATTCCTGCTGTTACAATATTCACGAACTTCACCTCTGAAAAATTCTATCATGACTCACTATCGAACACAATCTCCCAATGTTTCCTGGATGAAAAGGAATAATTTCATTTAATATCCAATATATTGAAACTATTGCCAATAATTAGGCGTATAATAGGTAGAACATAAAAGGAGGAATTGGAAATGAAGAAATGGACAACCGCTTTAGGCATGTCGATTGTTTCTCTAGGATTGCTTGCCGGTCCCGCTCTTGCAGAAACTTCTGTTAAACCGAAAGAAGAAAGGGTACCCATCTATGTGGCAATGACGGAAGAAAGTGTAACAAAAGAGCAGCTGATTAAAATTTTAAAAACAAAGTTACCGGAGATGTTCGCTACATACTCTGATAGTGATTTTCAAATGACATCGATGAGCTATCATTATGCAGATGATTTGACGACACGCTATGAGTTAACATTTCAGAAAAATGTTAATAAACAGATGGAAAGTGGCAGCGCATCATTCAGATCGGACAACCTGGAAATAGAGCATCTCTATTTTAGCCCTGCAAATCTTAAAGATGCGCTATTTCCTGGGAAAATAACGGAAGAACAAGGACGTAAAATCGCGGAAGATTTCTTGAAAAAGGTTGCTTCATCATCCAATTACGTGTTATCAAATGAAACACCCAATTATTTCAGCCGCTTAATCACGGAGCCGATCACATACAATTTCAACTTCACTTCAACTGAAAAAAATATTCCAATACAGGATCAGTCGATTGTAGTGAATGTTCTGGGCGATGGAAAAATTCAATATTTCACACAAATGATTCCGGAACAAAAACGCATGGCATTTGAAGAGGCGAAAAATATTGTTTCAAAAGAAGCCGCGCTGGAAAAAATGAGAAATCAATTGGATTTAACATTGCAGTACTCGATTGATTATTCTTTAACATCGTCAAAACCTGCTGTAAAACTTGTTTACTTGCCAGCTCCAAATGTAATTGGCTTACATGCAGCATCGAATAAATGGGCAACTACTGCGGGCAAGGTAGAATCGTTAAATAGTAACGTAGCAATACAACCGCTTGCTCCTAGTCAATTAAAAGCACCATCGCCAATTACAATGGATGACGCGAAAGAAATTGCAAGACGGTTAGTAGAAAACCAGGGGAACACAACTAAGTTCACAATTGATCATGCTTATGAACATGAAATGAATGATCAGGCTGTAATCAGTGTTTCTTATTCTTACCGATACCAAAATGGCTCATTTGGTTCTTCGATCGAGTTCAATAAAAATACAGGGGAACTTATTTCGTACTCTGATTTCTATAGTCCAATCCCACTTGAAGAAGGTGAAACGGAAAACACAGTGCCAAGACTGGATAAAGATAAAGTTCTTGCAGCGGCGGAAAAATATGTGAAGGAACTTGCTCCGACCTCCGTACATGAATATGCAATGGCAAATACAGATCCGGGTTACGATAAAGAATCGAAAGTGCATTATGTGAATTTCCCTCGAATAAAAAATGGACTGATTGTAAATGGTGACAGTCTATCGGTAACAATTGATGACGAAGGGAAACTGAAATCATTCTATCGCTATCCATTAGAGATTGAACAGTGGCCGGATGCTGAAGCAACAGTTTCAGGTGAGGAAGCAAAGAAACGATTTGCTGATGCACTGGATGTTAAGCTGGTCTATCACCGACTGCAAAACGAAGACGGTAAATATGAGCTTGTTTACGTGCCGACTGTAAATGGACAAGAGACTTATCAAATCAATGCCAACAGCGGCGAAATTGTCAGCCCATATGCACAAACTGAAAAAGCGAAAGTAACTCATCCGACTGCAGAAAAGGAACTGAACTATTTAATCCAGGCTGGCGCAATTGAAGTGAAGGATCCGAAAACTTTCAATGCGGATACGGCTATCACACAAGGGCAGGCGCTGCAGACAATTATTAAATCCATCACTTATTTCTATGAGGATTATTATGCATATCGTCAGGAGCAGCCACCAGTATCATTCGATGAGATCAATCCGAATCACCCTTACTATAATGTAGTGGAAACAGCAACACGGCTTGGCATTTTAAATCCGCTTGAAGATAAACTGAACATCGATCAAAACGTAACAAATGAGCAATTGGCCGTTTGGTACATCCGTACACTTGGTCTTGAACAAGCAGCCAAGCATCCGGACATTTATCAGTTAACGATTAAAGATGCTACTGAGATCGACCCGAAAAAAATCGGATATGTGGCAATTTCCCATGTGCTAGGACTTCAAGGGGCAGAACAATCGATGTTCTCACCGAAAAAAGAAGTAACATATGCACAGCTGGCAAAATCCATTATTAGACTAGCTTATGAAATTGCAGAAAAGCGAAATAGTGGTTCGTATTACTACTAACCCTTATAATAATTTTAAACTCGTGAAGTTTATGGAGACTCCACGAGTTTTTTTATATTTTTTTCATAAAATAAGGAATATACGTTCTGTTTTGTGCAATCGTTAGTGGTTTAACTGTACCGACTTGTGATAAAATAATTTAAAGTGCTAAACTGAAAAAAATCGCGATAATTTTTTTGAAACGTTGTAAGATAGTACAAGTAATGAATCAATAAACATACTAACATTAGTAGTACAAACCAAGGCCATGGTTTGTGCTACTATTTTTTTATAGTAGAAGTGAAGAAAAGTCGACCAGCCTCTGGGACCATTTCTGAGTCCGTATAATAAACCGGCTAACTTCACGCCCTTATATGAATCAGTTTAGTATGTTGGGTCCAAGAGATCGTGTATAAGAAAGTGGAATCGATAAGGTATTGTGAAGACTTCTATATTTGGCTAAAAAGGAGAAACTATATGAAACATGTCATTGCGTTTGATGTAAGTAAAGGGAAAAGTTCGATGGTTATTTACGATGGCTATCGTCAATGTGAGTTTGAAGGAGAACTCTATCATACTCGAGTTGATTTTGAACGTTTACACAAACGGATTGAAGAAATCTCAAGACTTGATGGACAAACTCCTCAAATTGTATTTGAAGCGACAGGTGTTTATTCAAAACCAGTTGAAGCGTTTTTCAAAAATCATGGTTATACATACAGTCGTATGAATCCACTGGAAGCGAATTTACAGATGGCGAAAATGCGACGCCATAAAACGGATAGAAGTGATGCCCATGAATTAGCGAGAACGCACTTTAAAATGGAGCGTGAAGCAACTTATATACAAGATGATTATTATGAACAAATGCGTGCTTTAACCCGATATTACGATGAAATCGATGAGGAAATGATTTTATTAAAAAGTCGTATGCATGCGATTTTACATATGAGCTTTCCAGAGCTTGAAAAACTCATTACGCCAAGTTCTGCTTTATTTTTGAATATCGTACAACTATATCCACATCCAGCACTTGTTTTGTCGCATTCAAAAACGGTCATTAAAAATCGTTTGAAATCAAATACGAAAAAGAATCTATCACTTACCCGTGCCGAGAAAAAGGCGATGGAGCTAATAGAAGCAGCTCAAAATAGTTATCCGGCAATTAAGTCGTCAGATGTTCGATGCGAACAAGTAAAGGATTACGCCACTCGTATTGCGGAATTAAAAGAGAAGAAAGAAGCAATCGTCCAAAAGATGACAGAGCTATCAAAAGAACGTCAAGAATATCTTGTATTCCGTTCGATTCCTGGTGTGGGCGATTCAACCGCTTGTCGTCTGATTGGTGAAATCGGTGATATTCGCCGCTTCCAAAATGCGAAACAATTAAACGCTTATGCAGGCATAGACATCATGCGGTATCAATCCGGTAACACACAATATCGGGATCGTATCAATAAGCGTGGCAATAAACATTTGCGGAAAATTTTATATTTCATGATGCAAGGAATGCTTATGTTAAAAGACAAACCCAATCATTTTGCGGATTACTATTATAAATTAAAAACGCAACCTCAGAGAAAGCCTCATAAGGTTGCGATCATCGCCTGCGTCAATAAATTTCTGAAAGTGACATTTCAGTTACTGACACGTGGCATTATGTACGATTATGAGTCCGCACTACCAGCTCAGAAATCGTAATGAAATGTAATTCAACTATACCATACAGACCTTTCGAAAAAAATAGAAATCGTTAGGTCTTTTCGTCATGTGAAAATTTAGTTTTAAGGGTGAGGGGTACCCCTCACCCTTAAAACTAAATCATCAAAACAAAAGAAATTAATTAAATACACTTGACTAATCGTAAGAATGGAAGTTGGGAAAAAAATGCAAAAAAATAAATACCGAATTCATAGCAATGTTCTATTTGAAATTGCGCAAAGCCGTTCATTCACAGAAAAGGATAATATCGAGGAACGTTTTGATGAAGAAGGAAAAATCAAATTATTAAGTGACCGTGCTGGTGCAGATCTATCATTATCCATTGTGAAGACTGAAGATGGGATCGCATACTCAGTAAAATGGGATGACTCGGAAGAAGTATTCAAAGGGTGGAACATGGCATGGGAAGAATTTATTTGGTGCCTAGGTGTTGTCAACAAACCACTTGAAGAAGCCGCAAAAAAAGCTGCAGAAGAAGCAAAACGCCGTGCAGCTGAAGAAGCATTGCTGGCAGAAGAAAATGCAGAACTTGAAGAAGCTGTAGCAGAAGAAGCTTCAACTGAAGAAGCTGCAGCTGACGAATCATCTAAATAATTTTGTAAAAACGCCTTCGCAGCTATTGCAGAAGGCGTTTTTTCCATTATGAAGTGCATTAGGGCTTTCCGGCAGCCAAAAACATCCATCACCTCACATTAGGAGGAGATGGATGTTTTAGCATGCTTATTTATCTGAACCGACAATCGCATAGCGTTCCCATTTTCGGCTTCGCCAGCGGAAAATAACGAGCACTGCACGAATCCATTCATCACATGCAATAGCCAGCCATACACCGACAAGACCTAAATCAAGAACGAAGACGAATAAATAACCCAGCGATAGCCCGATGACAATCATGGAAACAAATCCAATACGGACAGGGTATGCGGCATCCCCGGAAGCACGCAATGAGTTAATGATTGTAATGTTAATTGTACGTCCTGTCTCCAGGAAAATACTTAGTAATAGTACACTTGCCCCGATTTTAATGATTTCTTCGTTATCAGTAAAGAGGCCCATGAACGGCTCTCGGAAAAGGATGATAATTGCAACCATGGACAATGTAAAAATTAGCGCAGATTTTACACCAAACCATACTTTATTATAGGCCAGCTCTTTCTCACCAGCTCCGACATACCGGCCGACCAAAATAGCAGTTGCCATCCCGATAGCCATTGCGAAAAGATAGGTAAACATCGAGATATTCACAGCATACTGGCGGGCAGATAATGCCTCGGCTCCAATAAATGTTACATAGTAGAGAAGGACGATTTGATTTGTCTGGTAGAGTACCTGCTCAAGTGCGGAAGGAATCCCGATTTTCAAGATTTTTGAAATATAGTTTTTGGATAATCTATAGTAATCGGCCCATTCAATACGAACTTCTAATGCCTGGTATAAAAGCCAGAAAAATACAGCTGCAGCAAGGGCACGACTAATAACGGAAGATATCGCTGCACCTTCCACACCAAGTTCCGGCATTCCGAATTTACCAAAGATTAAAATATAGTTTAAAACAACGTGCACAATATTCATTGCAAGTGAAACATACATCGTTTGCTTCGTCCAGCCTTGCACACGGATAATCGATGACATGGAAGTAATTAAAGCCTGAACGAATATAAAACCTCCGACAATGACTAAATAGCTTTGCGCTGCTTCCAATACAGCACCTTGCAGATTCATCATCTTCATTAAAACATCGGAAAACAATAAAAATAACCCGCTGATGACTAAACCGACGAGCAGATTGAGTGTTACCGATAAAGCGGCAATTTGTGATGCTTCTGCAATTAGGCGAGACCCTAAATATTGAGAAACAACTATGGAAGCACCTGTACCGATTACCCCCAATAATAAAATTGCAATCTGTATATATTGATTGGCTGTTCCTACCCCTGCTACTGCATCATCCGATACAGCGCTTAACATAAAAGTATCCGCTAATCCCATCAGCATAAATAGGAACAACTCTAAAAATAATGGCCATGTTAACTTAAATAAACTTAATTCTTTCGTGCCTTTTTCCAATCAGTTCACTCTTTCTATTGTTAAAATCAAAACAAAAAATATATTAGCATAAATTGTTACTGTAGGATAGTTTTTTACTCATACGTGTAAAAAGGGGAAAAAGTCATGAGAAAATTGTTAAATAATAGGGATATTTTAGTTGAATAATTAAGTTTATTCAGATATTCGTAATATATTCTCGACATATTTCGACACTTTGTTATCGAATTGTAATATTAGTAGCGTTATTTTGTCATCTCCATGAAACATAGGAAGGTTATGCTAGGTCATGTTGAATCAAAAAGATTTTTCACGACACTTTTTCTGGAGGGAAATATTCAAGTATGATCAAGAAAATAGTAGCATTTATTGCGGTTATGGCCGTAAGCACATTTATTTTTGCAGGAACGTCAGAGGCAGCTTCACATACAATTAAAAAAGGCGAGAATTTAACAATGCTTGCGAAGAAATATGATACATCAGTAAAAGAACTCATGGCGATAAATGGTTTAAAGACAACAAATTTACAAATTAAACAAGTCCTTAAATTACCAAGCCAAGTTAAAAATAAACCAGCTGTGAAAAAAGAAACAGCAACTAAAGCATCCGCTACACACCCATCAAATGTAAAAAAGACGATTAAGATGTCAGCAACGGCTTATACAGCAAATTGCAAAGGCTGTTCAGGTATTACGAAAACTGGGTTAAACCTGCGTAAGAATCCGAGTTTGAAGGTCATTGCAGTAGATCCGAAAATCATTCCGCTTGGCTCTAAGGTTTGGGTAGAAGGCTATGGGATTGCCGTTGCCGGTGATATTGGCAGTGCCATTAAAGGAAATAAAATCGATGTCTTTATGAGTAAAAAATCGACAGCTAAAAATTGGGGACGTAAAACAGTTACGGTTAAATTATTAAAATCATAATCAAAGCCTATTGCGAAGAAATCATTACTTCTCGCAATAGGTTTTTTTCATTTTAAGTTATAATAATAAAAGATTTTGCGAAAAGGAATGGTTCAAAATGTTTTTTTATGAGACAACTTGCCGGTATTGCCGAAAACCATTCAAATTAATGGAAGGCACTAAAAAATATCAGCGGTTTAAAGAAAATCGACAAGCAAGCATTGGCTGCGATAATTGTGATCGACGGATCGAAGCAGATTCAAGAAAATATTTGTTCAATCGTGATTAGATATGCTGCTTAAAATGTTTTCATTACAGGCTTCCCTGCGCTAAGTAACGAAATAATAGGAGTTGGTCATTCATGGATGGCAAAAAAGTAGAAATTGAATGTAGAAACTGTCATGAACGAATGACAATCGATTTTTCTACGGATTCTTTTTCATCGCAAATACAAATATTTAACGGGAGAAAACAACAGAAAAGGACATATATTAAGGAATGTCCGCATTGTCATACAATCAATTCCGTCACGAGTGATAAAAAAGAGGAGTGGGGCAGCCGGAAAGGACCGAATTTTAAGCTGTTTATGTTTTCCGGGTTATTTGGCTGTCTAGGATTTATTGTTATTGGTCTCCTTTTTCTTTATTTTGCGTTTCAAGGATTCGGATTTGTGGTAGATTGGTTATTTAATTAAGGAAATAATAAACTTTCGTGCTATAATAAATAGCTTGTGGAGGTGTAGTTAATGTCAAAAAAATGGACAATCCATTCGATTCAGGAATATGTAGAAAAGAATACAGATACAAAATTATTATCAACAGAATTTAAAGGTTTTTCGCAAAAATTAGATTTCCAATGTGCTTGCGGGAACACATTCCAAAAACCTTGGAAAAAGTTCAAAGAAAACAAACAGCAAAAGTGTGAAGTGTGCCAGCCGCCAAAAGAATCACGCTAATGGAACAAAAGATTTGTTTGTATCATGAAAAACGCTGTCCAGCTTATTGATGGACAGCGTTTTTATTGAAGCGGCATTATTTTTGGCCGACGATTGATAAATTTAATTCATTATACAGTTCGTAAAAACTTCTTTGTTCGGTATTTTCCGCAGAACCAATATAAATTACACAGCTTTTTAATTGCCGGTTATTCAACAGAACCTCCTGATATTTTTCGGTTGTAATCAGTAAAAACTTTTGTTCGCTGTAGGGGTAGATAATGAGCTGATTGTTGGCAGATTCACCATCAATCAGATCAAATAATTTCCTGAAGTTCATATGACTTTTAAGCTCCAGTTTATACATCGAAACAAGGTTATTTTCTTTAAGGTGCTCCGTAAAAAAAATGTTGGCAAGCTGATAAAACTGCCTCGAGTTATATATCAAAACATTTTGAGTAGTATTCAGGTCAGCAGGAATATATGACTTGTGACGTTCAATTATTTGCTCGCAAAATGTCAGTAAATCGCTGTATAGCAAGTTCGCCTCTGGATGCTTCTTAATAATCCGATAGAAGTGTCTTGCTAAAAACGAAGTATACATAATTTCGTTCGAGTCGTTAAATTTCTTTAACAATGAAGACATTGCAAAAATGGCCATTTCGTAATTTTTCTTCAAGAAGTTTGTACTTGCCTGAATGGAATGAACGAAAACAACTTCCGCGTCGTTTTTACAATGTTCAATATACCAGTTGAACTGATCAATATATTTATTAGCTTCTTCAAAACTTCCGGTTTCCAAAAGGGCGGTTACAAGCTGTAACTGAGCATTACATTCGTAAAATAATCGGTCTTCTTTCATTTCCAACGCATAAAAATATGCACTTTTTGCATATTGAACCGCTTCCGGATAGTTATTGTTTTCAAGTGCATGGATGCTTAATAGGTAGTGGCACATAGACAAATTTTGAGGGAAAGAATCTGTATCAATCGTGTGAATGATTGAGTTGATCAGCATATCGCTTTGTGGAATGGAAGAAACGATGGAAGCAAAATTAACACAGCAAACGAGCGCTTCTGTCACATGTTCCGGGTTGTTGGACCTTTCTATGATGGCCAAAATAAATTGAAGCTGCTCAAATGCTTCATCAAACTGTTTATTGGCATAAAAAGTTTTAAATTGCTTTATGCTCAGTGTTAACGAGCGTTCGATCAATCGTAATTCGTTGTTCAAACTAAGTTGTAATGATGTATCGGAACAAGTATGCATGTTATAACTCCTTTTGATGTATGAAATAATACCGGTTTGTACGATCAACAGTATCTTTTATCAATTGACTGAAGTAAGTGCCGACAAAAATTTTTTCTTTTAATTGTTGAAGAAACTGAACATGAATGTAATTGATGATCTGACTGGATGGGGATGGAAGGAGATTGTTGTCGTAAAAGTTTATTAACTCCAACGGCAATTCCGATGTGAAGCCGGCTTCCTCAACAATGCCCTGTATTGTTTGCTTTAATTTATTTTTTAGAAGAACAGAAAATAGTAAACAAATTAAAGGATCATTGCTCTTTTTAATTTTAAATCTCTGCAGCTCGTATTGCTTTATGATTATTTCATGAAGATACGACTGAAAAGGATAGTAAAAACGTATGTGATCATCCATTATTAATTCGTAATCATCCGTAGTTAAATATGTATACAGATTATAAACAAATTGATAATAAAAATTATAACCTTGATTATAATCTTCTAATTGGACATCCAGAAATGGGTTGTTTGACAGGAGCTGCTGAAATTCTGAATATTTACCTTCTGGCATAAAATAATAGTTGTGGAAATTCAATGAAATATCAGCCTCTCTAATATAAAAATTATTACAATATAAATTGTACAGAAACTTTGACAGTATATCAAACTTATATGGACTCTTATTTAAAGAAAAAAAGAGCTAATATAGAAATTTAGCTCTAATTCGAGTGAAAGTCTATTATTCGGTTACCGGTTCTGTATCCAGCTTCACCTTTTTCAATTCAGGGTGAGCCATTTCTAATATTGAAGGGCGAAGTAATAATAAAACAATTCCAATCAAGATCAGACCGCTGAAGATTAAAATATATTGTGCCGGAATGAATTCATATAAGATTCCAAAAACTAGTGTCCCGACAGGCATAGCACTCATCGCCATCATTTCGATAATCCCAAAAACACGCCCGCGGTACTCCTCTTCAATGGAAGTTTGCATCAACACGCCAAGTGGGGTATTTGTGATGACACCCAATGCCCCGAATAAAAACATGATGATTAAATAATAGACGAAATTCATCATTGCCGAAAATGTTATGATAAGCGGTATTGCCGATAGAATAACAACAACAGAAGAGGCAAACAGGGATCGTTTTACTGTTAGTAAAGGAAATTTGACGGTTGCTTTAGATGCAAAATAAACAGATGTAATTAAAACGCCAACTGCACCACCAGCCTCAGTAAAACCGATATATTTTGGATCTAAATTCAAAATCGTCAATAAAATATAATCTCCGCCAACATTGATCGCTGTAAAAAATAAATTTAACCAAAGTGCTGTCCATAGAATCGCTTTAATTATAGGTTTCGAATTGACATATCGGAAGCCGGCTTTAAAGCTTTCTAACATCGATTCTTTCTCCGCATTCTCATTTACTGTTTCTTTCTTATAAAGTACAAAGTTCATTGTAGATTCCAACAAAAGTGTTATAACAGCAGCACCGATAAAGATAATGAGGAACATTTCCATCGATACAAAACCGAATAACATTCCGCCGAAGATCGGTCCGCCAATACCTGAAATAGAATAGGACAACTGGTTAAAGCTCATCGCTTTCTGAAGTCGGGCTTCATCAACAAGGTTGGCAATCGAAGCGGAAAATGCCACACCTGAAAATGTGCTGAAAATACTATTGAACACTGTTGCGGTATATATCGCGATTAAAGATAATCCAAATTCATGCGTGTAAAGCAATAATCCGCCCACAGTCAGTATAACGCCGGCTTGCCCGCTGAGCACAAGCCATTTTCTTGGTAAGCGATCCCCTAATAGACCTGCAATCGGTGACATGATCGTGCGCGGTAAGTAGCTTAAAATAATATTTGTCGCAAAACTAAGCGAAGAACCTGTCATCGATAAAATATACATACTGATTCCAAAACTGTAAACATGTGACCCGAGCGCACCAATCATTTTGCTTATTAAAAACGTGTATAAATGATACGTTGCTCTTTTTAATTTCTGATGTTCATTCATAAACAAAAACCCCTTTGTTTAATTTAATTAAACTTATTATATGGCGAGATTTGTTAAAATGCAATACATAAGTTTAATTAAATTAAAATTATTTTAAAGCATTTTAATTTATTTTGATTTAAATGTTTAATTAGGTTAAAAAATTCGCCTTTTATTTGATTTTTGGTAAACTGTATTTAATGAGGTGACGACGTGTTGAATATTGGTGCCAAAATAAAAGAACTTAGAAAAGAGCGCAAAATGACGCTTGCCCAAGTAGCGGGAGACCGAATTACAAAAGGGATGCTCAGTCTGATTGAAAACGGGAAGGCACAGCCATCCATGGAAAGTCTTCAGCATATCGCAAAACAGCTCGATATCGATGTATCCGAGCTCATGCAAACCGAAAATCATCAGCAAATGAAAGAATTATACCGGAATGTTGAAGTAAAACGTTTAGCTCTGAATAAAGAGCATGATGATAAGAAAATAAATGAAAAAGTTCTCGAACTGTATCATCTAATCCATCCATTTTATGAAAATGGCAGCCTTAAAGGGGCAACGTTCGAGGAAGTGCGCATTTACGAAGTGTATTTAACAATGCGCTACTTTGCGAAAATGGATTTATCGGAAAAACCATTCGCCAAGTTAATCAGAATGTATGAACAAGTACACGGCTATTCGAAAATATTGAAGATTTATGCCCGTATGGGGAATATAAAGTTTCTTGAAAATCAATATGCGGAAGGCCTCCAGTATTTACTTGAAGGGGAAAAGTATATCGAGAAATACGGGGACTTGATAGACGACCTTGAAAAACTCGATTTATACTATAATATTACGGTTTCCTATGCAGCACTGAATGATGATGTCCAAATGGAAGTGTATTTGGAAAGAGCATTAAAATTAGCAAAAGAAAAGAAAATCGTCTATCGGTTAAACGATTTTTACCGCTTTTTGTTTTTCATTCACTGTTCAAAAGAAGAGGAGGAAAAAGCTTCATATTATTTAAAGAAAATCCGGGCATTCGCAGAAATTATGGAAGATCCGACTGAAACACTCATGGAGCAGCTTGTAACGCTTCTCTACACAAATCAGATCGAAAAAGATTACGAGAAAACAGTTGCAACCCGATTTGAAAATAATTTTGTTTTAGAAGGCTTTTCATACAGCGCGGACATTTTCTTTAATGGACAGTATGGGTATGCCTACTACATGCTTGAGCGGTATGAAGAAGCGTTGCAAACTTTGAAAGACATCGAAATATTAGAATACAATCAGCACCCGCTTGATTTGTCGATGATGTACATGGCGTTTGCAGTAAGGGCATTATGTTATTTCAAACTAGGGGACAAAGAAAACGCCAAACGCGATATTTTATATGCAATGGATGGTGTGAAAGATTTGAAAGTCACAAAGGAAATCCAGTTCATAATCGATGCGTATGAGGAAATATTGAAGTAGAACCAAAACACGGATAATCCTGGAGATTGTCCGTGTTTTTCTGTTATTAAACACTTGATACATTTCAGGAATTAATTTTGATTATGTTCTATTCATTTATCAGGACGAATAAATTAGTAGAGTGAGTTCAATTTTTGTGACATGGAGGAATGAAGATGATCAAACGAGTAAATCCAGAATTTTTAGCCGGTTTAGAAGCATTTACAGACTTTGATTTTAAAGTAGAGCACTTGGAAACGATGCGCGAAGGTATGGCCCAGGCGGTACTGCCGTTAACGAGCACTGATACAGTGAATATTATCAATAAAACTATTACCGGCATTGATGACAATGAAATTCGTGTTCGTATTTATAAACCAGCTCACCAGGATCAAGAATTACCTGTTTTATTGTGGATTCATGGTGGGGGTTATGTACTGGGCAGCATCGAAGACAATGATCATCTTTGTGTACAAGTTGTCGAGACAGCTAACTGTGTCGTTGTTTCCGTTGATTACCGTTTAGCACCGGAATATCCGTATCCTGCACCGCTTGAAGATTGCTACAGTGCCCTTGCATGGATTGCGGACAATGCAGCAGAACTGCAAGTGGACAAGAACCGTATCGGCGTAGCCGGGGCAAGTGCCGGCGGTGGTTTGACAGCCGGTTTAACATTGCTGGCGCGTGACCGTGAGTATCCTTCAATTTGTTTCCAAATGCCACTTTATCCGATGATTAATGACAGTAACGATACACCTTCCGCGAACGAAATTACGGAAGGTATGATCTGGAACCAAAAAACGAATGATTTTGGCTGGAAATGCTATTTAGGCGAATTGCATGGGCATGATGATATACCAATTTATGCTGCACCGGCAAGAGCGGAGGATTATCGCAATCTTCCATATACGTATACATGTGTTGGTCAATTGGATCCTTTCCGTGACGAAACCATTACGTATGTAACTAAACTGGCACAGGCAGGGGTTGATGTGGAATTTCACTTATATCCAGGCGCATATCATGGCTTTGAATCACTGAACCCACAGTCGGAACTTGCTCAGAAAGTAATTAAAGAATACGTGAATGCGATTAAAGTAGGCTTTGACCGCGTGAAAGCAAGCGCTGACCAAGTGGAAGAAGTAAAATAAATTCCTGGCTTCAGGGAATGCTCGGTTCTAAAGTGAACCGGGCATTTTTATTTTGAATACTGTTATTGAATTTAAAGATACGGTTTGAACGAGAGCAGGTTATAATTCCGTTTTTCATACAGTTCGATTATAAGCGCGGCCAATTGCTGAATGCCGAGATGGATTTTGTTTTCATCTACTTGTGAAATGCTTAGACGAATTGCTTTCTTCCTGTTTTCACTTAAATACATTCTCGAAGCATTATCTACATAAATATGTTTTTCCTGCAGCATGTAAATCAATTTATCGACATTTATAGAAGGGGGCAAGTAGATGGTGAGATAAAAACCGCTTTTGGGCTTTGTATACTGTACATAGGTAGGTAAATACAGTGAACATGCTTCTAATAACAGATCCATTTTAGTTGAATATAATTTTTTCACCTTTTCTAAATGGTATTGAAACATCCCATTTTTTAAATAGATTTCCAAAGCCCCCTGTGAAAGCGGCGATGTATTGAAATCTGCACTGAATTTATTGTGCACAAAGGAAGAAATCATTTTTTCAGGAAGTACCACTGTTGCGATTCGCAGTCCAGGCAAAAATACTTTGGAAAAGCTCTTAACATAAATGACTCTTTCATTAGGTTCATATGCAAACAAAGGATCGGACTTTATATCTGTATCAAGTTCTGCCAAGAAATCATCCTCTACGATATATACATCGTATTTTTCTGCAAGAGCAACAATTTTTTTCTTTTCTGCATTAGAGTAATGATGTCCTAATGGATTGTGGCATCTTGGGATGATGTAAAAGAATTTTATGTCAGCGGAGCGAAATAACTTCTCCAGTTTTTCAAATTCGATTCCTTCCATCGTCACTTCAATTCCGAATGTTGTAATCCCGTTTACCTGTAAGGCATCAATCATCCCAAAGTATGTAGGCTGCTCAATTAATACATTCTTTTTCCCGTTCGGAAACGGCATGGCTGAGAGAATATGGAGTGCCTGCTGTGATCCGGACGTAACGACAAGCCGATCGGGTTTCGTAAATACTTGTAAATGTTGCAAATACTTCGCAAGCTCCTTACGTAAAGAAAAAAGGCCCTGTTGATCACTATAAGTAAATAACTGTTCTTTATAATGATCGATTGCCTGGTTAATACAATACTGGAAATCTTCATATGGCATAATCCTTTTATCCGGACCAGCAGATAAGAAATCAATCTCGCTTTCCTTCTCGTCAAATGTTTGATAATCATCCACTACGTAATAGCCACTTTTAGGTTTTGCATAAATCATATGCTGTTTTTCCAACTCAATTAATGCTTTCACAACCGTATTTTTACTGCATTGAAATTGTTCAGCGAGCCGTCGGATTGAAGGCAACTTACTTCCTGTCTTTAAGCAATCATCCTTAATTTGTTGTTTGACCCATTCCAAAATGCCAATATATTTAGTTGTCATCTCGTTCTCCTTTGCTATCTGTCCCATGACAGATGGGAAATTCCCTTATTTTAAAAAGAGTGGATTTTCATTACAATCTGTTTAATTAGCTTAATCGTATTAACTAATTATGGAATATTTTTTTACGACTGTGAAGGGGGAATGAAATGGAAACTCATATGAAAAAAGGGATGCTGTTAGGCTTTATTGGAATCATTTGTTTCAGTTTTACATTACCGGCTACAAGCATTGCTGTTTCTTACTTCGGTGAGACAATTGTCGGATTGGGTAGGACAGTTATTGCAGCAATTATAGTCGGAACAGTATTTATTGTGAAAAAGCAATCTTTACCAAGTAAAAGACATATTAAGAGTTTACTAATTGTCGCTGTTGGAGCTGTACTGGCTTTTCCGTTATTAACAACATATGCGATGAAGTCATTGCCAGTTTCACATGGGGCAATTGAATTGGCTTTACTCCCACTTGCGACAGCTGGTTTTGCTATGTGGCGAGGGGGTGAGAGGCCTTCAAAACGCTATTGGATTGCGAGTGCAGCCGCGGCGATTACGGTCATTATTTATGCCATCTATTTAGGATTAGGGCAGTTGCATAAAGGAGACTTTGCGCTGATCGCAGCGGTCATATTACTTGGATTAAGTTATGCTGAAGGCGGCAAACTTTCAAAGGAACTTGGAAGCTGGCAAGTCATTGCTTGGGCTATTTTAATTGGTGCACCCTTTTTTGTTATTCCTGTAGGCCTGGGTTTATCAAACGGTATGTTGCAGGCACCTATCAAAGCATGGGTCAGTTTGTTCTATTTAGGAATAGTCAGTCAGTGTTTAGCTTATGTAGCATGGTATGGTGGTATGTCTTTAGGAGGCATTGCGAGGGTAGGGCAGATTCAATACTTACAGCCTTTTTTAATGATTGGTTTTTCTGTATTATTTTTAGGGGAATCGATTACTTGGATTACAATTATTCTAGCTATCATTGTTGTGCTATGCGTCATAGTGGGGAAAAAGGCACACTTGATGAAGAAAGATATCCACTCAAAGGCTAATTAAATAAAATTAATCAATTGGTGCCGGAACTACTAAAAATAGAACTCAGTAAAAAGAAAACAAGGGCTCACCCTTACAGAAAGTAAAAGGCATGATTCCTTGTTTTTTAGTGCAATGGTTTTCTTTATAAATTATGACTCAATGGACAAATTATATTTTTTTATTCTTCTCATAAGTGAAGATTGGGTTATTCCCAGTGCCTCCGCTGTCTTTCTTGTTGTCTTGTTTATAGCATAGGAATTGGATATAATCCTTTTTTCCACAGAGTCTAAAACATCATTCAAGGTGTTGTTACCTTCTAAGTACGTATCAATTATAGCCTCACTATGTTCTCTCAAGTGTTCCGGCAGGTCTTTCAATTGGATTTCATTATCTGCAGAAATAATTACTAATCTCTCGATTAAGTTTTCTAGTTCTCTAATATTTCCCGGCCAACTATATTGCTGAAGTTTCTCTAAGACATCAGGTGAAATGTGACATTTCCTTTTATGTTTGTTATTTGATTTAATTAAATAAAAATGAACAAGGCCAATTATATCTTCTTTTCTATCTTGAAGCGAAGGAACATGTACTGGCAATACGTTTAGCCTATAATACAAATCTGAACGGAAGTTACCATTTTTTACTTCATCAAATAAATTTAAATTTGTGGCAGCAATAATTCTTACATTAGCAATTTCATACTTAGTCGAACCTACAGGAAGAAATTTCTTTTGCTGCAGAAATTGCAATAGCTTTGCCTGTAGATGAATCGGTAACTCACCTATTTCATCAAGAAATAAAGTACCGCCATCTGCCAATTTTATTAATCCGGCTTTACCTGTTTTGTTTGCTCCAGTAAAAGCCCCTTTTGCATATCCAAAAAGTTCTGATTCGATAAGGGCCTCCGGTATTGCTCCGCAGTTAATTTCAATAAAAGGGCCATTGCTGCGCTCACTTAGATCATGTATCCGTTGAGCAAGCACATTTTTCCCAACCCCCGTTTCTCCCGTGAGTAACACTGTAGAATCCGTAAGAGAAATTTTATCAATTGTTTTTAAAAGAGTAAGATAGACTGGGCTTTGTCCAGAGAAAAAATGTGAATCTAGTTTTTTTACATAATTTAAGCGGAAAATCTCCTCGCTATAACGCTTTAATAATGACTGTGTTTCTTCTAATTTATTAGTTGTTTTTACAATTTCGGTAATATCTTTTGTTTGGGCAGTAATGTACTCTATTTCCCCGACTTCATTTTTAATCGGATGTCCTAAAACAATGAACCGGCTGTCCTTACTAGTTGTAGATTGTACTGTACTAACCACCGTTTTTGTTTCGAGGACAAGTTTTACGACAGAAGGATTAAAAATACCTAATTCTTCTAAGTGATATACATCCTTTCCGATGAAGAAAGATTTAGGTTTACCTGAAAAATTCGCACAAGCCTGGTTAATACATAGAACATTCCCTTTGCTATCAGCAATTAGTACACCATCAGAAAGTGAATCAATTATCTTAATAAAAAATGGATTCTCTATAATATTAAGGATTTTTTGCAATTTTTACCCTCCCCATTAAACGATGAGTAGATTATAACATTATTTTTGAGTCAAATTCGTTTCGAAAAACTACGAAGAAAGATTTTATAGGCTTTTAGTGAGTCGTCTTTGGTTCAAATGGCGAAATTATGAGTCGTTTTTGTTAAAAATAAAATAAATTTATTCAAAAATTTTATATATTTGTCTACAAAATTGGCATTTGTCCTCAAAATAGTTGGCATATAAATTGCTTTTAAAATGTTAAGTCCCTGAAATTCAGAATTAAGGAGGTTTGGGTTAATGATTCGCCAAAAAATACAAATCAATAGCGATCGTCTTACGAAGGCGATCGACGAAAGTGCAGGAATAGGTGAACTATCCGAGGGTGGAATAAGAAGACTTGCACTTACTGATGAAGATAAGAAAATGAGGAACACCTTTATTCAATGGTTGAAGGATAGTAAACTTGAAGTTAGAGTGGATGATTTTGGAAATATCTATGGACGAAGAGAAGGGCTCCTCCCCGATGCTCCCGCGGTACTGATTGGATCTCATTTGGACACACAACCAGAAGGTGGCCGCTTTGACGGTATAGTGGGAGTACTTGCTGGTCTTGAAGTAATTCGTACATTGAATGACTATAACATTCAGACAGAAAAGCCAATTGAGATCGTTAATTTTACTAATGAAGAAGGTGCTAGATTTGAACCGCCGCTTTTAGGTGCAGGGGGTGCTACAGGGCATTTTGATAAAGAATTTGTTTATAGTCGTAAAGACAAGGATGGAAAAACTTTTTTAGAAGAACTTAAAAGAATTGGGTTCCATGGTGAAAAAAGCAGCCGATTTCAAAACAGCCATTGCTACATTGAACTACACATTGAGCAAGGCCCCGTATTAGAGCATAGAGCTATAGACATTGGGGTTGTGACAGGTATTCAAGGAATTGATTGGCTAGAAGTTAAAATTACCGGACAATCTGACCACGCTGGCCCAACTCCAATGAACATGAGAAAAGATGCACTTTATGTAGCAGCCAAACTTATCCAAATTATTAGAGATACCATTGTCAGCGAAAATAGTGAGGCAACAGCAACTGTAGGAAGAATGGAAGTAAAACCAAATTCAATCAACAGCATTCCTGGCGAAGTTGTCTTTTCGGTAGATATCAGACATTCAGATGATAGGGTTAAAGAGCATTTAACTCAATTGATTATAGAAAAGTTAAGTGTTACTGCTGCAATTGAACAGCTTATGATAGAAATTAAAAAAATTTGGGAATCCTCTGCTAGCGATTTTTCTGCTGAACTAATTGACATCATTTCCGAAACATCCAATGAACTTGGATATAGCAGCCAAAAAATGGTTAGTGGTGCAGGCCATGATTCAAAATATATGAATGAAATTACTCCTACCGCCATGATATTTATTCAAAGTGAAGGTGGCAAGAGTCATTGTAAAGAGGAATTCACAAGTAGGAATTCAATTGACATGGGTGCCAATGTGCTATTGCATACTATTTGTAAATTGGCCTGTGCATCCAACTGAGAAAATAAAAAAGAAGAGGTGAGTTTATATGTATGCAGATTTGATCATTACAAATGCTGAGATTTATACAATGGATGAAAGTTATCCAATTGCTGAAAGTATGGCTATCAAAAATGGGAAAGTCATTGCTTATGATCAACAAGTTGAAAAATTAAAAGGACCGTCAACAAAAATGCAAAATTTGTATAAAAAAACGGTATTACCGGGTTTCATAGAGAGTCATACACACCCTCTGCACTATGCACTGAACTTACTTCAACTTGATTTAAGATCCGAAGTGACTCAGGATATCGAAAGTATACTTCATGCTGTAAGGGAGAAGGCAAAAGTGACCCCCAAAGGACAATGGATTTTAGGAATGGGTTGGGATGACAGCAAAATGAAAGAAAAGCGATTTCCAACAATAGAAGAATTAACTGAAGCAGCACCTGATCACCCTGTTTTTTTGAAAAGAACATGTGTGCATAATGCGGTTGTTAATCGAAAGGCCTTTGATGTAAGTGAACTTCCCGAACTCCCAAAAGATCCACAAGGGGGACACTTTCATATTAATCAGAAAACTGGAAAACCTAGCGGATTGATTCAGGAAAATGCAATGCAGGAATTTATGATTCCGCCATTCACAACAACACAGATGGTTGATACGATGTTACAGGCACAAGAGCAATTCTACCGCTGGGGTATTACTGCTGTCCACGATATGGCCGTGACTTCAAAAGAAATGGCGGTATATCAACAGCTCCAAAAAGTAGAGAACTTCCGATTAAAAGTACGTTTATGGTTATGGGCTACTGATTTAATGGGATGGAAAGGCGTTCAAGAAGAAGTTCTTTCCCTCGGTATAGAGAGCGGAATTGGAAATGATCGACTAAACATTCAGGGCTTAAAATATATGCTAGATGGAAGTGTTGGCGGAAAAACAGCAGCAGTAAACGAACCGTTTGAAGGTAATGAGAATACCCGTGGAATTTTATATATGAAACAAGAGAAATTAAATCAGTTAGTATCACAGGCTATAAATAATAATTTACGGGTTGCAGTACATGGAATTGGGGAACAGGCCATCGATATGGCACTGGAAGCCATTAAACAAGCTACAAATCCGGATGATAATAAAAAAATGAGAAATAGAATTGAACATTGTGCGTTACCTACTGATGATCACCTAAAGACAATAGCAGAGTATGGGATAATTGCTGCCTCTTCCATTGGATTTGTGTATTCAATCGGTGATAGTTACTTGAAAAATTTAGGGGAAGAACGAGCAGCTAGGGTGTTTCCGCATGCCTCTTTTAAGAGATATGGAATAATAGCTCCGGGAAACTCCGACTTACCAGTATGTAATGGAAACCCATTATTGGGCATTTATTCGGCTGTTACTCGTAAAACAGTGGGAGGGCGGCAACTTGGGACAGACGAAGCAATTTCTGCTGAGGAAGCAATAAGAGCGTATACAATAGATGCAGCTTATTCTGGTTGTGATGAGAATATTATAGGGTCACTTTCAATTGGCAAGTATGCTGATTTTATAGTATTGAATCAAAATCCGTTCAAGGTGGATCAAGAAAAGATTAAAGATATAAAAGTTATTCGGACAGTTATCGAGGGTGAGACAGTTTTTATCAGTGAGAACGCGTTAGAGGCCGAAGAGGTTTTTAGTAAGAATTATTGAAGAAATTTAATTGAAAAGGGGGAAATGTAATGTTTAATTCACAAGAACAAACGATTTTAGGTGGAATTGTTATCTTTTATTTCCTATTTCTATTTGCAATTTCTTTTTACATCAATCAAAAGAGTATTAAAACATACGATGATTACAACGTAGCTGGCAGATCCGTATCCATTTATCCATTAATATTAACTTTCGTTGGAACAGCAATTGGAGGTTCCACTCTGTTGGGATTCATGACAAATGGGTACAACTTCGGCATGGGACAAAACTGGCTAAATTTCAGTATTTTTATTACAGGTGTTTTAATGATGTTTTTCTTCCTGAAAAAAATCAGGAAGTATGGGGAAGAATATAACATGGTAACCATCGCAGATTTTACCACATTACGATTTGGTGAAGGTGCCCGTTTCCCTACAGTGATTAGTATTTTAATAGCATATAGTGCTATTACTGGGATGCAATTTATTGCTATTGCTACTATTCTGAACTTAACTATTGGAATTAGTATGACAGCTGGTATTATTATTAGTTGGATAATGCTTACATTAAAGACTTATTTCGGTGGTATGAAATCTGTTATTTGGCAAGATGCATTTCATGGAACAATACAAACTATTGGTATCTTCATTCTATTTGTTACTGTTATTTTCGTATCAGGCGGTTGGAATAAAATTTCTGAAAATGCTCTCGCGATAAATGAAGGAGCTAATTTGAATATATTTAATATTTCGATGACGGAGGTATTGGTATACCTTTTGACTATTGGGGGATATCAATTTGTCAGACAGGATCTATGGCAGCGATTTTGGGCAGCCAAAGATTTAAAAACAGCTTCACGAGGTTACTGGATTTCCATTATTGTAGCATTTGCGACAGGTATGGCCGTTATTATCATAGGTATTTACGGTAAATATGGCTTGCCAATGGGCGAGATTAATCCAACTTTAGCGTATTATGCCATTACAGAACATGTTTTCAATTTCCCGATGGTTGTAGTAATGATTGTCGCGTTACTGGCCACGGTTATCTCTACTGCGGATTCATTTTTCATGGCAGGTGCTTCATCGATCGTGAATGATGTCATTAGGCCGCGTATGAAAATCCAGGATGACAAAAAACTCTTAAAATACAGCAGATTATCAGTTTTTATAGTTTCACTATTAGCTTTAGGGCTGTCCCTTTATATTCCACAGCTTGTTAATTTATGGGTAACAGGAACTGCAATGCTTGTATCAGCCTTGGTAGCCCCAGTAACTTTTGGGCTGTTTTGGAAAGGCACGACAAAACTTGGCGGCACTATAGGGATGTGGGTTGGCTTATTCGTAGCTATAGGCTGGCAATTAGCAGGACATCCATTCGGCATTCATCCTGTATTCTTGGGATTACCTATTTCTATATTTTTAACAGTTGTTGTTTCACTCATGACTCTCCCAAAGAATTCAGTAAATCAAACAGAACAAGAATTGACTTAAAATAAGATATGTCGAGAAAATGCACTTGGAAAAGGGAAGGGGACATATACCTTCTTTTTCCATCTGTCATGTCTTGCTGTTCTAAAATAATTTTTGGCATAAGAACGGTTACTAAGCAGGGAGAGGAGTTATGGATGGCCTTTACATTTCGAAACCAAACTACCTTTTTATTCGTTTCTTTCTTATTTTGGGTTTCTCAATTTATTTATGTTCCTGTATTAGCGCCATATATAGAATCACAAGGTGGGAAATATACTTTTATTGGCCTTGTATTAGGCAGTTATGGCGTTTTCCAATTAATTAGCCGAATGCCCATTGGAATTTTTTCGGATCTTTTAAAAATAAGGAAACCCTTTATTTTATTTGGTTTGTTTATTAGTGCATTAAGCTGCTTGACATTTGCAATAACAGATCAATTAGGATGGATACTTGTGGCGCGATCACTAGCAGGGCTTGCAGCTGCAACATGGGTGGTATTTACAGTTCTTTATTCAAGTTATTTCACGGATCAACAGATCACTAAGGCAATGGGGAGCATTTCCCTAGTTGTAGTTCTGGCCCAATTTACAGGCATGGGTCTTAGCGGGTATGCGATAGCACAATGGGGATGGAATGGACCGTTTTGGCTGGGAGCAATAATTGCCCTAATTGGCATGCTCCTATCCGTGTTAGTATTTGAATCAAAAGAAAAAGTCACTAGTGAGCCTATTAGATTCAAAGAATTGACGTCTATAATTACCTATGTCCCTCTCATAAAAGTTTCAGTATTGTCTATTGTAGCCCACGGAATTCTCTTTACAACAATGTTTGGTTTTACACCGGCATATGCACTGGAAATCGGTTTCAAAGCAACCGATATAAGTTTAGTCACTATTGCCTTTATGATACCACATGCAATAGCAGCAATTGTAAGCGGCAAATATTTCGTTCCAATGTTAGGGAAGTGGCGAACGTTACAGTTAGCTTTTTGTTCAGTGACTGTTTTTACGTTACTTACACCTGTAATAGATGGAAAATTGCTATTTTGTATCTTGCAAATATTTAACGGCTTTTCGCTTGGCCTCCTATTTCCTGTACTATTGGCGATGGTAGTAGAATTGGTGCCGTATCAGAAAAGAGCTACAGCTATGGGAGTTTACCAAGCTCTATATGCACTGGGAATGTTTATTGGTCCATTTGTGGGTGGGATACTCAATTCATATTTAGGGATCGGTGGCGCATTTTATCTATCAGGCATAGCCGGAAGTATTGCAACAATCTTTACGTTTATTTGGAACTTTAAAGAACAAAATAAATTAAATGTGCAACCTGATTAAAGAATAGTATTATCCAAACTTACTGAATATTGTAAGGAGAACGATTTCATTTTGAATGGATTTCGTTCTTTTTTTATTGGGAAAAAGGGGTAAAAACGTTTTTTGTTGAAGTTAATCACATAGGACTGCTGTACATATGTTTGTGATAAATGATTAAGAATGGTATAAGTGTAAATGAATTTTAATCTGGAACTCCAAACGTTAAAGGAAGTGAACGTATGTCAAAAATCGTAATTATAGAGGATACGGAAACGATAAGAGAAGAATTGAAAACTTTTTTAATCACATATGGGTTTGAAGCAATTGCACCGACAAACTTTGAAAATATTATTCAAGAAACGCTAAACGAAGCACCGGATCTTATATTGCTGGATATCAACCTACCCATTTTTGATGGTTACTATATTTGCAGGGAAATAAGGAAACAATCGGATGTGCCGATCATCGTCGTGACGAGCAGGGATAACGAGATGGATGAACTGATGAGTATGAATTTAGGTGCGGATGATTTTGTTACAAAGCCTTATAACACTCAGATTCTTTTGGCAAGAATTGAAACCATTTTAAGAAGAGTTCAGGGATCGAGTATGCGGGATACTCTTGTTTATAATGATTTAAAGCTCAATTTATCCAACGGTTCTGTTACTTATAAAGGGGAGAAGGCAGAACTCACTAAAAATGAAATCAAAATACTTTCCTGTCTTTATAAAAACAAAGGAAAAATCGTATCAAGGGACGACCTCATGGATTTTATGTGGAACGCAGATGTCTTTGTAGATGATAATAACTTATCGGTCAACGTCACGAGATTAAGAAAAAAACTTGAAGCGTTAGGTATGGAGAAAAATATTGAAACGAGACGCGGGTTAGGATATATACTTCCATGACACTAAAAGAATATGTTAAAGACAGAACTGTATTCCTGCTCATGAATTTCATATTATTTATCATTATTGGCGGCATTATGATACTTGTCAGGATGAATGTCCAAACAGTTTTTCTTATTTTCTGTATTTGGTTTTTTCCACTCTTCATATATATGTTGATCGAATATTTTAAGCAGAAAATTTTTTATGATGAATTAACGAGCATTATGGATGATTTAGATCAGAAATACTTGCTGCCTGAAGTTATGAAAGAGCCTGAAACTGTGGAAGGTAAGGCTTTGTATGAGGCATTGCGTCAGGCAAACAAAGATATGCATGAGCATGTAAAAAGTTATCGTGACCGGGAAAATGAGTACAGGGAATATATTGAAACATGGATCCATGAAATTAAAACACCCATTGCCTCCACAAGGCTGATCATTGAAAATAATCAAAATGGCGTTACCCGAAATATTAAAGAGGAAATAAAGAAGATTGAAGAATATATCGAGCAGGTTCTCTATTATTCAAGAAGTAATAATGTGAGCAAGGATTACCTTATAAAAGAGGTACCTTTAGCTGACCTTGTAAGAAGTGTTATAAGGAGAAATTCAAGGGATTTTATTAGTAAAGGAATTTCAATTGACCTTGAAAAAGTTGAAGGGATCGTTTTCAGTGATACAAAATGGCTGGAATTTATCTTGAATCAGCTGATCGGGAATGCAATTAAGTATAACCGAGAACGTGATGGAAAGGTAATCATCCATACGGTCAGAAACGAAAATAATATCGTTCTTACGATTGAGGACAACGGGATAGGGATTCCAGAAAAGGATATACATCGGGTTTTTGAAAAAGGGTTCACCGGGGAAAATGGTAGGCAATTCGGGAAGTCTACCGGTATCGGTCTTTATTTATGTAAAAAACTCGCAGATCGGCTTGGCTTAGGTCTTACCATCACATCAAAGGCGGGTGAAGGAACAAAGGTGAGTATTATTTTCCCTTTAACCAACGTAAACTTCATGCAGTAATGCAACATAGAATAGCGGGTTTATAGCGATTGTACATTACAATAGCTATAAGTCCGTTTTTTATTTATTCGGGAATGCTTAACGTATTGTAAATCCCTTAAACTAAAAATTTTATTTACGTCTAGGCTAAAGCGCCAACCCCTGGCCATTTCGGCCCATCGTGCAAAAGTGATGGTACGTTTACTTTTGCGTCGGGACCTCCAATCGCTGGCGGAGTTAATCGGGCGCATTAGCGCTTTTGTTTATAATCTTGCAAAAATGTCACTTTAATAAAATATAAATCAATATGTCCTCCCAATAGCTATTGATAAGATACCGTTAGAAATCAATTAGGGGGAATAAATTATGAAAAAAGCCATTTCAATAGTATTAGGAATCTTTCTGTTAGGTCTTGGGATTTTCCTAGTGTATGAATATGTATCAGAGCCAAAAATCGTAGAGGGCGTCATGGCAAAAACGATTGATGAAAAGGGAAAACCTTCTGATATAACAAATACGTTTACACCAGGTGAAAAAATATATTTTGCCGCAAAGAGAAACCGGTTCTGGACTAATAAAGCAGAAGTGGTTTGGTATAAAGGTGAAATTAAAACAGCGAACCGATTTTTAGTGGAGGAAGAAGTAACTGTAAACGATGCGAAATATTTCATAGCCGAGCTATCTGTTCCGGAAGGTCTTGAAGAGGGGCATTACGGTGTCACGATATATGTAAAAGGGAAAAAAATTATGGAAACACATGCCGAATTTGATGTGAAAAAATAGATGTATCTTGGAGGAAACGTATGCAACCGATATTAAGCGTAGAAAAAATCGAAAAATACTACGGAAACAAAGGCAATATTACAAAAGCGATCGATAATATCAGCTTTACCGTAAATGAAGGCGAGTTTTTAGGAATCATGGGTCCTTCAGGGAGCGGAAAGACAACACTTCTGAATTGTATTTCGACAATTGATCATGTTACAACTGGCAAAATTATTATCAATAATCAGGATATTACGACATTAAAGAAGAAAGGTCTTGAAGCATTCAGACGTGACGAGTTAGGTTTTATCTTTCAGGATTTTAATCTGCTGGATACGCTGACAGCTTATGAAAACATCGCTTTGGCTTTGACGATTCAAAAAAGAGAGGCAATGGAAATTGATCAGCTCATTAAAGCCGTTGCGGAAAAGCTCGATATTTTGGGTATCCTTAGCAAATTTCCTTTTCAACTGTCGGGAGGGCAAAAGCAAAGGGTCGCTTGTGCAAGAGCGATTGTAACCGAGCCTTCTCTCATCCTGGCTGATGAACCTACAGGTGCACTTGATTCAAAATCATCACGATTATTGTTGGATTCTTTTGAAAAACTGAATAAAGAATACCAGTCAACAATACTAATGGTTACCCATGACTCGTTTACTGCAAGTTATGCCAATCGAATATTGTTTATAAAAGATGGTCGGATTTTTAATGAGCTCGTGCGCGGAAATGACACGAGAAAGGAATTCTTCAATAAAATCATTGAAGTGGTGACTTTACTTGGAGGCGATGTCGGCAATGTTCTCTAAAATCGCATTCAATAATGTTAAAAGAAGCTTTAAGGATTATTCAATCTATTTTCTGACATTGACTTTAGGGGTTTGTATTTTTTACAGTTTCAACTCTCTTGACTCGCAACAAGCTATCCAGGAGATGAACAAAAATAGTGTTTTTCGTGAATCATTAGAATTGCTCATGTCTGGAACATCAGTGTTTGTATCAGTTGTTCTTGGAGGTCTGATTGTATATGCCAATAATTTTTTGATAAAAAAACGGAAAAAAGAACTTGGCTTATATATGACATTAGGTATGTCAAAAGGAAAAATCTCTAGAATTTTAATTGTCGAAACTCTCCTGATCGGTGTAGTATCTTTAATTGCGGGAATTGGACTTGGGATCATAGTATCACAAGGCTTGTCGGTGCTGACGGCAAACATCTTGTCTATGGATCTTGACAAATATAAGTTTGTTTTTTCACTTGGCGCCATGATGAAATCGATTGTCTACTTTGGTATCATCTATTTGCTTGTCATGCTTTTCAACCAGTATACAATTTCCAAATACAAACTGATTGATATGTTAAATGCTTCAAAACGTAATGAAGTAGTAAAGCTGAAAAACTCTTTCGTATCCGTGCTGACATTTATTTTATCTTTAGCTTTTCTAGTGTTTGCCTATACAAGAATCCTAAAGACAGGTTTAAATGCTGATAGTATGGAATTGATAATCACGGTTATCGCAGGGGTATTCGGAACACTTTTATTCTTTTTCAGCCTTTCGAGCTTCTTTATCCATATTGTGCAAAAGAACAAAAAATACTATTTGAAAGATATAAATATATTTGTCTTAAGACAAATAAACAATAAGATCAATACGAACTTCCTTTCCATGACAATTATCTGTCTAATGCTTTTTTTAACAATCTCACTCATCTTTACTGCTTTTGATTTAAAAGGAACGATAGATAAGAATTCAGCAAAAAATTTGCCTTTCGATGCTTCGGCGTTTCTCGTAGCTGATCAAGATGAAGAACCTGCAGTGAATGATATAGAAGTCTATTTAAATAATATTGACTTTACATTTGAACCATATGAAAAACATGCTTTCTTTGATGAATACCTCCTTGATTTAACGATTGAGGACCTGTTATCAAAATATTTAAGCGAACAGGAACAGATTGCTATACAGGAAAATTACTTATATGGTCCAGTTTCAGCAATAAAAATTTCGGATTATAATGCAATTATCAATCTGAAGGGGCAAGAGGCTGTTGCTCTAAAAGATGATGAGGTACTTATTGTATCAAGCTATGGCGAGATGATCCAAGCTTTGCCTGAGTATATGAAGAATGAAGAAAACATTGTAATTGAGGATAAAGCATATACAATCAGAAATGATGTGGCTATTGAAGAAAATATAAGAATTAACAAGAGCAGTAAGTTCTTTTATCTTATCATTCCTGATAATTTTACAGGAAACCTCCAACTAGAGTTCTCAAGTTTTAACGTATTATATGAAGAGCGCTACTTTGAAAAATCCGAAGAGAGATTTTCTAACTTATTTAATGATCTGGAAGAAAATAAATATAGAAACATTCATCCGGGATTGGTCATCGGAAGTACAATCGATCAAATCAAAGAGCGAGAAAATGGTTCAGCGGCATTATTTCTATTCCTTGGCCTGTTTTTAGGGCTCATCTTTATTATATCGAGCGCAGCTGTTATGGCGTTGCAGCAGTTATCTGATGCAAGTGACAGCTTGGAACGCTATATATCACTAAAGAAAATCGGTGTCACGGATAAAATGATAAACGGGGCTATATTAAAACAATGTCTCATTTATTTTTTACTCCCTCTAGGTCTTGCGGTCATTCATTCGATTGTTGGAATCAAGGCGGTCAGCGGAATGTTCCATTTCAACTATGAAAGCATACTGATCAGTTCAGTGATCCTTGTTATCATTTATGGCGGGTATTTCTATGCAACGTATGTTGGTGTGAAGAATATTGTAAAAGGCAGTAATTAAGTAGCGTAAATGGCTATAATCTAAAGAAGAACGAATTTCCGCAAAGGGAATTCGTTCTTTTCAAGTTGTTCTCGACAGGTTATGAATTAATATCCTGAATTAATTTTTCCAAAAATTCTCCCATACGTTTTACAGTTGACTCTGAAAAGTCAAAATCCACACCCGTTTCTTTGTATATTGCTGCAATGGATTGATTGTAATCGGCACTTGCACCTTTTTTATAATACTCGACAGCTTGCTGAGGATTCTTTTGATAATTTTCAAGTAATTGAAGGGCACCGAGCATTGACATCGAGTATTCAATATCATAAAAAGGATATTGAATAAAGTGCAGCGTCCCGATCCAGCTCATGCCGATTTCCTCTTCCAGTCCATTAGTATCGACAGGGTTCAAGCCGTAACGTTTTGAAATTTCAAAGAACTTTTTATCACGTTCCTGCGCAGTATGCTGAGGATTTGTATACATCCAATGCTGGAAAAGGTCTCCTGACAATGGGCCGAATAACATCGTAAATGCCCGTCTAAGCTCTTCACGTTGCGCGCTTTTGAATTCCTGTTCTTCAGGATAAAACAGATTAAACTTATCCAATAACAACAATTCCATTCCGTGTGAATACAATTCAGCGATTTCCGCCCGCCACTGGAATTCTTCAATAGGGCCTTGTTCCGAGGCTTGGAGATAACCATTTACCGCGTGACCCATTTCATGAATTAGCGCAATAAGCGAGAAAAAGGAAGGACTGAAGTTTGCAAAAACGAAAGTATCCCCGGATACAGGTAAAGGGACACAGAAGCCACCCGGACTTTTCCCTTTACGGTCTCCAAGATCAAGCAATCCATTTTCTCTCATATATTCCAAACGGTCTAAAAAATACGGGTCTGTTTTTCCTAACATCTCGGCAACACCGTCCAAAAGCGCGGGCGTTTCAGAATAAGGAGGATTTTTAAGCAGTTTTGCGGTATTATCCCAAGGGCGATATGTATCGACACCAAGTTTAGACTTAAAAACTTCTGCAAGCCTGTTCCAGGCCGGAATAATATGCAGTTCAACATTTTCATGAAAGTTATAACAATCTTCTATACTGTACTCGCGATTTTTTGCTACAAACATATAATCACGGTAATTATTAAAACCCGCATTGACTGCAATTTGATGGCGCAGCTGAACGAGCTCATCCATGAGTGCATCCGTTTCAGGTTTAATTTGACGGTAGGCTCCTCTAATTAAATGGTAAGCTTTTTCACGAACACTTCTGTCCAAATTATCCAGCTGGGATTCGATAAATGGGAAAGGTTTTTCTTCTCCGTCCCATTCAACTGTAAGTCCGCCCATAATTTCACTGTACTTTGTGCTTAGTTCCTGTTCCTTTACAAACAGCGGGATATTTTCTTCTCTAAACAGTTTTAGCTTTGATTGTCTAAAATTACGCATTAAGCCGTATCGCTCTTCATCCAATTCACTGAAAAAAGGTGATTCACAGCACTTTTCATTTAGTTTTGCCTCATATTTCATCATCAAAGGTTGAATGACTTGCTGATCATGAAGGTAAGTTGATTTGATATCCGGATCATCTGTATTTCGGTAGAAGTCGACTAAATGGCCAGTCAATGCTTCTTCAATTTCAAAGCGTAAATTCTTTTCTTCTTCAATCCAATTCTCCAGGTCACTTACGGATTCAATCGAAACATTAAGTAACCGTTGAAAATGGACTTCCATTCCTTCGAGATCTTTCAAATCAATTAATTCCTTATAATAGTTAATACTTTTTGCTTGAGACATGAATAATACTCCCTTTACCTTCAGATTATTTTGACTAATGAATTAATTATATTATAGATTGCCGCCGATTCATTCTATTTTTCAAAAAAAATTCGATGTAGAAAAGTATTCTCTAAATAATTGCTTGCTTATATATCATTCGACTTATAATATAAGTATATTCTTATATAGTAATAGAGGTGTTGATAAGTGGAAATTGAATTAATGGAAAAGCAGTTAAAAGCGGTTGCTGATCTAAATCGGTTGAAAATTCTTGCATGCCTGAAAAAGGGGGAAGTTTGCGTTTGTGATTTTACAGATGTGTTGAATATTTCTCAGCCCGCGGTTAGTCAACATTTACGGAAGCTAAAAGAGGCGGGTATTATTGCCGAGCGGAAAGTCGGTACATGGAAGCATTATCGCATTCATGAAGACCAAACAGAATTGATGCGAAATATCCTTGTCTCAATTGAAACGCAGCCGTCTTGTGACTGTAAAATTAGCGGGATATGTATGGAGGAGTAGAATTTGAGTCTATTTGTAATAGCAGCATTTATTTTTATCGTGACGCTCATATTTGTTATTTGGCAGCCTAGAGGACTGAACATTGGCTGGTCGGCCATGGCAGGGGCAATTATTGCTTTAATGGCAGGTGTTGTTGATATTACCGATGTTGGAACAGTGATCGATATTACGTGGAATGCAACATTGTCCTTTGTTGCAATCATACTGATCTCGCTTGTTCTGGATGAAATCGGCCTGTTTGAATGGGCTGCACTTCATATGGCTCGTGGAGCAAAAGGCAATGGAATCAAGATGTTTGTCTATGTCAGCTTGCTTGGTGCAGTCGTTGCAGCATTGTTTGCGAATGACGGAGCGGCATTGATTTTAACGCCGATCGTCCTGGCGATGGTCCGTAATTTGCAGTTTAGTGAGAAAATGATTTTTCCGTTTATTATGGCGAGCGGATTTATAGCGGATACGACAAGTTTGCCGTTTGTCGTAAGTAACTTAGTAAATATTGTTTCCGCGGACTTCTTTCACATAGGGTTTGTAGAGTATGCAGCACGTATGATGATCCCAAACATTTTTTCGTTAGTCGCCACGATAACTGTTCTACTCGTTTACTTCAATAAATCGATTCCACTCTCGTACGATGAATCGATGCTAAAAGAACCGAAACAGGCAATTAAAGATATAAAGATGTTCAGGTTGTCTTGGGTTGTACTGGCCGTTTTAGTGGGGGGCTATTTCTCAAGTGAATATATCGGTCTGCCGGTATCGCTCGTTGCCGGAATTGTAGCGATTTTCTTCTTATTTATGGCGAAGCAAAGTACAGTAGTCAATACGAAAGCGGTCATTAAAAGTGCACCGTGGAACATTGTCTTTTTCTCTATCGGCATGTATGTAGTCGTATACGGTTTAGGAAATGCAGGACTAACTCCGGCACTAGCCAGCTTCATTGAGTGGACAGCCGATCAAGGGTTATTTGCTGCTACAGTCGGAATGGGCTTTATGGCAGCATTTTTATCTTCTGTTATGAACAATATGCCAACAGTTATGGTGAATGCACTGGCGATTGCGGAAACATCAACAAGCGGAATGATACGTGAAGCGCTCATTTATGCCAATGTCATTGGTTCAGATTTGGGTCCTAAGATTACACCGATCGGATCACTTGCAACATTGGTTTGGTTATATGTATTGTCACAAAAAGGTGTGAAAATTCCTTGGGGTACCTACATTAAAACAGGAATTGTTTTGACGGTCCCAATTTTGTTCTTCACACTGATCGGACTTTACATAACATTATTACTTTATTAAAAGGGGGAATCGAGATGACGAAGAAAATTCTGTATTTTTTATGTACGGGAAACTCATGCCGCTCACAAATGGCTGATGGCTGGGCGAAGGAGTTATTACCGGATGATTGGGAAGTCTATTCTGCGGGGATTGAAACACATGGTGTCAATCCAAATGCAATTAAAGCAATGAATGAGGTCGGGATCGATATTTCCAATCATACATCGGATTTAATTGATGAAGAAATCCTAAAGACCGCAACGTTAGTTGTAACACTTTGCGGGGATGCGGCAGATAAATGTCCGGTCACTCCACCGGATGTACGCCGTGAGCATTGGGGATTTGAAGATCCGGCGAAAGCAGTAGGATCAGCGGATGAAAAATGGCTTGTTTTCCAACAGGTACGTGATGCGATTGGAACACGTATTGAACAGTTTGTAAATGAAGAAATAAAAGGATAACATGTTCTCAAAGGAAATCGCTCGGATAAAGGAGTTTTTGTCATGATTTCAAGAGATCAACTGGAAAAGAACCAAGTAACGATATATATCATAACTTTATTATTGGCGGGATTTTCAGGATTGAATTTTTCGCGGTTGCAAAGTCAACTGGAAAATTCAATCCCCCTGATTCTTGGAATTTTAATGTACAGTATGTTTGTTCAAATTCCATTTGCTTCATTAAAAAAATCCTTTGTAAACAGGCGCTTTTTTTACGCAATCTGTATAGTCAATTTTTTTGCGGTACCAATTGTCGTATGGGTGCTGACGTTCTTTATTCCATATTATCCGCCACTATTATTAGGTGTTTACCTTGTTTTACTCACCCCATGCATTGATTACGTCATTGTATTTACAGCGCTTGGCAAGGGGAATGAAAAGGCGATGCTCAGTGCAACCCCTTTTTTGTTTGTTGCACAAATGCTGTTACTGCCGTTTTATTTATGGCTGTTTATCGGCGAAAAAGCGGCAAATGTAGTAGAGGTCGCTCCATTTGTTGAAGCATTTGTTACCTTTATTGTATTGCCATTATTTTTTGCGCTGATTGTACAACTTCTTTCAAAAGAGGGCGGTCGTGTTTATGAGGGGTCTTCCTGGCTCCCGGTACCATTCATGGCTTTAACTTTGTTTGTAATAGTTGCTTCTCAAATTGGCAAATTGGCGGGTACATTCGAATTGATTTTAAAAGTGATACCGATTTACATAGCATTTATGATCATTATGCCTTTTATCTCAAAGATAGTCGGGAAATGGCTAAAGCTCGATATCAGCACAGGCCGTGCACTAATCTTTAGCGGTTCGACACGTAATTCACTTGTTGTATTACCGTTTGCACTTGCAATGCCTGAGGAAATCCGTTCGCTCGTTGTAGCAGTTATTGTAACCCAGACAATTGTTGAGATTATAGGAGAGCTTATATATATTCGCATTATTCCGCAATTTGTCTTGCGTGATATATAGAGTATAAGCTCTTTACTGGCTATTGCTCCTGGGCTGCTTTACAATTTTGAAAAGAGGGATCAAACTGCGCGTTTTATGTAGTATAATCTTCATTACTATGTATTTTAAATAGAAAAGGAGTTTTAGCATGAAAATCGAGGACTGGTTAAATAAAGAAACATCAACAATCGCAAATAAGTTAATCGACTATAACAAAAAACATATTGAAGTTGAAAAATCGATTGGATTCACGGGCCGTGATCAAATCCATCATATTTTGGATAGCTTTTATGAAATTTTCTTCCCGACGATTTATAATCAAGGTGTTGTCGATGAAACACGTACATTGATGAAATTGAATAATAATCTTCGTCAATCAGCATTGGATTTGCGTGATATTATCGAAAAAGTATTAGTCTACCAAAACTTTGATAACTGTGATGGCCAATGCCGAGAAAAAGCGGATCATGTTGTGATGAAGTTAATGGACCGTTTCCCGGAAATCCGTGAAACGATTCAAACTGATATCCAGGCTGCTTATAACGGAGATCCGGCTGCTACCTCAACAGAAGAAATCATGTTAAGCTACCCGTCGATTCGCGCTGTATTTATCCACCGTATCGCACATGAGCTATATAAAATGGATGTCACAATCGTACCTCGTATTATGTCTGAATATGCACATCAGTTAACAGGGATAGATATTCATCCGGGGGCGAAAATCGGCCATTCATTTTTCATTGACCACGGTACAGGTGTTGTTGTTGGTGAAACATGCACAATCGGTAACAATGTTAAAATCTATCAAGGTGTGACATTAGGTGCCTTAAGTTTTCCGCTCGACGAAAACGGAAATCCGATTAAAGGTGTAAAGCGTCATCCGAATATTGAGGATAATGTTGTCATCTACGCCGGTGCTACCATTTTAGGCGGGAAAACGACAATTGGCCATGACACAGTGCTTGGCAGTAATATTTGGCTGACATATTCAGTTCCGCCATATTCACGTGTGTACAATTCTCAGCCATCCCCGAATATCAGCAATAGTAAAGAAGTTGTAATTGAGTACGAAATTTAAATCGAATAGCCAGTGAAAAGAGAGATAAAGTTTATACTTTATCTCTCTTTTAGGTTGTGGATTTTACCCAACAGTAAGGTCATTAATAATACTAAGCTAAATATAAGAAGCTTTATCAAGTCAGTCATATGTTTTGAAAGGTGAATATGAATACCATCACTAAAATAAAAGACGTTCATCAGCCCGTGGAAAAAAGCGGCAGGTACTACAGAACCGCTCCATTCCCTCAAGTAGGTGAGGAGACAGGAAGTAAAAAAGAGAATAATAAGATAACTTAATGTACTGATGAACAGTTGTGTGTAATCTTTATAGAATAGAGCAATGGGTAAATGCCAAATGCTCCAAATGACAGCAACAATAATGGCAGTTTTCTTAAGTGTATAGACCTTTCTTAAGCTGTCATGATAAAATCCGCGCCATACAATTTCTTCAAGAAGTGCTGAACCTGCTGAAACCGTTATCCCTATTAAAAATAGGAAGATTAATTTAAACGGCTTTTCAAATAAAAAGTGGCCTTGATTAGTTGAATATAAGAATAGGTGAACGAGTAAACCTAACATAATCGGAAAAATTATAGAGAGGAGAAGGGGTACAATTTTAGGTTTCTTAATAAAAAACTGCTTCAATTTGATTTTTTTACGGGTAGCATAATAATAAATAAGTAGTGTGAGTATCGGAATAATCATAATAAAACCTAAATATGATTGTTGCAAAAGCGCTAATACATAAAAGTAAATCATAGTAATCGTAAAGATTAAAAGTGTAAGTATCTTTAAATCTTTTAAATTCAAATCAATACCTTCCTTCATAAGTATTCTCACGAGTTTTGTATAAGTTCAATAAAATATAGTACATAAAATAATTTAAAACAATACTTGACGGATATTATTATGTTTGATATATTTATCTCAAGTTCGAGATATTCAATTTCGAAATTTTATTTTGAATATATATCTTGAAATCGAGATAATATGGAGGAGAATATAAAATGACAACATTTACAGTCGATCAAACACACTCAACAATCGGATTTGAAGTAAAACACATGATGGTATCAAAAGTTAAAGGTCAATTTAATAACTATACGGCAAGCGTGGAAGCGGCAGACTTAACGGATTTAACTACTGCTTCAATCAGTTTTGAACTGGATGTAGCAAGCATTAATACAAACAATGAAGATCGCGATAACCACTTGAAATCGGCAGACTTCTTCAGCACAGAAGAGTTTGGGCAAATCAAGTTTACTGCAACAAACATTGAAAAAGATGGCGATGACTACAAAGTGACTGGTGACTTAACAGTTAAAGATGTAACAAAACCGGTAACATTTGATGTTGAATACGGTGGTAAAGGTACGAACCCATGGGGCGTAGAAGTATATGGTTTTGAAGCAGAAACAAAAATCAACCGTGAAGATTTCGGTCTAACATGGAATGCTGCTTTAGAAACAGGCGGCGTACTAGTAGGGAAAGATATCAAAATTAAAGTAGAGTTAGAACTAAACCCTGCTGCATAATAATATTGAAGGTATTTATAAGGATAAATTATCAGCAAAACGGTAATAATGATTTACGTTACTGATACGAATGCATAAAAGACAAAATTAAAATTTGAGGCATAAACTTCAATTATTTATATGCATACCTATATCAAACTATAAAAGCCTCAAAGTTTTAATTGATATCTTGAATTCGAGATAATTGAAGGAGTGTAAGAAATGGGATTCATCAGTAAACTATTCGGTAATAAAAAAGAGGAGGAAATTAAAGTGGAAAAATTAAACATTGGTATTATTTTAGGATCAACTCGTGAAGGTCGTGTAAGCCCTCAAGTCGGTGCATGGGTGAAAGAAATCGCAGATAAACGAGGCGATGCTAATTATACGATCATTGATATTGCGGATTTCAAATTGCCATTACTAGGAGAACCGGGTGGGGATGCATCAGGTGCTGCAGGCTGGTCTGAAGCAATCGCAAAACAAGACGGATTTGTATTCATTGTTCAAGAATATAACCATTCGATTACAGGTGCACTTAAAAATGCATTAGACTACCTACGTGATGAGTGGAACAACAAAGCAGCGGGTATCGTATCTTACGGTTCTGTTGGCGGAGCACGTGCTGCTGAACATTTACGCGGTATTTTAGGTGAATTACTTGTTGCGGATGTACGTGTACACCCAGCGTTATCATTATTCACCGATTTTGAAAACGGTACAACTTTCAAGCCGAAAGATGTGCAGGCGGATTCAGTAAATCAAATGCTGGACCAAGTTATTCCATGGTCAAAAGCTTTAAAAACAATTCGTTAATAAGATTATCAGGTCTAGCACATGTTAATGCATGTGCTGGATTTATTATCTAAAAATTGGACAGAGTGTTTTATCAAATGGAATGTTGTGTTCAGTTTTTATGAATGGAGGAAATGAATATGAAAAAACATACAACAGGAATTCATCATATTACAGCAATCGTCGGTCATCCTCAGGAAAATGTCGATTTCTATGCAGGTGTTCTTGGATTACGTCTTGTAAAGAAAACAGTCAATTTCGACGACCCTGAAACATATCATTTATATTTCGGGAACGAAGGTGGGGAGCCCGGGACAATTATTACATTCTTTCCTTGGCCTGCAGCATACAAAGGCAAAATCGGCGATGGTCAAGTTGGTGTGACAACATACGTTGTACCGGTGGGAGCAATCGATTTCTGGAAAGAACGCTTATCACAATTCAATATACAATATACTGAAGAAACAAGATTTGGAGAGACCTATTTACAATTTGATGATCCACATGGTCTGCACCTCGAAATTGTCGCACGTGATGGCGGTTCTCTAAATGGCTGGACGTTTGGTGGAATAGCTGCTGAGGTAGCGATTAAAGGCTTTGGCGGTGCAATATTATATTCATCAAAGCCGGAAGAAACGATCAATACATTGGTTGATGTGATGGGACTTAGTGAAGTTGGCCTTGAAGGAGACTTTGTAAGATTAAAAGCAACTGCTTCGATCGGCAATATCGTGGACGTAAAAATGACAGTCGGCAATCGAGGAGCGATGGGTGTCGGAACGGTACATCATATTGCATGGCGTGCAAACGACGATCATGATCATAAAGAATGGCAGCAATACGCGATGGATAAAGGTCAGCATGTAACAGACATCAAAGACCGTAATTACTTCAATGCCATTTACTTCCGTGAGTCAGGAGAGATATTATTCGAAATCGCGACAGACCCACCAGGATTTGCACATGATGAAACGCCGGCAACAATGGGCGAGCAGCTAAAGTTGCCGGTACAATATGAAGACTACCGTGACCGATTGGAAAATTCGCTGTTCCCGGTTAAAGTTAGAGAGTTAGATTAATAGTATGCAATGAAAAGGGGGTTACTCAATTTTTTGAGTAGCCCCTTTTATCATTATAGCAATAAAGACATATACAGTTCATTTACAAAGTGTCCATCAACCAGTAAAGAATCTCTTTTTACACCTTCAACTTCAAACCCCATTTTCTTATAAAGGTGGACAGCTTGTTCATTATGCTCAATGACCGTTAACTCCAGGCGGTGAAGCTGCGTCTCTTTGGCCCGCTGGATCATATAGTCGAACAAAGCGGTACCAACTCCTTTACCGCGACTTTTACTTTGTACACCGACAGCAATTTGTGCGCGGTGAGAAGTGCGGGATAACGTTTCCGTTTTTAATAGAAGATAACCTGAAATTTCATCCTCATGCTCTGCGATAAAGAAACCCGATGTTGGGGATTGATTTATGGAAGTGATCAACTTGCTTAAAGAAGCGGGTGCCATGTTTCTTTCACCCGGTGCAAAGAGCATAAATCCGGACTGTTCCGCATCTTTCATCACCGCAAGTATTTGTGGTGTATCACTTTCATCCGCTTTTCTGATAATAATTTTTTCGCCGACTGTGTTCATCGAATTCACCTCATTCTTATTGTAATAAAATTATATCATTTCCAGAATATTTAAATTAAACTAAATTTAACACAGCGATAAAATTTAAAGGAGTCTGAAAATGAAACTATTAAAAAACGGGTTTGTGATAAATATGGAAAGAGGAGAGTTTACTAGACAGGATGTATATATTGAAAATAATAAAATAATAAAAGTGGCTCCTAATCTTCAAATGAATCACGTTGAAGTAATGGATTGTACGAATAAATGGCTCATTCCAGGGCTAATTGATATGCATGTCCATATAAAAAAACACTTTGCCAATTACTTCACAGCAGCAGGTATTACAACAGTTCGAAATACTGCGGGGAGCATCATTGAACTCAAACCATTTATCGATGCGAATGGTAGTGAATTGGAGCCGCGCGTTATTTCTGCAGATCGTATGATTGACGGTCCGCCGGGCTTGTGGGGAGATGATACGGCCTATAATATCAATGTTGACAATGAAGATCTTGCAAGGCAGGAAGTAGCGCGGCAAGTAGAGCTTGGAGCACATTTTATTAAAATTTATGGCTGGCTTGATCCTGAATATATGAAAGTAGTAGTTGATGAAGCAAATAAACATAATCTGGAAGTAAGCAGTGATATCCTATATTCCAGAAAAGTAGATGCACTTCTGGCGGCAGACATAGGGATTAACTGGCTTGAACATGCCTCGGGTATTGTTCAGGCGATGTATCCACAGTGGACAATGGATGCACCGCAAGAGATCTGGGATTCAATACCATGGGAGCAGCCGGATGAAGAGTTGATCGAAAGCATATGTAAACAATTGTTGATTAAGGACATAAAACTTTGTCCGACAATCGTATTGTATGATCAGATGCGATTAGCAGCCCAATATTGGACAACAAACCATGAAATTGTTCATCATATGGAGGACAGTGACTACTTATTTAAGCATTGGCCACAAGCTGCACAGGCAAAACAAGGACAGTCCACGTTTGGAATTCAAACGAAAACGATTCAAAAAATTGCCTATACCTATTATAAAATGGGCGGCACTGTCGTGACAGGTACCGATACTCCTGCAGGAATCTATACATATCCTGGTATTGCATTGCACCGGGAGCTTCAGCTGTTTGTTGATGCCGGATTTACACCATTTGAGGCTCTTCAGCAAGCTACAATTAATGCTGCGAAAGCTTTGAAAGTAGCTGATTTAGGAGAGATAAAAGAAGGTTTTACTGCGGATCTATTAGTATTGAATGAAAATCCTCTTATCAATATAGAAAATACAATGAAAATCGATCGGTTAGTAAAGGATGGGAAATTGTATACGATTCCTGAGCTGCTTGAAAATATACCGACCGAGCAAGAAATGAACGATTTTATAAACGAATTGATTAAAACTTTCGAAGAACAAGGATTATATGCAGGGAATTAGGTTTAGTCCATAAGGTAAGAGGGGAACTTCTATTATCGAATATGTTGTGATGTATTTGGAGAGATTAGATGTAAGTCATTACACGTAAAGGGGCTCTGAATTGACATGAGAAATAACAACGACATAGAAGTTTCACGCCGGAACATGTGGTCAGGAATCTTGTTTGGCGTCGGTCTGATTGCCTTTATTGATGAAACCGTTTTCCATCAGCTGTTAAGATGGCATCATTTTTACGACAAATCGACAACGGATATCGGGTTAATTTCTGATGGCATTTTTCATGCTTTCAGCTGGTTTGCTACGATAGCAGGATTATTTTTATTTGCAGATCTGCGCCGGAAGAATGGTCTGATCTTTCAACGCTGGCTTGGCGGCGTATTATCAGGGATTGGTGTATTCCAATTGTACGACGGCATCATTCAACATAAATGGATGCGAATTCACCAAATTCGATACGTGGACAATGTCATTGTGTACGATATCGTGTGGAATGTTAGTGCTCTGATTATTCTGCTCATCGGTATTTATCTATTATTCCGCACATCAAAAAACAGTACTTTAAAAGAGAAGACTGCAAATGAATAGCCTATATTTGCTGCACGGTCTTGGACATAGTGCAATGAACCATTCAGTACCTGGAATCAACCTTCAATTCTTGCTTGGGGTCGTTTTCATATTTTTATTGGCAGCATATATAATAGCTGTCATTATAACGAATCAGCGCTATAAAAAATGGCCCGTTTACCGTACGATTTATTGGACAATCGGTATGTTAATTGCACTTGCCGCAGTTGTCGGTCCGTTGGCAAACAGTGCGCATTCTAACTTTACGGCACATATGGTGAGTCATTTATTATTAAGCATGGTCGCCCCAATTTTTATGGCAGTTACCAAGCCGATGACTTTGCTGCTCAGAACAGCAAACACAACATTTGCACGTAAGCTGACGTCCATTTTAAAAAGTCGCTTGCTAAAATTCGTTTCGCATCCGATTACTGCCGCAGTTTTAAATGTGGGGGGACTTTGGCTGCTATATACAACTGATTTTTTTGTTTTGATGCATGAAAGTGCATTTTTCGCCTTGTTTGTACATTTGCATTTTTTCATTGCAGGCTATATATTTACAATTTCCATTATTTATTTCGATCCTGTCTACCATCAATATTCCTACCGATTCCGGGCGGCCGTTTTAATCATTGCGATAGCCGGTCATGATATATTGTCGAAGTATATGTATGCGAATCCGCCTGCAGGAGTTTCACAACAAGAAGCGGAAACGGGAAGTATGGTCATGTACTATGCAGGGGACTGGATTGAAGTGGCGCTCATTATTATTTTCTGCTGGCAATGGTACAAATCGGCAAACCCACGCAAAAATGTTGCATTCGAGTTCAATCGCGAAGAACAGGTTGCTGTGAATGGAAAATAAAACTATTAATTTTAATAAGGGGAAAATTTTTTCTCCTGAAAAAAGCGTCGCAAATTTGCGACGCTTTTTCATTTGGAATCGGTCAACCATCTTTTTTATGGACATTTGTTGGTGGCTGTTTTTTTGGTCGGATGTAGAGGCCCAACTTCTTCCTCTCAGCCATTAACGATTTGTAGAGCGAAAGCATCATCAGCAAAATGATAAACGAGAATGGGAAGGCGACAATAATCGCGGCATTCTGCAGTGCGGTCAGACCGCCGGAGAATAGAAGACTTGCCGCAATGGCAGCCTGTAAAATTCCCCAAATCAATTTTATTTTAAATGATGGGTTCATCGAGCCAAATGTTGTTTGCATCCCTAATACAAATGTAGCGGAATCGGCTGAAGTGATGAAGAAAATGGCGACAAGTAAGAGCGCGATAATCGATAAAATAAAGCCGAGTGGCATCTGATCAAATACACCGAATAAAAGTTGTTCTGTCGGTAAATCAACAAGCCCCTCATCTTTTGTCAAATATGTTTCAATCGCTGTCGTTCCAAACGTCGCAAACCAGAAAATACTAACAAGTGTTGGTGCTAAAATGACACCCATTAAAAATTCTCGGATTGTTCGGCCTTTTGAAATACGCGCAATAAAAATACCGACAAATGGAGACCACGACATCCACCAAGCCCAGTAGAATATCGTCCAGCCGTTAATCCAATCACGACTACCCGCATCACCAGGTTCCATACGTAAACTCATTTGCACGAAGTTTTGTAAATAACTGCCGAGACCTGATGTAAAGTCATTCATGATGGCAACAGTAGGACCAATAAATAAAGTTAATAATAGTAAGGCAGCTGCCAAATAGAGGTTCCAATTACTTAACAGTTGAATTCCTTTATCAAGACCTGTTGAGGCGGAAATGATAAATAATACAGTAACGATAACAATGATGATTAACTGAACAGTAAAGTTAATAGGAAGGTCAAATAAATAGGAAAGACCGCCATTAATTTGCTGGGCACCTAAACCGAGTGTTGTTGCAACACCGATTACTGTAGCGAAGACCGCGATGATATCAATTGTATATCCGATAGGGCCCTTTGTTTTTTCACCGAGTAGAGGAAAAAGTGTGGAACTTATTAATCCGGGTGCCCCTTTACGGAAATTGGAGTAGGCAAGTGCCAATGCGACTACACCGTAAATGGCCCAAGCTGAAATTCCCCAATGGAAGAACGTGTATCGAAATGAATCTTTCAATGCTTGCTGGGATCCTTCAGGAGCCTGTGGGGAACTAATAGCGAAATGTGATAATGGTTCCGCTGCTCCCCAGAACACTAAACCAATCCCCATTCCAGCGCTAAATAGCATCGCAAACCATGATGCATTGCTGTAGTCCGGCCGGTCAGTCGGCTTACCAAGGCGTATGGCTCCAACAGGACTCAATATAAGGAAAACACAAAACGCAATAATGATTGCAACAACTAATAAATAATACCACCCAAAATTATAAGTAAGTAAATTTTGAATGTTCTTGGTGACATTTTCTAAAGTTTGTGGAGCAAGTACACCAACTAATACAGCCAGCATTACTAAGGTAAATGAGCTCCAAAAAACAATGCCTACTTTTTTCATTTTATAACCTCCGTTCAGTGACATATAAATGTATTACCCCGTATGAAAAAAATAAACATTTTTGATTATTTTTGTTGTAGCTATAGGTGTAGTTCGAATGGGAGATTCATAAATTGTCTCACCATTAAAATTAAAAAATTATAGCGCTCTTTGTCTTTATATTACCCAAATTTCCCGACTTTAACTAAAGTGAATAACTCTTTTATAAATTTCCTATACTGTGACAAAAAGGGGGGAGTCGTCTTGACACAAGCAATGGATATAAAGCAGGAAATTAAACGACTTAATAAGCAATTCCTCCATTCATCAGACTTTGTTGCAAAAGAAATTCAGCTTGGTCGAGGGAAAAATGTTATTTTATGTTATTATTCATCCCTTGTGAATAAATCGGATGTAGAACAGAACCTTATAAACCTGAAACAGTTAAGTGAATCTTCATCACAGAATACCCAAAAAACAAGTCATAATACTGATCAATCTTTATCAAATGAATCACAAAACAATAGTGATAAAAATCAAGATTCCGGGGCTCAAAAACAACAGCTAGCCAATGAGGAAACTATAACAATTACTACAGAAAAGTATGATGAGCAAAAACTTGTTGATTATGTATGTAATGGTGAGACTTTAATTATTCTATTAAAGTCTAAACAGATGATTCGATTACAAAATGGCGAATTTGCCCACAAAACACCTGAAGAACCTGAAAACGAACAAATATTAAGGGGTTCGCATGAGGGATTCGTTGAAAATTTGGATGTTAATATTCAGCTGATCCGAAAACGTATAAAAAACAATAAACTCGTTGTTAAAACAATCCTGCTTGGTCATGAAACGAAAACTACTGTTTACTACTTTTATGTAGAGAATGTCGTGGACAGTGAGGCACTTAAAACAGTTGAGAATCGGTTGAATTCTATCGATGTAGACATGCTTTACAGTACCGGACAGTTGACAGATTATTTGGACGATCAAGTATGGTCACCGTTTCCTCAGCTGCTGCTTACAGAACGGCCAGATCGTGTAGTAGCGAATATTTTGGAAGGTAAAATAGCCGTAATGAGTGATTTGTCGAACAACGCACTCATTGGACCCGTTACATTTTTTTCGTTTTATCAAACACCGGATGATTTCAACTCCCGTGTAATCGTCGGAACATTTTACCGGCTGACACGATTATTTGGTTTTGTATCAGCCATTTTTTTACCTGCATTTTATATTGCGATTGTAAGTTTTCATTTTGAAGTGCTCCCGCTAGAACTCGCAAATAAAGTTAAAACGGATATAAACCAGATTCCATACAGACCACTCATAGAAGCAATGATTATGGAATTAACGATTGAATTGATTCGTGAGGCCAGTGTCCGGTTGCCGAAGTCAATTGGCCAGACTATTGGTATTGTAGGAGGTCTTGTAATTGGCGATGCCATTGTAAGTGCGGGCCTTGTATCAAATTTAATGGTAATTGTTGTGGCTTTTACAGCTATATCGAGTTTTGTTGTGCCTTCAGTAGAACTAAATACGACGATACGGACGCTTCGTTTCCCGTTCATGTTTTTAGCCTCGCTATTTGGATTTTTCGGAATTGTAATTGGAACATTTTTATTGGTCGTTCATTTAATGAATTTAAGTTCTCTTAAACGTCCTTATTTTTCACCGGTTATTCCATTTGATCCAGTAGGAATGCGGAAAATTTTTTTCCGTGGTCCTTATTACGGAGCCAATAGACAAGCAAGAAGCTTTAAATCGAAAAGGAATGATAGAGAATGACGATCCAATTGACGAAGATACAATTGTTTCTGTTAATGTTCGTAATGCAAACCGGATTTGTCTATACATCATTTCAGAATATGCTTATCGAAAATAGCAAACGTGATGCTACTATTCAGTTTCTTGCTGTTGCGTTCATCTTTTTTCTGCAGTTATTGTTTTTTGAACGGATGCATCAATACTTTTTCTTAAACGGATTTACAAAAACGCTTTATCTAATTTACTGGTCAATCTATATTATAATATTTGTAGTTTACATTACTTATGTACTAACTACTTGGGTGTTTCCGAATACACCTGAAATTGTTCTAATTACCATATTTTTATCGGTTTGCCTGTATGCAAGCGTTAGCAGACCTGAAACAGCTGTCAATATAGGCGTCGTATTAATTCCGATGTTATTACTGTTTTTATTGTTTATGTTTTTAACAGTGACAAATCTAAATGTAACGAATTTACTGCCGTTTTTTTATGACCGTTCTAATACTTGGTTTATGGGATTTGTTTTCAGTACGTATGCATTTGGCGGTGCTGAGATGTATATCGTTCTTCGCAAATATTTAGCTAAAAATGAAATAATGCCGAAAAAGGCGTTGGCTATTTACTATTTGATATTAACAAGTTTTTACTTACTTTCAATTACTTTTACATTGATGTTTTTTTCTTTGGAAGAACTAAAACTAATTCCTGAGCCTATTCTGTATATATTACATTCAGTCGAAGTTACATTTGTGAAAAGGCTCGATCTATTTTTTGTTTACATTTGGCTTTCTTGGTCTTTAGTAACGATCGTCAATTACGTACTTGTCATAAGACTTGTCTATTTTGAAAATAAAATTAAATATCCGAAAGTAAAACTGCTTATTTTTTTCATCGTTGTGGGGGGCACCGCAAATTTTATGATCAGGTTTTCAGTACTGGAATTTTTAAAACAAAATTTAGTTTATGGAGTTATTGCTTTCACATTTTTATTGCCAATTCTCATCATACTTATCAATAAGATAAGGGGGCGGACAGTATCCGATTCGGTAAAATCATCTTAATAGTTGCTCCTCTTTTACTGGCAGGATGTTGGGATGAGAGGCTTTATAAAAACTCATCCGTTGTATCGCTTACAGGTTTTGAAGGTGAAATAGGAAAGTTAACTGCCTATTATGCCTATCCGGAAGCTACAACAACAGAAATGAAAACGGTGATCATTACAGGGAATGGTGTTTCACCGCGTGATGTACGGCAGGATGCAGAACTAAATGTCGAACAGACAATGGATTTATCGGTATTATCAACGATTCTGATTTCTGAAAAAACCGCAGAAGATGATATTTACAAGTATTTGGATGGATACTTTCGTGATGCGAATAGTCCAATTACTTCAAAATTAGCCATTATTCAAGGAGACTTAAAACCATTTTTTGAAGTAAGTGAAGATAAGCAAAGTACAGCAGGGGAGTATTATGATCGCTTTATTACAAGCTTGGAAGAAAATTCGATGGTCATACCATACACATTGCAAACAGCTTCTACTATAATTTTTGAAGATGCCCAAGACCTGGCCTTGCCGTATTTAAAGATGGGAGAAGAGAAACATCCTAAGGCAGAAGGAATGGCGCTATTTTCCGGGCGCTCCTTTACTGGAAAAACTTTGACTATTGACGAAGGCGTTCTATTAAATATTTTAAATGATTCTCTTGGATTTGCTACGCGCATCTCTTATTTATATGAAGACAGTCCAGTAACAGTAAGGATCAATAAATCGAAACGTAAACTGAATATTTCTGAAAATAAAATTGAAATTCCTCTAAAACTGGAGTTTATACTTTCTGAATTTCCAGATGATAATTTAGATAAGACCAGTGTCAAAAAAGAGCTGGAGCAATTTCTTGAAAAGGAAATCGAAAAAGATATGAAAGAAGTTATAAAAAAATTACAGGAAGCAAATTGTGATGCAATTGGACTCGGACGTAGTGTACGAGCATTTCATCCGGAATGGTTTAAAAAAGATTGGAGCGAACATTTTTCAACTTTGGATATTTCCCCAAAAGTAGATGTAGAAATAGTGAAAACGGGTATATTGGAATAACTGTAGAAGATTATATTCAGTTAATTTTTTTATGAAGGGGTGTCCATTTTGAATAAACAAATGAATTACGGAGATGACTATAAATTTATACCTGCTACTTCTGTGCAAAGTGGTGTGAGTGAGGAATTATTGCCCGACTTATATGTTCATACGATTCAAATTGCGAATATTGTTTTCTATGGCAGCCCTGATAATAACGGTTTTGTTTTAATAGACGCCGGGATGCCCAAAAGCGCAAAAGAAATTATTGATGTGGCAGAAAACAGATATGGTAAAAATGCAAAACCGAAAGCGATTATTTTGACACACGGGCATTTTGATCATGTAGGGGCTATCATTGAACTTGTAAAGCACTGGCAAGTACCGGTTTTCGCCCATAAGTTGGAACTGCCGTTTTTAACAGGCTTAGATAATTATCCGGAGCCGGACCCTACTGTTGATAGCGGGTTAGTTGCTAAAATGTCCCCGATGTTCCCGAATGAAGCGATTGACTTAGGGGAATCTGTGCAGGAACTTCCGTCTGATGGAACAGTACCATTTATGGAAGGGTTCAAGTGGATTCATACACCGGGTCATACACCTGGACACGTTTCGTTATTCAGGGAACGCGACGGAGCACTTATTGCAGGGGATGCTTTTGTGACGGTAAAGCAGGAATCCTTATATAAAGTATTTACCCAGGAAAAAGAAGTGAACGGACCACCGAAGTATTTGACGCCGGACTGGACCGCCGCTTTTGATTCGGTAAAAAAGTTGGCAGCATTAAATCCATCTGTAGCGGTTACAGGACATGGGGTGCCGATGAGCGGGGCAGAGCTGAGCGAGGGGTTGCGTAAACTTGTTGATGATTTTGATCAAGTAGCATTGCCAAAGAATACTAAATAGTTCAGGATAAAAAATCATCCATTTACTCAGTTAATGTGCAAATGGATGATTTTTAGTAGTGAATGGATAAAGTAACTCTGATTAAAATGTTTAAGCAAGCCTTATTTATTCAAATCGTATTATTAGAGTGAGAAGGAACTAACTTTTAAGAATTAAATATTACGATTATATTTCATAGGACTACTTTTCGGGAAATAGGGTAGAAAAGTAACAGAGATGGTTGAGTATAACTAATCTTGTGAAACTTGCTATTTTTGGAATGAGGAGGATGTAAATTGGAGAATAATAATAAAAAAATCGAGCAATTGAAACAGTTTACTACGAAAGATGAAGGTCAGCCGCTAACAACGAATCATGGATTAAAGTTAACGAATGATGAGCATTCATTAACGATAGGTGAACGTGGCCCAACAATAATGGAGGACTTTCATTTTCGTGAAAAAATGACCCATTTTGACCATGAACGTATTCCGGAACGAGTTGTACATGCACGGGGTTCAGGGGCTCATGGTATATTTGAAAGTTATGGCGATGCATCCGATATAACGATGGCTCATTTTTTAGGAGAGAAAGGTCGCCAAACACCTGTCTTTGTTCGATTTTCAACAGTAGCAGGATCACGAGGCTCAGCAGAAACAGTTCGTGATGTACGAGGATTTGCGACGAAGTTTTATACAGAAGAAGGGAACTATGATTTAGTGGGGAATAATATCCCGATTTTCTTCATTCAAGATGCAATTAAATTCCCGGATTTAATCCATGCAGTAAAACCGGAGCCACATAATGAAATTCCTCAAGCGCAAAGTGCCCATGATACATTTTGGGATTTTGTCGTAAGCAATGAAGAGACCGCCCATATGACAATGTGGAAAATGTCTGACCGAGCGCTTCCAAGAAGTTTCCGTACGATGGAAGGGTTTGGTGTAAATACTTTCCGTTTTGTCAACGCCAATGGGGAAGCCCACTTCGTAAAATTCCATTGGAAACCTGTATTCGGTGCTCATTCTTTAGTATGGGATGAAGCTCAAAAAATTGCCGGTAAAGATCCGGACTTTAATCGCCGCGATCTTTTCGATAATATTGAAGCCGGAAATTATCCGGAATATGAACTTGCTGTGCAGCTGATTCCACAGGAAGACGAGTTCAAATTTGATTTCGATATTTTAGATCCGACAAAAATTTGGCCGGAAGAACTGATTCCGCTTCGCAAACTCGGTAAAATGACATTAAATCGCAATACGGATAACTTTTTTGCAGAAACGGAACAGATTGCATTCCATGTAGGGCATGTTGTACCGGGAATTGATTTTTCAAACGATCCTTTATTACAAGGCCGTTTATTCTCATACACAGATACACAACTGATCCGATTAGGCGGGCCAAACTTCCATGAGTTGCCGATCAATCGTCCTGTGTGCCCATTCCATAATAATCAGCGTGATGGTTATGGTCGAATGACGATCAATAAAGGACGAGTTGCATATGGGAAAAATAGTCTGCAAAACAATACACCGCATGTAGTGACGCAAAAGGAAGGCGGCTATGCCCATTACCAGGAGAAAATCGAAGGACGCAAAGTACGTGCTCGAAGCTTATCGTTTGAAGATCATTATAGCCAAGCGCGTCAATTCTGGTTAAGCCAGACAGATGTGGAAAAACAGCATATTATTAATGCTTTCAGTTTTGAACTGGGGAAAGTAGAAACAATCGAAATCCGCAAAGCAGCAGTCGATATGTTTGCTCGTGTCGACCGTGCAATGTCTGAGCAAATTGCACAAAATATCGGGGTGACACCACCGGATGAATCGATCCAGCAAGTTGCCGATCAACAGCCATCCGATGCTGTGAGTATTTTAAAAAATCAGGTACCATTTTTAAAATCGAAAAAAGTCGGTATTATTGTTGATACAAACAGCAATTTGGAGGAACTGATCATGCCTTTGGAAAATGAAGGCGTTACAGTTGAGTTGATCAGCGATAAGCAGGGAAGAATCGGTGATCATGAAATTGATCATACGCTGGCAACGGCCGATCCTGTACTTTATGATGGTCTAATTGTTGCCACAACTTTCGAAAGTGTCGTGCCTAAACGAAAAGTACAACGATTTGCTGATGAAATTTTCAATCATTATAAAGCATTAGGTTATGCTTCAACTGAAATTTTGGATAAAGACTATGCGAATGCACCTGGTGTCACAGCAGGGATATCTGAATTTGTAGAAGCATTGAAAAAAGGACGCCACTTTGACCGTACTGATGCAACGGGCTGATTCTTTTAAGATTATACGGTGAGAAGGGATTTTATTAGAAAAGTTTGGGTACTTATTAGAAGAGTTGAACAGGATATTCGAACGTTAGTGTGCTTTATTTGAATAGTTGAAGTACTTATTAGAAAAAAAAGGTGCTTTATTAGAACATCCCACTTCTATTAGAAGATTTTTCGGGATAATAGAATAATGGAGCACTTTATTAGAAAATCGGCCTCACTGTAATCATGTCCGCATAGCAAAATAAAAAAACATTTTTCTCCGTTGAGAAAGATGTTTTTTTTATTGAACTATGTTACATACTATATCTCTATTTTCCTACTCATTTTATAAAAAATGAATATTTTGAATAATAAAATATTGTAATAATGGTATGATATAATATAAAAATTGTAGTTAATTTTATATCGGAGGGGGGACATTTAGAAAGAATCTAAAAGGGCTACAATAATCGGAAAATTCGAAACGGGGAAAATAGCCTTACAAATTATTTTAATAAAATACATATTGATCGATGGATTAAAAGGGGAGTTAGACGTGTGAAAAATATACTGAAAATTGGAAGCGCATTTATTGGCGTAATTGTAGGTGCCGGATTCGCTTCAGGACAAGAAATACTGCAATACTTTACGAGCTTCGGAATACTCGGGATATTCGGAGCTATTTTATCAACAGTACTGTTTTCGGGCATTGGTATGCTTTTAGTATGGCTTGGCAGTTATACAAAAACGACATCGCATAAAGATGTTATTTACAGAATTAGCGGGCGATATCTTGGAACTGTAATTGATTTTATTCTTATTTTTACGTTGTTTGGCGTAGGTGTCGTGATGCTGGCTGGTGCCGGTTCGAACTTAAATCAGCAGTTTGGCTTACCGGTCTTTGTAGGTACGACTCTTATGACAATACTCGTATTATTAACAGGGTTTTTGAAAGTAAAACGGGTTGTTGCCATTATAGGAAGCATTACACCGGTTCTCATTATTTTTGTTATATTTATTTCGATTTACAGTTTTCTGACGATGAGTGGAACTTTTGCTTCGTTAAACGATGTAGCGCAAGCAACACCGACTACTTTACCAAACTGGTTTATTTCGAGTATTAATTACGTTTCATTTAATATTGCAGTTGGGGCTTCGATGTCCATTGTGATGGGCGGAGCTGAAAAAAATCCAAAAACAGCAGCGATAGGCGGATTGGTTGGGGGACTTATTTTAGGAATTCTCATTCTATTAATTCATTTAGCCATTTTCTCGAAAATCGAAGAAGTTGGCACATTGGACATGCCGATGCTGGGAATTGTTAGTAATTTATCGCCAATACTAGGTATTATCATGTCATTAGTTATTTTCGGCATGATTTATAATACAGCGGTTGGCATGTTCTTTTCTTTCTCGGCACGTTTTGCGGAATCAGGGACACAGAAATTTAAAACATTCTTTACGATTACAATGATTGTTGGTTATTTGGCAAGTTTTGTAGGCTTTACTGGTCTAGTTAGTTATTTCTATCCTCTAATCGGTTATTTAGGAATCATCCTCATTTTTGCTTTAGTGGCAGCACCCTTTATAATTAAGAGACAAGAAGCAAGATAATTAGTTGAATGAATAAGGAATTATAAAGTAGCTACCATTTTCTCTTTTTGGAAATGGTGGCTTTTTTGTTTTTTGCAGTTTTATATTGCATAACGTGTCATATATAATTGACTAAGTTAATATATATGTTACACTTTAGTTATAGTTATTATTTTCCTAATTGCATTTTGTCAGCAACTTCAACATCGTGACATCAAAAATTTTAGAGAGGAGGCTTTCAAATTGAAAGATGTTCAAATAAATAACTGTGTGAAATTACGAAGAACTGAATTGGGTAATTTAACACAAAGTGATTTAGCAAAGCAAATTGGTGTCACAAGACAAACGATGAATTTAATCGAAGCACAAAAGTATAATCCTACAATTAAAGTATGCTTACTGATTGCAAATGCACTGGATACTTCAATTGAAAAATTGTTTTGGATGGAGGAAGAATCATGAAAAAGATATTCACCTATATCCCGGTTCTTTGCTGTATTATTGTAATTTTATTTATTGAAAGTTCGTTATTGAAATGGATTTTGTTAGTAGGGATCGGTTGTTTAATAATATTTGCAAAGTATAAACGAGGTGAATTAACGAGCGAAGAATTCGAATTTGATGATCGCGTAAACGCAAATATTTCCAAATGGTCATTACGAAGCATGTTCGTTTTAAATACTCTGCTCATAATGATTTTAGTTATTGGCAGCCAAGGGGATTTAAGCTGGGCGATAAATATAGAATGGATTTTGGTGTATTTAGTAGCTACACTTTGCATTCCATTCTATATAATTCCAGCTGTTATAAAAAACTTTTAGGGGGATGGGAAATGGAAATGAATTTGATTATAGTTGGTGTCATATTTTTATTATTAGGTTATTTAGTCGGTGTTAAAAAATTAACATGGCTATTAGCGGGGTATAATGAAAAGAGAGTAAAAGACAAAAATAAATTAGCGCTACTTGTCGGTGGAACTTTTGCTATATTAGGCATAGGAATCGCCATAAGCGGATTTGCAGGCATACAACAAGCAGAAACGATTATGTATGTTACAGTAGGCATCATTTTACTTGAATTAGTGTATGTTAACGTAAAAATGGTTGAATAAATTATATTACCCGGCCCCTCTATTGCACTTAGGGAGCCGGGTATTTTATTGTTTCTGTATATTGTAATCAATGTGTAAAAACTTCATACCAAACAGTGTCATCTGATGAGTTGCGGTTAGGGTTCCTTGTTGTTCCTTAATTACAAAATACTCATGTAACGGCAATTTGAATAGATAAGAGCCGAACGCCAAATACGTACCGGCATCGCCTTGTCCATCACTTGTAAGGTATAAAGCGCGGTCTTTTACGGAAAGCTGCAGTATACCGTGCATCGAAGAGAAGGGCAGGGGCAAAGCAATATTCATATACGTATTGGATGCATCATGATGCTGCGAATAGATCGCATTAAAAACTGGTTCGCCATTGATCGACCTGTGCCAGACGCGCGGCTTTTCCCGGCCATCTTGATGCGAATCAACTTGCCAAATTTCACCGTCCATCACAATCATTTTTGAGGAATACGGTAAATTCAGCTGCCCCATTTTCCTGCTAATGAACTGATACACAAAAGCAAAAGGTTTAAACCATGTTGCCCATCGAACTGATGCTTTTAAATCAAATTTCATAGTATCTTCATAAAATTCATTAACCAATTCAGGAATTTCCTCTTTATTAACATAAGATGCCATATCATCGACCAGTCCGCGTGCCGGTTTGTTTTTTGAAGAAAATCGTCCCCGAATTTTGCTTATCGGGAATGTATAGTCCCTGTGATTTGTCGGTGGCAGCAAGAGACTCCAGGCGATTACTACAGCAATACCAAATCCAAAACAATTTAACAGCCCGTGGAAGTCCAGCATACTTGGAATATCAACAAGATTCGTTCCTGTTAAATTGCTGTATGTGTATAAAAACGACCAAATAATTGTAAAGCATAATGTCAAAAATGCCAGGCGAATGAAGAGACGCTGCACACGCGGCAATGGCCATTTCATAACGAAAAAACTAATGCTGAAAATGGCGATTACATATAAGCTGACCGAAATGATTTCAACGATCCTTGAAAAAGTTATCCCGACTGCTACGAGCATTGGTCCTGATGCGATGACGGCACAGCAAAACCTGAAATAGCGGGTCATATGATGACGCCCAATCAAACCGACTGTAATGCATAGCAGAAAGGCGGAGTAATGAAAATGAATAGCGGTCAGCCATGTAATAATCGGACTGAACCCTGTATCCAGTTGCAGATGGAATGCTAAAAACCATAGGCCACCCATCACAATATAAATTAGACCGATATCTATCATCATTTCAGCTGTATTGACAAAGCCTCTTCTCAAAAACCGGTTAATCCCATGGGAGGCAACAATAAGCGTACTTAGTAAGTAGGCAAGTACACAAAGCAGGATGAGGAAATCGTTTTGTGTAAAATACAGTATTGTAACTGCAAACTGACCGGTTGCTATAATGAGTCTTTGCCAATTTTTCAGCAAAACTAACTGTTCCAGCATGACTGGTACAAAGATAAGTTGAGCTAGCGTCAAATAATAATACATAGATGTGGGTTCGTTAAATAACAGAAGCCAAGCCATACAAACAAGGCCAATAATTGTTAAAGGTCTACTGAGCACATGGCGTAAATTGACCAGCATACATCATCATCCTTCCAATGAGATCATTATAAATGGAGACATGAATTGTATACACATCGAGCACATCATCATACCCTTCCGTTACAACAACTCGGCCTGTCAGTTTCTTTGGCAAGCCAACTTCTTTCTGACCGATTACGGCACGCTGTTCTGCGGAGCGGATCATTAAGGAACCCTCCTTTGTAACATCCATTTTTAAATCGGAGTAAAAGAGTGCAGGATCCCCTAAATAATCTTTTACGATTTCCCGTTCCAAATCGACTGTCATCGTCGCATTGAACTTGCGTGTTGCGAGTGGAAAATGGAAAGTGCGCTCCCAATAGACTTCGGCTTCCTTATCATTGTTCATTCTTGCGGTATTCGTTATTGTAAACGGAATTTCTTTCCCGGACTCGGGAAAAAGGAAGTTTGTTTTCGTAAACAGTTGATACATCGGTCGTAAAAAACGTGGTCCTGAATGAATGACTTGCATTGTTCCTTGTGCATGAAAGGGTTGGCCAAATGGAAGGCGGTACCTTTCCTGCAGTTTTGGATGCAGCCTGTGAAAGTCTTTGGCCAGCAATGTTTCGTAAATCATATTAAGCACCTCTTTTTCGTTTGCAGAATCTTGCTGTCGGTAATTCTTTTGTAAGCAGTAAAGCAGTAATTGAAGCGATCCATAGACCAATGTTAAAGGTTACGACATTAAATGGAGCCGTTGCTACTGAAGGAGCAGCAATAATTGCGCTGAATGTCAGCAATGGGAACAATAAAATTTGCGCCTTTAGCAGCAGCGGTTGTAATTTCGGTATTAAAAAGACTATTCCGATCGTCATCTCCAAAATACCTATCCAAATAATGGCCGTTGATGCTTGACCAAAAGTTAGCGGCGACAGTTTCATCAGCAGATCAATTTCAAGCGGATGCTTCATCAATACTTTCGGAACGAGACCTTGGTAGAGCCATGTAAAACTGAACAGGAAGCAGAGTAAATAATAGCTGAAAAATCGCCGGTATTGGGTTGCCGGTTTTTCTCCGATTTCAATCCATCTTGCCAGTACATTAAAGCTTAGTGCAGTTGCCCAGCCGATAATAGGGCGGAACAGCAGATCAAACAATTGCCCAAATCGACCGAACCGGACGTCATAGTCATACTGGGTCAGAAAGGTTACACGGTCGCCATTCGGAATATATTGCCAATAGCCGCGGCCTTCCTTAATCGGGGAAATCAGTTGCGGTGTCCCGAAATGGAGAGAGGAGGTTTTAACACCACTTGCTTTTTCATGTGTTCCTTTACTTTCACCCCAACCTGCAATAGACATGCCCGGCATTATTTTAGTTTTATATGTAAAAGTTTGAGGCCCGTCCTCATGCTGTTTTTCATTGTAGGTGATGGATGTGAAACGTAAATCCCATTGTTCATGCAGAGCGGGCTGCTGTGTATAATGCCATACTTTTTCAATCGAGCTGTCTATTACGGTTTCCACATAAATCGGCTTTTTTTTCAAGACATACAGCTCCTCTATCAAAATATATTCTACTCATTCATCATACCTTAATATGTCTTCTGGGATTAGTCAGAATTTAAAGTGAATGAATTTGCAGAATAAATGTTAATCTCTTACATTATCAAGTATTATAAGAATGGGTAGATCAAGTAACCGATTTTAAGGGAGGAAGCAATGGACTTTATTTTGGATTATAAGTGGTTTTTCCTTATTACTGCCGAAGTAGTTTTCTGGGTATGTGCGATTGCTTTTTTGCTGTTGCGCTATTGGTTTCAGCTGAAAAAGCTGAGCATATTCGTTTTTATTATTTTTATTGTGAATGATTTATGGATTGCACTATTGGCGTATTTCGATTATCAGCGAACAGGTGAATTTTCGATTTATCAAATTATTATCGTTATCATTATTGTATACGCGATGACATTCGGGAAATCTGACTTTAAAAAGCTCGATGCCTTTATTAAAAGGTGGGTGGCTAAAAAACGGGGAGAGCCGATCGATAAATCACTCCAACCTGTTAAATTGTATGGGAAGGCTTATGCAATACAAGAATGGAAGCAATTTGCGTTACATTTCGTCGTTTTTATCATTGTTCATATAGGGTTTGCTATTGGAGTTGGCTTTTCAGACAGTTTGCAGCAAATACCACTGAGTGATTTTTTCGGAGTGTGGTTTGATGACGAGAGCGGAAATTTCCCTTTCAACAATGAAGGAATCAATAAATTCAGTCAGGTATGGCTGATTATTCTTGCGATTGATTTTGTAATAACACTTTCGTACACATTATTTCCTAAAAAGAAATGATCGAAGTGATAAATAAAATACGGCAAATTTAAGATGTAGAATTTAACTAAATGTTTTTGAATAAAACGAAGCGAACCAAGGAAGGGGACGTAACTTGAAAAAATTATTATCATTAATGTTTGTTACAGCAATACTTTTAGCGGCTTGCAACTCCTCGGAAATGAGTATTACCCAAGTGCAAAAGATTCCTCCAAAAGTGCAGGAGAGTATTGATTTTCTGGATAAGGATGACAAGTTACAGGTCGTTAATGACAGTAAAAGCGATGTGAAGTATATTATTATTCAATCTGCAGGAACAGTAACAGCTGAACTTGAAGAGAGAGAAAACATATTGGATATAAAATTGGATACCGAAAATGAAACAAATAGCGAATTGAAACAACACGTTTTTAAAGTTACTCGTGGTGATGCACAATATGACTCAATCAATGTAAAAATAAATGGCCAAGATACGCCTATAGATAATTCCACTGGGTTTTAAAAAGACGGTTAGGTTAGATGGAGGAAATTTTGAAGAAATTAAAATTAGTGTTTGTACTACTAATTTCAGTTTTAATTGTAAGTGGATGTAATCGTAATTCACCATAGAAATTTATGAAGAAATGAAGGAACAAGATTAAATTTGCGTATAGAGCTTTATAAATATGAAATAAAAATCCCTTTTGATTCTACTGTTCAAAAGGGATTTTCTATACATAACTATTAAAGGAGAAGCTTTCTTGGCAATTTTATCGCATAAAAATTTCAGTCAATGCTCTGCCATCTGTATTACCAAAGTCCAACTCTAAAATATGCGCAATGGTCGGACCGATATCAACGACACATGCTTCGCCAATTGCTGAGCCGGCTTTCACACCGGTTCCTGAAATAATCAGGTTGCTCGTATAATCGGGTTTGTCAGGAGAGTACCCATGTGTCGCATACTTTTTGCCGAGTGCATGTAAGTCTACAACAGCTTCCTGTAAATGGTCATCTTCAAAAGCATAGCCTTCTTTTGCTTCAATCATATAGCGGAACTTACTGGCTACATGAAATTCCTGCAATTCCTCCGTACGCAAAATCGCTTCGATTCCATAAGATTCTTTCCGTGCAGCATCCTGTAAAATTTTAAGGGCGATATGTTCTGCTTCTGCATCACCTGGTTGTATATGCAAATAAGCGGCCCCACCGGCACTTTGAATATATGCGCGCCAATGCCATTTGCCATTTTCCTCATAAATAAGGCCTTCCTCGTATAAAATCCGATTTAGATACACTTTGTACTGAACATCGAGCTGACTATGGTCTCCGACAATTATAAAAGTCGTTTCTTCATAAATATCCGCATCGATTGTCGCCTGGATGAGCTCTCCAATCCGGCGATCCATCCGTTCAATGACTTCTTCAATATGAGGTCCCTTTGTTCCATGTAAATGCTTCGTATCATCGAGATCAATTAAATGCATTAAAAGTAAATTCGGCTTTTTCCTTTTAATCGTATCTACTGCACATAGCGTTGTGAAATCATCCAAATACGGCTGCTGAATCCCTTGCCGAACTTTTCCGTACTTGATTTCCATTTGCATCGTAAACAATTTACTGCCGCTTTTCAGTATTTTTAATGCCTGGTTTTCATTTTTGATCGCTTTTATTTCAGGAATATTAAAGTTAATATCCGCTTTTCCTGATACCGGCCACAAAAGCCCGGCAGTTGTAAGTCCTTTTTTTCGAGCTGCCTCATATACAGTCGGAGCTTGAATATCACTGCGGAACCAGTGCCATTTCTGATCGTCTTCCGGCACGAACGGCTGAAACGGATTGTTATGGAAAACCCCGTGCCGGTCAGGATAAACACCTGTCACATAGGAACTGTGTATGACATAGGTAAGGGTAGGGTACACACTTTTTAATAGATTTGTGGAAGCACCCCGTTCAATCAGTTTTGCTAAATTCGGTTTCGATGCTGCACTTTCCCAATTATCTTTAGAAAAGGCATCATATGAAACGACAATTACATACTTATTATTTTTATTCATTCGATCACCCTGTTACTTTAGTTTGTTCATGCGCATCTTTTGGCAGCATTAAAAAGACAATGAGTCCGATGATGAATAGTGGGATAATTGATAAAATACTGTACCGGGCATCACCGGTCATCGTTGTTGTAAGTGCCATTAAAAAAGGACCGATAATCGCCGCAAACTTCCCGAAAATATTATAGAAACCGAAAAATTCATTGGAGCGTTCTTTCGGAATAATTTTCCCGTAATAAGAACGGCTGAGTGCCTGAATCCCGCCTTGTGCAGATCCAATCATAATCCCTAAAATAAAGATATGCCACAGTTCCGAAATGAAAAAGGCAGCGATACAGGCAATGACATAAGTCGTTATCCCGACAATAATTAGTGCCCGTGTCGAATATTTTTTTGCAAGCGATCCATAAAGCAGGGCAAACGGGAACGCTACGATTTGAATAACGAGTAAAATGGCCAAGAGCATAAATGTATTCAGCCCGTCGGAGCCTAAAACACTTGTCGCGTACGGAACAACCATTTTTATAATTGTATCGACACCATCGATATAGCAGAAATAGGCGATGAGAAACATGAATACTATTTTATAGTCTTTAATATTTGAGAAGGTTTGACCTAATCGTTTGAAACTATTGCCGATCGGATTCGGTTCGGGTTCGATATAGTGGCGCTGTTTGACGTCTTTAATCATCGGAATCGTCAGTAATCCCCACCATAGCGCGGTGATACAAAATCCGATTTGATAACCGATCGCTGCATCCATTCCCATGATTAAGATGACGACTAAACTAATTCCAAATGGAATGACACTTGAAATATAGCCGAAAGCAAAGCCGGATGAGGATACTTTATCCATTTTCTCATCTGTCGTCACATCGACCAGGAAAGAATCATAGAAAATATTAGCGCCGGCAAAGCCGATACATGAAAGAATATACATGACGATTAATAGCTGCCATTGCCCGCTATCCGGAGAAATAAATGTAAAGGAAAGAGTAGAAATAATTCCGACTAACGCAAAAAATGTGAAGAAACGTTTTTTCTTGTCCTTATAATCTGCAAAGGCTCCTAATATAGGACTAAGAACGGCGACAAGTATACTTGCGAGTGAATTGAAATAGCCTAAATCCATATTATTCACACCTTGAAACATCCCGAAGACAATAGGGAAAAGGGCGGTAGTAATCGCAATGGAATAAGCAGAATTCCCGCAATCGTATAAAATCCAGGACTTTTCTTCTTTTGTCAGCTTCATTAACATAAAACCTCCCAACCTACTATTTTCAGTCATTATACCATTATCTTGAAATTGATAAGGGAAACCATACAGAAATTTCATATTAAAGAAATATTCTTTACGCAAACTCTGTATAATGGAAGTTATCTCTAAAATTTTTAGGAGGCGGGCTATGGCAAGGATTTTCAGCTATTTTCATCCACTTGTATGGATTATATTAAGTGGCACGATTTTTGTACGGACTGCAAGCTTCATGGCAATCCCGTTTTTAGCTTTATATTTACATAATGAACTTCAAGCCTCGCCTTTACTAATCGGGGTTACAATTGGGATCGCGCCTCTGTTTTCAACATTCGGCGGGTTAATCGGCGGCTATTTGACCGATCGATTCGGACGAAAAGCGGTCATTATTATTACGGTCTTTATATGGAGCCTTACATTTGTTGGATTTGCGTTAGCTCCTTCAGCTGTTTACTTTGTCGTGTTGAATGCGGTGAACGGGCTATGCCGCTCATTTTTTGAACCGGGTACCCAAGCACTGATGATTGATTTTACGGAGGATGCCAAAAAAAGACGGTTATTTTCAGTACGATACACGGCCATAAATATTGCGGCTGTTATGGGCCCATTGCTCGGTGTGTGGGTCGCAAGCTTATCAAGCCCGGCGACACCGTTTTTGATTACCGGCATCATGTATGCGTTGTATGGAATTTTTTTACTTGTCGTATTAAAACGTTATGAAATGAAGCAAAAAAGACTGAGCTCAACTCAACAGATCCGAACACTGTTACAAGCGGTTTTCCATGATCAGAAGCTGCTGCTGTTTATCGCGGGAGGCATTTTGATTACGGTCGGTTATTCCCAGTTCAACTCAACACTTCCCCAATTTATTAATATGAATGTGGAGGATGGGGTGAAGCTCTTTTCTTATGTGATCGTCGCAAACTCCATTACAGTGCTGGCATTTCAGCTGCCTTTAACCGTTTTAAGTGAAAAAATTTCAATTTACAGTTCGCTGAAGATCGGCGTCGTCATTTTTGCGGTTGGATTATTTCTGTTTGGTGTTTCCGACAGCTCTTGGATGTTCATTGCGAGTATGATTGTGTTTTCAGTTGGTGAGATTTTCTGTTTCCCGATGATGAATGCAGTTATTGAGGAGATTGCACCTGAGGATCAGAAGGGAACATATCTTGGTGCGTCACAGTTTAAAAATATCGGAGGCTTTGTCGGACCGATTATCGGTGGCTGGCTGTTAACGGTTTATATCGATTATATGTTTGCGATTATTTCATTAATCATGCTTTGCAGTATTTTTATATATAACCGGGCTAAAAGACTGATTTGAAAAGTTGAACTACCAACAAGTAATAAAACAAAAGTGCTGCTCATAAAGTGAAGAAGATTACACTCATGAAAAAACTTGATTAATAGAACTACGTTAAGTACAATGAACACTTTGAATACATAAGAAGTGCGCGGTAAATTCCGTTAAAGGCTTTACAACAATGAGGTGACAACATGAAAGGTCGAACACATTTAACAATTGGTTTAGGGATCGGGGCAGTGGCATCTGTCAGTCAGGAACCTGAAATGATTCCGGTCGTTTTAGCTGTTTCCGCGGTAGCTTCGCTTGCTCCGGATCTGGACGGAAACAATCTGTTGAATAAACATGTAACGAAAACGGCGAAACAAATAAAAAAGGGCGGACAAATGGTCGGCGGAATCATAATGATTCTTTCCTTGGCGGCGTACGTAAATCTTTTGCCTTTTCTGGATGGGGAATGGTTTACTCAACAGAATAAGCTGCTGTTTTTAGCATTGGGCGCCATTATTATCGCATTATCCATGAGAAGTCAGGAAACGTTGAAAAATATTTTAATGACTATTTTAAGTTTCTTTCTTCTGTATTATGCAGTTACCGACGAGTTGTGGTGGCTCGTACTGTTTGCTGTATACATTGGGGCAGCGGGCTGGTTCCCGCATCGAGGGTTTACTCATACAATTTGGTCGGTAGTGTTTTGGGCATACATGTCCCATCTGCTGGAAGTGAGTACAGGCGCGGAAAATTTAGCGATCATCTCTACTATGGCTTATTTATCTCATATTTTAGGGGATATGATGACGAAAAAAGGAGTTAAGTTTCTCGCTCCGATTACGAATAAAGTCTTTAAAATACGAATATAGATTTTAAGGAAGGTCTTTCATCAGTTTCAATGAACTGTCGAAAGATCTTTTTTAGTTAATTATTATTCACTGCATAGAAATCTTTCATAAGCTATAATAAAGTAAATGTTTACAATTTAGAGAGCCAATGTATACTCTATATGGATGTTAGAGGAGGGTGAATGATGATTGAAACGCATCGTAGGAATTCATTATTGCTTCTATTAATAAGTGTTTTTTATTTTACACAAATAATAATTAGTATATCCATTGAAGGAATAGAAAGTATTTTTCCTCCAGCATTCTTTTTTGTAATATTTGGGCTCATCATGATGTTGCTGATCAAAAAGAAAGTAAACGCCAAACTTACAATGTATGCAATGATCGGCAGTATGTATTTATATTTTTATTATCTGCTTAACGATTCACCATATTTAGTAAATTATTTCTTTATGTGGCTCGCCCTTCCGCTAAGTGCCATTTATCAAAATATAAAAGCCGTTTTGATGGCAGGGCTCGCTTCAATTTTTCTTACATTTTATTCGTTTTTTTATCTTCACGATGAAATTTTCCCGAACGTCATCAAGGAAGATTTTATTTATTTAATACTGTTTGGTATATTTATCACGATTTTTCTCATTGTTTTTATCCTTAAAGTGAGGGAGGCCAACGACAAGTTACAGGACTTGGCATACCATGATCCTTTAACCGGAGCAGCAAACCGTGTATTGCTTAGGGAAAAGTTTGATTTAATGAAGCATGAGAATGTCGATTCAATAGCCTTACTGTTCCTTGATATGAACGGCTTTAAAAAAATAAATGATACATACGGCCATGAAATTGGGGATCATTTATTACAGATTATTGTATTAAGGATAGATGGCGTATTAAGGGAGACGGATTTACTTTGCCGGTTAGGGGGAGATGAATTCGTCATTCTAACGGCTAATATTAATGATACTATATTGGAAAAGATTAAGGATCGAATAAAATCTGCACTGGAGAAACCAATGATTCTGGAGCAGCATATTATTAATGTTTCGGCAAGTATTGGCTGGTACTATACGACGGAAGTTTCGGATGCAAATTTAGACGAGTTGATTAAAAAATCGGATCAGGCAATGTACAAAGAGAAGCAATTGAAAGATTAATATTCGGAATGTGGAATTATGAGTTTAAGTTAGCAAAACGCCTCTTCATCGGTAAAGAGGCGTTTTTTCCTATAGTTGCAGTAAGATTAATAACCGAATTTACTTAAAATAAACGAGTAACATTCTGCAAGTTCACGCAGCTGGTTGAATCTGCCTGATGCACCGAAGTGGCCAGCGCCCATGTTTGTTTTTAATACAAGCGTATTGTCATCTGTTTTTAATTCGCGCAGGCGGGCTACCCATTTTGCAGGCTCCCAATAACCGACACGCGGGTCATTTAACCCTGTCGTTATATACATATGAGGGTACGGCTTTGCCTCAACATTGTCATATGGACTATATGATTTCATATAGAAGTAATCGTCTTCTTTTTGCGGATTCCCCCATTCATCCCATTCTAAAGTCGTTAATGGAATTGTCTCATCCAGCATCGTTGTAACAATATCGACAAACGGCACTTCCGGAACGATCACTTTAAAACGATCTCCTGCCATATTAGCTACAGCCCCTACCAACAAACCACCAGCACTGCCGCCACGAGCTGCGATAAGTTCAGTAGTTGTAATACCCTGTTCGATTAAATAAGTCGCTGCATCAATAAAGTCAGTAAAGCTATTTCGTTTTTTCTGCATTTTCCCATCGAAATACCACGTACGTCCCAGCTCTGAACCACCTCTCACTTGTGCAACTGCCATGATTATCCCTTTATCAAGCATAGGCAGTCGATAAGCGCTAAAGAATGGGTCGCTACTATACCCGTAGGAGCCATAAGCATCTAGAATAAGTGGTGCCGGCCCATTGTCGAGTGCATTCTTTTTGTAATGAAGCAATATAGGAACTTTGACACCGTCAGCTGCTGTTGCCCAAATTTGCTGCTGTACATATTGCTCTCGGTCGTATTCTCCGGTAACTGCTGCCTCTTGTAATACTTCCTTTTCTTCAGTTTCAATATCAATACGAATAGTCGTTTTCGGTGTTAAAAATGATTGATATTCCACTAAAACCTCCGAAGCTTCATAGTTTTGATCTGAAACGAGTGATACCGAATAAATAGCTTCATCCCATTCCAGCAAAACAAGCGTATCCCCATCGATTCGCCAAATTTGTTCCAGACCATTTTTTCGTCCCGTTACATAGATGTGGCGTTTAAATGGATAAATATTTTCGATAAACCGTTTTTCATCATACGGAATAATGGGTGTACGCTCATTAAAGTCTTCGATTGAACAGCGAAGCAATGTGAAGTTCAATGCATTTTCATTCGTTAATAGTAAAAGTTCATTTTCCCAATGCTCTACATCGTATTCGATTCCCTCACGACGCTCTTCAAATAACGTTGGAGCTGCTGCTGGCTCATCCGCATCTATAATTTGCACCTCCGATGTCGTCGTAGATTGTGAAACGATGAAAATAAAACGCGTACTCCTTGATTTAGTAATATATAAATTGAAGGTTACATCGGTTTCTTCATATAGAAGTATGTCTGATGTGTAGTCAGTACCCATTTCATGACGCCAAACCTGGTAAGGCCGCTGCAGTTCATTTAGCTTTACATAAAAAATATATTGTCCGCAGTTACTCCATTCCACGCTGCTGTAGATATAAACGTTTGGAATGGTATCTTTCAGCAACTCACTACTATGCAAGTCCTTCACAAACAACGAATAGCTGTCTGTGCCATCACGATTCTCCAAGTAGGCAAGATAGCGGTGATCTTCTGAATAACGCTGAACAGTAACGCTTAAATAGTCATCTCCACTTGCAAGTACATTTTCATCTAAAGTAACTTCTTCAGCAGCGGATTCTAATTGTGAGCGATTTGCTGCACGTTTTCGCGCATAAATAGGGTATTGTTTTTCTTTTTCTAAACGAGAGTAATAATAATATGGCCCTCTTTGAATAGGCACCTGAGTTTCTGATGCGGGGATGCGTGCTACCATTGCTTCGTATAGTTCAGTTGTTAAACTTTCCAGCGGCTTCATGACTTCATCATAATAGCTGTTTTCCTGTTCTAGATACGCAATGACTTCCGGGTTCGATTTATCTTTTAGCCAATAGTATTCATCATGGCGAACATCTCCATGTAATTGAAACGTATGAGGTATTTGCTTAACTACTAGTTTATTCAATGTAATTCTCCTTTCTATATCACACTATAATTTCGATAAATTTATCTATAATCCTCCATTTGTTAAGAGAAATAGCAACAACTAAAAGCTTGGGAAGCCTGAATTAATTTGGGTTTTTCCAAGCTTTTTTGTCTGGGAAATCTAATTCACATTAAAGGGGAGAATTATTATGCAATAAAAACTTCATGAAAATAGATATATATTTATTGATTTACGATAAATTTTATATTAAAATCAAAATTGAAAATAATAAGTGAGGTGCGGTTTATGGAAAAAGTAACTACGTTGTTTTTAAAAGTTGCTGTTGTTTTTTTGGGAATTCCTGTTTTGGCACTATGCATCTTTTTAGTACCTGAGCTGGCAAATGTAGCAGCAATGATGCTGCCGGAATTTGCTTTCGTAAAGTATTTTGTTTACATCGTTTTCGATGCCTCGGCAATTCCTTATTTCTTTGCTTTGTATCAGGCTTTTTTGCTTTTACGCTATATTGACAATAATAAAGCGTTCTCGGATTTAGCTGTAAAATCTTTAAAGAAAATAAAATTTTGCGCCATAACGATCAGTGTTTTGCATTTATTAGTTTTGCCGCTGTTTTATGTATTTGCGGAATTGGATGACGCACCGGGAGTTATCTTTGTCGGATTAATTGTTCCTTTTGCTTCATTGGTAATTGCAGTCTTTGCAGCTGTTCTTCAAAAACTTTTACAAGAAGCAATTAATATTAAATCTGAAAACGATTTAACGGTCTGAGGTGAATAACAATGGCAATTATTATCAATATTGATGTGATGTTGGCGAAAAGGAAAATGAGCGTAACAGAACTTTCGGAAAAGGTTGGAATCACGATGGCGAACCTGTCAATTTTAAAAAATGGAAAAGCTAAAGCCGTCCGGTTAACAACTTTAGAAGCCATTTGTAAGGCGCTGGATTGTCAGCCTGGAGATATTTTAGAATACAAAAGTGATGAAGACAGTTAACGATTACTTCGGAAATTTAATATGGACTATAATTTGAGGGAGGGAAAACAATGGAGAGTAATAATTTAGTAATTGAAAATATTACTAAGCCTGACGTACTTGAGAGAATGTATAGAAAAGATCCGAAAGCTTTTACCAAGTCATTCCAACAGGCATGGGAACAGACCTCTGATTCGCCAATACTGCGTGTTTGGTATGAAAGATTGAATTTCAGCGAAAAGGAAAATACGAAAAAGTCAGAGTCGTTTCAAAATGGATTTTTCCTTATGGGCATATTAGCAATTTGGGCTGGGGTATGCACAAGAATTCTATTCCATTTTGTCGAACAGGAAGCAATTGCTCCGGTTAATCTGGCATTTGGTATTATTCCCTTTATTGCAGCCTACTTTGTTTACAAGAATAAACCTAATAGAAGTGTCATTTATTCGTTAGTGGCAATGTTCTTAGTTTCAGGAGTTTATCTGAATATACTGCCATTAAATTTCAACGACGACAGCATTATTTTAGCGTATTTACATTTCCCGATTTTCTTATGGGTATTATTAGGGCTAGCATATACAGGAAATGATTATTTGAATAGCAGTACAAGACTGGCTTATATCAAATTTAATTTAGAATATGGTATTTTATATGCCAGCATGGCAGTCAGCGGGATGTTTCTTGCATTATTAACGTTGCAGTTATTCAGCTTCATTGGCTTGGACATTGAGGACTTCTATTTTAGCAATATCGTTTTATTTGGGGCAGCGGCACTTGCAGTTGTCGGTGTACACCTCGTTTCAATGAATTTGAAGCTTGCCAAAAATGTAACACCGTTTATAGCAAAAATTTTTAGCCCGTTAGTATTAATCACTTTGCTTGTATACCTTGTAACGGTCCTATCCGTTGGTAAAAATCCGTTTTTGGACCGCGATTTCCTGATCGCTTTCAACGGCATACTACTTGGCGTACTGGCTGTTACAATATTCTCCATAACCGAGAAGGACACGGGAGATAAAAAGAGCATTTTCGACTATATCAATTTCGCGTTAATCATTGTTGCACTCATCATTGACAGTGTCGCATTATCAGCCATCCTGTTCAGACTGACTTCATACGGTATTACACCGAATCGGCTTGCTGTTTTAGGGGTAAATATATTAATCTGTGCAAATCTACTATGGATTATGATTTCCTATATGCGTTATCTGCAAAACAAAACCGGTCCAAACGCTATCCAACACGCCGTTACGAAGTATTTGCCGGTATACGGATTATGGGCAGCTTTCGTTATATTTACATTTCCGGTGATTTTTAATTAGTAATATAGCTGTTACAAGCAAAATATAAACGACCTCTGCTTTTTAGCAAGGGTCGTTTTATTTTTCTGCGGACTTTACAAATATAGTGGGCATTCTATAAAGCGTAGTCATCATTCTAAAAATATCAGCGAATGAATATTTATTAATAATAACAACTTAATAATAAATTTTAGAAAGAAAGGTGATGGAGATGGAACAAAAAGTATTATCGATGTCCCAACAACTGTTGATAGGGGAAGCGCTTAAATATGCTGCACATAATGTTCCTGAAAGGGAAGCGTTCATTTATGAAAATCGTCGAATAACCTATCGGGAACTTTTGATGCGTTCGATGCATTTAGCAGGATGGCTTCAAGCTCAGGGGATTGGTGTAAATGACAAAGTTGGGTGTTTGCTGAAAAATGGGCTGCCATTTGTGGAGCTATATTTTGGTGTTTCTTTATGTGGTGGTGTTTTTGTCCCGGTCAATTTCCGTTTAGTTGCTAAAGAGATTGAATATATTGTTAATCAATCCGATGTAAGTATATTATTTATTGAAGAAGAATTTATCGAAAGTATTTGCTTGATTAACTTGCCTCAAGTTAAACTTATCGTCCCAATTAAATGCGGGGATTCCCAACTTCAAACAAAAATGATTCCATATGAGGCAATATATAGCACATCAGCTGACTACGAGGATGTAAATTTCACTGATGAACATGCACATGCAATTATTTATACATCGGGTACAACAGGTAAACCAAAAGGCGCAGTGTTAACCCATAAAAATTATTATATGAATGCGATGAATAAACTTTATCATTCTCCACCTAGAAAAGGAGCAAAGCAACTGATTATTCCCCCTCTTTTTCACGTTGCGGCTCTATCCTCTCTTTTACAAAATTGTTTAATAGAAGGCACAATTATTTTGCATCGTGAGTTTCAACCAGACGTTGTTCTGAAGACGATCCAGGATGAAAAAATTGAAACAATGTTTATGGTGCCGGCGATGTGGAATTTTCTGTTCCAAGTGCCAAACTTATTAGAATATGATTTAAGCTCGATGACAAACTGTGCTTTAGGAGGAGCAATCTGTCCTATTGAAATAAAAAGGAAGATTTTGCAAGTATTTAAAAATGCAAGTATTTTAGAAGCGTTTGGGCAAACAGAAATGAGTCCATCCACAACATATTTGACGAATGAAGATGCACTTAGGAAGACTGAATCTGTTGGAAAACCTTCTATTAATGTAAGAGTAAGAATTGTGGATGATGAAATGAATGATGTGCCTGTTGGAGAAGTGGGAGAGATTGTGTATCAGGGACCTACTACAATGAAGGAGTATTATAAAAATAAGGAGGCAACTGAAGAAGCATTCAAAGGGGGCTGGTTTCATAGCGGCGATTTAGTTCGAATGGATGAAGAAGGATTCATTTATGTAGTAGACCGGAAAAAGGATATGTTTATTAGTGGCGGTGAAAACATTTATCCGAAAGAATTGGAAGATGTTTTATATTCTCATCCGGATATTTTGGAAGCTGCCGTAGTGGGAATTCCCGATCCTCAATGGGGTGAGGCTGTCAAAGCATTTATTGTCTTAAAGCCTGGTAAACAGATGACTACGGAACAGGTAATTCGATATTGTCAAAATAGCATTGCTTCCTATAAAAAACCGCGGGCAATTGAATTCATGGAATCTTTGCCTAGAAATGCAACAGGAAAGGTACTCAAAACGGTTTTACGTTCGGGAGCTTACCAATTATAATTAAAAGAATGTGCAGAGTCTAGGTTTAAAGTTTTCTGAATAGTTGTAATTTTCCGGGAAATGATGAAGGGGCCAGAAGCGGCTTGCTTCTTTGAAAAATGGAAACCTGTTTTTATAAATCATAGAACGAAAAAAATGATTTTAAGAAGAATGTACCGGGCGCATTCCCAATCCTAATTTTTTTCTGCACCGGGTACATAATTAAATAGAATGATTATGGAAGCTTGAAACGTAATCGCCAAAGGATTAATTAATAATAAAGCTCCCAGCAAAGAATGAGGACAACGAGCAATAGTGCTGACATATATGAACATACATAGCGAATTTTTAAACCACCTGTAGGCTTTATTTTTCTCCAGTTTAAAAATAAAGTTACTAGACAAATGGCTACGAAGGCGATATATGCGAAATTCACCCAAAAATGAATTTTTAAGGCTGAATAAGAAACATAATTCAAAGTTCTGTAAGCTAAAATCATCATATTTATAAAAGGTATAATATTAGTGGAAAGTAAAAGCAATTCCCATTTATCTATAAATGTCCCTCGGATTGCTTTTTTTCGATTGATGATTTTTTTGATGAACAAAATCACTAAAACTATGAACGTATACAAACCACTAAAAGCTGCCGCTATGATACTGAATATATTAATAATCTTCATACTTTGAGAGACAGGCAAAAAATCACTTGTCGGCATTGAAATCTTTTCCACATTTCCATCATTCATCGTAACATGAAAATATACACGATAATCATCTAAAGATTTATATAAGTACGGAGCGACTTGTTCCAGTCTCATCCCAAAAGCATCCGCACTGTTTGAGTCTGTCGCTTCAAAACGACCAATATTAAGTGCACTGTACAGTTTGGTAAACCCCTTATAAGGCTGCCTTGCCATAAAGTAATTTCCTTCAAGCTCCTGCGCATTGGGCAATGTTTGTTTGTCTTCTTCAGCAAAATACTCACCGAATATAAGTGTCGGCAAACCATAACTTAGTCCTGCTTCACCCGCCTGATTCGTGAAAACAATTACTCCCATATTCTCATCTTTTGAAAAAGAAAAATTGCTTGAAAAACTATCTGTATTTCCTGCATGTTCAAGTGCATCAACTGTATATAAGCCTTTCCAAAAACCATGTGAATTTCTTGGAAAGCCATCGTCATAAAAGTCACTTGTCGTCAGCATTTCATCTAATGTCCGGTTGTTTTGAAACAAAGGGCTATTTGCATCCTCTGCCGGCATAAGTGCCATCATGAATTTAGCGGCATCGGTTATTGTACCAATGGCACTTCCGGCTGGATATAAACCGATATAGATCCGCTCATTTTTCGAAATAGTAAATTCACCATTATTATTAACGAAATAACCGTAAATTTCGTCTCTTTTTGTTGCGACATTATTGTTATCTTCCTGTGTAGGATGAATTGTTGTGTCCTTCATATCCAATACAGAAAGAATATGTTCATTCACATAATCATAAAAGGGCTGTTCTGTGAGCTGTTCCACAATAAAACCGGCGAGTGCTACGCCATAGTTTGAATAGGCAACGACACTTCCAGGTACGTGTACCTGATAAGGCTCAGTAATGTGAAGCATTTCTTCTAAAGGCTTTATTTCATTTGCTGACATGTAAAATAAATCTGTAAATTTCTCTTCCCACCCAGCATTATGGTGCATCAGGTTCAACATCGTGATAGGGGCATCGTATTGTAGTTTCGTAAAAAAACCTACCGGCAAATACGTGCGAATATCTTCATCTAATGTTAATTTCCCTTGCTCTACCAGCTGCATCACGCTGGTCCAAACGAGAAGCTTTGTAACGGAACCCCATTCAAATACAGTGTCCGTTGTGACATTCACCTGATTTTCAATATCAGCAAAGCCGTACGCTGTATTCAGGAAAATTTCCCCATCCTTCACAATTAGTACATTGGCTCCAGCTGTAGTCGTCCCAATGTATTTAGAAGCATATTCATCGACACGTTCCTTTAGCTCGGCATAAAGAATCCCTGATGGTGTAGACATACGTTCTTTTGCAGTAACTGCTGGTACACAACATATCACCATTACTGCTAACAATAAAATAATTTTTTTTATTATTTCTCGCCTCCTCTGTATCAACCATACATATGAAACAATTAAATTATTACATTAATTAAGAATTTATATATGTATTTGGACGGAGCTATCTCTATACAAATTATAATTTTTCTAATATTCTTAATATAATATAGATGATGGGGTGAAGTTATTGAAAGCAATACGTATTAATCAATTTGGAACATCTGAAAATCTAGTAGTGGAGCAAACAGATATATCTACACCATCTGAAAATGAAGTACTGATAAGCCTTCATGCAGCAGGTGTGAATCCTAGTGATGTATATACATCTACAGGTACATATGCGATTAAACCGAACCTGCCATATACACCAGGTCTGGACGGGGCTGGGATTGTTGAACAAGTTGGAAAACAAGTGACAAACGTAAAAGCAGGAGACCGTGTATTTGTCGCAAGCTTGCCGAATGGTAAGTCGACTGGTACATTAGCGCAACAGATTGTTTGTGAAAGCCGCTTTGTTCACCCAATTCCGGAGCAAATTTCATTTGAGCAGGGAGCCGCGTTAGGGATTCCGGCATTGACAGCGTACAGAGCATTGGTAGGAAGAGCAAAAGTGAAATCAGGACAAACGGTTTTCATTCACGGAGCAAGTGGGGCAGTGGGTTTGCAGGCTGTTCAAATTGCAAAAGCTCTAGGAGCAAAAGTAATTGGAACGGCAAGCCGTGATTCCGGGAAACAACTTGTAAAAGAAGCGGGCGCGGATGTTGTACTTGATCATATTAAAGAAGAAACTATTGAAACTGTACTTGATGCCAATGACGGCAAAGGTCCGGATATCATTATCGAATTTCTGGCAAACGAAAATCTGCAAACCGATTTACAGATGCTAGCCAAGCACGGTGTCATCGTTATCGTCGGAAACCGCGGGGAAATTGAAGTTAATCCTCGTTTTGTGATGCAAAAAGAATGTGATGTACGTGGAATGGTTCTGTTTAATGTATCGGCAGAGGAACACCAGGAACTGATTTATGGTGTGGCAAAGCTGCTGGAAACAGAACAGTTAAAGCCTGTTGTAGGTTACAGTTATCCATTGGAACAGGCTGGCAAGGCATTTGATGCAGTGATCAATGGGGAGCATAACGGTAAAGTTGTTATAAAAACTCAATAATACATCGTAGGGACTAGTATATATTGCTAGTCCTTTTTATCTGACCATTCTCATAAATAGAATCGATGCTTGTGATATTATTTTGTTTATTTGCAACTATTTAACAAATAGTTAACAAAGATTGTTATGATGGTTGTATAGAAACGAGAGGGATAGGTAGCAAGTGAATGGGATTTAAAGAGGAATTTAAGCGGGAAATGCGCAATGCCAAAAATGACATTGCAAAAGAAGTAGAAAAATATTGGGTCCTGGAGTATGACGGCCATCAAATAGAAGTAATGAATGGCATGATGAAAGAAGTTTTAAAGGTAGATGGCCAAATGATTGCACAAAATGTTCGGAAATCAATATGGTCGCATCTTATGCCATTTTCAACAATGAAAGGAACTTTCCAATCAAAAAGTGGTAGGACACATAAAGTGTATGTAAAAATAGGCGGATTTGTTAAATTGAATATAACGGTAAAAGTGGATGGGAAACAGCTGCTCCATGAGGCTACGAAACTGCAATTTTTACCATGGGCAAATAAGGAGTATATAGTACCTTTCCTTGAAGAGCAATTCCAGCAGAATCAGCAGCTAATAACAAAGGAGTTGCCGGATGACGAGTTTTTATATGATGAACATCATCCGAAATTTGTACCAGGATTTGCAGACCAGCTTCATCAGGAGGCAGTAACGCCATTTTATACGAAAAAGCTGATCAAGCTATTTTTAGAACAGGTCGCAAATCCGACTGATCAAACACGGAAAACAACCTACGAAAAAATTAAAGATGAGAAGGTCATCAGTTATTTCCATGAATTTCTGGAACTGTTTTATGAAGCTGAAAAAGATGAAGTCCGAGTGAAAGATGAGGCGATTTGGCTTCTTGAACATGCGGCACATCGTGAAGTTTTGAAGTTCGCGCTTCTCGTGTTAGGTACACTCAAATGTGAAGAGTATAAGGAACGTTTGAAAGTGATTGCATTACATGAAGAATTCACCGGAGTAGCCTTATTTGCGATAAAAAACGGCACAACAAACAGTAATGAGACGGTGTGGCATATTGCGCAAAATGTTTCGGACTGGGGTAAACTCGAAGCACTGAATTTTCTGGATGCCTCAAATGAAGATATCAGACAATGGATATTGCTGGAAGGGTTGAAAAATACCGTACCGGGTAATGCTTCGGCATTGATGTGTGCTGAAAAAGGAAAGCTTGATATTGAATTGCACGAAAAAATTATTTCCGGGAAAATATTTGACAGTGCAGGGACAATAATAGTAGCTCTTTTATACGATGGGGCTTATCAAACAATGGAGGAATATGAGTATGCAGGTCAAGTACTGATGCGCTATACACATCATGCGAAAACCCATTGCATGACACTGAGCCAATTTTTTATTTTGACACAAATATATGAGTACTTGCAATATGATGAAGAAACATGGGAAGATCGCTTTTCTTCTAACTGGAAACCGCATGAAAAGCGTACAGTAGAAGAAAATATCGAAGTAATTGCCCAAAATCGATTATGGTTGCAGGAAGCATTGGAAATACTGCAAAACGACCAAGAGAATGAGGAAAAGGCGTTAGCAATAGCCAAATATTATAAAGCAGATATTACGGACATCGTATTCGAAAAATTAAACAATCATCCTGAAAATGTGCAATATTATTATTCTTTATTTGCAGTGAAGGATACGCAAATTATCGAACGGCTAATAGGAATTACGCATTCTTTCGGAGATTTCAATGAACTGACGAATAATCAGAAAGTTGTTGTTTTATCGCTTATTGAAGAATTGGATCAGTATAATGGCGTTGGTATGGATTTCATTGGGCAAGCACTAAAAACTAACGACGGCCATTTGCAGTATATGGCGATTCAGTCATTGCATTCATACGATCGTGTGCATTGGCAAGGTACGGAAGTCAATCAACTTGTTGTTCGTTATGCAAAAGAATCAAAAGATCCGGATGTGAAGGAAATCGCCAAGCAATTGCTTGCGGTAAATGAATAGGTTACGCTGTTTGAAAATTCGAAGTGCTGGTACAGGCTTCGAATTTTTGTTAGGCCAAGCTTCAAATGTTTACTGACAAGTACAGAGGGAATATTTTTTAATAAGTCGATTTATAAAGGAGTTTGATTATGCTAAATCATACAAAACAATACATCAATGGGGAATGGGTTGAATCTACTGGAACAGATATAATTGAAGTAATTAACCCTGCGACAGAGGAAGTAGTAGGTAAGATTAGCAGCGGAACAAAAGAAGATGTGAATCGAGCGGTCAAGGCGGCGAAAGAGGCATTCCCTTCCTTTTCAAAAATGACGGTGGAAGAGCGAATAAAACTTTTGGAAGCTATTGCTGAAGAATATGAAAATCGTAAAGACGATTTAGTGAAAATAATGACCGCGGAATTAGGTGCGCCTATTACAAAATCGGAGGATATCCATTATAAGATGGGGCTTACGCACTTTAAAGAGGCGGCAGAACAGTTGAAAACGTTCAAGTTTACCGAAGAAAGAGAGAAATCATATATTCGAAAAGAACCGGTTGGCGTAGCTGGACTGATTACACCATGGAATTTCCCTACAAATCAGATTTCCACAAAGATTGCCAGTGCTTTGGCGGCCGGTTGTACAATGGTAGCAAAACCGGCTTCCCAAACACCATTTTCAGCAGTTATTCTGGCGGAAATTCTGGATAAAGCGGGTGTTCCGCAAGGCGTCTTTAATCTTGTCAACGGCTCGGGTTCAACAGTAGGTGAAGCAATCAGTACTCATCCGGATGTGGATATTGTATCGTTTACCGGTTCTGGTGAAGTGGGCAGCGGATTAATGAAGAATGCGGCAGAAGGTATTAAAAATATTTCATTGGAACTTGGCGGCAAATCGCCATTCGTTATTTTAAAAGATGCGGACGTAAAGGAAGCGGCAAAAACAGCATTAGGTCAAATTGCTATGAATACAGGGCAAGTATGCTCAGCTGCTACACGCATGATCGTACCGGAAGAAATGCATGATGAATTCATTGAAGCAATGAAAGAACTAGTCGCGGAATTTCCGGTAGGGGATCCACAGGATGAAAATACATTTATGGGTCCGCAAGTTTCAAAAGACCAATGGGAGACCGTTCAATCCTACATTAAAAAAGGTGAGGAAGAAGGAGCAACCATTGCAATCGGCGGCCCTGGCAGACCGGCTGGAATCGAAAAAGGATTCTTCTCGCAAATTACGGTATTTACGAATGTGAAAAACGATATGACCATTGCACAGGAAGAAATCTTTGGTCCGGTTATGTCGGTCATTAAGTATAAAGATTTAGACGAAGCAATTGATATTGCCAATGATACAATTTATGGACTTGCCGGTTATGTATTCGGAAATGATAAAGATGAGCTGAAAAAAGTCGCTATATCAATCCGAGCCGGGCAAATCCGTATTAACAATAGTGAAACAGATCGTTCGGCACCATTTGGCGGATTTAAACACTCTGGTATCGGCCGTGAATGGGGCGATTATGGGATCGAGGAATTTCTTGAGCCAAAAGCGATTATGGGAATGCCATTTTAATCGGAAAGCTGTCCAAGTGTTCGTAACTTGGGCAGCTTTTTGTTTTTAGGTGTACCGGGGAGGGATTTTATTAGAAAAGTTGGGTAGTATAGTAGAAGAAGTGCGTTTGTTATTTGAAGATTTGAGGGGGATATTAGAAAATCATCAAATATATTAGAACGTCGGCAGTTTATTAGAACAAATAATAATATAATAGCAGATTTATGAATTTATTAGAAAAACGGTACCCGACACCCCCGGAAAAATCAATTCAGATTCAAGTTATCCACAAGTAACTGAAAATTCCAAAAATTATTGCGCGGGCAATAACTGCGCTTCTGCCCAAAATAATTTCCTGAATTCCCCTCTTGTTAATTAAAAATGAATTGATGTTTATTTCCTATTACGCCTTCTTTCACTGATTCAATCAATCATTATGCCATTATTAGTTTTCTTTGTGTTATGAGTTTAACAAGTACAAAATTAAGTTGATTCGATGCAAAATTCTTTCAAAACAGAAAATCTCCTGGAGAGAATGAACTCACAGGAGATTGCAGCGGAAATTTTTATGGGAAATCAATTCATTGGGAAATAGGGGGAACTTCTTTTGCAATTTCGTAGCCAGTTTAGCATTAAATTTGTAAGCTCACTTGCTCCCTATTCTTTTTAAAGTGGTTTCTTTCTGGCCGGACCAGGCCTAAATGCTCGCGTAGCGTATTACCTTCATACTCTTCGCGGAAAAGACCACGTTTTTGAAGTTCAGGGATCACTAAATCCACAAAATTGTTTAAATGATCGGGCAAGACCGGTGGCATAATATTAAACCCATCGCAAGCATATTCATTAAACCAAAGTTCCAGTAGATCTGCCAGTTGCGCAGGTGTGCCGACAAATTCCAGATGACCCCGCGCTCCATGCATTTTACGACCGAGTTGGGCTATGGAAAGATTCGCTTCACGCGCGGAGTCTATAAATAACTGGATCCGGCTCTTCATCGCATTAGATTGTGCAGCTAAGTCAGGCAGCTCAGGAAGGGGACCATTTGCCGGATAGTCGGACAAATCAATTCCTAAAAAAGCGGAAACGGTTTTCAAAGCATCTTCATCCGAAATTAATTGGTTGAGCTCTTCATATTTTGCCCAAGCAGCTTCTTCTGTTTCGGCAATAATCGGTGAAATGCCGGGCATGATTTTGATGCTGCTTGGATCACGGTTTTCCTCAGCCAATTTCGCCTGGAGTTTCTTATAAAATGCTTTTGAACTTTCCAGTGATTGACTTGCAGTAAAGACCACTTCACCGGTTTTCGCGGCGAAGGCAATCCCAGCTTCGGACCCCCCTGCTACAACGAGTACCGGATAGCCTTGCGGTGGACGGGGAACATTTAATGGTCCACGTGATGCATACCATTCTCCTTTATAATTTATTTCCTTAACGGAGCCTGGTTTTAAAAAAGATCGATTTTCCTTGTCGTTAATGATTGCATCGTCTTCCCAGCTATCCCATAGATTACGTGCCAAATCTACATATTCTTCCGCCATTTTATATCGAAGCCCATGCTCAGGATGTTTATCTTTCCCAAAGTTCTGTGCTTCGGTATTATGCTGTGATGTAACAATATTCCATGCTGCCCGTCCCCGGCTAATATGGTCCAATGTCGCAAATCGTCTGGCAAGATGGAACGGTTCGTTGTATGTTGTAGAACATGTAGCTGTTAATCCTAATTTTTTGGTGTGACCGGCGATTGCTGATAAGAGAGTGACAGGGTCAAGCATACCGGATGCCGTTTGTTCAGCCCCTGAAACGTGGAGATAATCCGCCAGAAACATCATATCGAATTTACCACGCTCGGCAGTTTTTGCGACTTGAATGAAGTAATCAATATCAAATGGATTATGGCCAGATCCAGACGGATGCCGCCAACTTTCACTATGATGACCGCTATAATAAATAAATGCACCTAAACTTAATTTTCCTTCTCTTTTACTCATTTAAAATTCCCCCTTAACCTTTGTATGTGTCACGCCATTTTAAGGCGCGCTTTTCAATTGAACCGACTAGCGAATCTGTTAACTTGCCTAGGATAATAAATATAATTAGTCCGACAAAGACAATGTCCGTTTGGGAATAGGCGCGGGCATCCTGAATCATATAGCCGACCCCCGCACTTGCACCCATCATTTCGCTCACAACGAGGACGAGCCAAGACGTTCCCATTGCCAGACGAAGACCGAGTAGTATATTAGGCATCGCAGAAGGGAAGATCAGCTTCCTCAGCTTATCCTTAAAGGAATATTGTAAAATACCGGTTACTTCAAAAAGTTTTTGATCAACAAGACGAATCCCTAAAAAAATATTGACGTATACCGGGAAAAATGCGCCAAGAGCGATCATCAAAACTTTGCCGAATTCCCCAACCCCAAACCACAGGATAAAAAGCGGAATGAGCGATAACAGTGGTACTGTTCGTAGCATTTGAAGAGATGGGTCAATAATCTGCTGGACAATTTTACTGAAGCCTGTTGCAACACCTAGAATAATGGCAGTGACAGTACCTAACAGAAAGCCAAGTACTACCCTTTGTCCACTGGCAAGTAAATGCACATGCAATTCCCCGTTTGCTGATAAAAGCCAGAAAGTCGATAAAATTTTAAGCGGTGTCGGTAAAATATGCTCTTCTACGACACCGAACGTACCGGCCAATTGCCAAAGCAATAAGATGGAGACTGGAAAATAGAGCGGATATAAAATATGATGGAATTTTTCCAATGGCCAATTACGCTTTACTTCCACTGTTTCCTTCGATAGTAGTGTCATTTATTTCCCTCCTTCGAAATTGCTCTGCCATTTTAATAATTTTTTCTCCACTGTAAGAACAATAAAATCGGATAACTTGCCGAGAGATGCAAAGATAATAATTCCCACAAAAACAGTAGTTATAATCGACATGGAACGTGCATCATTTATTAAATATCCGATGCCTTGAGTTGAGCCCATCATTTCCGCGACTACCAACCCGAGCCATGCAACTCCTACTGACAAACGCAAACCTAGTAAAATATGCGGGAGCGCGGACGGGATAATCAGTTTTATGACGAGCTGTCTTCTATTAAACTGCAGTACACGCGCTACTTCGAATAACTTGCTGTCGGCTGAGCGAATTCCTAAAAAAGTATTTATATACAGCGGGAAAAAGGCACCTTTTGCGATCAGTAATAGTTTTGATGTTTCCCCAAAGCCAAACCATAAAATAAAAAGCGGGGCAATTGCCAGATGCGGTAACATGCGAATCATTTGAATCGTTGGATCAAATGCACGCTGGCTTTTATAGGAAAAGCCAACAATGAGTCCTAGCAATAACCCGAGAGAACCGCCAATAGCCAGACCGGCCAATGCTCGTATAACGGATACTTGGAGATGGCCGAGTAAATGCTGTTGTTGCAGTAAATAAATGAACTCATTCCAAATAGCTGTTGGAGCAGGGAGCAGAAGTGGGTTTAAATAGCCATTATGTCCTGCCCATTCCCAAAGTATGATTAAGCCAACAGGTAGGAGTGCACCAAGCAGCAGCTGCCGGCTCCTGGCAGTAAAAGCGGTTTTCTTCCTGTCTTTAGTAAGAGTTTTATTAAGTGTTACCATGACAGCACCTCCTCAAAAGAATTATTTAACGGCTTCCTTATAAAAGCGATTGTCGAATACTTCGGAAACATCGACTTTTTGACGAATGGTCCCAAGTTCATACTGGAAATCTGCCGTTTTTTGGTGTTCCTCAATAATTGCATCCTCTACTAAAATATTTATACTTTTTGACCGTTGCCTTGTTTGCTCCATCAACGTTACTGGTAGGTTACGTTCTTTCGCATAGCGTTCCACTGCCTCGTCTTCGTTTGCTGTTTCCCATGCCAAAAGTTCATTTACTGTTTTTAAATAAGTTACAACGAGTTCAGGATGTTCTTCAGCAAATTTTGACCGTGCAATCGTGTATGAAGGGGAGAGAAGACCGACTGTTTCTCCGTCTGCTATGATTGTTCCTTTTTCGGAAAGTGTATTAATTGTTAAGTAAGGTTCCCAAATTGCCCATGCATCCACACCCCCTGAATCAAATGCGGCTTGTGCTTCATCAGGGTTTAAATTGATTAACTCCACTTCATCTGCATTGATATTTTGTTTATCAAAGCTTCGTAAAATAAAATCATAGGCATTCGTACCTTTACCGACGGCGATTTTTTTACCTTTCAGCTCTTCCAACGAAGTAATGCCGCTTGATGACTGGACAATAACACCTACGTTTTTCTTTCCTTCCAGTGTTTGAGAAATAATCTTAAATGGAATATTGGCCGCTTGTGCTGTAATGACAGGCATATTGCCAAGTCCGGCAAAATCCAATTTGTTCGAGGCAATTGCTTCTGTCATCGGAGGGCCGCTTTGGAATTCCACCCATTCTACCGTTGCACCGTACGAGGCAAATGCCTCTTCAAATAATTGATCTTCTTGTGCCTTTCCAAACAGGCCGCCACTACCTTGAACACCGATTCGAACGACTACATCATTACTACTTGAGGATGCTTTTGTTGTTTTTGAAGATTCATCACTTGCGCACGCTGCCAACAGGAAGGTGAAAGCTACTACTAAAAATGTTAATAACTGTTTTTTCATAAAAATTCTCTCCTTTTAAATTCCTGCACCAACTGTGTAGGATTCGTCTTCCACTTTTTCAAATTCGTTCAGTACATTGCGACGCATCTCCTGGAAGGAAATGGATGACCGCTTTCTCGGAAAAGAAAGCTCAATAGGCAAAATGGCTTTAATATGTCCAGGTCGCGGATTCATAATGACAACCCGTTGTCCGAGGAACACGGCCTCATCCAAATCATGCGTTACAAAAATCATTGTTGTTTTGTTCTTCGTCCAAATATCGAGCAGTACTTCCTGCATATGTGAACGTGTGAATGCATCGAGTGCACCAAATGGTTCATCGAGCAGCAATACCTTTGGGTTTCTTAACAGTGCACGCGCAATGGACACGCGCTGTGCCATACCACCCGAAAGCTGTTTCGGATAGGCCGTTTCAAATCCCTCAAGCCTTACAAGTTGAATTAATTCATTTACTTTTTGACGAACAGCAGGGTTTTTTAAGGATTGGTCACCTGCGATGTTTTTTTCCACTGTTAGCCAAGGGAAAAGGCGTGGTTCCTGAAAAATAAAACCTTTCTCTAAACTGGGTCCCTTAATTGGTTTGTTGTCTAACTCAACACTGCCTTTATACGTTGTATCGAGACCTGCAATAATTTTAAGTAACGTACTTTTTCCGCATCCGCTAGGTCCTATAACTGTAATGAATTCACCTTGCTTAATTTGTAAATTTACATCTTTCAAAGCAATTACTTGTTCTGTGTTCGTTGTGAATATTTTGTTTAATGTTTGAATGTTTAACGCATGTTTTGTCATTATTTCCCTCCTTATTCATAAAAAAAAGAGGCACATACTGGCATTTTCAAATGCCAGTATGTGCCTCTAGTTGTCTAGTCAGCGCTAATACCTAGTAAACTTATATACATAATAAACAACCTTGTGAATATTGTCAAACAATTTCGAAAATGAATTTAAAAATCGGAATGGAATAGGCAGTCAGGTGTTGATACTACATGGAATAAACCGTGTGGCGACGGGTATTAAGTGCTTAGTGAAACGTATTTTTAAAAAATTGGTCATGTCTTCTTGATTGAAGTGGAAATATGCTGTTGTTTAAAAGTAGAGAAGCCTCGCTAGACGATACTATCGGTCAAAATAGGTGTTTTATTATTCTTTTAGGAATAATTCGAGATAAAGATGACAATAACTGTTAATATTTTCAGAAAGAGGGAAAAGGGAGGATTCGATTTTATATGTTACTGTAGTACATTTAGGTAGATGGCTAATTGGCTTTCATTCATTATTTACAGTTAAATTTATACAAATATGAAACCTTTTGTGTTTATATTCCGTAATATGTAAGTGTAAACAGATATTATAAGAAAAAGAGATAGGGGGATGAAGAGTGGTAACTTTTAAAAAGGCGGGTGCCATATTAACTGCCACAGCACTGTCTGTTGGATTATTAGCACCTATTGCAAGTGCTTCAACAGTAGGAAATGAACATATGGAAAGATTGCCGATCCAAGTTGCACAAACAAATACAACGATAACAAAAGAAGATCTAATGAAGCGTTTTAGAGAACTATTTCCAAATGAGTTCTCAAATGTATCAGAAAAAGATTTTCATACTGGGGCAGGTTTTTCCCGTCCTACAGACGCTGAGGTGCGTTACGAACTTAATTTCTCGAAAAATATTAATGACCAATATGAATATGGAAGTTTTGTTTTTGTGGGAGAAACGTTAGAGCTAGAACAATTCTACTATCAACCGGCAAACAGAAAGGATGTATTGTTCCCGGCGAAATATTCTAGAGAGGAAGCGCAAAAAGCAGCGGATATTTTTATGGGGAGGTTCAATAAAGGCGAAGGGTATGAGCTAGTGCCAAGTTCACAAAATTATTACTCACCTTCTATTTTAACGCAGCCTGTTGAATACTCATTTATGTATGAGAAGAAAAATTCGGGTATTCCAATTTCAGATCAGACTATTAATATTCGTGTGTTAGGGGATGGCACAGTGTCATCATTTTATAGAACAACCCCTCCAAAAAAAGATTTTACGTATGATGATTCATCGAAAAAACAAGATGAATCTATCATTACGAACCGCATACAGGATGCTTTAAAAGCACAGTTGTCTTACACAATTGTACCGGATTATTCAACAGGGAATCACAGAGTAAAGCTTGTATATGAACCAAGCAGCCAGGTAACTTCAGGTATCCATGCGCAAACAGGGGAATGGTTAACTGTGGACGGGCTCTCTTCAACATTGTCTGCTAAATCTATTACACCAATTGTATCTGCGCCATTAACGGCAAAACATCCAAATATGACAGCAGCGCAGGCACGGGCATTGGCTGAGAAATTGCTTGCAACAGATATAAAAGGTGTTCAACTGGAGATTGGAGCAGTTGATGAAACAACATCCGAGACTGGTAAAGAAGTATTCAACATTCAATATATGTATAACTATCGGAATGGTGGAACAGGAACTGTGCTGACAATTGATAAAGCGACAGGGGAATTCATTCATTACAGCGATATTAAAAGCAATCTTGAAGTGGACACTGATGACAGCGAGGCGGAAGTGAAGTTAACACAAAAACAGGCCTTGGATAAAGCAATCGCTCTTGTGAAAGAATGGATACCTTCATCTGCTCACAAATATGCATTGCCTGTAAATGACGGCTACCACGAAACTTACAATAACAGTTATAACTTTACGTTCCCGCGTATTGTGAACGGCCTATCAGTGGCAGGAGACAATATATCGGTAGGTGTTGATGCCAAAACAGGTGCTTTAGTGAGCTTGTATATGAGCGATTTTGGTGATTTGGAGTGGCCGGCAGCAACGGATATTTTATCTGAACAGGAAGCAACAAAAATATTGAAAGATGAGTTGAAACTGAAGCTGCAATATGTGAATCATGCAAAAGTGGGGAATGAGCAGCATTACAGTCTGGCATACCAGCCAATCTTCAAAGAAGGGTTGTCCGCGGGCATTGATGCCAAAACAGGTGAATGGTTAGATCCTTATGGAATGGCCAATTCGGACAAGCCGAAAATCGAACATCCAAAAGCTGCCGAAGAATTAAATTATTTAATTCATGCGGGTATTTTAGAAGTAGATGAAAAGTTTAACCCAGATGCCCCTATCACTAAAGAAGAAGCACTGAAGGTTTTACTGAAATCGGTAACATACATGTATTATAGCTCAAGTTACAATGAGTCCGAAACGGCGGACCAATCATTTACGGATGTTAAGCCGGACGATGCCTCATATGCATTTGTCGCACGTGCACTACAAATGGGAATGCTTGATGCCTCTGCCAAAACATTCAATCCTAAGACAGCCCTTACTAATCAGGAGCTGGCAAGATGGGTAATCGGTACACTGAAACTGAATAAACCTGCACAACTTAGTGATATATATGAATTGAAATATAGTGATGCAGCACTAGTGGATAAGGCATTACGTGGTCACGTGGCACTGGCATATGCAATGGGATTATTAGAAGCTGAAAACAATCAGCTGAACCCGACGAGTGAAGTCACATATGCACAATTAGCTCAAGTGACGATTCGTTTAGCCCATAAAATGAATGAATATCAGGTTAATAACTATTAATAAGGATGTAAAAGTGCTTATTGTCCAATAAAAAATATCCCATTGCTATAAGAACGGCAATGGGATATTTTTTGTAACCAAGTTGACTTAATGAAAAATCTTAGTTTATACAGAAGGAAATTAACTATGAAAAAAAGCGGTACGAATGTAAAGCTTCGTACCGTTTTTTTTGCGTAAAATCTATTTACTATTTTCCTTCTTATTCGCTTTTGAACCCCAATAGGTTGCTAGAATCGGTCCGGAAATATTATGCCAGAAACTGAAGATCGCACTAGGAACCGCTGAGACTGGGTCGAAGTGTGCCATCGCCAATTGCGCTCCTAAGCCTGAATTCTGCATCCCGACTTCAATCGAAACTGCTTTTTGATCATCGTATTTCAGTTTAAATAATTTCGCTACTAAAAATCCTAATAAGTATCCTAAACCATTATGTAAAATAACAATGGCAAAAATGATCAATCCTGTTTCCAAAATTTTATCGCGGCTTCCGCTTACTACCGCAGCAACGATCATCACGATTGCCACAACTGATACTGTTGGAAGAATATCAACACTTTTTTCTACAATCGGTCTAAATAAGAACTGAGCAAGAATTCCTAAAATAATCGGAATTAACACAACTTTAATTACTGACATAAACATGGCCATAAATGAAACTGGTAACCATTCGCTTGCTAATAAGTAGATTAGTGCAGGTGTTACAAACGGTGCCAATAATGTTGTACATGATGTAATCGTAACAGATAATGCCGTATTTCCTTTTGCGAGGAATGTCATTACGTTTGATGACGTACCCCCTGGACAACAACCTACTAATATAACCCCAACCGCAATTTCAGGTGGTAAATTGAAAACTTTTGCTAACGCAAATGCAAGTAAAGGCATAATGACAAACTGGGAAACGATTCCGATAATAACACCTTTCGGATATTGAAGAATTAATTTGAAATCATCTAATTTTAGTGTCATCCCCATTCCAAACATGACAATTCCTAATAATATGGTGATGTAACTGCCGATCCATGTGAAATATTCAGGTATCCAAATCGCTAAACCAGCGGCAACGAGTACCCAAATCGCAAATGTATTTCCTGCAAACTTTCCTATCTTCTGTAAAACTCCCATGATGATGTAACCTCAGCTTTCTGTTGAATTCATGTAATTGTAGTTTATTAAATTTCTAATTGCAATAATTTTCAGAATTTTAAGCGATTTCGTTATTATTCTAGTTAATATAGTCGGAAAGTTTGGGGAAAGAGGAGAATTAAAGGTCATAAAAAATAGGCTATGCAGCAAAATACTGCACAGCCCATAAACTATCATTCTTATCTATTTTTTAATTTTGCTACTTCCTCACGGACAATTGGTGCAACTTTCGTACCTAACAGGTCGATGGCATGCAATACTTGATCATGCGGCATGGAACCGACTGGCACGTGTAAGAAAAATCTTGAAATGCCGACATGTTCGTAAAGATAGATGATTTTCTTCGCAACCGTATCAACATCGCCTACATAGAGAGCGCCTTCCAAGCTGCGGGCGTCATCAAATGCTTCGCGGGTATACGGAGCCCATCCACGCTCGCGGCCCAGTTTTGTCATAGCCGCTGCTGTTGACGGGAAAAACTGCTCCGCTGCAAGTTCTGTCGTATCCGCAATAAAGCCATGTGAATGGGAAGCAACACGCAGCTTCGAAATGTCATGACCCGCCTTTTTCGCCACATCATAATAAAGTTGAACGATGCGCGCAAAATAGAGGGGACTGCCACCGATAATCGCTAATGTTAATGGCAAACCCAATGTTGCAGCACGGATTGCAGATTGTGGTGTACCGCCGCTCGCAACCCATATCGGCAATTTCTCCTGAACCGGGCGCGGGTAGATGCCGCGTCCTGGAATCGACGGACGGAATTGGCCAGTTGATGACACAATCTCATTTTCCTGAAGATTCAATAATAGATCGAGTTTTTCTTCAAAAAGCGCATCATAATCAGTCAAGTCGTTGCCGAACAGCGGGAACGATTCAATGAAAGACCCTCGGCCAGCCATAATTTCGGCGCGGCCGTTCGATAGTCCGTCAAGTGTCGCGAATTGCTGGAAGACACGTACCGGATCATCTGATGAGAGTACTGTTACAGCACTCGTCAGCCGAATCTGTTGTGTTTGCATTGCAGCTGCCGCGAGCACGACAGAAGGAACTGATGCAGCATAGTCCTTTCGGTGATGTTCACCGACCCCATACACATCCAGTCCTACCGCATCCGCCAGCTTAATTTCTTCGACGATTTGTCGCAGCCGCTCGGCATGAGTCACTGTTTCACCGGTTAAAGCATCCGGTGTAGTTTCTGCAAAAGTCGAAATACCTATTTCCATGTGATCACCTCCAAATAGTAAATGGCTCGTTTCCTTTTCTTACTATCATTACCATATGAAATCATTTTAGTGCACATCGGCTGGAAATGAAAGAAATGTATCTCTCGTAATGAGCTGTAAAATCATATTTCAGTTAATGCTTTATCTTTTATTTCTATAATTCTTGTAGCCACTTGCTTAACAAAATAGTCATCATGGGAAACAAAAAGAACGGTGCCGTCATAGGCTCGGATAAAGTTTGCCAAAGCCTCTTTTGCAGCTATATCTAGGAAGTTTGTCGGTTCATCAAGCAAGAGAATATTATACTGACCCAAAAACAGTTCACTTAATAGCAACCGAATCCTTTCACCGCCGCTTAAAACAGTAATCCGTTTTTGTAAATCATTCTGTTCAAACTGCATTTGATGCAAAACAGTGCGGATAAATGAATCACTGTATTCACTTCTTGTTTTTATAAAACTCCAGATAGTATCATCCGGTAAGTTTTGATAGGCAAGCTGTGAAAAATGACCGATTTTTACTTTCGGTGAGATATCTATATTGGAATGCTTTTCGATAATCGCCTGCAGCAATGTTGATTTTCCACTGCCGTTTGGTCCTGTTATAGCGATCTTTTCCTGCAGGCGAACTTGAAGCCGGCATTGATTCAATAATATCTTTTCTCCGATTTTTAATGTAAGATCCTGCATCATAATCGGCACTTTGTTATGAAGTTCCAGTGCTTTCGATTGTTTGAAGTGAAGTGGCACATCCTCTTTTACTTTTTCGACAACAGGCAGCTGTTCGATCCGTTTTTCCATTGCTTTAGCAGAACGGTAAACCGACTTTTGGCTCGTTCCTTTCGATTTTGTTTCAAACATTCGATTCGCTTTTGCCTTTGTTTCTTTTTTTGACATCTTCTTGGCCTCGGTAATTTTTTCGGCCTTTTTCATTTTTTCAGCAACAGCCTTCTCCAAATGTGTCTTCTCACGAACATATTTTTCATGGGCAGTTGTTTGCTCCTGTTTTTCCCGTTCTTTTTGCGCTGCATAATCGGAGTAATTCCCGCTATATACCGAAACATGCCCGTCACTCACTTCCCAGATTGTCGTAACGATACTATCCAGCAAGATTCGATCATGACTGACTATGACGACTGCTCCGTAATAATAGCGGAGTTGCTCCTGCAAAAATTGGATGCCATCCTGATCTAAATGCGTTGTCGGTTCATCTAGAAGCATTGCCTCGTAGTAATGGCTGAATGCCTGAGATATCTTTAACCGTGTTTGTTCACCACCGCTATGTGGATCAACTGCCTTTAACTTATGGGCAAGCGCGATATCAATATTGTCCTGTGTAACGGCAGGGGATGTTTGTTCAAAATAATAATAATCAGCATGTGCGTTTACATTCCCTTGTTGTGGAATGAGCTGACCGGTTAATAATTTTAATAACGTACTTTTACCGGCACCGTTTTTACCGACAATCCCGATGCGGTCAAATTGATAAATGGCCAGTTGCGGGATTGTAAGTATTTCCTTATCCAAAAATTGTACGTGTATATTTTTCAGTTCAAAGCTTAAGTTTTCCATTATCGCTACCTCCGAAATTTAAAATTTCGTACCGATAGCTATCGATACGAGCGGTTTGTGTAATCCGCCCGTATTAAAAGAATAGTAGCATCTGCATAGTTTTAGCCCTCCATTTTGTAAAATGAGCCTAAAACGCAATAAAAAAGCAGACATATGTATGCCTGCTCCGAAAAAATATAGAAATCTCCCGTTCAAAGAGGTATCCCTATGGTTTCTCCGTTTACAAGCATGACAAAAAAGCCCATCTCTAATGGGTTTGCTTTTTTATTGCCAGCTTAGCGTAAACGAATAAAAAACATAGAAAAATCCCTCCTTCTCATGAATTACTGCCATCATAATAGATTTCCGGAAATAAATCAATACTGGAATTCATTAGGTGAATTTAAAAGGTAATTGAAGATTTATAAATATTCAAATATAATTATATTTATAAAACGGACGTAAGAAGGAATTTTTCTTGGAAGACGTGATCGAATGAGTTTATATTTTGCGTATGTCATGATTGGCCTTGCCATTGCAATGCCGGTTGGTGCCATTACGGTCGAAATGACGAAACAGGGTTTAAAAAATGGGTTTATGCACGGTTGGGCAGTAGGGCTTGGCGGAATGACAATAGATCTTGCTTTAATCATTGCTTTGTATTTTGGGGTGGCTAAATTTTTATCGCTGGCTTTTATTCAGCTTCCACTTTGGTTAATCGGAGCTGCTTTTTTGTTTGTTTTGGCTTTCGATTCAATTAAAAATGCAGATAAAGATATTGCGTTAGCAGGTGAGAAAGCGAATAGATCCTTTTTATCAACATACCGGAATGGTTTATTAGTTGCGGTTTCGCCAGGGAATCTTGTTTTCTGGATTTCTGTATTTGGAGCCGTTTTGGCCGACTCTTATACAGGAAAAGGGGTCAATCAGTTTTTGATTGTTGCACTAGGCATATTATCAGGTATATTACTGCATGATATTGGGCTTTTAACAATTGTTTCACTTACAAGGAAAGTCATGAACCGATCGATGATTAAGTGGACTTCCATTATTGCAGGCATATTATTGTTCGGGTTTGGCTGCTACTTTATTTATGAATTTATTCGTGCTTTAAAAGCATTAATTTAACTAGTAGAACAGGTGATTCCAGCATACATATGGTTTCGCCTGTTTGTTTTTTATATGTGCACATATAAGGAAGAGACCATGCAAAAAATGCTCTGACATATCGGTTTTTGCATAGACATACACTGCTATAAAATTAAAAGTTTTGCGGATAAGGCAACATTTGCGGGGAGAGGACGTTCTATTCTAAGGAAGAACATACATATTAACGGCAAGTTTTCGCAATTCCTATTGTGAAACGGTCAAAGTTTTTGTATGCTAAGTGAATGTAGAAGTGGACTTTGGAGTGGAAATCGGGTTGACCGATTTTAACTTTGGATATTGCAAATGATTGGAGTTGTTTTTGTTGTTAGATACAATCATTCTCTCGATGATTGAGTTTTTTAAAGGGTTTGGCTATTTTGGTGTACTGTTGGCACTCTGCTTTGAGTTTATTCCAGCAGAAGTCATATTACCAATGGCCGGGTTTTGGATTGCTCAAGGGGAATATAGCTATTGGTTAATGGTGCTTGCCGGAACGGTAGGCGGAACGATCGGACCGTTGACATTATATGCGGTAGGACGTTATGGTGGCCGACCAATTGTCCTGAAATACGGGAAATTCTTCTTGATCAATGAAAAGCAAGTGAATGCATCGGACAAGTTTTTCGCAAAATATGGCGCGGGTGTCGCATTTTTCGGTCGCTTTATGCCAATCGTCCGTACGGCAATCTCGGTACCATGCGGGATGACAAAAATGAATGTATGGAAGTTTACAATCTACACATTTTTAGCAATGTTTCCGATTACCGCGCTTTATGTTTATTTAGGCATTCAGCTAGGGGAAAACTGGGAGCAGGCAGGAAATCTGTTTAAACAGTACTTGCAGCCGTTTGTCATCATCATTATTATTCTTGCAGTAATTTATGCGATTTATAAATACCGCATTAAAATATTGGAGCGTAAAATGAACTTACCGAATAAAAAATAAATACAGGAGGGCAGCCGAATTTACTGGGCTGCCCTTTTTAATTTGCTTTCTATTATTTAACGATTATATTATTTTTTATTTCCTTCTCCAGCATTTTCACCAGTTCTGCTTGTTCTAGATGTTGAAGTAGCGTTAATCCCTTTTCAATAAAACCTTCATCCGTTCCTTGTAGATTATTTAGGCAGACACCCTTTCTCACATAACAGATCGACAAGTTGATAAAAAGCTGCTCTGCTTTACATTTACTGCTAGCATCATTCAAAAGTTCCAGTGCGGTTTCATAGTCTTTTCCCTTTATATTAATAAGCGACAAATTGATCAGAAAATTTATTTTTAACTTATTAATATTTTGGAACCCGTTGTATTTGTCAATATGGCGAAAAGCGAATTCTTTTATTTTGGTCGCGGTTGAAACCGGAAATACAAATAAAATGGCATTGAGCAAATAAATATCAGCTAAGTACAATGTATTTCGTTGCGAGAGATCTTTCCATATAGGAGATAAAGTTTCGGAAGCCAGTAAAAAATCACTGGACCTCGCCAAAACGAGCATGCCTTCCATTACTGTTCGGATATTCCTGATCAGATTGTCATTCGGATTGTGCTCTAAATAAGCAGTGCACTCTTCAATCATTCGGAGCAGGGCATTTTCGGAATTATATGTTTGATTGTAAAACTTCTTCATGATCCTTTGCCGGTCATGCATTTCATAATTGTTGCTTATGTATTCAAATTCCTCGTAGGACATTTCGAGCCGACCTAAAAATTCCTTCAAAATCGAAAATTTAATTTCTCTGTTTTCTCCTTTTTCGAACTTCGAGTAATTGCCCTGTGAGCATATTTTTTCGCTGACATATTGTTGTGAATAGCCTTTACCGACCCTGATTTCTTTTATAACTTGCCCGTAATTATTCATTTCATCACCTAAATTATTCTTTTAGGCATATTATACACTTTTCGTCGTATAGTTTGTAAAATTAATACAAAGGAGGGGACGATATGGTAGATTTATTAATCACAACTTTAGAACTGTGGATTATTGGAACTGGTGGAGGATAAGTTAAGGATTTAGAAATTCATATATAGCAATCAGGCTTTGGAATAGGAACTAGGAGGAATCAATGATGAAAAAATTTAAATTGTTAAGTTTAAGTTTATTAACAGCAATTTCTTTAAGTGTATCCGTAAATATTTCAAGTATCCAAGCAGCTGAAAGTTTGACGCCTGAAGCTTCTGTAACATCCGATACACTCTGGTATTCAAAAGAAGTGCCATATACAACGACCCAATCGATGTGGGTGACGGTTACCAAGAACGGTAAAACGTATTCTGGTTATTTGTATAATCGCGGCTATGCTGTAGGAAAGCCGGGCTATTCCTTCTTTTCAGGCACGCTTAAAACAGGACCATATGCACCGCTAAGTAACGCAGACCATGAGTAATGTGTAAAAACTGAATCTGATAATTTTCCAATATCCTCTTTGACTAGGATGAGCCCTCCGTTTTTTGGCAAATCTGCTCAAAGAGGAATTTCTATTTTCAGCATCTTAACAGGGGAAGGAGGGTGAATGATGAATGAAGTGATCCGTTTTCTCATAAAAGGCTGGTTAAAAAGCAACTATATTTTTATATTACCTGTTGCGATTTTCGTTTTTGTCGGGGCGATGCTCGTTATTAATAGTACGCAACCAGAAGCTACCAAGCAGGAACTGCAGGAAACGTTCAACAACCGAAAAGATACAGTACATTTGTTGATTACGAGCACACTAACTAAAGAACGGGTTATAGGTCTCACTCCGGAAGAACAGCAATCATTGGAGAGCCTCCTATTAAAAGAGCAATATATAAACGGTATTTTAAAGAAATTAGACGAGAATGATTTACAGATTGTCAACGAGCAGCTTGCCTATTTAAACGAATATGAAAACTACATAGCATTTAAAGCAATCCCATATCTCGGAGAACATACAGTGGCAGTTGAAAGAGAGAAGGCGGAAACACTTGCGGATCATCAGTTGGCCTATACGGAACAAGATACTCCATTTAAAACGGCCTTGTTTACAAAACAATTATTCCAGATTTTATTCAGTCCGGTTACAGCTTTTCTTCTATTATTGGTTTTTTGCTATAAATATATATTTGACCGGGAAAATCGGACATTCGATTTCTTTAAAATCAATTCATTGTCCAATACAGCGATTTATTTAGGATACTTGATACCCTTATTGATGGTCGTCTTGAGTTATATCGTCATCATATGCGTTGTATCGTTACTACCGCCATTAATAACAGGGAATCTCAACACAATTTACTATCCTGTTGAAGTGGCATTGAATTCCGAAACTATTTTAGTCCCAATATGGAAATGGCTTGTGTTTATTCCGATTGGCTGGGGGATTTTCAGTGCGATGTTATTGCTGCTGTTTACTTGCCTGATTAAACAGCAGGCGAAATTAGGATTATTGTTTTCGCTGATTAGTTTACCGGTTTTATTCAGCTATATGATTTCTTTGAAAACCGGGTTTCAAATATATAATCCGATTCATTTGATTGTTTCATATGACCAGCTATTACTGGATCCGAATCGTTTTGTCACTTATTTAATCATCATGTTAGTTCTAGGAGTGATCGGTACAGGTATTACTTATGCTGTCATTAATATGAAAAGTGTCAGTTTTGGAATTCCTGAATATACAGCATCCAAAAAACAGTATCGACCAAACAGGAAATTTAAATTATTACAATTTGAGCATCTAAAGAAGAAGCGGAAAGGTCATATTTTTTTGATCGTACTTATGCTGTTCGGAATATTTGGCGGTACGGTCATTGTGGTGAATGAGCAGTTCCAAACATTTCCTGACAATGCACTGAAAATAATCGAGCGTTCCCAAAATACGATTATCCAGGATCAAGCACATTGGAGACTCGTCGCAGATGAATTTGAAATGGAGCAGGAATTGCAACGGCGGATGGCTGAGGAAACGGGTGAAGAGCTGGAAATACTTGATCAAAATCCTTACCAGTCTATGATCAAACAATTAGAAATGCGATTTGAGGCGTTGGAACATCTCAAGGCTGATATTCATTCTCCTGTATTTTCCGAGACATTTCGGGATGTGATGAACTCATTTGAGCCAGGTTCTTACAGAGAAAGCGATAATACGCTTTGGACGTTGACCGACATGGCATCGGAAGAGCAGGAAATACTACTGGATGACAGAAGAATAACCCCGTGGCCGCTTGGACATAAATGGGTATCTAATTTTGATAATCCGAGTCAGGCTTTAGACCAGGAACATTATGAACGTTTAAAACTGTTCCAGGAACAAAATACAAAATACGGAGACAGCAGCTCTTTTGCAATGTACAGGTTCTTTGAATGGAACATGATGCTGTTCGTCCTGGCCTTATTTGTACTGTTGTTATGGACAACGATGGCCGATGAATACCGAGCGAATCCGTCGATGAACTTTTTAGCGACAAAGCCGGTTCGATTTACTTCTATTTATATATCGAAATGGGTTTATAATTTAGCGATTGCCAGTAGTTTGGTGCTCATTACGGGTACTATTATTTTTCTGATCGCCACATTTATTGGCGGTGTAGGCGAGACGGATTATCCGATCCTGGTATATGCAACAGAACGGCTGGAGGAGCACTATTTCTTTTCAACAGCGAATAATGCCTATTTTTATTTTGAAAGTTTGACATCGCTGCTCGTTAAAAGTGTTGTGCTTGTATTCATGCAGCTATTCTTCTTAAATAGCTTGTTCAGCTTTGTCGGGAAATTGTTGAAAAATCATTATGCAGCGATTATCGTTACATTCATACTTGTCATTGCCGGGTACTTTGCCGGGAACCATTATATTGAACTCGCAATTAGTTTGTATAATCCGTTTGTATATTTTGATACATGGAATATTGTAGATGGCTGGAAATCGATTGAGGCGAACAACGGAAAAATGAATTTTTTGACAGGTACGGTCATTTTACTAATCAGCGGAACCGTATTGTTCGGCATGGGGCTTCTATTTAAAAGGAAGGTGACATCATAATGGTATTGCAGGTGAATGGACTTGAAATGAAATACAAAAGTAAACAAGTCCTGGATAAGATTACGTTTTCTATCGGTACCAGTGAAATAATAGGCATTGTAGGACCGAATGGGGCAGGGAAATCAACATTAATGCGCTCGGTTTTAGGCTTGGAAGAAATAAACAAGGGCTCTGTCCACATTAATAATATTCCCAACACCAACCCTGAATTTTTCAAATATATTTCTTTCTTGCCAAGTGATAATTACTTATATATGCAATTAACCGGCTATGATCATCTGTCGTTTGTAGCGAACATTTACCATATACCGCAGCAAGAAATAGAAGAAGTCATCGAGTTGATCGGCATCCGCTCATATGTGCATCAGCCCGTCAAATCCTATTCATACGGGATGCGTCAACACTTGCTGATCGCGTTAAGTATATTGACAAAGCCGCTCATTATTTTAATGGATGAACCTTTTAATGGACTGGATCCGACGAGCATTATTGAATTAAAACAATTGATAGAGGTGCTCCATGCTAAAGGAATCAGCATTGTCATTTCGACGCATAATCTGGATTTACTGGAGGATTTGACGGAGGCAATCTGGTTTCTTAAAGAAGGGAAGCTTTATACGGATCCGTTGCAGTCAAATAAGGAAGTACAATACGAAATTAAGTATTCCTGTGATGGTGATCTTTCACAAATAATGAAAAAGAGTCATCTGCCTTTCCAAACAAACGAGAATCTGCTCATTACAGATGCAACATTTGCGATTGAAACCTATCTTCAGTGGCTGCTGAAAAATGGTGTGCGTATCCATTCGGTGAATCCGATTAAAAGGAACTTGGAGGAACTGTACCGTGAATTTTATGGTCTATAATAGAAACAAGCCGTTGTCAGAAAGGATGACAACGGCTTGTTTTAAGTTGAAATCGATAAATCAGACAGTAAGAGAACCTCTAAATCCTCGCGCGCCATAGTATGAGTCAGCACCGTTATGGTACATGAAAATTGTTTCGTAACGACGGTCGCAGAAAATCGCTCCGCCAAGTTTACGGATATCCGGTGGTGTCAAAACCCAACTGGATGTTTTTAAATCGAATTTTCCGAGTTGCTGCAATGAGCGGTATTCGACTTCGGTTAAAATGTCAATTCCCATTGATGCGGCCATATTCATCGCACTGTCTTCCGGTTTGTTTTTCTTACGCGCATCCAATGCTTCCTGGTCATAACAAATACTTCTGCGTCCTTTAGGGCTTTCAGCTGAGCAGTCCATAAATGTATAGGTGTCCGTTTCATGGTTGTATGCAACGACATCAGGTTCTCCTTCTGTACGTTCCATTTCATGAAGTGACCACAGTTTCACAGGATTTGCTTCGAGCTTTGTCTGAACATTTTCCCAATCGATATTCGGATGACGTTCCATATGCTGTAAAAAGCGTGCTTTCAATGTTGAAAGAAGTTGTTCTTGCTGTTCGTTTGTTAATACTTTTTTAGCTGCCATAATAGTGAACACCTCGTTAAGTAGTTGATGCTTTTAATGATACTGTAGTTTTGAGAATAATGTCTAGTAATGGTTAACTCTCATAAAAAAAAGCTGCTTCTAAACATAGGTTGTATCATAATTATAGTTTACAGGAATGAATTGTTTCATATGGGTAGACAAATGAATAAGTTTGTTATATACTAATGTTAATAAGAAATGTTACAAGACAACAATAAATTCACCTATTACAATATGTATTCGTGTTTTATTTAGTACTTATTGTAATATGTGAATTTTTTTCTTTATGAGGAATTGTGATCTTATTAAATTTAATTAAATGGAGGTCATTTAAATGACACAAGGTACAGTAAAATGGTTTAACGCAGAAAAAGGTTTTGGATTTATCGAAGTTGAAGGCGGAAACGACGTATTCGCTCACTTCTCAGCAATCCAAGGCGACGGTTTCAAATCTTTAGACGAAGGTCAAAAAGTTGAATTTGAAATCGAAGACGGTCAACGTGGCCCACAAGCTACAAACATCGTAAAACTTTAATTTTAAAGCTTAACGATAAACTGCATCCCGAATACGGGGTGCAGTTTTTTTGTGATTTATCTTTTTTAGTGTCGTTAGTTAGGGAGTATCTTATTCCTTTGTTTACTTATATTCTGCTAGTCATTATGTACAAAGAGCTGTATACGGAAAGCGAATAGAGAGTCCGGGGAATAATTAAAATGTAAAAGATGCTTAGCCAAATCTGGCAAAGCATCTTTTTTGCAGCGGTATTTATAAAATTAAACCACACTTAGTTTAATAGCGCATCACGTACCTCATTGCGAAAATCTGCATCGTTCAAAAGCTTTCTTTCAAATGAATTTCGGTTGTTTCTCAACAGGAAATGTTCATGAAATTTCAGGTCATTAAGCAAAATAACAATTTCGAACTGATCTCCCTTAAGATTTTCAACATACATCGCATTATTTAAGATGAACAGTGTAGAGCCGCCTTTTGAGCCAATATGTGTATATTTTTTATGATTTTCTTCATTTAACTGCATCGGCCACTCCATCAGATCCCGGATAGTTTCGGCAGCATTTGCTGGCAGCTCGTCATTGGAAATAAGGGAGAGCAGTTTGCCGTATTCATTTGCTGAAGCGCCAATTAACCGATCTGACCAAACTCTTTGTACGGCAGGGGATGAGTCGAATTTAGCTTCACTTGCATTAATTTCGCCTGTTTTCATTTGCAGGCTGATCGATTGTGCTAAATTACGATAGTCTTCCATTGATAACTTTTCGAGCGCATCGATTAATTCTTTTTCGGACAGTCCATCTTTTTGCATAGAATCAGGAATCAAGAGTGCACTGACAATTGGATAAACATCTTCATGCTGTGTTAAGCCTAACACTGTTTTGCGCTGATTTATCGCATCGACACCGAGCAGATTGATTAAATAGTCTGTATTGGCATTGGAGCTATACGTAACCATCCCTTTTGCAACATCATGTAAAGTGACTGCATTATTTTGGATGCCCCCATTTTGTTTCACAGCTTCCAACCATGCTTCATGACCACCCCCATCCGTATTTTTCAAATAATAACGGTTCAGATCGGCCAATGGAATTGTCTGGTCTTTTTGAATTTTATTTTCTTCGACCTGCATCGCATATTCAACGGCAATAAGGATTTTTACTGTACTTGCCAATGGCCGTATAACAGTTGACTGATAAGTAATGACAGGTTCACCGTTTTCAGCAACATATAAAGAGCTGGATTCCGGATTTTCCTTTAAATGTTGAATAACATAATTGGGATTGTCCCGGAGTAGAGCATATGCTGCAATTCCTGCAATTAAAGAAAGAACACCATATATAGTTAACCTCTTTTTTGTATAAGTTTTATGATCAAACAAAATCATAGCCAGAACACCGAACAGGAAAGCGGTGAAGTAATTTATATTGAACACTAAAACGGCAATAATAATTCCTAATACGATAGCAACCGTTACAATGGCTTTCTCAACTTCTTCACGTGTTCTTTGTTTCTTATTCAATAAAGGTATTAAAGTAAGGAAAACAATTCCGGACAAACCGATCCAACCATAAATATTCATTTATGTACTTCCTCCTTAATAAAACCAAGTTAATCCAATAACAATTGCTGCCGGATTTACAACTAAGCTAGTTAATACTGTCTTTTACGGAGGAAAACAGTAAAAGTTTCATTTTTATGGAAAATTCCTTGTTTGTATTTTAGTTTATAGGTGTATGTAATCTTCCCGAAAAGCCAAAATGAAAAGAAAACGCTACAAATTTTGTAGCGCTTCCTTTTCGTTAATTATTGTTGATTGTTTGAATTACCGCGTAATTGCTGCTCTGCCATTTGAACTAGGCGTTTCGTAATTTCGCCACCTACAGAGCCGTTAGCACGTGCCGAAGCATCTGGTCCTAATTGAACACCAAACTCTTGTGCAATTTCGTACTTCATTTGGTCAACTGCTTGTTGTGCACCAGGTACACGTAATTTGTTTGAGCTGTTGTTGTTTGCCATTTGTTATCGCCTCCTTCTGACATTAGAATGTACCGGGAAGAGAGTTTCATACTATATCAGGAATAGGTAATTTACAGTTCAATTGGTAACGTTTTTATAAAATGGTGAAGTTTTTATAATGACCGATTGCCATCGATAAACATCAAATCATACACGATAAAACATACCGTAACTAAAACAAATTAGAAAAATTGTCGGATTGTATCATTTGGAATAAAGTGGTTTAATTGGGACATCTAGTATAGATTCATCGAAAGGAATGACTTTTTTGAATTCAATTATAGAAAACAACAAAAAAAGCTGGGATATTGTAGCGAAGCATTTTGCGGGAGGAGATGCGTTGCCAAGCTACGGACCTTTAGCTCAAACAGAAGAAGAACTGAATTTGATCGGGAATGTTGCCGGAAAAACGGTGCTGGAAGTCGGTTTTGGGAGCGGTCATTCTCTTTTATTTATGAACAGCAATGGTGCAAAAGAGCTTTGGGGTGTCGATTTTTCTGAAGCACAAAAAGAACTTGCACAGAAAACGTTAAAAGGTATTGAGGCCAATTTATTTACTGCTCCAATGGAAGAAGAAATCGGTCTGCCGAAAAATTACTTTGATTTAGTGTATTCCATTTATGCGATTGGGTGGTCTAGTGATCTTCCGGCAACTTTTAGGTTAATTCACAGCTACTTAAAAGAAGGCGGCGAATTCATTTTCAGCTGGGAACATCCTTTCTATAATCAAATCAAATGCCGTGATCATCAGTTTATTTTAACGGATTCCTACCAGCGTGAAGGGTATATTGAAACAACGTCATTTAAAGGGGAAGATGCGCCAATGCAAATACCGAAATATAAAATGGCGACATTTATAAATGCACTTATAAAAGCAGACTTTGAACTTGTAGAAATTATTGAAAGTGATATCCCGGTACATGCAAAAGGTGAAGAAATTCCGTATTCCGAAAAGTATTATTCTCTTCATAAAGCAAATTACTTTCCAACGACCTTTATCGTGAAGGCTCGAAAACGTACTTTATAGGGGGCAAGTAAAATGATCCGAAAGTTAACAAATGAGGACTTTGAAACTACAATGGCACTTGTACATAAAAATCCGGCGGAAAATTTATTTATCATCGGTGATATTGAAGCGTACGGGATGGAATCGGATATCCAGGATTTATGGGGGCAATTTGAAGGTGATCGGCTAATCGCGATATTACTGCGCTATGATCAGAACTATATTCCGTATAGTGAGGGGAACTATGATGTTGATGGATTTGCCAAACTAATCAACGAAAATCCAGGGCGGATCGAAATATCTGGACTACAGCATCTAGTCGCTCCATTAAAAAAATGGATTAACCGCGGTATTCGTCGTGACAGCGAAACGTATTATGCAAAATGTACAAAATTGACCGTTCCCACAGCTGAATTGGATTTTTCGAATGTGACATATTTACAGCCAAGTGAGTACGGAGAAAATATTGAAATGCTACAATCGATTCCGGAATTTTCAACGGGTACTTTTAGTATTGAAGGAAGAGAGCGCGCGGAAAAATTTAAAACAGGGCGTACTTATATTATTCGTGATGAACAAGGTGTGATGGTATCGTCAGCCTCAACAACAGCGGAAAATTCTCAGTCCGCGATGATTGTAGGCGTCGGAACAAGACCCGGTTACGGGAAAAAAGGATATGCGACACATTGCATGTTAAAACTTTGCCGAGACCTGCTCGCTGAAGGAAAATCAGTTTGTCTGTTTTATGATAATCCGGCTGCCGGACGCATATATAAACGGATCGGTTTTGAAGATATCGGTTTATGGACAATGGTTCGTTATGAAGAAGAAAAATAGAGGGGGAATATTGTGAGAATATTATTAGCAGAACAACCGATTCAAATAAACGCCTATGATATTGATGCGATGGGCATTGTTAGTAATATCGTGTATGTACGGTGGTTTGAGGATTTACGTATGGCTTTTTTGAATGAACATTATCCATTGGCGGAAATGATGGCAGTGCAAATCTCCCCGATCTTGATGAAAACAGAGATTGAATACAAAGCCCCTTTAACAATTTTCGATAAACCGGTCGGACGGTGCTGGATGGTGAAAATCGGGCAATCGAGTTGGGAAATGGAGCTGGAAATTACAACGGAGAAACATACACATTGTACCGGAAAGCAATCTGGATGCTTTTTCAATTTAGAAAAGAAAAAAGTTGCGAAAATTCCTGAGGCGTTAAAGAAACTATTCGAAATGTAGCAAGAAAAAGGAGTAAATGGAGATGAAAGAACATTTAGAAGGAGTAGTAAACAGATCGATCAATGTAGATTTAATTGATCTTAATGAATTAATCGAATATATGTTAAAAAATATCGGAAATACGGACAGTTATTTACGTGATCACTTAATTTACCAGGGATTTTGTGAATTAATTCTGAATGACCAGTTCACGAAAGAACAGTTAATTTTAATATTAAAAACATGTTTGGATGACGGGCATCTTTATTTAAATATTACACACAATGACCTTTCGGATGATGTGTTTACAAGATCATTTTCAGCACTTGTTATCACGCTTATTTTAGGGAAAGATCGTGAAAAAAGAAGTTTGCCGGAAGCACTTGTTGTTGAGGCTATTCACCGAAGTATTCATTATTTATTCCTTGAGCAGGATTACCGGGGATACGATCATACGAAGGGCTGGGCACATGCGGTAGCACATGGAAGTGACTTGTTAACAGAAGCAATCAGACATCCGTTGATGAGCGATTCTCAATTTTTATGCAGTGCATTACAAAGTTTAAAAAGCTGCCTTCTTACTGAATACGCTTTAATCGATGAGGAAGAAGAACGCATGTTACCGGTCATTGATGCATTACTGGATAAGGGACTGACGGATGGGCAACTGTTGACATGGTTAAAAGGATTGCATTATATAGAAGTAGCGGATTGGCATAAAAAATACCGGTATGAATGGAACGTGAAGAAATTCGAGGCGGCATTATTAAGACATTTATTAAAATCAGCCAAATGTACACAAACAGCCGATTGGATTATCTTTGGAAGTCCCACTTTAGTTTAAGGAGCTGAAAAATTGAAACGCATTTCTTTAATAATACTGCCATTCGTTTTATACATAACAGGATTAGTTGCATATTATTTCGGTAAGATTAACGGTTATCAATTTATTATTTTTATTATAGTCGGCTTAGGAATTTCAATTTTCGGTTTTTCTCTTTACCGGAACGAAAAGAAGTTGAAAGCTGCTTTTTTAGGGATATTTTATATACTAACTCTATTAACTTTATTTGAAAGCCGACTGATCGATTATGAAAAGTATACTTATTTCCTAATGTCATATAACGAGCCTTTTGAAATAGTGGAAGATTCAGGTGTCAATGTACTGGCAGTGGATGTTTTTGAGGCCCCATATATAACAGATTTGGGGTACTTAATTCATACTTTAGAATCTTCAACGAATAAAGAAGTTTTGGATGCGGAAGTTGTCACGAATAAAATCCGGTACCGTTCGAAAAACGAAGAATTACTAAGTTATGTACGTCCTGAGGAGAAACATTTTGAAACAATGAAGGAAAATGTTTTTACCAATTTACCGGGCACCTCTTCTGCTATTAATCAATTTTTAGAAAGAGAAGATATAGAAGGCGACAGTGCGGGACTTGCCACTGTGTTAAGCGCTCTTATTGAAAAAGGTGACGTTAATAATAATGTTCCGATTGCCGTAACAGGTGCGATTGACAGCACAGGAAATGTGAAGGAAATTGGTTCGATAAAAGCGAAAACTTTGATTGCCGAACAAAGCGGTTTCTCTCATATCCTTGTACCTGTGGAAAACGAAGAAGAAGCGAAGAAAGTAAAAAAAGATGAGCAGCTAAATATAAATATTATTGCAGTGGCGTCTATTGAAAATGCTGTAAAGGAAATTATGAGAATTAATAACGACTAACCGGTGCTTGCCTGTGCTGAAAAGTTATTTGTAATCAAGAATGGTCCTAAAAAGGGAAATTAGTGAAAGACTAATGCAGCCCCCGCTACTGTAATAGCTGCGTCCCCAAAGCGATGTTTTAGGAGTCTTGCGAATCTATAACTTTGTCATGGCATTTGTTATTCCATAATCGGGCGCGATTCTTCAATATGAAGATCGCGTTTTTCCGTTATAGGGCCATATTGTTGGTGCGACACGTTCCTAGCTTAAATGAGATGTGGTTAACACAATCTTGGTAAAGGCTAGGCAATTTATATTTAATTGAAGGATATTATCAAGGAGTCGAATGATGAGGTAACGCTCTGAAAGGCTCCCCCTGCGTCGAATAGCACGCTGCTTAGTAAGGAAAAGCGTGTTATAAGCTCGGTTAATAGGCGTGAGAATTTACCGTAACAGTCTAGCTGACGAAATCCTACCCGATGGGGTGGTGTAAATCATGGTGCTTGGGTTGAACAAATATGGTGAGAATGCAACCAATAGGATAATAAACCTAATTTGCTGACGAACCTCTGAATGTACGGGTCTAGACTGGCAATACATAGAAATGTGTATATCACTAAATGTGAGATTAGCTATGGATGAGTAAGAATCAACAATATAAAAGTCCATCTTGTGTTACAGGCACATGTAATGCTAACAGGCTCATAGGAGGCACCTAAGTTTGTTCCATAATAGTTAATATTCAACGTGGTAAGCTGATAACGTGGAGAGCTTACTCTCGATGAAACGTTGGAAAGGAAAATAATCGTGAGATTAACGAGTATATAACTTTCCTTAATATCAGTGAAAGTGGTGGCACAGTACCGTTGAAGCGTGTAATGAACGTGGAGGGATCGCCACTAGATTAATACAAGATTTATTCACCATGAAAGGCAGTTCTTCAACGATTAATAAGGTTCTTGTGAGACTAATAGAGGTTCAGCTCCAAAAGGAGCCACCGACTTGTTAAAACGAAAGAAACTGAGACATAACGAATATTATGACATGCAAAATCAATTTGATAGGTTATATGCTCGCAGTGTTGATGGTCAAAATTTTTATGATTTATTAGATGTAATGCAATCGCGTGAAAACATTCAATTAGCGTACCGTAATATCAAGAAAAATACGGGTAGTAAAACAGCTGGGTTTGATGGTCAAACAATTGAAGATATTAAGCAACTTGAAATATCTAAAGTTGTATCAACGATACAAAAGATGTTTGCACACTATCGTCCACAAGCAGTACGACGTGTTTTTATTCCAAAAGCAAACGGGAAAACACGACCGCTAGGTATTCCGACAATTTGGGATAGGTTATTTCAACAATGTATTTTACAAGTCTTAGACCCAATTTGTGAAGCACGATTTTATAAGCATAGCTATGGATTCAGACCCAATCGTAGTACACATCATGCGAAGGCACGTTTTGAAACATTGATAAATCGAGCGTGTTTATATCACTGTGTAGACGTTGATATAAAGGGATTTTTCGATAATGTTAATCATTCGAAACTGTTAAAACAAATGTGGACAATGGGTATTCGTGATAAAGCTCTTCTATCTATAATTTCACGCCTCTTAAAAGCTGAAATTATAGGCGAGGGTTTTCCAGTAAAAGGTACTCCGCAAGGAGGAATACTATCACCACTTCTATCGAACATTGTATTAAATGAGCTTGATTGGTGGGTTAGTAAACAGTGGGAAAGCTTTGAAACGAAGAAGGCTTATAAAAACAAAGTGAATATGAATCAGGCATTAAAGAAATCGAACTTAAAGCATTGTTATATTGTAAGGTATGCAGATGATTTTAAAATCATCTGTCGTACACGTTCACAAGCAATACGCATGTTTTATGCAGTTAAAGATTTCCTCTCTACACGCTTGAATCTTGATATTAGCGACGAGAAATCGAAAGTTGTGAATCTAAAGAAAAATTCTTCCGAATTTCTTGGCTTTCGTATTAAAGCTCATCCTAAGAAAACAGAGAAGCGTACCCTATATGTTGCACATTCACATATGACGAAGAAGGCTCTAAACAATGCCCAAATAAAGTTGAAAAAGGCGGTAAAGACAATACAAAAACATCAATGTATTGAAAATGTCTGGCGGTTTAATACGGTAGTTATGGGTATTCAAAACTATTACTCCGCAGCGTCACACATAACAGATGATTTAGCTGAGCTGAACTATCGTATCCATAGAACGCTACATAATCGTTTGAAAGGGATTAGAAAAGAAGCAACGTTTCAAGACCTTACGAAATCTTTACGAAAAAGGTATAAGGGGTACGAATGCAAGATTTATAAAGTTAAAGAAATGGCACTTGCTCCAATTCATGCTCAACGTTGCCGAATAAATCTAAACTTCTCACAAATTATCTGTAATTATACTACCGAAGGTAGAAATAAAATTCATCATAGTTTAAGAGCGATTAACAAGCAAACACTTATAAATGTGATGCAACAGTTTATCCCTCAACGTTCCATTGAGTATAACGATAATCGGATAAGTAGATTTATTGCGCAATATGGTAAATGTGCTGTAACTGGGGTTGAACTTAGTTTTAATAATTGGCATTGTCACCATAGAACCCCATATTATTTATCGCAAGATGATTCTTATAGTAACTTAATTATTTTACATAAATCAGTTCATAGATTAATTCATCTTAAAGACCCCAAGAAAATTGAAGTACTCATGAAAGTACTTCAATTAGATAAAAAGCAACTAATGAAAGTAAATGAATTGCGTGAGCAATGTCTGAACGAAGCAATCTAATTCTACATTACATCTTGTCCTTACATAAAAATCAAATGAATTGAATTAATTGGAACGCCGTATGCTGGGAAACTCGCACGTACGGTGTGAAGTGGGGGAAAAGCTGGAGATAACTTCAAAGGCTTACCTATCACTATAGTAAAACAACATATATTTATATTTTACGTAATCAAAATTGTTGAGGAATACACCTAAACTAAAGAGGTGGGTTAGTTGAAGAAGCCGAAAACATTGTAGGGTAGTGAAAAACCTTTTTAAAATTTTACGCAACATTTGAATATCAAAGCACGAAATTATAAAATAATGGAACCGAAGAGATGAGGAGGGTGGCGAGAAGAAGCAAGTCGGAGTGCGTTTTTCTAATTTACTTGGGGGGATAGGATGATTCAAGGTTCATGGAGAGCATTAATATGGATTGGATTATCAGAGTTGTGTGCTTTAAGCTTATGGTACAGTGCTTCAGTTATTGCACCAAATCTAATGGACATTTGGAATCTCAGCTCCAATTCGGAGGCTTGGCTTTCGGCTTCTGTCCCTATAGGCTTCGTTATAGGTGCATTATTTAGTGCTTATTTTGGGATTGCTGACCGTTTCAATGCACGAAAGGTTTTTGCAATTTCGGCATTTTTAGGTGCAATATTAAATGCCTTATTAATTTTTGTCAATTCTAGTTTTATCGGAATTCTACTAAGGGTATTAACTGGAATAACACTCGCTGGTATTTACCCAATCGCTGTTAAAATGTTATCAGAATGGTTTCCAAAAAAACGTGGGTTGGCGATCGGAATCTTAATTGCTGCATTAACATTAGGATCATCATTACCGCATTTTATTGTAATATTCATTTCTTCATTAAGTTGGAAATTCGTAATTATTTGCAGCTCAGTATTGGCTTTATTATCAGCCTTTGTTGTTTCGTTTATTTTAGAAGATGCCCCAGTAAAATCCATAAGATTGCCCTTCTCTTTAAAAATATTAAAAAAAGTGATAAAGAATAAACCAATAATGCTTGCGAACTACGGTTACTTCGGCCATATGTGGGAACTGTATGCGATGTGGACATGGCTTCCCGTATTTATGTCTGCTAGTTTTTCAACCCACTCACCAGAAATTCCTCATTGGGTGATTGGACTGTCATCTTTTATTTCAATTGGAATTGCAGGAGGCATCGGTTGTGTGATTGGTGGAATAATTTCAGATAAAATCGGGAGAGCAAATTTAACGATTATTTCAATGTTGATCAGTGCAAGTTGTTCAATCATAATAGGTTTTACATTTGGTCAATTTGTTTTGTTAACTTTATTAATTTCGATTATTTGGGGGATATCCATTATAGCTGATTCCGCTCAATTTTCTGCAGCTGTATCAGAAATAGCTGAAGAGGAGTATGTAGGTACAGCGCTTACTTTTCAAATGTGTATCGGTTTCCTATTTACAATATTCTCTATAAATCTAATCCCTATTATTCAGAGAATAGTTGGTTGGGAGTGGGTCTTTACAATATTAGCGATTGGACCTATTGTTGGAATTATAACTATGCTCAAATACAGACGTTACGAATTCAATAATACCAACTAGATCTTTATTGTTAGGTATTGGTTTAGGTGTTTATGATATTCATAGTCCACGTATTCCAAGTGTTGAAGAAATGAATGCTATTTTACAGGAAAGTTTAGCTGTTATTCCAAAAGAACAATTTTGGGTTAATCCTGATTGTGGGTTGAAAACACGTCAGGAAACAGAAACAGTTACGTCTCTCAAGAACATGGTGGCAGCGGCACTAGAGCTTAGAAAAGAAGTTGTTTCTATCTAATAATAACAAAGCGCAAAGCAGCAATTGTTGCTTTGCTCTTTTTTAAAAATTAAAGCTGTGAATAGAGGGCAAGACTATTAGTCATTTACATAAAGTGAATTGTTTTGATAATGCCGATATTAAATCATGCCTATCCCAACCAATAAGCGAGTGTATTCCCTGATAGAATATCGGAATTTGGATAATGTGGATAATAGTGTTAATACCGTCAGTTCCATTCGAAATATCAAAGTATAAATAATAAATAATTTCCTACACTTAAATTAGTATTAGTGAAAAGGATGTGATTATTTTGGGTGAAACAAAATTCGCTGAACTAAATGATGAGCAGCTCAAAGAAATAAAACAGCTAGAGGAAAAATTTAATATAACCTTAATTGCTTATGATAGCTCTGCATTAGAAAGTCAAAATTCACATAATTAGATTATGGTACTTAGTGTTTAGAATAATTATTTCTAAACACTTTTTTAGTGCAGAATAGGAAAGAGATATTTTATAAAATTCCACCTTATTTTGCAATGGGGCTGAATAAATTATTATGTGGAAATTGGAATCAATAAGTACATTTATTCTAATAGCAAAGTAAGTATTCACAGGTTATTAACATTTAAGATTATTATTGAATGGAATTTAGGAGTCACCGACGTCAGCTTGTTTTATCTTAATTACAATTTCGTCATTTTAATTAATTGAATACAAAATAGGGAACTCAATTCTAAATCTATTTTAAATTATCATTTTCAATATTTGTTATAAATTGTATAAAGCAAGTTTCTGGATCATCATCGAAATTATCCTCTAGTAGAAGCATGTTATCCTGGGGTTCTAAAGATTGCTGTAATTCATTTTTCATCGAAATTCTCCTCAATATTAAGAATTATTTTTTAAGAGGCTCAACAAATCTTTCATAGAGCGGGGGAGTGTTTTCTGAACTTGAATAAGACCTTCCCCCATCATATTTTCATAGCATTGAACAAGCCAAGGCTTTTCAATATGGGCAGTCTCCAACAGTTTGTCATCTGAAAATAGTGCATCTCGTTGCCCCGAATATAATATCTGTCCTTTATGAAAAACGATAAAGTATTCCGCCCATTCATAAATTAAATTGACTTGGTGTGTGGAATACAAAAACGTGCGTTCTTCATTTTGAAGTTCATTTAGATATGTCGTGAGTTGATTAGAAAAATAGAAATCTAAACTACTCGTTGGCTCGTCTAAAATATAAATTTTAGGGTCCATTGCATACACACCTGCAATCGTCACACGTTTTTTTTGTCCACCGCTCAAGAAGTGAATCGGGCGTTCAGTTAAATCATATAATTCCGTTAATTGAATCGCGTTTGCCACATGACGCTCAATCTTTTCATGTGGCCATTTTAAATTAATGGGACCATATAAAATATCCTGTTTTACAGTAGAAGCAAATAATTGATTCTCTGCTTCTTGAAAAATAAAACCAACTTGCTCACGCAGGTGGATTAATTGTTTTTTTCTATAATTTAAAGGCTCACTTAAAAAGTAAATCTCACCACTAGTTGGCTTTTCAAGTCCAATAAGTAATTTAAAAAAAGTTGATTTACCCGAGCCGTTTTCACCTAGAATCGCGACCTTTTTGCCCTTTGGAATCGATAAAGAAATGTCTTTTAATGCCTCGGTACCATCACTGTATCGAAAAGATACATGATTAAAAGTAAAATAGCTTTCTGTCATAAAAAACTCCTTATATTACAAGTATGGCGATACTTATCATAGTAAAAATCAGTGCCATGCATGTGAATTTCATGTCCCACGTTTTTATAGTTGTGAAATGCTGGGGGAGAATGAATTGCTCAATATTCCGTGCAGCCATTGCATCTGACATGGCTTGATAGCGGAAAAAAATTGTCCGAAATAGTGCACTAATCAGTAGGCTTAATGATTGAAAACTTTTTTTATATGAACGATAACCTAAACGAGCATGCTGTGCCGTATAAAGCTGCATAACAGTCCGTAAAAATAAAAAAATAAAGCGATACATCAACTCGATTAATTCAATCACAATTGTAGGCACTTTTAATCGTGCAAGGACCGGGCTGATTTCAAACATTGGTGTAGTTAAAATTAAGAAATATAAGCAGCTTGTTGCACTAACCGCTGTACAAAAGATAGTTATTGCTCGAAGTATGTCGCTCGGTAAAATAAAGAACTGCATCGTAAAAACTGAACTATGCCATAGTGCTGATGCTGGAATCGGCTGTGTAAATGTGATGGATAAAACAATAGCAAACACTCCTGCTAAAACAAAACCGATTGGTGCAAGTAATAATGTAATATATGTTTTCAATGGGACTTTTGCGTAAAATATAATGGCACCGCTCATGAAGAGCAGTGTCCAAACGGAAAAACTGTTATTTCGTAATAATGTGACAAACAATAAAGTAATTAAGCTGAACGTCATTTTTTGGCTTGCTGAAATCTTTAGTAATGCATTATGGCTGGCAATAAAATCAATGTTTAGCATGGTCTTTTGTATGTTTCCCACGCATGTAGCCAATGAAGTAACCGATAATTAATGCACCAATCACGCCTTGTAGAACAAATAAAAGACTTTCGATTTCTCCGCTTGGTGGCTCCCATAGAGCACTAAACCAAGGTTCATAATCTGCTGCGATTTCAGTGATGGCTTCTTCTGCCTCACCATCGGCACCGCCAAATTCCGCATCCTGTAAAAATAGTATCGGTAATAGCGCTAAAACAATCACGCCTAGAAGTAATAGTAAATTTTTCTTAAACATATTAGCTCTCCTTTGCCTTTAATATACGTAGTTGAACTAATTCTCTCATATTATACTTTTGTAAGAAGTTCATAATCATAACCGTTAATAACCCCTCACTAATTGCAAGTGGAATTTGTGTTAATGCAAAGATGCTCGCAAATTTCTGGAATGACCCTAAAATACCGCCTACTTCAGAAGGGAAAGCTAATGCCAACTGAACAGATGTCATTACATATGTACCTAAATCACCAAGCATTGCCGCTAAAAATACAGCTACACTAAATGATAATCCCCATTTTGTCGATAGTTTGAAAACACCAACAGCTATAAAAGGACCGACAATCGCCATTGAGAAAATATTCGCACCTAATGTTGTAAGTCCTCCATGGGCAAGAAGAATGGATTGGAATAATAGGACGATGGATCCTAAGACGCTCATCACAAATGGTCCGAATAAAATCGAGCCTAATCCAACACCAGTAGGATGAGAACAGCTACCTGTAACCGATGGGATTTTTAAAGCAGACAGTACGAATGTAAAAGCACCTGATAGGGCGAGTAGTAGTTTGCTTTCCGGATTTTCCTTAACAACCAAACGAATTACTTGTAGTCCCTTCACCAAGAATGGTAAGCATAGTGCAAACCAGAAAATAGCCCATCCGATTGGTAAAAATCCCTCCATAATGTGCATGGCATATGCTTGCTTTGGCATAAATAACAGAACGATACCGAAGTAAGCAAGTTTTGGTAATAATTGTTTCATGTTTTTACTCCTTTTTTCAATTTTGATGAAAAAAGTGCATAAAAAAATACACTTTTTAGAGTAAAAGTGCATAACAAAAAATAAGCATTAACTGCTTATTTTCACGCACCTATCCTCGTAGGTCTGAATCAGTCATTTTTGGCAGGTATCCTGACTTCTCTTCAACGTAATTGACATGCCTTCCCACATAAAATGCAGTGACGTGTTATGTAATACTCCGAGTTACAGTTGCGGGACAGTACCGGATTTGCACCGGTTTCCCTATTAAGCTTAAAAAGCACCAAAAATTATTCAATTTTCACCATGTGAGAAATAATATCACTTGTATTTTTACTTGTCACTAAATATTTTTAAATACTTTAACTATTCTGTGTTGAATTGGATAATGAAAATTTTATTTATCCTCGTTTGTGTATAGAATTCTCTTGAATATCAATTTTCTTTTAAAAAGTAATTGTAGAAGGTTCAAGTATCAATGTATTGGCAGTGGTTATTGATAAAAAGCTTAATGGTAAGAGACAAGAAAATAATAAAGTAAATAATTGAAATTAAACAACTTTTGATTAGTTAGATAGTAAATTTATGTACAAAACACCTAATAAACGAATAATAAACACTTCACTTATGCTAAATAAGCTTATTGAGATAATAATTACCCTATCATTTTTTAGTAGACTATGTTATTTTTATTTTTATAATAATTTAATAATTTGCAATTTGAATAAGTGCTTACAGAATTTTGTAAGGTAAAAGGGAAATTAGTGAAAGACTAATGCAGCCCCCGCTACTGTAATAGCTGATGAAATCACAATAAATCACTGTCGTAATGATGGGAAGAAGTGAAAGTAAAAGGAAGCTTAAGCCAGGAAACCTGCTTATTTAAACGATACTTACTTTTCGGAGGGAGAAGTATAGGCGAAACAAGTAATTGTTTTTGTGTTTTTTTATACTTTTTTAGTATTAATTTCACATGCCCGTACCTCTTTCTGACAAGAGGTACGGGCATTTTTTATTTCTTATACGGAGGGTGTTTACATGCAAAAGGGAAAAATCTTTGTTGTAGGCTTCGGTCCTGGAGATCGGGAACATATAACAAAACGTGCAGTCGATGCGCTACAGCAAAGTGATCACATTATGGGCTACAAAACGTATGTAGAACTGATTGAGCATTTAGTGACAGCGAAAACCATTGTCAGTACGGGAATGACGGAAGAAGTTTCACGTGCACAAGAAGCTGTAAAACAAGCTGAAGCCGGCCATATTGTTGCCGTTATTTCCAGTGGGGATGCGGGTGTTTACGGGATGGCGGGGCTCGTATATGAAGTATTAATCGAAAAGGGCTGGACTGCAAAAGAAGGCATTGAAGTAGAAGTTGTTCCGGGTATATCTGCGATTAACTCCTGTGCAAGTCTACTTGGCGCTCCGGTTATGCATGATTCATGCACAATTAGTTTAAGTGACCATTTAACACCGTGGACAGTAATCGAAAAACGGATTGAGGCAGCTGCAATGGCAGACTTTGTCGTTGCGTTCTACAATCCGAAATCTGGCAGACGCACGAGACAAATTGTTGAAGCACAGCGTATTTTGCTTAAGTATCGTTCTCCGGATACACCTGTCGGATTAGTAAAAGCTGCCTACCGGGATACACAGGATATTGTATTAACTACATTAGAGGAGATGCTGGAATATGATATCGGAATGCTGACAACGGTAGTCGTAGGGAATTCCTCGACATTTTACTATGATAATAAAATCATTACACCCCGTGGTTATCAGCGTAAGTATACGTTAGGGGAAGAAAAACAACTATTAAAACCGCACCAACGTTTGAAAAAGGAAGCGGAACCTTGGGCATTGGATCAGGAAACGGGTGAAGCAAAGACCGGGTATGAAAAAATTGAAGCTATCGAGAAAAAAATAGTTGAACCAGCAGCTGTTAAAACAACCGCATTACAGCTTGCAAATGAAGCATTAGCGCTCGTACATAAAGAAACGTCAGCTGTAAAAGTTGAAGAAAATCCTTTTTTAGTACAGCAAGAAGTGGAATCCATATTTGAATTTGCTGTATCACCAGGTGTTGCCAATAAAATGATTACACCAGCACAAATGATTACATTGGCAGAGGTTGTAGGAGAACGCGGTACGATGGAGTATACGCCTGATCACCGCCTCGTGTTGAAGGTACCTACTGATTCACCTCAAAGAATTGTAGAAACGGTAGAACAAACGGGCTTACTTGTTCAACCTGTCGGCGACGTAGTAATCGTCAAGGCATGTGATTTCTGTTACGGCGAAAAAGCGGAATCCATTCCATATGCGGAACAGGTCATGGAAACGCTCGGTGGCATTAAAATGCCGAAAGAGCTTCACGTCGGTTTTAATGGATGCGGTATGGCATGTTATCGAGCGGTTTTTGATGATATCGGTATTGTTTACCGCAAGAAAAAGTTCGATTTGTTTATCGGTTCCAAGCCAGTAGGACGAACAGCTCATGCCGCGCAACCGGTCCTTGAAGGTCTGAATCCTGAACAACTAATTCCATTACTAACCGATATTGTGGCGGACTATAAAGAGAATGCACATCCAAATGAACGTTTCTTCAAATATTTCAAACGTGTGAAGAAAATATTGAATTTCAATTATGTTGATATGTCTTGCAAAATTAAAGTGGAAGAAGCCCCGTGTGGAGATTAGGTGAAACGATGATTTTATTTTTAGCAGGAACAAGTGATGCGAGAGAGCTGGCGATTCAAATAATGCAAGCTGGCTATGATTTGGTGGCGACTGTTGTTACGGATTCTGCTGCTGCGAGTCTAAAGGATGCGAATGTTCCTTATCATGTCGGTCGCTTAACAGAACAGCAAATGAAGGAACTGATCGAAGAACGACATGTAACAACGGTTGTAGATGCAAGTCATCCGTATGCAGAAGAGGCTTCTAAAACAGCGATGGCTGCTGCGAATATAACTGGTATACCCTATATTCGATATGAACGTCCCCAACAAAGCTACGTACATCCGCTCGTTACGGAAGTGGAAACATATAAAGAAGCGGCAATTGCTGCATCCGCACATTCAGGAACAATTATGTTGACGACAGGCAGTAAAACGCTCGCAGTTTTTACGGAGCAATTATTACATAACGAAAATATTCGTCTTGTCTGCCGGATGCTGCCAAATAAAGAGAATATGGATAAATGCGATGCACTTGGTGTGAAGCAGCGCGATATTATCGCAATTCAAGGACCGTTTTCTAAAGAATTGAATAAAGCGCTATACGAACAGTTCAGCACAACATTTATTATTACAAAGGAAAGCGGGAAAGTCGGCTCGGTAGACGAGAAGATGGATGCGGCTTTAGAGCTTGGAATTCCTGTCATTTTAATTAAGCGACCAAAAATACAATATGAAAACTTATGCACTTCATTCGAGAAAGTGTTTGAAAAATTAGGAGGCAAATAACAATGGCAAATATGAATTTCAATACAGATTTCGTACCACTAACGGTAGATCCGGACAAAATTTATGATTACAGTTTTGCGATGATTAAAGAAGAAATGGGCGAACATCCATTTACGGACGAACAATGGCTTGTCGTTCGCCGCGTTATCCATGCTTCGGCAGACTTCGAATTGGGGCGCAGCATGATTTTTACGGAAGATGCCATTGAAGCGGGCATTCAGTCGATATTGGCAGGACGCCATGTTGTAGCAGATGTACAAATGATTGAAAGTGGTTCAGGCCGTAAACGTTTCCAAAAACATGGCGGGGATTTACATTGTTATATCGCAGATGAAGATGTATCGATCGAAGCAAAAAAACTTGGAACAACTCGTGCGATTATTTCGATGCAAAAGGCGACTCAACTACAAGAAGGCGGGATTTATGCAATCGGTAATGCCCCGACAGCTTTACTTGAATTAATTCGCCTGATTAAAGAAGGTCTTGCAAAGCCGGATTTAATTATCGGGATGCCTGTTGGGTTCGTTTCGGCAGCAGAATCGAAAGCGGAATTAGCGATTTTAGAAGGAATTCCGTTTATTACGAATGTAGGAAGAAAAGGTGGCAGTACTGTAACCGTCGCAGCATTAAATGCCATCTCAATCATGGCAGATGAACGAGCAAAAGAAACGAAATAAAAAAGATCCGTCGGAAATGCGTCACGGCTATACAACAGGAGCTTGTGCAACTGCGATGACAAAGGCTGCCTTGTACGCACTTGTGACCGGAGAAGTTCCTGAACATGTAACAATTCATTTACCTGTAGGAAAAGATGCAACATTTACAGTGGCATCTTTTGCAGTAAAGGACAATGAAGTGATGTGTGAAACGATTAAGGATGCCGGTGATGATCCGGATGCGACACATAAAGCACGCATTCAAAGTACGGTTCGTTTTATAGAGAAAAGCGGTGTTCACTTAGATGGAGGAATCGGTGTTGGTCGTGTAACAAAAGCAGGACTGCCCGTCCCTGTCGGAGAAGCGGCAATTAACCCTGTTCCGAGAAAAATGCTCCATGGTGTTGTCGAAGAAGCGATTCAACTTTTCCAGATTGACAAAGGAATCGAAGTGATCATTTCTGTTCCGGACGGGGAAGAAATTGCGAAAAAGACGTTAAATGCAAGACTTGGTATACTGGGCGGAATTTCTATATTAGGTACGCGCGGAACGGTCGTACCTTTTTCAAGTTCAGCCTATATGGCGAGTATCGTGCAGGCGATTAGTGTTGCAAAAGAAGCGGGCTGCGACCATCTAGTCATTACAACCGGGGGACGCAGTGAAAAATATGCGATGAAGCAATATCCGCATTTACCGGAAGAAGCATTTATAGAGATGGGGGATTTCGTCGGTTTTACATTAAAGCATATCGCTCGTAAAGAGATTCCCCAAGTATCGCTTGTCGGGATGATGGGGAAATTTTCTAAGGTAGCACAGGGTGTCATGATGGTACATTCAAAAAGTGCACCGATCAGTTTCCCGTTTTTGGCTGAAATCGCGAAAAAAGCTGGAGCTGATTCAGAAATAATCGAGCAAATATTACAGGCGAATACGGCATCACAAGTAGGGGACATCATGCAGGAAAATGACCAATTCTTTGAAGCGCTTTGTAAAAACTGCTGTTACTTTGCACTGGATCATACGAAAGCGAAATTACGTGTCTCCACATCGCTGTATGCCATGAACGGGGACATGCTGGGAAAGGCTGAGAATATTGAACAATTGGATGAAAATGATTGGTATCGGGGATAACGGTCCGGCAAGTTTACTACCCCAATATATCGCTTGGATCAATTCAAGTGAAGTACTTGTTGGTGGTGAACGTCATCTTGACTTTTTTCCGGAATTCACTGGAGAAAAAATCATTATAAAAGGCGGACTCTCACGACTCGTGGAAAAGCTGCATGCAGAAAAAAGAAATATCGTTATTTTAGTATCGGGTGACCCGTTGTTTTACGGATTAGGGGGAGTTTTGGCGAAGAAGCTCCCATTAGAAATTTACCCATATGCAAGCTCTGTTCAATTAGCTTTCACAAAGATGCAGGAAAGCTGGCACGATGCTTATTTAACGAGTGTTCATGGCCGGTCAATGAAAGGACTCGCCCAAAAAATCGATGGCCGAAAAAAAATAGCGATATTGACCGATGAAGAAAATTCACCGAATGCACTTGCCCGCTATTTAAAAGCGTACGGCATGACCGAATACGATGCGTTTGTAGCAGAAAACTTGGAAGGTCCAACTGAACGATGTCGTCATCTTTCATTAGATGAAATGGAGAATGCCGAATTTTCACCATTGAATGTCGTTATTTTAAAACAGCGTGAAGCTGTTGAGCGTGCGTCAATCGGTATTGATGATGACAAGTTTATTCAGCGAAAACCGGATAAAGGGCTTATCACAAAAAAGGAAATTCGAGTTCTTTGTTTACAAGCACTGCAATTAAAAGAAGCAAGTACAGCATGGGACATTGGGACATGCACAGGATCAGTTGCTATCGAAATGTCGAAAATAGCCCGGGAAGGTCAAGTTTTTGCGATTGAAAAAAATGAAGCAGATTTGGAAAATTGTCTTCAAAATCAACAAATTCATCGAACTGACTTTACAGCTGTTTTAGGAAAAGCACCAGAAAGATTAGAAGAATTTCCTGATCCGGACGCCATTTTCATTGGTGGAAACGGCGGCAATATGGAGCAGTTACTGCAACTATGCGTCGATCGATTAAAGCCAAGTGGCCGCATTGTTATGAACATCGCGACTATTGAAAACTTGGCAGAAGCTATGGGGCATTTTAAAAAGTTCAACTGTGATGTTTCTGTACTGCAGGCACAAATCTCAAAAAGTAAGCCAATTTTAAATTTAACGCGTTTTGAACCGTTAAATCCAATTTTTATCGTAACAGCACAGAAAGGGTTGGAATTATGACAATCGGTACATTAATCGGATTAGGTGTTGGACCTGGAGATCCTGAACTTATCACAGTAAAAGCTTTTCGAATGTTGAAAGAATGCCCGGTAATTGCCTATCCTCAAAAATTACGCGGCAGTAAATCGTATGCTCAACGAATAATTGATGTGTACGTTAATCCGGCAGAAAAGGAAATGCTTGGACTTGTATTTCCGATGACGAAGGACGAGAAAACGTTGCAGGAAGCATGGTCTAAATCCGCAGAGAAAATTTATGCACACTTGAAAGAAGGCCGAGATGTTGCTTTTGTAACGGAAGGCGACCCGATGCTTTTTAGTACATATATACACTTGATGAACTTAATGAAGGAAATGCATCCCGATGTCCCGATGAAATCTATTGCGGGTATATCTTCATTTAATGGAACTGCCAATCGTTTAGGAATCCCATTGGCAGACGGCGATGACCATGTAGCAATGATTCCGGCAACTTCGGATATGGCAGAGATGCGTCGTGTTATTGAGACCCATGACGGGATTGTGTTCATTAAAGTAGCGAAAGTATTAGAAGTTATGCTGGATTTACTTGAAGAAATGAACTTACTTGAAAAAACGTATGTTGTGACAAAAGTAACTTCAGATGAAGAAATTATTTGGAAAACGAATGAATTACGTGGAGCTGAGCTCAATTATTTATCTTGTATGGTGGTGCGAAAATAATGAAGAAAATTTGGATTATAGGTGCAGGACCCGGCGACCCGGATTTAATTACTGTGAAAGGTCTTAAACTGCTTCAACAAGCGGATGTTGTCATGTATACAGATTCTTTAGTTAGTGAAACTCTAGTTGCCGAAGCCCGTGCGGATGCAGAAGTGATCCGTACAGCAGGTATGCATTTACAAGAGATGGTTGATTGCATCGTCGAACGTGTCAATTCGGGAAAAATGGTTGTGCGTTTACATACGGGTGACCCGGCAATGTACGGGGCAACAATGGAACAAGTTGCATTGTTAAAGAACCATAATATTGGCTATGACGTTGTTCCAGGTGTAAGTTCTGTATTTGCTGCCGCTGCAGCCGTAGGAGCAGAACTAACGGTTCCTGATTTAACGCAAACTTTGATCTTAACACGAGCAGAAGGACGTACACCGGTACCTGAGCGTGAAAAACTGCAAGCATTGGCAAGCCATCATTGCACAATTGCAATGTTTTTAAGTGCCACATTAACGAAAAAGATTACAAAAGAACTACAGGCTGCGGGCTGGTCGGACGATACACCGGTTGCCGTTATTCAGCGGGCTTCATGGCCAGATCAAAAAATCGTTCGCACGACAATTGCTGAACTGGATGAAGCGATGCGGACAAATGGCATTCGCAAACATGCGATGATTTTAGCCGGCTGGGCACTTGATCCGAACATTCATGAAAAAGATTACCGTTCAAAACTGTATGATGCTACATTTACACATGGTTTCCGTAAAGGTGTGAAAGTCGATGATTAATTTACGAGAAGGGGAAATACCGGACGTTCGCGTGACAAAACCTTATGCACTTGTAGCCATTACAAAGCATGGTGCGGCGAATGCGCGAAAGTATGCGGAGAAGTTTCCATATGTCGATGTATATTATATGAAGAAATTTGAGCAGGGCGACGAGGCTGAAAAAAATATTCAATTATTTGACGGGACGGTGCGCCTGTTGCTCCCTGCATTATTTAAAGCATATAAGTCGATGATTCTGATTATTTCCCTCGGTGCAGTCGTTCGGATGATTGCCCCGATTTTAGTAGATAAAAAGAAAGATCCGGGTGTTCTCGTTGTTGACGATAAAGGACAATATGTCGTGAGTGTTTTATCCGGACATATTGGGGGTGCGAATGCCCTGACAAATGAGTTTGCACAAGCAATCAATGCGACTCCGATTGTAACTACAGCATCCGATGTTCAAAAAACCATCGCGGTTGATTTATTTGGCGCACGGTACGGATGGGTTTGGGACAGTGAAGAAAAACTGACGCCTGTCAGTGCTTCAGTAGTGAATGAGGAGCAGGTTGCGATTGTTCAGGAAACCGGTGAAAAAAGATGGTGGCTGCATGAAACACCGATGCCTGATACTTTGAAAATTTACCGGACAACAGAGGAAGCAATTGCTGCAAAACCACATGCTACATTGCTCATTACCGATCGTATTATCGGAAAAGAGGAAGAAGTGTTACTTGAAAACGGTGTAATTTATCGACCAAAGTCAATTGTTTTGGGAATGGGCTGTAATCGCGGAACATCTGCAGAAGAAATTGAACAACTAATTGATGAAACGCTTGCAGAACTAAAGCTGAGCAAAAAAAGTGTCAAAGCAATCGCCACAATCGATTTGAAAAAAGACGAGCAAGGTTTCCTGCAAGTAACGGCTAGAAACAACTGGCAGTTTATAACGTATACACCGGCAGAGCTAAATGAAATGCCGCTGCAAAATCCATCTGAAACGGTCTTTAAATATACAGGGGCTTACGGTGTCAGTGAACCCGCAGCATTACGGTGTGCCAATGCGACGGACTGGTTATTGGAAAAAAAGAAAAGCGGCAATGTAACCATTTCCGTTTCCCGGATTACATTTGAAGAGGAGGTAACCGGATGAATCGATTTGTATTAGCCGGTACAGGAAGTGGCGTTGGAAAAACGACATTTACGATCGGTATTATGCGTGCACTGATGAAGCGCGGCCTAACTGTTCAAGGATTTAAAAGTGGTCCGGATTATATCGATCCGACGTATCATACAGCTGTAACGAAACGGTCTTCACGCAATATTGACAGTTTTATGATGTCAGAAGATGTTGTCCGTACAATTGTCGCAAGAAACAGCATAGATTCAGATGTGTCTATTATTGAAGGTGTCATGGGATTTTATGACGGGAAGTCACCATTATCGAATGAAGGATCGGCCGCACATATTAGTGAAATTACTGACAGTCCGGTAATTTTAATTGTTAACGCAGCAAGTATGGCCCGAAGCGTCGCTGCTATAGTAAAAGGATTCCAGCAGTTGGATAAGAATGCCAATATTGTGGGGGTTATTGCCAATCAGCTTGGGAGTAAAAGTCACTTTGAAATTATTAAAACAGCGATTGAACATGAATGTAACATCCCCGTTCTCGGCTACCTGCAAAAAGGTGCGGTACCAGCGTTGCCGAGCCGTCATTTAGGTTTAGTACCGGCTATTGAACGAGGAGAGCTCGATCCGTATTTCGATGAGCTTGCAGCTGCTATTGAAGCAACTGTTGATCTGGATTTATTGCTACAAGTCACAAAAGCGACCGAATTGGAGCAAACTTCAAAGATTTTCGAAATACAAGGAAATACGCAAGAAATTCATTTGGCTGTTGCAAAAGATGCAGCATTTAACTTCTATTATGAAGAAAATTTTGAATTACTTAAAGCATACGGTGCAAAACTGCATTTCTTCTCGCCTCTTGAAAATGAGCCGGTTCCTGAACAGGCACAAGGTTTATATATTGGCGGAGGGTTCCCTGAAGAATTTGCAGAGCAGCTTGCTCAAAATCAACAGGCAAAAAATTCGATAAAACAAGCAATTGATAAGGGAATTCCAACACTTGCAGAATGTGGCGGCTTCATGTATTTAACTGAAGAAATTTTCAACCGTGAAGGAAATGGCTACAAAATGCTAGGTGTCATTCCGGGGATCGTTCGTATGCAAGATAAGTTAGCGGCGTTAGGCTACAGAGAAATTACCGGTGTGGAAGGCAACTTTTTAATTGGTGAACAGGAGCTTGCCAAAGGTCATGAATTCCATTATTCCGTATACGAAGGAAACCATGAAATACCTGCTTATTTTACAAAAGGACGCTTTGGAGCGAAACAGGAAGGTTATTCACAAGGTAATCTAGTCGCTGGTTATACACATTTTCATTTCGCATCCAATCCACAACTCGTGAAAAATTGGCTTGCAGCTTGTTTGGAGGTAAGAGCATGAATTATTTTCCGTTAATGGTCAATATAGATTTTAAAAAAGTGGTAATCGTCGGTGGAGGCCATGTAGCCCGTCAAAAAGTGGAAGCATTAATACCTACGAATGCCCAGATTACCGTTGTCAGTCCGACAGTAATGGATAAGTTAAAAATATATTTTGATGAAGGCAGAGCAGTGTGGAAACAAAAACTTTTTGAACCGGCTGATTTAGACGATGCAGCCCTCATTTTTGCGGCAACTAATGACGAAGCGGTAAATGATGCTGTGGAAGAAGCGACACAGCATTGGCAATTATTAAATCGTGCAGATGCTTTAGGCCGTATGGATTTTATGAACCCTGCTGTTGTCCGTCGTGGAGATTTTGTTGTAACGGTGTCGACAACTGGCGCGAGTCCGGCGCTTACTAGAAAAGTAAAAGCAGACTTAGAGGAACAATACGATGAAAGTTATGCAGATTATATTGCATTTTTAAAGAAAGCCCGTTTACTTATTCTTAAAAATTATGAAGGCGATGCAAAAAAAACGGTGCTTGCTCAATTACTCGAACCTGAAATACTGGTTTGGATTCAGCAAAAGAATAAGGAAAAGTGTGCACAGTTTATACGTCAGATTGAAGCGGGAGAAATCAATTGAGTGGATTTGTTTATATAGTTGGCGCTGGACCGGGTGATCCGAAATTACTGACAATACGTGCTTTAGAATGCATTCAGATAGCTGATGTCATTTTATATGACAGATTAGTAAACCCCGAAATTTTAAAACACGCAACAGCCCATTGCGAATTAATTTATTGTGGAAAAGAACCGGGAAAGCATGGCCTGATACAAGATGAAATTCATCGGGTGCTAGTTGAAAAAGCACAGCAGAACAAGCGGGTTGTCCGTCTAAAAGGTGGCGATCCATTCGTCTTTGGACGAGGCGCAGAAGAAGCAGCAATTCTTCGCAACGAAAACATTGAATTTGAAATCGTTCCAGGGATAACAGCAGGAATAGCGGCACCGGCATATGCAGGAATACCTGTTACACATCGTGATTATGCAACAAGCTTTGCTATTGTAACCGGACATGGCCGTGAAGAAAAGGGGCAGGACTTTTTAAGCTGGGCAAGTCTCGCACAAATCGATACGATTGCGTTCTATATGAGTATTGGCAATATCGATCATATTACGAAAAGCTTAATTAAACATGGAAAGAAACCGACAACCCCGGTTGCAGTAATTGAATGGGGAACAACAAGCAATCAGCGTACGATTACAGGTCAATTAGAATCGATTCCCGAACAGATTCAACAGCAAAAGATGGTCAATCCTTCAATGATTTTAGTCGGGGATGTTGTAGGAATTCGGGAAGAAATTGCATGGTTTAATGAAAGGGTTGAGACAACATGTTAGAAGCATTAAAAAAACGACGTGCGGTGCGTCAATTTTTATCAAAGAAAGTAGAACGGGAGAAAATTGAACAATTATTGGAAGCGGCAACTTATGCACCGAATGATCGCATGCGCGAGCCTTGGCATTTTTATATTTTGCAAGGTGATAGTTTAAAACGTTTTGAACAAGTAGCATTTGATTATTTACAGCAACGTTTCCCGACAAAACCAAACTTAGTGGAAAGCTCGATGCAGGCAGTAACAAAAACACCGCTCATCATTGTCGTAACATCTGCCATAGTGGAAGACGATGAAGGGGCGACACTGGACAATAAATTTGCTGTTAGCAGTGCGATCATGTCGATGTGGCTAATGGCTGAAGCGCTCGGTTTAGGTATGGTGTGGCGGACACGTGGAGTCGGTCTTGTACATGATACAGCTTTGCATGAATTTGTCGGGGCGACGGATTCCGAACACCTCGTAGGTACGTTATGTATTGGCTATCCAGAGGAACCAGTTACAACAGAGAAAAAACGTACATCGTTTTCAGAAAAAACAACTTGGATTTAAGGAGGCATTTTCATGGCGAGAAAAGGAATGCTGCTCGTATATACGGGTGAAGGAAAAGGCAAAACAACCGCTTCATTAGGTGTAACCTTACGTGCAATCGGGCGTGGGATGACTGTGAAATATTTTCAGTTTATTAAATCACCGGAACGTACATATGGGGAACAAATTGCACTTCGTAAATTAGGTGTTGAAACCGTTCAGCTCGGCATTGGTTTTACGTGGACAAAAACACCGGAAGAACATAGAGAAGCGCTAAAAAAGGCTTGGCAAACAATAAAAAAGGAATTGCAGGATGAAGCGACTGATTTACTAGTTTTGGATGAGTTAAATAATGCATTGGCAATTTCAAAATTCCCAATTAATGATGTTTTACCTTTAGAGGAAGTACTTGAAGCAATACGTAATAGACCGGCCAGAATGCATTTAGTCGTTACAGGACGTTCAGCACATCCGGACCTTATTGCAATGGCTGATCTGGTTTCAACTGTTAATGCGACAAAACATTATTACAGCGAGCAGGACGTCACAGCGATGAAGGGGCTGGAATTTTAGTGCAGGCAATCATGATTCAGGGCACCGCATCCGATGTGGGGAAAAGTGTACTATGTACAGCACTATGTCGCATTTTAGTTAATGACGGTTACCGAGTTGCTCCGTTTAAATCACAAAATATGGCGCTGAATTCGTATATTACAAAAGATGGCGGAGAAATTGGTCGTGCACAAGGGGTTCAGGCAGAAGCGGCAAAAATTGATGCAACGACAGATATGAACCCAATTTTACTGAAGCCTAAAGGGGATATGGTATCGGAAGTGATTCTGCACGGTAAACATTTTGCCAATATGGATGCGGTCAGTTATCGTGAACAATTTGTAGAGGCGGTCATGCCTGAAGTTCGTACATCACTTGAACGTTTATCGGAGAACTATGATGTTCTTGTTTTGGAAGGTGCGGGAAGTCCCGCGGAAATTAACTTGAAAAGCCGTGATATTGCCAATATGCGAATGGCCCATGAAACAGATGCGGCCGTGATTTTAGTGGCGGATATTGAACGCGGTGGTGTTTTTGCTTCCCTTGTCGGGACACTGATGTTATTGGATGATACGGAGAAAGCCCGTGTCAAAGGAATCATTATTAACAAGTTTCGCGGCATGAAAGAACTACTGACAAATGGAATCGAGTGGCTGGAAGAGTATACAGGGATCCCTGTACTGGGCGTTATTCCGTATTTCGATGTTCAAATTGAAGCAGAAGATTCAATGGCGCTATCCAGTTTGCGCTTAAAGAAGCCACAACAACACGAATTTGCGATTGATGTTGCTGTCATCCGGTTACCCCGTATTTCTAATTTTACTGACTTGGATCCATTGTTTGAAGAACCTGGTGTAGGAGTCCGCTTTGTTACCAATCTAAGTGATTTAAAAAATCCGGATGTCGTAATTTTACCAGGAACTAAAAATACGGTGGAAGATTTTTTATGGCTTCAGCAAACCGGGTTGATGCAAGGAATTTTACAATTAGCGAATCAAAATGTTTGCATCATCGGTATTTGTGGGGGTTATCAAATGCTAGGTGAGCTCATTCGTGATGAGCAGGCGGTTGAAAGCACTGGCGGAACGTATTTAACTTTAGGTTTGCTGCCGATTGAAACAACATTTATTAATAGTAAGCAAACGGTTCAAGTTTCTGGAAGAAGCTGTACAGGCCATGAGATTGAAGGCTATGAAATTCATCTAGGGCGCAGTATAGCGACTAAACCGTTGAAGCCTTTCATCCAATTTTATGACGGCCGGACAGATGGTGTGTATACGGAGCAAGTATTTGGTACATATGTACACGGGATTTTCCAAAATCGCCTATTCACACGTGATTATTTTAATACAATCCGTATACAAAAAGGGATGGAACCAATATCAGGAGATGTCTTATCTGATTATGAACGTCGCGAACAAGCCTATGAAATGCTAGACCGCCATGTACGTGAGCATTTGGATATGGAGAAGATTTATTCGTTTATTTCGGAAACCACGGTTGAAAAGAGGTGAAGTTGATGGCTGTTTTACATGGGCCACTTGCGATTGATTTTGAGCAGCTCTGGAAGGAAGGGATGCTGGACTGGCATGGAAATATGCCGGAACGGATGAAAAATGATGCGTTGGAAGAAGCCTTTTGGGCACAATCGATGCAAAAAAAATCCTATAAACAAACGGATGCACATGCCGTTCCGATTTATGAAAAGATTCGTCAATACATACCACAGGGTGCAAGCTGTCTGGAAATGGGACCCGGTTGGGGGAATTATACATTTCCTTTAAGAGAAGATGTCGGAAAACTGACATTGGTTGATGGATCAAAAAGTGTTTTGGACTATCTGCAGCAGTATTTCATAGAAGACGATGCGGTACACTTTGTCCATGCAAAATGGGAAGAAGCCGATGTTGAACAACATGATATAGTGATCGGAGTCAATTGCTATTACCGAATATATGAGATGAATAAGGCATTGCTGAAAATGAATAATCGTGCAAAGAAAAGGGCGATCATCGGTTTAACAACAGGACCGATTCAACCGCATTATGATGTTTTAGCAAAAGAATATCATTATCAAATTAAATATCCTAGACGTGATTATATTGAAATTTTAAATATGCTGTATCAGCTCGGTATTTATGCTAATTGTGAGATGCTGCCATTAGAGCGTGTTTATTACTATGATAATTATGAAGCACTCTATGTGGCACAAAGTAAAAAGATACTATCGAATCCGTTTGATTCAGAGCATGTTAAAGAGGTACTTGCCCGATTCGTTACAAAGGAGGAAGGCAAGATTGTTTACCGACATAAATTTTATGCAGCCATCATCAGTTGGGAGCCGGTAAACTTCTATGAATAAAAAGAAATTTTGGTTATGGATGCCTATTTTAATCGTTGTGCTCGCAATATCGATTATTGGCGCAATTATGGTAGGTTCTGTAGGAATTACACCCCAGTTAATTATTGAGGTTTTACTTTATAAAACCGGTATTTTAAATGAAACAAATGCATCAAATGCGCAACAAGTCATCATTTGGGAAATTCGGGTACCCCGCGTATTATTGGCACTTTTAGTTGGGGCTTCATTAGCAATATCGGGTGCAGCAATCCAGGCTCTAGTAAAGAATTCCATTGCAGATCCATACATACTCGGTGTATCCTCGGGTGCTTCTGTCGGAGCAACTTCGGTAATTTTATTCGGTGCATTTAGCTTTTTCGGAGTGTTTGCTTTATCGCTTGCCGCTTTTTTTGGTGCGATATTAGCTGTATTGATTGTCTTTATGCTTGCGCGGGTGAGTGGGAAAACTTCAATGATTCGATTGTTGCTTTCGGGAATTGCGGTTTCCATGGTGTTAGGAGCGATGACCAACTTTATGTTAATGATTTCCAAAGAACAAGGCGGTGTTCAGGCCGTCATGTTTTGGATGCTTGGTAGTTTAGGTGGCGCAAAGTGGTCAAATCTCGGAATACCTTTTGTTACTTTTTGTATCGTCTTCCCATTATTACTACTAAGCTATCGTCAATTGAACGTACTGTTGCTAGGTGAAGAAACAGCATCGACATTAGGAATTAATATTGAACGCTTCCGGCTGTTTATTATCATCATTGTGTCCTTACTAACCGGTGTTGTCGTTGCTGTTAGCGGAAGTATCGGGTTTGTCGGTCTCATTGTTCCGCATATTGTGCGCATGATTGTCGGCTCCAATTATAAAGTGGTTTTACCGCTAAGTGCGCTGCTTGGGGCAATTCTTATTATATGGGCTGATATGGGTGCACGAATTGCAATAGCACCCGAAGAAATGCCGATTGGAATTATTACCGCATTATTTGGCAGTCCGTTCTTTATTTGGATGCTTCGTCGCGAGCGTTATGCATTTGGGGAAGGAGAATGAAATGATCCAGCTACATCAAGTTGAATATTCGGTGGATGATAAGAATATTTTAAAAAACATTTCTTTGGAAATCGTCGAAGGTAAATTTATAGGGATTATTGGTCCAAATGGTAGTGGTAAATCCACGATGCTTAAAATTTTGTACCGACATCTAAAACAATCATGGGGAAAAGTAACTTTACATGAACAGGAAGTTTGGGATATTTCCCCGAAAAAACTGGCAAGACAAATGGCTGTCGTTAGCCAGGAGTCAACTGTCTTATTTGATTTTACTGTAAGAGATTTGGTGATGATGGGACGTACCCCTTATAAAGGCTGGCTTAGCGCGGATAACTCAGAAGATGTGTCGATTGCCGATAGAAGTATGGAATTAGCCAATGTCGCCCATTTAGCCAATCGTACACTAAGTAATTTATCGGGTGGAGAGAAAAAGCGGGTCATGCTCGCACGTGCATTAGCGCAGCAGGCAACTATTCTCGTATTGGATGAACCGACAAACCATTTAGATATTGAACACCAGCTCCATTTAATGGATTTAGTCAAAGATTTACCGATTACGATTATTGCTGCGTTACATGATTTAAATTTAGCTGCAGCGTATTGTGATGAGTTAATTGTTATGAACGATGGAACATTACATATTCAAGGTACACCGGAAAATGTATTAACGACAACGATGTTAAAAGAAGTATTTAAAATTGATGCAGGGATTTCCAAAAATCCGTTCACAGAGAAAATGCATTTATTTTTTTATACGAATACATCACTAGATACATAAGGAGAAGAAAATGAAAATACGTAAAAATATTTGGGCACCGTTTGCCCTGGCATCAGCATTAATTTTAGGGGCATGTTCAGGTGATGAACAAAGTGAAAGTATAAAACAAGCAACAGCAGATTCGGATGAAACGGTACAGGCAGTAACAATTGAGAATGAAGGCATGTCCATTACATATGAAGAGGTTCCAAAAAAAGCGATTTCCATTAACCAGCATGTAACGGAAGTGATGCTTGCACTTGGCTTGGAAGATTCGATGGTAGGCACAGCATACTTAGATGACCAGATTTATCCTTCACTACAAGAAGCATATGACCAAGTTCCGGTACTGGCTGAACAATATCCTTCGAAAGAGCAGGTTATCTCGACAGAAGCCGATTTCATTTACGGTGGTTGGGCAAGTGCATTTAATGAGAAAAACTTAATGTCCCGTGAAGAATTAGAACAATTGGGAATCGGCAGTTACTTACAGTCTTCCTCTGTAAAAGTAGCTCCGGAGTTAGAGGATATTTACACGGATATTCGTAATATCGCAAAGATCTTTCGTATTGAAGAGCGCGGTGAAACGTTAATTTCAGAAATGAATGCAGATATTGAAAAGATTAAAGAAAAAGTTCCTGCGGTGGAGAAGCCAATCGATGTCCTAGTATTTGATAGTGGTGATAAAGATGTATTTACAGCAACGCAAAACTTTATGAACACGCTCGTGAAAATGGCAGGAGCAAATAATATTTTTGGTGATATCGAAAAAAACTGGGCAACGGTTTCAAAAGAAGATGCCGTTGAGCGTAATCCTGAGGCCATCATTGTCATCGATTACGGTTCTACAACAGCTGAAGAAAAAATTAATTTCCTGAAAAATGATCCGGCATTGAGCCAAACGCCGGCAGTACAAAATGAGCGTTTTGTTGTTCTACCATTATCGGCTGCATCAGAAGGTGTACGAGTGGCAGAAGCGCTTGAAATTATCGTAAAAGGTCTTTACCCTGATTCATTCTAACCTTGCTAAATCAAAGGGGTTCAACCAGTGCTAAAAGGGCGTAATTGATGAATGGGAGCTGTGTATCTATGCAAGAATATGCTAAGAAAAATTTCGAGAAGGCGTTGCAGCTGCCGATGCCGAACAAGACTTTTGCTAAGTTAAAAGCAATGGATGACTATGTAGCATTAATTGTACGACCAGGTTTAATAAACAAACATTTAACAAGTGATCAGCTGATTGTGTTAGCGAATCTTGAAAAATCTGGCGCTGTAAAATATTCTGCCGGCCATAGTTTTATCGTTACGGTCCATCGTTCGAATGTTGAGCAGGCAATGGAAAAATTAACGGAAGTGAATTTGTATGTGGCTTCGCAAACACCAAGTGCTTTATTCAAATGTTGTGACTTTTGTGATGGGGATTTGTTAGACGGTTTCCCACTTGCAAAGGACTTACTGGAACAAGTTGAACAAATGCCATTAAAAAATAGAGTACGCATCGGCTTTAATGCATGTACTAAAGCATGCTATAACGCAGTACAGGATGACCTGGCACTCATTTTCCATAATGGCAAAGTTGATGTTTACGGAGGCGCAATTCCTATGGGAAGACGTGCCAGTTCCGGGCATCTATTGGTGAAAAAAGTACCGGAAAATCAAGTGATCGATCTTGTGAAAGACATATTAGGGAAGTACAATGCGTCATCAACTGAGAAGTTTGCCGCGTTCGTGCACAAAAATAAAGCTTATTTTGAACAACTACAAGAAGGAGGACTCTATGACAACTTGGAATTTAAACCAAATGCAGCGACATCTATTAATTTGTAACGGGGCTACTTGTATGGGTGCCGGTGCAGAAGAAGTAACACAGCAAATCCGGGATGAAATACGTAAAAATCGTTTAGATGAAATGATTCATACATCACGTACTCGATGTAATGGGCGATGTAAAGATAAATGTGTTGTTATTGATTATCCGAAAGGGACATGGTATTCCGTTCAAAACGAGGAAACCTCGCGGGCAATTGTACAGGATACCGCTGAAGAAACATCCATTATTTATTCGGTGGAACACGGGGAAAGAATCCGTCATGAGAATCGAATAAAAGGGATTGATAAATATAAAAAAGGAAGAGGACCAATGAAAAAGGCAGTTCTATTTGTTGGACATGGAAGCAGAGTAGAAGCAGGAAATGAGGAGGTACGTCAGTTTGTCGAGCAGATGAAAACGTACATTGATCCAGCACTTCTTGTTGAGACTTGTTTTTTAGAGTTTGCTGTCCCGAATATAGAAGATGGAATTCAGCTATGTATTGAAAAGGGTGCGGATGAAGTTCATGTTATTCCGATCATTTTATTGCATGCAGGACATTCAAAACTGCATATTCCAGCCGAAATCGAACATGCTAGAGAGCATTTTCCGGATGTTCGGTTTACATATGGTCAAACAATTGGGATTCACGAAGAAATTTTTGAGATTCTTAAGTCTCGATTAGCTGAAGTCGGCTTCAATCCTGATGAAAAATATGAAGACACAGCTATTTTACTTATTGCGCGTGGAGGTAGTGATCCATATGCAAACGGTGATTTCTATAAAATTACCCGCTTGTTATGGGAAAAACTAGACGTTCCAATTGTAGAAAGCGCATTTATGGGCGTAACGACACCATCTGTGGAGCAAGGAATCGAGCGTTGTATAAGACTTGGAGCAAAAAAAATTGTAATGCTTCCATACTTCTTGTTTACAGGAGTGTTGATGGAAAGAATGGCTAAGATGGTCGAGCAGTTTACAGAGCAGTATGAAGACGTTGATTTTTTACTTGCAAATTATTTCGGCTACCATCCGAATTTAAAGAAAGTATTGCTGGAGCGCATGGAACAGGCCCTGGACGGTACATCAACAGGTATGATCGATTTAGAGAATTTCCGCAAATATGCAGAAGAACATGGATATGAACACCACCATCATCATTAATGTTAAAATTTATCCAGAGCATTGAATGTGCTCTGGAATTTTCATTTCATATCAAACGAAAATAAAGGAGCGAGGGGCACGATGTATTTTATTATTTGTGTAATCGCAGTGCTCATCGATTGCATTGTTGGGGATCCAAAAAAATGGACGCATCCCGTCATTTATATTGGCAACGTGATTTCGTTTTTTGAGAGGAAATGGAATAACGGCAGTAACTGTAGAAGACGGTTCAAAGGCTTTTTAACGGTTTTTCTCACGGTAAGTATTACAACCGGCTCGGTTTTTTTTATTGTCTTTCTTGCAATGAAAGTACATATTCTTCTTTGGCTTGCAGTTGAAATCTTTTTGATTAGTTTAGCCCTAGCCCAGAAATCATTAAAAGAAGCGGCGATGCTCGTTTACGATAGCTTGAAAGCGAATGATTTACCCGAAGCAAGGAAATATTTAAGCTGGATCGTGGGACGTGATACGAATCATTTGGATGAAGCCGAAATTGTAAGAGGTGTCATTGAAACAGTCTCGGAAAATACGAGTGATGGTGTAACGGCTCCGCTTATGTATGCGTTATTTTTCGGGGCAACCGGTGCATGGTGCTATAAAGCGATTAATACACTGGACTCGATGATTGGCTATAAAAACGAACGCTATGCGGATTTCGGATATGGTGCAGCTAAATTGGATGATGTTGCGAATTATGTGCCTAGCAGAATTTCGGGGTGGTTCCTTATAATATTTACAAAATGTCATACGGCACAACCATTCAAATACCGTTATAAAAACTGGCTAAAAGATGCAAAAAAACATCCAAGCCCGAACAGCGGATATTTGGAAGCAGCTACTGCCGTTCAGTTAGGAATCCGATTAGGCGGGTTTAATCGTTATGGTGGTGTGGAATCATTTAGAGCTTATATGGGTGAACCTGACAATACGATGCAGAAAATACATATTAAAAAAGCGATCCGGCACATGTATGTTTGTACATGGTGTGTTGTGATAACAGGGGGAATATTGTATGCAATTGCCCGCACATGGGGCTAATGCAGCCGCGTTATATAAAGCGATGAATTTACATATGCCAGACAAAGTCATTGATGTAAGCGAAAATGTTAATCATCTCGGGTATCCGAAGCTAGTAAAGCAACAGTGGGCGAATTTGATAGAGAAAATAGCGGGGTATCCGCATGAACAAGCGGAACCGTTTCGCTCGCAAGCGGCGGATGTACACCAAGTGGCAGCACAACACGTTGTCGTTACAAACGGTGCAGCAGAAGGCTTAATGGCTTTGGCGCAGCTTTTCAATGGACAGGAGATTGCTCTGTTACAGCCTTCCTTTTCGGAGTATGCGAGAACATTAACACAGCAGGATTGTGTCATTCATTCTATTTTAGCTGAGAATATTGAAACATTTAGGTTTAATGAAGAAATACTGGAGAAAAAGCTGAAAAATGTTCATGCCTGCTATATTTGTAATCCGAATAATCCTACAGGCGTATTATTGAAAAAACATTGGATTGAACAGTTGATTAAAAAGTACCCACACTGTAATTTTGTTGTCGACGAAGCGTTCATGGACTGGACCGATGAATCGGAGAGCGTTGTTTCATTGGTAAACACCTATTCCAATTTATTTGTCGTACGATCCATGACAAAAATGTATGCACTGGCAGGAGTTCGTCTCGGTTATGTCATCGGGCAACATGCAGAAAAAGTCCGTCATTACTTGCCGCACTGGAATGTGAGTGCGATTGCAAATGAAATCGGCTGTCTCTGTTTACAAGACAAGGATTTTGTGAAGGAATCTCGTGAAAAGAGCAGTAAATTACGAAGTCAGATGGTGAAGGACTTAAAATTAATTGATTGTAAAGTATCAAATAGTGCAGCGAATTTCTTATTGTTCCAATTACCGAAACAATATAATCCGGATGAATTTTTTAAATATTTGTTAGAGCAGGGAATCGTTTTACGCCATACAAAAAACTATGTCGGCTTGGACGGCGCATGGTTTCGAATCGCTGTCAAAAGTGAAGAAATCTGGACAAAATGCAAGGATGAAATAACGAATTATGTCAAAAATCATTAACTACTACCGTCATGGTGAAACAGTGTGGAATAAAGTAGGGCGGCTGCAAGGATGGCTTGATTCGGATTTAACGACAAAAGGAGTTGAACAGGCAATGTCCGTTAACTGGAATCCTGAGATCGTATTCTCCAGTGACTTGAAGCGTGCAGTGCAAACAGCCCGTCTCATGTTTCCGGACCACACCATTCATAAAAATGAAAATTTGCGTGAAATCAACTTGGGACATTGGCAAGGCAGCTATATTAAGAACCTTCAACAGGATGAACAGTATTGTTGCTATATGAATTCACCTGAACTGTTTATCAATACGACTCAGGAATCCTTTAATGAAGTAACCAACCGGATGCTCAGGTTTCACCAGTATTTGTTAAAGTTACCGTATGAGAGAATCGCTGTCGTTTCGCACGGTGTTGCAATTGCCTGTTTGATTTCCGCACTTCATAAACAGCCTTACAACCAGCTATGGGGTTATCTGTTGGATGGTGGTGCTTGTTTTTCGATAGAAGGGAAAAGTGAACAATTACATAAAGATATTTTTATACAGTAATGATGGGGGAGAGCAATGATTTACGATGTTTGTGTAATCGGTGGTGGTCCTGCCGGGATGTTCAGTGCATTTTATAGTGCATCTAGAAGGATGAACACTGTATTAATTGAAGGTAATCATGAACTAGGCGGACGACTTAATTTATTTTTGGACTATAAAATTTATGATATTCCTGGTCAATTTGGTGTTTTAGCGCGTGATTATAAACAAGCGCTGATCGAACAGTTAAAAGTAAGTAAAGCTAATGTGTTACTTGGAGAAATTGTTGAGGAAATTGAAAATATTGACGAGTTGTTTTATGTAATGACAACACAGCAAACCATACTAGCTAAAACTATCATAGCGGCAACCGGCAATGGATTTAGTGAGGTAAAAAGAATCGAACATGCACATATGTCGAAAAAAATACAGTATGACCCGCCAGCTTTCCAACAATATGATGGACCTATTGCAGTAATCGGACATACACCGATGGCAGCGGATTGGGCAATTCGGTTAATGGGTTATGGTAATGCGGTTACATTATATACCGACAAAGAGCTGAATTTACAGCCTATTTTAATGGACGGGCTTGCAAACAATAACATTCCAATTTATAAATTCTCGGATTTTAATGACCGGGCATATGAAGCTGTCTTTTGTCATATTGGTGCAAAAAAACGGACCATTGAATTCAAAGGACGAATAGAGCAAAGAGATAATGGTTTAACGAATTTTCCCGGATATTTTGTAGCAGGGGATGCTCGCTATGAGCAAGGCAAACTGAAACTCATCCACGGGGCAACACATGATGCAATGCAAGCAGTTAATGCGGCCTTTCAATATATACACGAAGGTGCGAATTACCAGCCGATAGTTTCAACACATGACCCGATATTTAAAGAATGGCTAAAATGAACTTATTAAATAAGAAGAAACGCTATACCAGTTTTTTGGTATAGCGTTTCTTTTAGAATTAAAACGTATCATCAGTTATAGGGGCTACATTACTAATTGTTAGAATTTTTAATTATTTTCATTTACAATTTAGGTGAGAATATCTTGATATAAAAATTACGAATAAAGGTTGGTGAATGATTTATGAAAACAGTTACTGAGGAGAAATCTATTGCTAAGTTATTTCCAGAACTTCTTGTTGAATGGGATTTTTCTAAAAATGCAACTATTATCTCTCCAACTGAAGTTTCTAAAGGTTGTAATTTAAAGGTATGGTGGATTTGTCCAGAAAATCATTCTTATGAAAAAAACAATGGAGCTTAGGCTAAGGAGCTTTGGTATGTTGATTTTTCGAGTGCACAAAAGAACTCGCACAAACAATGTTAAATGGTTAGATCTTAACTTTTCTTATGTTCCAAAGTCAAAGGTTGTTAAACCAATGTAAGTAATCTCCCAATTTCAAGAGAGAGAAAAAGCGAGGGAAAGAAAATGAAAAAAGGAATATATGCTTTGGTGATTAATGGGAAATATTATATTGGAAAAGATCATTTAATTGAAAAAGAAAAAAGAATTAAAGATCATATTAATTTATTACTAAAAGGAGAGCATTATAATCGTTATTTACAAAAGGCATTCGATAAGTATGGGGATATTCAGACATATATCATCGCTACATATGAGAATATTTCAAAGGAAGGTCTCTCAGTAGAAGAACGCAGATTTATTCAAAAATATGATTCTTATAAAAATGGTTATAATCTAACCTTAGGTGGAGAAGGTGGACATGGTTTAATAATTACCGAAGAACGTAAGAGAGAAATGTCTCAACGAATTACAGGGGAGAAAAATCCAATGGCAAAACTAACTAATGAACAATTTTTTGAATTAGTAGATTTGTTTGTCAGTGGAAAGAGCAATAAATTCATCGGAGAATTATATGATTTGCATGATAGATATGTTTCACTTATTCGTCATAAACATAGATTTAAAACTTTATGGGCTCTAGTGGAAAATTACATCCCTACCAAATCAAATGATGTTGCTGAGTTGTTAGGTAATGTCACAGAAGAAGAGTTTTTAATGATAGTAGAGGAAATGTTAGAGGGAAAAACTAATGCTGAAATTGAAGAAATCCATACACTGCCATCTGGCACAGCAAGTCGAATACGTAATCGGAAGTTATATAATAATTGGTGGGAGAAACACTTTTCTGAACGTGAGTGTATAGATAATAAGATAAAAGTGGCTCATCAGCGAGAAGTAAAAAGGAAATTAGTTGAAAATGGAAAGAGAATGAAGGGAAAAGGAATTTCAGAATCGACTCGTAATACAATGATGAAGAACAATGGAAAAAGCAAAGGTATAATTATAGATGATGTGTTTTATCATTCAATGATGGAAGCTGAACGACAGCTACGTATAAATCGTAAAGTTATTGCTAAAAGGCTAAAAGATAAGGCATACCCTAATTTTATAGAGGTTCAGATAAAGAAAACTCCTAAAGGGGAGTTTTCACATAATTCGAGGAAGAGTAAACGAATTTGCGTTGATGGGATTGAATACGCTTCAATAATGGAAGCGAGTCGTCAGCTAGGTATCCCGAATAGAACTATATCAGAAAGAGTTAAGAGTGAGTCCTTTTCGAATTATAAGTTCATTGAAGTTGGAGAAAATCCTTTATCTAAAAAGGCAAGAAAGGTACTTATTGACGGTATTGAATATCAGAGTGTTAATTTTGCTTCAACAATATTAAGTATAGATAAAAATATACTAGTGAGAAGATTAGTTAGCGAAGCGTATCCTACTTATAAATATATCGAAAATGTCTGAATTAGATTTCTGATTTTAAAAGTAAGCGTCAAATAGCGGCCACCTAGTTTTAGGCAGCCGCTATTGTTATGTTATCTATATAGTTCGTTTTGGTACGTGGCAGTTGGTCGGAATTTTATCTGACCAAGGCATCAACGCATCTAACGCTGCGTCGTCTGTTCGTTCAATTAACGGCAGCTGTTCCAAGACATACGTTAAATATTTCAGCGGATCGAGTTGGTTCTCTTTGGCTGTTTCTACAATACTGTAAATGACAGCACTAGCCTTTGCGCCTTTTGGAGAACTCGCAAATAACCACGCCTTGCGACCGATAACGAACGGTTTAATCGAACGTTCGCCTCGATTATTATCTAACTCTAGACGACCATCCTTTAAAAATACCACGAGTTTTTGCCACTGATTTAAACAGTATGTAATGGCTTCACCTAATTTTGTTTTTGGTGCGACACGGGCTTTTTCTGTTTTTAGCCATACTAAAAAATCATCTAATACAGGTTTACTCTGCTTCAGACGTTCATCGTAGCGACGTTCAGGTGTACAGTCGTCCATTTTATTAATCTTTTTGTCGATCGCAAATAAACGATTACAGAATTGAAGGCCTATTTTTGCGGCACATGGCTGCTCTGTATTTTGTAGATTTGCTGGTAAGGATTTCAGTGCTTCATCATATTTTCGACGCGCGTGCGCCCAGCACCCGACCAACTCGACATTTTTCAAGTCGTGATAACCTGCATATCCATCGACATGGAGATAACCTGAAAAACCTTGTAAAAATGCTTTGGGATGTTTACCCGAGCGTGTAGTTTGATAGTCATAAAGCACGATGGGCGCTACTTCTCGACCTGTTCGATACATCCACATAAACGATTTGCTTGTCGCAGCGCGACCAGGTTCATTTAATACTTGTAAACTGGTCTCATCCGCATGGGCAATATCCTCTTGTAGTAGTTTTTTATGAAGATGATGATATAAATGGATAAGCCATGTGTTCGCCCCATACATCATCCAGTTCGCCATCGTTTGACGTGAGAGTGAAATGCCCATTCGCTCTAATTGTTTTTCTTGTCGATAAAGCGGAAGACCTTCACAATATTTTTGGCTCATCAAATAAGCCATCGCTGATGGCGAAGCTAAGCTACCTGGATACATAGGCGCTGGCATTTTCGCTGTGACGATAGGTGTTTCTGTTCCTTCTTTTTCACAATGACGGCAGCTGTAAATGTGTTGAACATGTTCGACCACTTCGACTTGTGCCGGAATGATTTTCAATTCACGACGGATTTGTGTACTCATTTCGTGTGTCTTTTCACCGCAACACAAACAAACCTGCTCTTCTTCGCTTAAACGATAGTGAATCGTTTCGACAGGCAAGTTTTCTAACATCGCTTCGATTTGACCCGAACGCTTTTTACGTTTATAGGTAACCGTTTCAAGCGTCGGTTCTTCGACCGTGTTATCTGACGTCATTTCCATTTCATTGAATAGCGTCAGCGTAAGTTGATCTTGGTTGGTTTTTTCACTTGAAGCACCATACTTCTTTTGTTGGCTCAGGCGGAACTGTGCTTCCCACCAGTTGAGTTTAGCCAGTAGGGCTTCATTTTGTTTTTCCAACGCCGCATTCTTTTTTGCGAGTTCTTCAATTGTAAGTGTTGGAGTAAGTTCGATTTTTACCATAGATAAAGAAATTCGACCTGATTAGCCGAATTCCTTTTTCAAATGACAACTTTAGCAGAAATCTTCATATGTGAGGATTTTTGATTCATAGGTAACCCTTCGAGTAACCATTTAAATTGCCTGCCTGAAATTTTCAATGGCGTAGTCGCTTCATCGGGCCAGTCAAACAGGCCATCTTCTAAACGACGATAAAAGAGCCAAAATCCATTATGGTCCCAGTGAAGGATTTTTAATTTATCCTTTTTTCGGTTACAGAATACAAAGAGATGCGATGAAAAGGGATCAAGCTGAAAGCTTTCTTGTACAATTGCAGCGAGACCATCCACGGATTTCCGTAAATCTGTTGGTCCACACGCAATGAACACTTGATCCATTCTTAAATTAGTGAACATGATGTTGGACAACCTGAAGGACTTTCGTTAAAGTCGCTTCATCAAAATCGGGTGGACAGTCAATGGTGATGCCATTTAATTTAATCGTAATGGGAATCGTTTCAGGTAGAACAGGCTCTTGTACAACAACAGGTAACCACTGAGCAGGTTGAATTTTTGTCTGCGTCCGTGATTTACGCAGCCACTGATACATACTTTGAACAGGTACATTTTCTTTTGCGCACCAAGCAGCAACGCTTGCTTCACCACTCGTGTGGAAAGCTTGAATACGAGATTGCCACATCAGCTGACGTTCTGATCGTTTCATAAAAAAACCTCCAACTTCATTCATTGTCATGATTGTCTCATGGCCATTGAATTCGTTGAAGGTGTGCTATATTTGGCGCTTACTTTTAAAAGAGATTATGGAATTACAAATTGCTTAAGGGCGCATTTATAAGCAAATTGGATTTCAGGATATTGGTTTTTGGTCAATAATTCGTTATGAAGAGGGAAAATAAGGGGGGCAAAAATTATGAGAATTTTATTAGCAGAACAACCAATTTAAATCAATACCTATGATATTGATGCGATGGGCATTGTCAGTAATATTGTGTACGTGCGGTGGTTTGAGGATCTACGCATGGCTTTTTTAAATAATCATTATCCATTGGCAGACATGATGGCTGTGCAAATTTCACCAATCTTGAAAACAGAAATAGAATACAAAGTTCCTTTAACAATTTTTGATAAACCGGTCGGACGGTGTTGGATGGTGAAAATCGGACAATCCAGCTGGGAAATGGAGTTGGAGATTACTACCGAGAAGCATGTTCATTGTATGGGGAAACAATTCGGCTGATTTTATCATTTAGAAAAGAAAAAGGTTGCGAAGATTCCGGAACCATTAAAGAAGCTTTTTGAAACAAGCAGTAAATAGTTAAATTAGGAGATTGCAAAAGAAGAATATAAAGATGATTATTCATTTTTACAATAAGCAAGAATTGATCTAATTTGAAAAAAACGCTATGGACCATGACCAAACCATAGCGTTTTAATTTTAAAACTTAAATGTATCATCCGTAATAGGGGCCACTTTAGCCACCGCGTAAGTTGCTCCTTTTTGACTGAAGAAATCATAGGTGGACCCAGTATTGGAAATTCCGTTCATGACAACCGGGTTGACTTCCTCGTCAGGGAACATCGTGTCGAGCCCCAAGTTCATAAGCGCTTTATTCGCATTGTAGCGTACGTATTTTTTAACTTCGGGAGATAGTCCCGTTTCTGCGTATAAATCATCGGTATACTTCATTTCATTCTGATATAAATCGAGTAAATATTCATAGCCCCACAAAGTTAGCTCCTGCTGTTTTTCTGTTGAGAACGTTTTGAAAATGTTCTGGGCGAAAAAGCCGACTGCTACTCCGTGGATTGATTCGTCCATTTTGTTTCAAGTAAGTTCGTCATTCTTACTTCTGCTTTATGCAGCTTATAATTTCTTATAAGATCAGATCATATCATATATAGCTTTTGCTATATCTCTCCGCTTCGGATACCATTCTTGACTTGTATCCTACTCTACTCGCTTCCATGTAAAAACATGTGCTTTCGATGACCGTTGCACCTTATTGATAGTTTTCAATCTCTTAACTATCAATCTTGGCTCAGGATTGTCCTCGACTAAACGTTAGGATGTTCCCTGAATTCAAAGAGTTTTACTTGCGCCACGATATTAACGCAAGATTAAGCTAATCACTTCCGCACTGTTTCGCAGTACACCCTGTCCTCCTAAATAAAGAGGGTAGAAGAAGCCGGAATAGAATAAGAAGCTTTCCAGTATAACTGAAGCGAACATTGCTTTCCATAAGCTTTCCGGGTCATCTTCTTTTATAGCGGTGTATACTTCACCAATGCGATATGCTTTATATTGAAGAAACTCATTTTTTTGTACCCACTCGAAAACTTCGTCGATTTCAGTATTTGTGCATAGTGTTGTAAAAATATATGAATAAGACTTTGCGTGAATTGCTTCAAACGATCCGAATACGGTTAACACCGCTTTCTCCTGAAAATCGGGAGTGTACTTGGCGATTTCATTCATGCCGATGTTCGTTTGTACCGTATCAAGCAATGTCAGGCCGCCGAACACTTTTTTATATGTATCCTGATGTTCGAATTCCTTCCATTGTTTGACGTCTTTACTGACTGCAATTTCTTCGGGAAACCATATTTGTTTCCATTGCTGGTCCCAAAAAATGCGAGCGAGCTCACTCGTAGGGGTATTCCAGTTGACGGCTTTATACGTTAAATTTGACATGCGACACACTCCTCAATTGTAAGTAAACGTTGGCGTACGTAATAAACGGTTTTAATACCTTTCGTCCACGCATAAATATAAGCTTTTGCCAATTGTTCTGTGTTCCACTGGTCCGTCACGTATAGTGTCATGGAAATCCCCTGGTCGACATGCTTTTGCGCGGCTGCGTAAAGGTCGATCAGTTCATACGGGTTTACTTCATAGGCTTCGGTATAAAGTTCTTGGTTATCATTCGTTAAAAATGGCATCGGATAAATTGTTCGACTGTCCGCATAATCACGAACTTCCACGCGTTCTGTAACAGGGGCGATGGAAGCGGTACAGCTGCGGATGTAGGAGATACTGCCTGTCGGAGCGATCGCCAATCTATACGAGTGGAATAATCCATGCTCCAATACATCAGCCTTCAACTGTTGCCACATATTTTTTGTAATAACCGGTGTACCCCCAAGTGCTTTAATCACTTCAGGTGTAAGTTCTTTTTCTTCTTTATTTATATAAGTTTCAAAGTAAACACCGCTCGCATATTCACTTTCCTCAAATCTATAAAACGTTTCGTTCTTTTGCTTCGCGATTTCCATTGATGCTTTTAATGAGTAATAGTTCAGTGCTTCCATAAATGCATCGATAAATTCAATCGAATCTTTGGAACCATAACGGATTCCACTTTGTACAAGGTGTCCATGCAAGTTCATAACGCCCAATCCGACAGAGTGCATCACTTTGTTCGCTTTCGACACAGAAGGGACGTTGACGATATCGGTCATCGTTGAGACATTAGTCAATAGACGCATTGCTGTATCGACAAGCTGTCCGAAATCCTGAACTTTCGTTGCTTCGTGAATGTCAATCGAACCTAAGTTACAAGAAACATCGAGACCATATTCATTCGGCTCGTTTTGGTCGGTGATAATACTTGTTTGTTGGTACTGTAAAATTTCTGTCCTCTATGTTCATTTAGAATCGCTACTTCTAAACCGATTTCTCAGCTATATGTTGCCATATAGAGCAGACTATTTCATCACCTTCAGCTTTACCTGCTAAGGTGCTCCGCGTTTCCCTTTATGTTTTATCCCTATTTTGCATTCGGGCCTCGCTTGAGGGGTACTCTACTCGCTTCTTCACTAGAGTTTTTCATCTAGCTATGCTTTCGATAGTCGTTAGACATTTTATTATTCAAGGCGTTTATAATTGGGGAATTTATCACTATTTAATCTAGTATTTAAGGTTGTTTTACTAATATTTAATTTTTTTAAAGCTTCATTTTGCCCATTATAGATGATATTATCAACTTCAATTTTTTTGGTTTTAGTATGTGAAGTATATCTTTCTTTTGGGTGTTTTGGGAACAATCTCTTATAATTGGGAAATTTAGAACTGTCCAATCTATAGGCTATTGTAGTTATTCCTATCCCTAGATTAAATGATACTTCAGAAAGGCTTTTATAATAAATATCATCTATTAAGATTGCACGAGAATTAGCTTGTTTTACTGATTCAATCATTCTTTTGGTTTTAGGTTTTCCATATTGATTATTCCCTTTACCAGACATTTGTTTAACTCTCATTTGTCTAATTTCTTCTTTACGAGGATTATTAGTAAAACAATCTCCACCTATTGCAGTCAATTTTAAATTGTAAAAATAAGGAGAATTTACTGCGTTAAATTGCTTGATATAATATTCTTCAAGGTTATTTAATTCATCGGAAGAATAAGCTTCTTCTAAAATGAACCTAATAAAATTTTCCTTCCCGTATTTCTTTATTGCTTTTTTTAAATATAATCCAGACCCTAAATAACTTTCCCAATTATTTTGTCTTTGATAAATACATTTCCCAATATAAGCTTTGCCATTTGCCTTATTAATTGTTATATAAACAAAACCAAATGTTTTCACTTTAAGATTACCTCCAAGTGTAAAAATTTAATTTTATAATTTATATACCCAATTTTATAGGGTGAATAATAATTTAGTACGAGATTATCTTAATAAGATTTCCCTCGTTTAACGGAGTTTTCGACTAAGATTTCTCTTAGAAGGTGCTAATTATTAACACAAATTAGACATCTTCACACGCCCGATTTCCTTTAATGGATGGGCGTTATTGACATTATCATCGAATATTTCAAACGGGTAACCTGATTCAAATTGTGCCTTTTTAATTTCCGTATATAGTTTACGGGCGTTTAATCGTTTCAATTTACGGATGTTCGGATTATCCAATAGCTCATAGTACATTTCCGTAATTGAAATTTCCGACATGCGTTTCCCGTATTCTTTATAAATATCATAAGAACTGAACAAGACGATATCTTTATCGCGACGCATCAGTTCAAAGAAAATATCCGGAAGAATAATCCCTGTAGATAGTGTAGCTAAACGGATTTTGTCGTCGGCATTTGGTTTCTTGGAAGAGATGAACGCTTCAATATCTCCGTGGAAAACATTTAAATAGACTACTCCGGAGCCGTTACGTTGCATTTTGTTACTCCACTTAATTAAAGTAGGGCTAGGTCATTTCTGCCTAGCTCTCTATGTCGCCATAGAGATCAGACTATATCTTCACTTTGCCAAAAAAGTTAACAATTGTGGAAACATCAACTCTATTGGTAAAGGCGCGGTTCGGATTAAAATATTACTAAAATAATCACTTAGTCGTTGAACCTTCAACCTTACTAGGTTGCTTGGCTGCGGATTTTCTGCAATCTTGGATTTTTAGGGTTCGCTACTAGATTACTCTGTAGAATCCTACCTTGATATACTCAGATGTTCCCGCAATTGACCGCGTTTTAATTGGGCCAATTATTAACCCAATTGATTCGAATAAGAGAACGAATTCTCCAGCAGTTTCGCAACGGGCATAACCCCGCTCGCACGGTTTAAGATCCCTTTTATCGGATCTCCCAATGGACGCAGATCGGTCAAGTTTACCCCGACACCGCCGCCTAAGCGGGAAAGTTCAAGACAATAGCCGATATTCTCGGCGATTGAGTTCATCGTATCGTCCATCGTTAATTTAAAGCATGAGACAAGCTCACCACGCGCCTTTTTCCCGCTGTTTAAAGCAGTTGGGGTTGCCGGCTGGTAGGCAGTCATAACCGCTTCAATGGCCTTTTCCGCCAAAGTTTCATCACCTTGTGCTAAATAAAGGGCGATGATGACGATCCGGTCCTCGTACTTTTCCAGAATCTCTTTTCCGTCACGGCTTTTCATCGCATAGCTTTCATAAAATTTCGAAGCACTCATGAATGAAGGGAACCGGAACTTGTAGGAATAGGCTTTTTTGTACATCTGTTTAATAAAGTCCATCGAGTACAAGTCAAAAAACTCTTTTTCGTAATAGCCTTCATCAACTAAATAGCGCACTTTTTCCTCTATATCGATAAAGTAGCGTAACCGGACATTGACGTCTTCCAGAAAATAGCGGCGTGTTGCTTCTTTGTCTTTCGCCAAATCCAGTTCACCGGTAGCACGGTAACGGTTTAATATATCATTATTTAATTTTAAATACTGTTTCATATCGATGCCTCTTTCCAAATGGAGTAATAGTAATCTGTAATCGACTCGTAATTAGCCGGAGTTCCTCGCATTTCCACTTTTTCAATTAACGGAATTCCATATTGTGCAGCTAAAAGGTCGCCAGCACGGCCGAAAAAATCATGACCGAAATTACGGTTTCCGCTTACGATGATTCCTTTGCATAATTCAAAGTTCGCAGTCATGAACTGGTCGACGATAGGGGGGACAGAGCCTAATCCATCCGTATACGTAAATAAAAGATACGGTTCACCGATTTTTACCACCCCGGTCAGATCCTTTGCGGGTAAACCGAGTTTTTGCACGATATATCGTACATTGCCAGTTCGTGAAGCATAAATGATCATGCCGTCATTTCAGAAATGCGATCGATAATAGAAGTCGGCTCTGCAATAAACTCACCGTTTATTTCAAATAACGGCACAGACAGAAAACCTGCATCGATGACTTTTTGTTTTGCTGATTCGTCCTGGTCAATATTAATGACCTCTACGTCCAAGTTGGCTGCATCAAGTTCGGATTTTACCCATAGGCATTTGGGGCAAATTGTTTTCGTGTAAAGTTTCATCATAGAATCCCTCGCTATATAAGTATTACTAACGATTGTGCCGGACATGTCAGCGGGGAAAACAAAAAAGCTATCCCGGAAAACAGGATAGCTTGAAATGGAAACGGATCGAGTGCGCGCCTCCATTTCCTATTCCCCGAAGAAATGTACGTAGTTTTAACGAGGCAGGTCTCCTGGCTTTGCTTCATCCGTCAGACGCACCTTCCCATGCTAGTAGCACAGTGGTCTATTCGTCTTCAGTCAGCATTTACAGTTGCGGGGACAGCGTTGGAATTACACCAAACTTCCCTTTTAAACTACATTTAGTAGTACCTTGTTAAAAAAACACAATATATAGTTGAATTGAGTATAAGCGTTAACAACCTAAAAGTAAAGAGCCTAATGAATGATTACATAAATTCAACCAAAATCCTAGAAAACTCCCTATTGAAAATAGAGAAAAAATATGGTTTTGTTATAACTGCATGTAATTAGATAATACAAATAGAAAGTTGGATGAATATGCCGATTCAATTAAAAATTAAGAAAACCCATCCGGAAGCCGTATTGCCGAAACAGGCACGGGAAGGGGACGCAGGGATGGATTTAAGTGCGGTTGAAGACAAAGTTTTACTGCCTGGGGAATACGGGTTAATTAAAACCGGGCTTCAAATCGAATTGCCTGAAGGAACAGAAGCTCAAGTACGCCCACGTAGCGGATTGGCTTTGAAACACGGGATTACGGTGTTAAATAGTCCTGGAACGATCGATGCAGGCTACCGCGGTGAAATTGGCGTAATTTTAATCAATCACGGGAAAGCACCGTTTACGATTGAAAAAGGGATGCGCATTGCCCAGCTAGTCGTCCAATATGTCCCGCAAGTTTTCATTGAAGAAACGGACGAACTGTCGGATTCGGAGCGCGGTGACAAGGGCTTTGGTTCGAGCGGAGTGAAATAATGGAAAAAGCCTGGTTCCAGATGAACTCAGGCTTTTTCTAATCCTCTTTTTTCCACTTTATATAATTGTACGTCGTTTGAATCCCAAAAAGTAGTATGAAAAAGAGCGTGAAAAATATAAAGAGATTAGTGAAACCTTCAAACAAATAAATAATGATCAACGCTATAATACAAATGGGAATGGAATAAAGGTCGCGCATAAATTTACGGCGGTATGATAGACCATGATAAGCAATTTTAAATCCTTTATCCACTTTTGGTTTATCCCGGTAGTGGATTGATAGAATAAGTGGTGTAATTAAAACTAAAATAAGTATAAATGCAATTGAAAAATCAATCATATTAATCACCTTTCTTTCCTGTTGTCACAATATCGATTTGCGTCACAATTTTTGTAATCGGTAAAAACGTTAATTCACATTGATAACGCCCATCAGGGAAGTCTTTGTAAGTACTGGATTTAATATTGTAAACTTTATTTTCAATCGTAACCTCAGTCGTATCGATACTTCTGCCATGCCCATTTACAAAGGTGATTTCGCAACTTCCTCCAGCAGTTTTCTGATCACCTGTCTGCAGATGATAGAAATCGTAGCTGTAAATCCCTGAAACAATCAGCATAAACAACGAAAGCACGCCAAGCATAACTGTATTCAAGTTATAAGGGGATACTTTCTTATTTACGAATTGCCGGATAAAAAAGAAAGCAGCAATGATAAATAATAAAGTGAAAATGATAAGCGCACTGTAAAATCCAATAAGCATGAACATGCCCCCTCTTAACTCATTACCTAATTTACGAATAAGTTGGAAAAAAGTTTCAAAATGATCTTATTTTTATTTTATTGGAATAATAAGAAATTGAAGTTACATAAGGACTTTTCTAACGAAGTATAAATGTGCATATGCATAAGGGAAACGTTTTTCCGTTTAGAAGGGGATCGATCGATTTTAGGCGAATTGATAACAAAGGGAAAATGTTAAATTGGGGTTGAGATAAAGGGAGGCATTGTATGCGAAGTATGCAAAGTGTATTGTTTGAGAAGTTTTTAGTGCTGCGCGGAACGAAAAAGAAATTTATGGATTTACGCCTGCTCGATGATTTTATTGCAATGAAACATAACGAGAGACCGTATGAACTGGATGCCAAATTCAAAGAGCAGCACCAAATCCAAAAAGACGAACTGAATGGCATGCACTATTACACAATCAACGAACAGCAGACACCGCAAAAGGTTATCTATTATTTCCACGGCGGTGCCTATATTAATGATCCATTGATTTTTCATTGGCGCTATTTAGAGAAGCTTGCACAGGAGACAAACTTCACGATTGTCGTGCCGATTTATCCGAAGCTGCCTAAACATACACATAAAGAGTGCTTTACTGCCATTCATGATTTATATGATCATCTCGTTTTAAAATATGATGCACCGTTTATTTTTATGGGGGATTCAGCAGGCGGTGGACTGGCATTGGCGCTGGCGCAGGATGTAAAGAAGTTCTCAAAAAAACAGCCGCAGCATATTGTTCTACATTCCGCATGGCTCGATGTACGGGGGGAAGATCCACGCTACAAAGAACTTGAAAAACTTGACCCGATGCTGGGCGTAGCAGGCGCACAGGAGCTCGGCAGATTATGGGCAGACGGAGCGGAGTTAACCGATTTCAAAATAAGTCCTCTACATGGAGAACTGAAAGACATCGGTCAAATCACTGCTTTTGTCGGGACAGGTGAGCTGCTGCTTGTCGATGCAAAAATGCTTCTCGATAAAGCAAAGGAACAAGGTGTAAGGGTCCATTACTATGAGTACCCGAGAATGAATCATGTTTTTCCGGTATTTCCCATTCCAGAAGCAAAGAAAGCAATGAAGCAATTACTCAAGATCATAAAAAATTAGCATGAATGAACGAGGAGCATTTACAGTATGAAATTATATATTATCCGACACGCAAAAGCAGAAGGACAAGATCCGGAAGCCGAGTTAACAGCAGCTGGTAAGAAGGAAAGTGAGCAGCTGGCGAATTTTCTGGAACAGTACCCGATTGAACTTGTCATATCAAGTCCATTTACAAGAGCATTACATACTATAGAACCTTTTGTCCGGAAAAACAAGATTCCTTTCAAAATGGATCATCGGTTGAGTGAACGAGTATTAAGTGACGAAAGTCTTCCGGATTGGCTGGAAAAATTGAAACAAACGTATGTAGATAAGGATTTAAAATTTACTGGCGGGGAATCTAGTAATGAAGCAACATATCGTATAATTGAATTAGTAGAAGAATTAAAACAAAGTACTCATATGTCAGTGGTAATCGTTACACACGGCAATATAATGTCATTACTACTCAATCATTTTCAACCGCATTTTGGATTTGATGAATGGAAACAGCTGTCCAATCCGGATGTATTTGAAATAGAGTTTAGCAATGAGCAAACAGTTGTAAACCGTATATGGCGATAGGTAGCGTAAAATAGGTTGTAGAAAAGCAGGTGCAATATGAAAAATTATTTTATTATCAGTGATATCCACGGTCAGTATAAAGCATTTGAACAGTTATTATCGTACTGGGATGAAAAGGATACCCTTGTTCTACTGGGGGATTTAATCGACCGGGGTCCTCGTTCTTATGAGGTTGTACAAAAAGTAATGGATTTGAAGCGGAAATACGGGGAACAGGTTGTTTTCTGTAAAGGGAATCATGAAGCGATGCTGTTGGATTTTCTTGAAAACCCTGGGCAAAAACACGCCTTTTATTACAAATACGGTGGTCGGGAAACAATGGCTTCATTTTTAAAGTATTTACCGGTCGAAGTAAGTGAACTGGACCCGATTGAACAAGCGCAAGTCGTAAAAGAGAAGTTTGCGGAGGAATTGGATTTTTTAAATAACGGCAAATTATATGAAATCGCAGGAAATCTGTTGTTGACGCATGCAGGGTTTGATTCGAGTTTCGCGACAGTTGATGAAACGGATGATGAAAATTTCTTATGGATTCGCCAGCATTATAAAAATGAAAATAAAACACCGTATATCAATGTTTTTGGTCATACACCATTACAACACATCCATGATTGCAATGATGTTTGGATTAGTGAAGACCAAAAATATATTGGAATAGACGGCGGGTGTTATTTTACAGGTCAATTGAATGGCATCGTTCTGTCGGAAGATGGACAAATCGTTCATATATATGCCGTTACTTCGGACAAAACCGAAAACTATGATATTTGACAGGTGTCGTTTAGACTGAGTATAAAGTTATAATTGTATAATATTTTTTCTTGTATGTATGTTTTCTCCCGGTTTTTTGGTATACTACAATCAACGATATGTAAAAGAGGTTATCCCGTTCGATTTTGTGCGGGGTAACCTCTTTCGTGTTTAAAGAAGTTTTTCAGGGAGGAAACATTTTGGAGCAATATACAAATTTACGAGCGGGCGAAAAAGGTGCCTATTTATCGATTTTTGCCTACATATTTTTAAGCGCTCTGAAGTTAGCTGCAGGCTATTTAGGCGATTCAGAAGCATTGAAGGCAGACGGATTAAATAATACAACCGATATTATTGCTTCGGTAGCCGTCTTGATCGGGCTCAGAATTTCCCAGCGCCCGCCGGATGATGATCATCGATACGGACATTTTCGTGCAGAAACGATCGCATCACTTGTTGCATCCTTTATTATGATTTATGTCGGGATCGAAGTACTGATATCAGCAGGTGAAAAAATCGCGAAACCGATTGATCAGGATCCTTCCATTTTAACAATTATTGTTGCTGTGTTTAGCGCAGCAGTTATGTTTGCAGTTTATAAATATAATTTAAACCTCTCAAAAAGAATTAACAGTTCTGCTGTTAAAGCGGCAGCCTATGATAACCGCTCTGATGCCTTTGTCAGTATCGGGACAGCAATCGGTATTACCGCAGCGATATTAGGTTTCCCGATCGTCGATACGATTACCGCCTTTATTATCGGTTTAATCATTATTAAAACAGCGATCGAAATCTTTAAAGAAGCGGTGTTCTCGTTAACGGACGGATTTGATACGGAATTGATCAGTTCGATTGAAGAACGTGTTTCGAAAATTCCGCGTGTCCGTGACGTTACCGATGTCCGTGGCAGACAGCACGGCAGCTTAATTCTTGTCGATATTACAGTAAGTGTAAATCCTAATCTCAATGTACGTGATTCACATGCCATTACGGAGCAAATTGAAAATGAAGTGAAGCAGTTGAATCCTTATGCGACAACACTTGTCCATATTGAACCGTATGACCCGAAAGAGCTGATTATTTGTGAAGATGATTTCCATTTCTAATGTATAGACAAGCCGTTCTCCTTTACTAACCGTGAAAGGAGAATGGCTTTTTTTATGTTTGAATCAAAATCATCCATCTTCTGTTAAAATGTAAGTACTTGCGAGCTTTATACCTACGTTAGGTTCTTTAACAAGAGTAACTTACATAGATTCAAAATTTACAAAAAAGAAAGAGGAATACTATTGCATACTACAATCGGGATTGTCGCTCATGTTGATTCTGGAAAAACAACATTTTGCGAACAATTGCTTTATCATACAAATGCGATTAAAAAGCGCGGGCGGGTCGATCACCAAGATGCTTATTTAGATAATCATGCCATTGAACGGCAACGCGGGATTACGATTTTTGCGGAGCAGGGGCGGATCGATTACAACGGGCAAGTGTATACGCTGATCGATACACCGGGTCACATCGATTTCGCACCTGAAATGGAGCGTGTGGTTCATGTGATGGATGCGGCTATTGTCATTATTAGTGCGGTCGATGGAATTGAAGGGCATACGGAAACAGTTTGGCATTTGCTGCGGGAGCACCATGTTCCGACATTCATCTTCATTAACAAAATAGATCGTGAAGGAGCAGATGTTGATGCAGTAATGGCTGCGATTAAAAAAGACTTATCTCCAAATGCCCTACTGTTCAACAATGGCATTGATACTACAGTAAAAGAGTGGCTTGCGGAACGTGATGAACAGCTGATGGAAAAGTACTTTGCAGATGAATTAACGGAGCATGACTGTAACGCAAAGCTGAAAGAGATGATACAGAAGGAACAGGCCTTTGTTTGTATGTCGGGCTCTGCTTTAAAAGATGAAGGGGTACTGGATTTTTTCGAAACGATTGCGCAACTGACAGAAACGACATTCGATGTGAACGGACCATTTGAAGGGAAGGTCTATAAAATTCGCCATGACAATCAGCAGCGTCTCACATTTATGAAAGCATTATCGGGTGTATTGAAAGTTCGCGATGAATTTACTTTCGGTGAAACGACAGAAAAGGTAACGGAAATCCGGCTATACAATGGCAGCAGCTTTACGACGGTTCAACAAATACAGGCGGGCGATATTTTTGCGGTGAAGGGACTGGCGACACCGGTTATCGGGGATGTGATCGGGGATACGGAAGCAAATGCTGCGCAATTTGAAATGGTACCGACATTGCAGGCGAAAGTAATGTACGAAGGTGCATTACATATTAAAGAACTTCACCGGATTTTCCGTGAAATTGAAGCGGAGGAGCCGAGTTTACGGATCGTATGGAATGAGAAATTCCAGGAAATTTCGGTTCATGTTATGGGGGCGATTCAGCTCGAAGTATTAACGGAACTGGTGAAGGACCGCTTCGGAATTGACGTGGACTTCGGCAAGCCGCAAATTCTCTATAAAGAAACGATTGCTGCTCTAACAGTCGGCTATGGCCATTTTGAACCGTTAAAGCATTATGCGGAAGTACATCTGAAAATGGAACCGAACACGCGCGGTGCAGGAAACACATTCTCGAGCGAGTGTCATGCCGATAATTTATCTGTCGGGCAGCAGCGGTTAATAGAAAAGCATCTATTTGAGCGGGACCATCACGGATTGCTTACGGGTTTTCCTGTAACTGATATTCATTTTACGCTACTGACAGGACGTGCACATAATAAGCACACAGAAGGCGGAGATTTCCGTGAAGCATCGTTTAGAGCATTGCGGCAAGGGCTTGAACAAGTGGAAAATATACTGTTGGAGCCTTATTACCGATTTAAGATGAAAGCGTCAAACGACCATATTGGCCGGATGATGTCGGATATCCAACAGGCAAGCGGAACATTTGAAGCACCGATTTTAACAGAAGATACCGTGACAATATACGGGTGGGCTCCAGTAGCAACTTTTATGGAGTACTCCACTCAATTTGCCGCTTATACAAACGGGAAAGGTGCGTTAACTCTGCAATTCGATGGCTATGATGTATGCCATAACAGCGAGGAAATCATTGAACAGATTGGCTACAATAAAAACGCAGACCCTGAATATACATCCTCAAGCATTTTTTGTGCAAAGGGGAAGGGGTACAGTGTGCCTTGGCATGAAGTGAAAGACGCGATGCATTGTGAAGTAAGGGAAATTGAATAACGAAGAGAAGGATTTTGCGGGACAATAAAGAAATAAGCTAGAGTGTACAGAAAAAGGAGGCACTTCTAATGGCATATATTTTACAAGTAGATTTCAAAATGGACGGTCCATTCGGTGAAGAAATGGCTGTGGGGTTTAAAGGATTGGCAGAAAGTATTAATGAAGAAAAAGGTTTGCTTTGGAAAATTTGGACAGAGGATGCGAAAGCTGGCGAAGCGGGTGGTATTTACTTATTTGAAACAAAGGAAACTGCTGCAGCTTACTTGGAAATGCATTCAAAGCGTCTCAATGGCTTCGGTATAACAGCCATCAACAGCAAAATTTTAGCAGTGAACGAGTCGTTAACGAAGATTAACAATGGTCCGGTTAATGTATAAATAAAAAAGCATGACAGTTTTTGAGAGACACAATGGTGGTGTCTCTCTTTTTGTTTGGAATTAACTGAACGTAAAATCCAAGTTTGGGGATTTTTGGAACTTATCGTATAATATAATACGTCCCAAAATTTAAGGGAGGAGGTTAGCGTTTTATGGAAACATTAGTCCCTTTATCTTTAATAGGTATTCCACTTTTCTCGATCGTGCTCTGTGTCACTATTATCAATTTGCTGAAAATTATTATCCATCACCCGGAACAATCTGTAAAGAAACATACTTTCTTAATTAGTATCAGCGTTGCATACATACTATTTTCATTTTTATGTATATTAATTGTCATTGCCGATTCAGTTTGGGGAATATCCCCTTAAGTGACTCACATATTGCTATGGAGTTAAATTAATACTAAGAAAGACAAAATACTCTTTAGGTAAGAGTTTTTGTCTTTTTTTACGCTTACGCTCATTTAGTTTTTCTTTTGCTTTGACCAAAAGTCAGGAGGCATATAAGAAATTAACGAATAATCAATTTCATCCCCGGATTGAGTTGCTAATTGTACAAGTAAAGGTTCCTTTTTATTAAGTGGGTTTATTGCCCCGGTTTTAACTGTAATAACCTGAACCCCGGTTCTTTTTGGATGGCCGACCAAAACGACCTGATTACCTAAAGTAAAAACATCGGTAATTTCGGTTTGAAATGCAACAATATAAAGGTCCAAATCATTTTCATTTTGAAACATGGGGATAGATAAGCCGAGGTTGTGTTCGAAATCATACCAACCAGAGATTCCAATATCATAATTTGTAAATAATCGGTGCAGGGCATAATGGATCCTACTAGGAATATAACTCCATCTTCCGGTCTTGCTATACCAATGTTCCTCATATGCAGGTCTTTTATAATCAGGTTTACTTACTATCACTTCAAAAGGAATTTTAGTTCCATTTTTCATCACTTCTGAAATTTGAACCACATTTGATGGGAAAGGTTGCTCTTTCCAAGGAGGGTCAGAAATATTTTCAGGTTTGGAAGGCTCAAGATTTTGAAGACGTTTTTCTGCTTCATTTAATTTTTCTTTAAGGTCTGCAATTTTTTCCTCTAAACGCTTAGCTTCATTTAATTCTTCTGCATTGCAAAGCGGTGCAATACTTATATTAAAAATCACTACGCAAATAATAAATAAAATCTTTTTGACAATTACCATTTAAACACCTCAAAATTATTTTGCGCTATTGATGCTTAATTATGTTTTAGTAATTATTTCTATGAGTACGGATACTTTAGTACCAGAATAAAGAATGCTATTTAATACTCATTTTCCAGATTGAGGTTGCTAGTCTCCGAATATTGTAATAGTGTTTTAATTACATTTCATTTTAATGGTTTTATTTTAGCAGCAATTCCAACATTTATTCGCAGTAAACAGGGGTGATGTTATAGTGATTTTAGTGATTTTGATGCTAGGTTTATTTTTAATGATTTATCTGAAGAAACCATTTCTGTTTAGTAAAAGAGTATATGATAATATTTTTTTAGGCGGTTATCTTATTCTCTTAACACTTTATATTATTAACACAGCCTTTTTTAGATTAATGTCTGATCAGTTACTTTTAATTGTTACACTTATTTTCCTATTACCTTTGTTTATTAAGTTTTTTGCAGTTAAAAGTAGCACAAAATAAATTCGAAATTCAAGAAAAGCAGGAACATTGGTAATTCAACGTTCCTGCTTTTCTATATACTTTTCGTTGTAATCCTCGTTGGGATTCATTTTGGGAACTTTAATCAAGTCAGCATTTACCTCACAAAAATTTGTGCATCAAAATAACACAGACCTTTGCAGCTTGGGCAATCGACTAACAACTACATAACGGATGCCTCCAGCCTGATCGACGGTATCGCCATGGGGGAAATTATTATCATTTATTTAATAAGTTAATGTAATATTCTTACTGTTTTGTTATATTACAAGGGGGAAGGCGGTTTGAAAACGTTTGGAATTAAATAAACCCTTGATAAATAATCTTTGTATTTTGATACATAATTTGAAGTTGGGAGCTGCTGAAAATGTTGGATAAGATAAAGGATTCATTTACATCTAAGCAATTAGCTTGTTCTAATTGTGGAAGAAAAATTGAAGAAGGGGAACGTTTTACAGCCAATATAACGATGCCCTCTGAAAGAAACATGATGGTATCAAGATTAGATAATGCAATTGCAAGAACCGCCGACAGTGTTATTTGTGAAAAATGTCAGTAAAGCATGCAATAACGGATTCATGAAAGACTGATAGGTAGTATACACAAAGTGAATAATTCTTACTGAGGAATGAAAGGATTGAAAAAATGGAGAATTGTATATTTTGTAGGATTGTAGGGGGAGAACTACCCTCCTACACAATATTTAAAGATGAGATAGTAACTGCATTTCTAGATATTAACCCTGTGGCTATAGGTCATATATTAGTAATCCCCAATAAACATTTTACCAGATTAGACACTATCAACGATGAAGAAATTATGAAAGGATTAATGAATGCACTTATCAAGGTATCAAATCAACTCATTGCTTCTGGGATTTGTAATGACTTTACTATACTTAATGATAATGGAATAAATGCACAACAAGATATTATGCATACTCATTTCCATATCATACCGAGACATCGTAATGAAAAAATAGAATTAAAACTTCCAACAGATAAAGATGCTGCTACTACAGAGAAACTTGAATATACATATACTCTTCTGAAACAATTATTATAAGATATTCATTTAACAGTTAGTTTTATAGTGACTTCAACTTAAATTTGAGTTTTATAATGAGGTAGTGGACAAAAATTATGGAGTAAATTATCTAAAAAAAAGATTGAGATTATGAATTTAAAATACATTTCGATTTATACTAACGTTCCCAATTGAAACTTTTGGTACGATTATTTAGTTACAATTATTGCAAATGAAAAGAGGTTTTTGCATGAATTTTTTTCTACCTATTTTAGGTTCAATATTGCTATCACTTATATTATTTATGATTCATCCCTTTGTTGCAGCTATTGTTTTATCAGGTATAGTAGTAGGTTGCTTATTAAGAGGGCTATATTTGTTAAAAGAAATTCACAAAAAACTCATACCTAAAGAAGATAAAGTAAAAGCTGCAGTAAGACGCCATTTAGAAGAATAAAATCGTATAGAATAACTATCTGAAATTTTTACAGTCAAAAATTAACATTTAAAAGTAATTTTATGGATAAACAAATGAATTAAGCATACATAATTAACTTAAATAACCTTCCCAAATAAAAGCTTCGGTAGCTTTTAACTAAATTTAATAACGTTATTAAGAATTGGACTTTTCCAATTCTTTTTTTTATCATTCAAACATTGAATGATACAAAAAGAGTACACTATAATCAAATGAATATTTGAATGAGGGAGGGTGATCTTAATGAGTAAGAAAGATACATGTGAAATTTATTGTTATGACGAGGAAAAAGTCAATCAAATACAAGGTGAATTAGAAAAAGAAGACCTTTCCAGTGTTGCCCAATTGTTTAAAGCACTTGCAGATGAAAATAGAGCAAAAATTTCCTTTGCTTTATGCCAAGATGATGAGTTATGTGTTTGTGATATTGCCAATATTATTGGTTCTTCTGTTGCAACAGCTTCTCATCACCTTCGAACTCTTCATAAGCAAGGGATTGTAAAGTATCGAAAAGAAGGTAAATTAGCCTTTTATTCACTGGATGATGACCATATCAAGCAATTGATTACCCTCGCATTAGCATATAAGAAAGAGGTGAAGGTCAATGTCTGTGCAACAAGGTAAACTAACAGAAGAAGAAATGAAAACCTATCGTGTACAAGGGTTTACTTGTACAAATTGTGCAGCTATTTTTGAAAGTAACGTTAAAGGTTTGCCAGGTGTTGAGGATGCAAAGGTTAATTTTGGTGCATCTAAAGTGTATGTGAAAGGCAATGCAACAATTGAGGAACTAGAAAAAGCAGGAGCATTTGAGAATTTAAAGATTCGGGATGAAAAAGAACAAAAGGTGGAACGTGAACCATTTTGGAAGCAAAAAGAGAATATTAAGGTTTATATTTCAGTCGTTTTGCTTGTGATTAGTTGGTCTTTAGTGGAGCAATTTGGAGAAGAACATACCCTTCCAACAATCGGTTATGCAGCATCTATTTTAATTGGCGGCTATTCGCTATTCATTAAAGGGCTTAAAAATCTAAGCAGATTAAAGTTTGATATGAATACGCTCATGACGATTGCCATTATAGGAGCTGCTGTGATAGGTGAATGGGGAGAAGGGGCAATGGTTGTCATTCTGTTCGCTATTAGTGAAGCATTAGAGCGTTATTCAATGGATAAGGCTCGTCAATCTATTGAATCTTTAATGGATATTGCTCCAAAAGAAGCGTTAATTCGCCGTGGAACTGAAGAAATGATGGTTCATGTTGAAGATATTCAGGTTGGAGATATGATGATCGTCAAACCTGGTCAAAAATTGGCGATGGATGGAACAGTTATTAAGGGAACTTCCACGTTAAATCAGGCTGCAATTACTGGAGAAAGTGTTCCAGTAACTAAAACAATAAATGATGAGGTATTTGCGGGAACCTTAAACGAAGAAGGATTGCTTGAAGTAAAAGTAACAAAACGAGTTGAAGATACGACGCTTTCGAAAATTATTTATCTTGTAGAAGAAGCACAAGCAGAGCGAGCACCTTCTCAAGCATTTGTAGATAAATTTGCGAAATACTATACACCTGCAATTGTCATTTTGGCTGCTGTAATTGCCGTTCTTCCGCCACTGTTTGGTGGAGATTGGAGTGAATGGATTTATCAAGGTTTAGCAATATTGGTTGTTGGTTGTCCCTGTGCTTTAGTTGTTTCAACTCCAGTGGCTGTTGTTACTGCAATTGGAAATGCAGCAAAAAATGGTGTCTTAATTAAAGGTGGCATCCATCTAGAAGAAACTGGACACTTAAAAGCGATTGCGTTTGATAAAACAGGAACATTAACAAAAGGTATTCCTGCTGTAACAGATATCGTAACATATCGTGGAAACGAAAATGAATTATTGACAATTACTGCAGCCATCGAAAATGGTTCCCAACATCCATTAGCTTCAGCGATTAAGAGAAAAGCTGAAGAAAACGGGTTAAACTTTAAGGGTGTCGTGGTTGAAGAGTTCCAATCTATTACAGGAAAAGGCGTTAAAGCCAAAGTAAATAGTGACATGTACTATGTGGGAAGTCCTAATCTGTTTGAAAAAACCATTAGAAATGGTATTGAATCATCTATTACAGAAAATATCACTCGTATGCAAACTCAAGGTAAAACGGTAATGGTTTTGGGAACGGAAAAAGAAATTCTTTCGTTGATTGCCGTTGCAGATGAAGTGAGAGACTCCTCAAAAGAAGTCATCAGTAAACTGAATCATATGGGCATCGAAACAGTAATGCTTACTGGTGATAATCAACGAACAGCAGAAGTCATCGGAAAACAGGTTGATGTATCAGATATTAAAGCCGATTTATTGCCAGAGGATAAATTATACTTTATTAAAAAACTTCGTGAAAAGCATCAGAGTGTGGCAATGGTTGGAGATGGTGTCAACGATGCCCCAGCACTTGCAGCATCTTCAGTTGGTGTGGCAATGGGTGGTGCTGGAACAGATACAGCGTTAGAAACTGCTGATATCGCATTAATGTCTGATGACCTAAGTAAATTACCATATACAATTAAATTAAGCCGTAAAGCTTTAGTCATTATCAAGCAAAATATTACCTTCTCCTTAGCAATTAAATTAGTAGCATTAATGTTAGTTATGCCTGGTTGGTTAACGCTATGGATTGCGATATTCGCTGATATGGGCGCAACACTGCTTGTAATGTTAAACAGTTTAAGGCTATTGAGAGTAAAAGAATAAAATTTAAGTTCAAAAAGGGATTATAACGTATACAAATTAACCATAGATAATGGTCCCTAATGACACTTTAGTTACTTTACCTGCTGACCTTCCTAAACACGCTTTGGGAAGGTTTTTGAATTTATTTATATTTTACTTTTAGATTTACTAATAATTGTATAGTTAGTAATCTTAAGTATAATATAAATATATACAATTATTGGAAAGGGGATATGGATGAAAAAGAAATTACGTGTATTTTTCCTATTAGCAGTATTGATTTGTGGTATTTTTACGTTTTCAAATAATTCTTATGCAGTCACACAGGAGATAGAATTAAAAGACGACTATTTTTCTACGGAGGTTCAAACTCTAACAGTTTCAGATTTCCAAGGTATTTCCTATTTAACTACGAAAGAATATTTACACACACCTTCTGGATTACCTATTTACAAAACTGAATTATTTTATACTGATTTACATGAATTACAACAACAACCCGAGTTCTTCGAATTTACAAAAGATATTGAAGGGCATTTGTATAAGGGTACTTTAGAATTATATCGAGCCGAAAAGGAGGGCGATATGTGGAAAGCTATGTATAGCGGGGTTATCACTAGAGTTGAATCGTCTAACGAATAATATTTGCAATATATAAAAGTTGTATTCTAATAACGTTCCTAAATCAAAGCTTGGTAATATTTCAAACAGCGACAAAAACTGATTTAACAGTGCTTGTCGCTGTTTTTATTAAAATAACGTTCTGAGACGCTGTGAGAAATCATTTTAAAGAGGACATGGGGGTAAGTGAAGGAGTAAACCAGAAAAAGGCGTCTCGCCAGATTTATGCAGATTTACAACGTTAATGGCTTGAATGTTACCAAACGTTGGTTTGGGGACGTTATAATTTAATTAACGAACTAATTGATAAAGGGGAGGATTCATTGCACCCAATAGAAATTATTCAATTGTTGATAGCCTGTGGAATTTTAGTTTTTATTTTGTTCATTTCTTTTATTTTTAAAGAAAAAACGAGAAAAAGGATTCAGGGGTTGGCTCTTTTATTTTTATTGTCTTTTGGCATCATTTATTTTGTACGTCCATATTGGACAGATATACAAATTGAAAAGAAAGTAAGTTATATACAGTTGCATTTGGAGAAAAAGTATCCTGGAGAAACGTGGGAATTTCGAACAGTGCCTCATCGTGAAGATGGTTATGAAACCTCGAATCCATATTTTATTGGTGTCATATTTGATAATGAACCACAAGTGGAATATACATATTTCGCTCGTAATAAATACGATATTACTCAACAAGGGTTTTCTACATCTGATTCAGAAAGTGATTTACTACATTTAGAATAAAAATTACATTTTGAAGCCCACTCTTTACATATTTATCTAAACATACATTTTTAAAAAGAATTCCACTAAACATTCCTAAACATCGCTTTGGGTGCATTTACATTGGGGATATATGTTAAAGTTGATTTTATAAAGAGATGTGAAGGGATTGGTGTCATTGTGCATAAAAAGAAGTATTTTATTATCTTCGTACCAGTGTTAATAATAGGCTTACTTTTAATATACTATCTTCCAGCAAATGGGCTTACTTATCTTATGTTAATTCCTCTGATTGCTTGGTTCATTTATTATGCTTGGATATATAACGAAAAAAGATTGAAAAACAAAACTTAATTATTTTATTTGATTGATAAAGCATAAATAATAACGTTCCCAAATGACACATTGGTAACGTTATACTTCAACTAAGGTAAGCATGGAGGCTAGGTATATATGGAGAATTTCGAAAGTCTTTTACCAAGACATAAATCAGATAATGATAGAGTAGAAATGATAAAAAAAATGGATAGAGATAAAATATTGCCTTTATTACCTAATCTCCTTGAATGGATTCAAGATATGAATTGGCCAGTGGCATCAAGCGTGTTAGAACTACTTTTAACTTTTCCAGAAGAAATTGTTCCATATGTGCAAGATGTTTTAACTTCTTCTGATGATGATAACTGGAAGTGGTTCATTTTACACTATTTAGTTATAGAATTGCCGAAAGAGTCGAGAGTTCAGTTTAGAGAGTATTTAACAAGAGTATCTGAAACACCAAAACGTAATGAACTCGCAGAAGAACTTGATGAAATAGCAAAAAAGATTTTGGAAACAATCTAAATAAACCTCCTCTTACTTCACTAACGATGTGCTTTAGTGCAACAAGAACTAATAACGTTTACAAAACAAATGGGGTGCACTTCAAGTTTGGGAATACACGAAAAAGCAGGAACGTTGTTAAATCAACGTTCCTGCTTTTTCTATAGGTATATTCTTTATTCATTGTTTTATACACTTCTACTAAATCTCAATAATGACAACGGTTTAAACGTAAAAGGTGTTTGCAAAGTCATCAGTTTTTTTGCATAGATCGTGTATATTTTTTTCGCTGTACAATCCTCTTTGCGTCCCATAAACAAGTCAGTGCTTATTTCACAAAAATATGTGCATCGCAATAACAAAGACCTTTGCAGCTTGGGCAATCGACTTGATAGGGCTCGAAATAGCGCGGCATATAAATAAATGGTTCAAAGCCCTGTGATGCAAATTGTCGCTCAGCTGCCCAGCGGTTTGTATCAGATTGTACCCAGCCAACTGTAACGATCGTTTTTGCAACCGGATGTACAGCTTCGAGGTAGGCACGTACAAGCTTTGTTCCAATTCCTTTTTTTCGCTCGTTTGGATGGACGACAAAATGACTTGTATAATAACTGATGCCTGATTCGACAAGTCCCTTTAACGATTGCAGCTCTTCATGAAAGTAAGGGAACTCCTTGTTGAAATCCAATATTTCATAACCTGCAATATAACCGACAACTTCATCAAGCTCATTAACGGCTATATAACGAATGCCGCCAGCCTGATCGACGGTATCGGCCGTTTCTGGTTCAAATGGTAAAAAATCGTTTAGGAGTACCGCAATTTGCACTCCATATTTCTTTTCGTACGGGTAAATATTCATCGGTGGACCTGCCTTCTCATGTTCGAATTTCATTATTTTAACACAATAGAGGGCATTATGTTATTACAGCGAGTGTTTCGACAGGTTCGACTACTTTGCAAAAAAAAAATCCCTTTATAGTAAGGGATTTTAGAAGGGGAATTTATTCTTCCAAAATAAGGCGGGCTGCATTCTCACCTGAAGTAACAGCTCCTTCCATCGTTGCGAAAAATGGTTGACGCGTATAATCACCAGCTAGAACAAGTCCTTTGACTGGAGTTTGTTGATCAGGACGTAAATGATCATAATTCGGTTCTAAGCTATGGAAATCTTCAGGATGGCTGATTACGCGGTAATTAGCCAAACCTGTTTCCAGATCGAGCCCTAATGCTTTGCCGTCTTCTTGTACCTGTTCCAAAATTAGTTTATGGTCCATGTTGATGAACTTTTCCGGTGGTGTCAATATAATCGACATTCTGCCCGGGACGTGTGTAAACGTAGTTCGGGACTGCTCGGCAAAGCTGGCAAGTGAAGTGAGTGGACCAAATGTCGTTCGGTCGACGGGAAGTACAGGCTGTTCGAACTCCATTTGAATAGTGACAGCAGGCATTGTCGGTAAACGGAAAATCTTTTCGAAGAACGGATTATCCTGAAAGTGGTTCTTCAATATTTTTTTGGCTCCGCCGAGATTTGCAGCAATTATGACATGTTTTGCCGTCAACTCCTGGCCGTCTTCCAACAGCACTCCTGTAACTGTATCCTGATGCATAACCAAGTTTTTGACTGGTGAATTTGTCCGGATGACGCAGTTGTTTTTAGTAATATGATGCGCTAGCGGATTGGCCAATACCTCAGTCATCCCACCAAGATACGAACCGATTCTCAACTTATAAAACCGGCTCACACCCGGAAGGAAAAGACCGAAAAATACTTTTGCAGAGTATCGTTCGGGAGGCAGGAAAAATACGCCTGTACTCAAAGGAATGAGAAGATTATGCAAAGCTTCTTCACTAATATTATGCTTTTTGGCGAAGTCCCTCAAACTGTACTGGTCCAATTCTTCTGGATTTTGAGTATATTGTAAAAATCCATCTGTAAAAAAGGGAACTAGTGCAAGTTTATCCCCAGGTGGCAGAATATCATTATTTCCGATTATGCCTTTTAACGTTTCTATCGGACCGAAAACCGGAGAAATTCCAAATGATTTGTTTTCTTTGCTCCCTTTTATGCGGATATCGATTTGTTCTTCCCACTGAACGATGTCATCAACATCGACACCAGCTTTTTTCAACAGTTTTGGTAAAGCTTTGTAATAGCCGATATGTCTATGCAAACCGGATTCAACCAACATTCCATCCTCATCCCATGAAGATGTCCTTCCTCCAATAACATTATTCATTTCCAATACAATAACTGATTTTCCTTTTTCACTTAGTTTAAGGGCAGCCGTTAAACCAGCCAAGCCTGAACCTACAACAATGACATCAAACTTTTCCAATATTCCCCCTCCTACAAATTGAAGTAAAGTATTGTTCCTATTCCCGAACAAAATCGTGTCAAACAATAATGAATCAGCATGGAGAGAAATTGTGAAATTCATACATCCGATCTTTTATTTTTAATTAAATACGTTGGCAGTGAACTTTCTTTCATTTGGGGATTTTTGATAATTGTAAAAACAGAACACTTGTTCTATAATAAAGTAGAGTGAGGTGTAAGGATGAGGGAACAATTGATAAAAGCGATGAAACACAATCAAATTTTGGATATTGTGTACATCGCCAAAGATCAGTCAATAACAAAGCGTCGAATAAAACTAATAAAAATTTCCGGAAATCATGTGCAAGCATATTGTTTTTCCCGTCATGCAAAACGAAATTTTATTGTAGATAATATTTTAGCGGTACATCCGGTAAATAAAAAAGCAAGGGGGTTACACGCTTAGGATATATATAAGCTAATCGAATATACAAAAATTAATATCATTTATTTAATATTTTGTGGAATATTCTGACTATTTGTGTTATATTACAAGTAGGGGAGGTGGATACTAGATGCGAGCACTAAAAAGAATGGGGGCAACAAACTTTTTTGAAAATATTGTGAAGAGTAAACCTAGATTAAATAAATTAAAACGTATGTATTTAATTAGAAGGGAAATTTCAGAATATGTTAAAACAAAATAAATAAAGCCCTCCACTTTTAATTTGTGGAGGGTTATTTTTCTGCGCTGATTTGACAATCGAGCAACAACTTTCCGGGAAGTTATTTATTGGAAGATTTTAAAGTTTTGCCATTGGATAAAAACCATCCTGCTACCGCAATTGCGATTAATACTCCATAAAATATCAGTTTCCACTCAAGGGAGTGGGCAAATTCATAAGAAATGACACCTACATCAGGGTGACTCAAAGTTAAAACGGCAAGTTTGACACCAACCCACCCTACGATTACAAATGCTGCAATTTCAAGTCCTGGTTTAGATTCAAGCAGTTTCACAAAATAGTTTGCAGCAAACCTCATAATAATTAATCCGATTAATCCCCCTGCAAAAATGACAAGGAATTTTCCGCCATCCATACCGCCAATCTGAGGTAAATCCGTATTAGGGAGTGTCATGGCCAGAGCTACTGCTGCTAAGATTGAATCAACCGCGAATGCTATATCCGCCAATTCGACCTTAAACACCGTCCCCCAAAAACCGGATTTTTTCTGTTCTTTTTCCTTTTTGGGGACTTTATTTTTAAAGTATAGTTTCCTTACAATGTGATTGATTGCTATAAATAATAGATATAGAGCACCAATAGCCTGTACCTGCCATACATCTACTAGAAATGTTATGATAAATAAAGAAGCGAAACGGAATATGAAGGCACCTGCAAGACCGTAAAATAGAGCCTTGCGCCTTTCTTTTTCAGGTAGATGTTTAACCATAATGGCTAAAACAAGTGCATTATCTGCAGCAAGCAATCCTTCCAAGCCAATTAACAGTAATAATACCCAACCATACTCTAGTAACAAAGAGATATCCAATTACATTCCCCCTAACGCATTAAAAAAATGATAAAAATATTATCATTTACGGAGAGTATACCCCCTTTTATTTTTGATAAGCCTTCATGGGGGATACAATATCAGTAACTTAGAAAAACGTTCATAGTACTTTTTTACAAAGTGGTTTTCTTTTTGGGAGAGGGATATATTTTTCTTTAAGTTCGTGGAAATAAAAGTGTCTGAAAAAGAGTTTTACAAAACTAACAGATACATAGTCCATTGGCTTCAATGAACTATGTATAACTAATAAACCAATCTGAACTCAAACTTTTAAGAAGCAAAACTATATGTTAATCCTTCATTTTAATTAAGCGGCAATATCCGAATACTTATTAAGTAATTCATCCAGTTCCTGACTGCAATTGACGACTTCTGGATGAGTGAATCCTAAATCACTGGCTTTTTTGTACATTAGTTTTCTTTTTGTCTCAATTCTTAACTTTAGTAATTTTTTTAACAGTAAAAATTTCATCGATAAATTTCCCTTCAATAGTAATTAGTAGGTTTTAAACTTTTGTTAATACAAAATGACAACTGTTTCATCCTATAATACTTCGGATAAAATATATGTCGAAACATGCTAAATACGCATAATTCAATAATTTGTAAAATGTAATAATAATATACATAAATCGAATGCTTTATATTTGACTAAATTTGGAATGTATGAATTTTTTGGAGAATCTAGTGACTTTTAAACCATTAGAAAATCGTTGAAATCCAATTTTTGTACATCTGGTATTATCATTGATATAATGAGCGATGTGAATACATATAAACAGAAAGAGGTTTTGAAAAATGACAAATGCTTATGATGAATATATGCGTCAAGTAACACAGCCAATGCGTACGGAACTTGAGAGTGCAGGCTTTACACAATTAACTACGGCAGATAGCGTACATGAATTCATGGCTGAAACAAAAGGGACAGCTTTAGTTGTAATCAATTCAGTATGTGGTTGTGCTGCAGGTCTAGCACGTCCGGCTGCTCGTGAAGCAGTAGCAGATGTGAAACCGGATCAGCTTGTAACCGTATTTGCCGGTCAGGACCCGGAAGCAACTGCAGCGATGCGCGGATATTTTGATGAAGTACCGCCAAGCTCACCATCAATGGCAATTCTTAAAGATGGTCAATTAGCTTATTTCATTCCACGTGATCAAATCGAAGGTCATCCAATGGAACAAATCCGTGATCATTTATCAGATGTGTTAAAACAAGTATGTGCCGAGTAACGATTGTCACAACTGCAGGCAGACCGGACGAGCAATCACTTCAGTTAGCTGAATTTGCAAGTAAGGAGCTGCAGGCAACAATTGTTCCGCGCAAAAAACTTTCGGTTCGTAAGCTTTCTGAAGTGTACGACGCCAATGTCATTGTTGCGGGGAAAAATCGTTTTGAATATTATGCGAAAGGTGCCGAGGCGCCTTTCTTTTTTCATCCGAACTCTGCCGCATTTCGTCTGAAACGCGTCGCTCGTGGTGAAGACGAACCATTACTTACTGCTTGTGCATTGCAAAAAGGGGATACATTTTTGGATTGCACACTAGGCCTAGGAGCCGACAGCTTGCTGGCCGCTTATGTTGTAGGGAATGAGGGAAAAGTGATCGGTGTAGAAGCAGATAAAAATGTGTCGTTTATTGTAAAAACAGGGATGCAAACTTATGATACGACTGAACTTCCTTTAACTGCGTGCATGCGAAATATCGAAGTGGTCCATTCCACTGCACTGGAATATTTAAAAAAGCAAGAAAATAATAGCTTTGATGTCGTCTACATGGATCCGATGTTTGAGGAAGTCATTGAAGAATCAACTAATTTTGAAGCGCTGCGCTATGCCGGAAAGCACCTGACATTGACGGATGAATGGGTGGCTGAAGCAAAACGGGTGGCAAAAAAACGCGTCGTGTTAAAGGCACACTATCAATCGAACTGGTTTGAAAAATACCAGTTTCAGCGTGATGTCCGATTAACAGCCAAGTTTCATTATGGTGTGTTTGAAGTGAAATAGCGTTGGGGTTCTTGTAGAGAACTTCAACGTTTTTCTTTACACTTTACATACCCCTTATAGGTATGATAATCTGAAATCAAGTTAGGGGGAATGATTGAATGATTCATGAAAACGATAGTCTATTGGAAACAATTGAAGAGAGCTGTCGCAAAAGTCATCATCCTGAACCGATAAAAAAAGATTTAACGACGAGATTGAATCGAATCGAAGGGCAAATTCGCGGAATTAAAGGCATGATCGATAAAGATGTGTATTGTGATGATATCATTACACAATTATCGGCTACCCAATCGGCTTTAAACAGTGTCGCGAAAATTTTGCTTGAAGGCCATTTAAAGGGCTGTGTCGTGGATCGTCTGAATGAAGGCGATACGGAAGTTTTGGACGAGCTTGTCGTAACGATTCAAAAAATGATGAAAAAATAAGGAGTGTTCAAGTATGGTAAATGTAACGTTAAATGTGAATGGTATGTCTTGCGGTCATTGTGTGAAATCTGTAGAAACGAGCGTCGGCGCATTAGCTGGTGTACAGGAAGTAAAAGTGGATCTTGCCGAGAAAAAGGTATCGGTTGCGTATAACGAAGATGCCGTTACTGTAGAGCAGATTAAAGAAACGATTGATGAACAAGGTTATGACGTTGTTTAATGATTGAGGTTTATGAATGATTCAGGTTCTCTACTTTAGAGAACCTCTCTTTTTATAAAATTTTATACCCCCTAAAGGTATAAAGAGGTGAGAATATGACGAAAGAACTGACATTGCAAGTAACAGGTATGACGTGCGCGGCATGTTCGGCAAGGATTGAAAAAGGTTTGAACCGTATGGATGGGGTTGAATCGGCGAACGTCAATCTAGCCGTTGAAAAAGCGGCGGTTCAATACGATGAAACGGTTATTAAAGCACAGGATATCGAAAAGAAGATTCAGGCACTTGGCTATGATGTCGTCAAAGAGAAAGCGGACTTCACAATCGATGGAATGACGTGTGCGGCGTGTTCGGCAAGAATCGAAAAAGTGCTTGGGAAAATGGATGGGATTGCATCGGCAAATGTGAACCTGGCATTGGAAAAAGCAACGATAGAATTTAACCCGTCACAAGTTTCGGTGTCCGATATTATGGCGCGAATCGAAAAAATCGGTTATGGCGCACAGCCGGTCGTTGAAGGCGATGCGGTTGATCATCGGGAAAAAGCGATCCAACGGCAAACGGTTAAATTTATCTCGGCTGCCATTCTATCATTGCCGCTGTTATGGACGATGGTTGCCCATTTTTCATTTACGAGCTTTTTATATGTGCCTGATATTCTTATGAATCCTTGGGTACAGCTGGCATTAGCAACACCTGTTCAATTTATTATTGGCTGGCAATTCTACGTGGGCGCATATAAATCATTGCGCAGTGGTGCTGCAAATATGGATGTGCTCGTCGTGATGGGAACAAGTGCGGCCTATTTCTATAGTATTTATCAAATGCTCGCACATCCGAACGGCCATATGCCCCACCTGTATTTTGAGACGAGCGCGGTGCTGATTACACTGATTTTATTAGGAAAACTGTTTGAAGCACGTGCAAAAGGCAGATCATCACAGGCAATCAAGCAGTTGATGGGGATGCAGGCGAAATCAGCGCTTGTGATCCGTGATGGCGTCGAGCAGTCTGTGCCGCTCGAAGAAGTGCGCATCCATGATATCGTCCGAGTGAAGCCGGGTGAAAAAATACCTGTTGATGGGGAAGTCGTTTCCGGAACTTCAGCAGTGGATGAATCGATGCTGACAGGTGAAAGTTTGCCTGTGGAAAAAAGTATCGGAGATTTCGTTTACGGTGCCACACTGAATAAAAATGGCGCACTGGAAATGAAGGCATTAAAAGTTGGCAGTGAAACAGCTTTGTCGCAAATCATTAAAATCGTCGAGTCGGCTCAAGGCTCCAAAGCACCGATTCAGCGTCTTGCCGATAAGATTTCCAATATTTTTGTGCCGATCGTTGTAGGGATTGCCGTTGTAACATTCCTATTATGGTGGCTGATCGGCGGAGAATTTATCCAGGCATTTGAAGCGACGATTGCCGTTCTTGTTATCGCATGTCCATGTGCGCTCGGTTTGGCGACGCCGACATCGATTATGGCAGGTTCAGGCCGTGCCGCACAGCTCGGCATACTGTTTAAAGGCGGCGAACATCTTGAACAGACAGGTTTTGTCGATACGATTGTTGTCGATAAAACAGGAACCGTGACAAACGGAAAGCCTGTGCTGACAGATGTTGTACTGTTCAATAATTTTGATGAAATTGATGTGCTTCGCATCGTTGCATCAGCAGAAAAACAGTCCGAGCATCCATTGGCAGAAGCAATTGTTGAAGGTGTATTAGAGCGCGGGATTGCACTTTCGAATGTTTCTGGCTTCCAGGCTCTTCCCGGGCTTGGTATTGAAGCGCAAGTGGATAACACAGAAGTTGCTGCCGGTACGAGAAAGCTGATGCAAGATCGACAAATTCGTATTGATGAATCAGTTGAACAGCAACTCATTTCATTGGAACAGCAAGGGAAGACGGCGATGCTTGTTGCGATCAACAAACAATTTGCAGCAATCATTGCCGTCGCGGATACGGTAAAAGAAACATCTGCTGAAGCGGTAAAACGTCTGCACGAACTTGGCCTGAAAGTCATTATGCTTACAGGGGACAATGAGCGTACCGCCAATGCGATTGCAGCGGAAGTCGGTATTGATGAAGTAATTGCAGAAGTGCTGCCGGAACAAAAGGCACAGCAAATCGAAGACTTGAAACAACAAGGGCGTAATGTTGCAATGGTCGGTGACGGGATCAACGACGCACCGGCACTTGCGGTCGCTGATATCGGGATGGCGATCGGCACGGGTACGGATGTAGCGATGGAAGCGGCGGACATCACATTAATTCGCGGGGATCTGAACAGTATTGCCGATGCGATTATAATGAGCCGTAAAACGATGACGAATATTAGACAAAATCTGTTTTGGGCATTTGCCTATAATGTCATCGGTATTCCGATTGCCGCGCTAGGGTTCCTTGCTCCATGGGTAGCAGGCGCAGCAATGGCATTCAGTTCCGTTTCCGTTGTGTTGAATGCATTAAGACTGCAGCGTGTGAAATTGTAAAATATTCGGTATCCTGGATAAAGAATGCGGATGAGATTGAAGGAAACGGCGCAAGGATGACAATCAATATTGAAGTTTAAATTCGATAAGAATATTCCAACATAGAAATACAGCATTTGTTTTAAAAAAGTTTGTTGTGGAAACGTACAATGAAGTGTTAAATGCGTTTGAACATACTAGCACTCTAATTTCTTATAATGATTGGGGCCAATAATATGAATGAAGATTCAAAAGTATATGATGTCACGATTATCGGTGGCGGTCCTGCAGGGATGTTTACGGCATTCTACGGGGGCATGCGCCAGCTTGAAGTGAAATTGATTGAAAGTCTGCCGCAATTAGGCGGGCAGCTTGCAGCACTTTATCCGGAAAAATATATTTATGATATCGCAGGATTTCCAAAAATCCGTGCACAGGAACTTGTCAATAATCTGAAAGAACAAATGTCAGCCTTTGATCAGGCGATTGTAACTGGTCAAAGTGTTGAAGCCATTGAAAAGTTGGAGGACGGAACATTTAAGCTGACAACCGATAAAGAAATACATTATACAAAAACCATCATCATTACAGCAGGTCTTGGCGCATTCCAGCCAAGACAGCTGGAAGTTGAAGGAGCCGATTATTACGAGGGCAAAAACCTTCATTACTTCATCCACAATATAAGTGAATTCAAAGGGAAAAATGTTGTCATTTTCGGTGGCGGGGATTCTGCTATTGACTGGTCGCTTATGCTTGAACCGATTGCCAAAAAAGTTACACTTGTGCATAGGCGAGATCAGTTCCGGGCGCATGAACACAGCGTTGAAAATCTGTTCAATTCCGGTGTTGAAATAAAAACGCCTTATATGCCTGATGAATTGGTTGGCGATGAAAATGGTATTAGACAGATTATCATCCGAAATGCAGAAGGCGAAAAGGAAACACTAGAAGTTGACGACATCATCGTAAATTATGGATTTAAATCCTCTTTAGGACCGATTAAAGAGTGGGGTTTGGAAATCGAGAGAAATTCCATTGTCGTCAACCCAAAAATGGAAACCAATATCGAAGGAATCTATGCGGTTGGTGACGTCACAACATACGATGGAAAAGTGAAATTGATTGCAACGGGATTCGGTGAAGCGCCGGTTGCCATTAGTGCAGCGCGGCTGTATATTGACCCAGCTGCCAAAAAACATGTACCGCACAGCACGGATCTTTTTAAAGAAAAATAGCTTTATCGACTTTCTACGGTTAATTAAACGAAGCTTTATTATGAATACCATTTCCTTACGGGGAAGTGGTATTTTTTATTTTCATTTCACTTTGCTCTTTTCGTTTCATGTAACTCACCGCGTTTTTTATACAAGTGACCTTTGAAATATGACCGGTCACCGGAAAGCGGAAGACGTGATTTCGTCCCGGAATTATAGTAAGGGTACGAAGAAGAACAGGGAGGAACGGAAAATGGAAATTGTGAATGTAAGCAACCTGAAAAAAACATATGGCAGTAATCATGTTTTACGTGGAATTAATTTCGTAGCGAAGTCGGGTGAAGTTATTGGGGTCATCGGAAAAAATGGTGCCGGGAAATCGACGTTTTTGGAAATATTAATGACTTTGAAGACTTATGACAAGGGGAATGTCATTTTATTCGGGAAAGAGCTCAAATCATTTTCCAATCAGGAACTTGAACAGGCGAGAAAAGATATTTCAGCCGTTTTGCAGCCTACCCAGTTTTATAAGACGTTGAAAGTTATCGAGCTGCTGAAGTTGTTTAAAGCCTACTACAAATCCTCAGTAGACATTGAGCAAATTATTACGGATTTCAAATTGGGACCATATCGCAAGAAATATTTTGATAAATTGTCCGGCGGCTGGAAGCAAATTATCAGTTTGGCCATCGCTTTCTTATCAGAACCGAAAATGCTTATTTTGGATGAACCTACAACAGGTCTGGATCCGCATATGCGCAATATGCTTTGGCAGTATATTTCTGATTACAACCAACGCACTGGAAGAACGGTCATATTGACGACTCATAACATGGATGAGGTGGAATTATATTGCGATAAAGTAATGCTGTTAAATGATGGAGTCGGGGAAGTATTTGATACGACAGAAGGAATTTTGGCTTCCGGTTACAAATCGATTCACGAATTTTACTTAAACTCAGTAGTTATATAAGGGGGAAATGACATGTTAAAAACTCAATTGAAGTATGACTTGATTATGTTTTCGAGGGAACTGTTTTATCTTTTATTCACGATTGTCGTACCGCCAGCAACGTATTTGTTTATGGGCGAATTATTTGGAAGCTTCACTTATGCGGGAAATTTAAGCTATGTCGAAACATACACACCTTCTTTTATTCTGCTCATTACGTTCGGTGTCATATTCTTTGCTTTTGGCTTTGACCAAGTAATGAATCGGACTACTGGAGTGGAAAAGCGCATAACCCTGTCACCGGTACCGAAAAAGATACTACTGCTATCAAGCATATTAAAATCGATCATCATTACAAGCTTTGGATTTTTTCTTGTTTCGATTCTCGGGATGATTGCCTACGATCTTTCTTTTACTGTATGGAAATTTATCATGTCATTTGGTTTCTTCATGCTTCTTAATGCGGTTTTGCTCATCATATCGTCGGCTATTTATTCACTATTTACAACGATGAATGGCGCACTCGTATTTTCGATTATTATCTTTCAAGTCGGCATGATTACAGGAGGGTTTGCGATGCCGGTTGACCGTATGCCGGAATTTGTGCAAATCATCGCCAATTTCAATCCGCTCTATCATATGAATCAGCTCTTTATTGCTGTGTGGAATGGTCAGCTTCAGATGGACAATAGTTCGCTGCTTTCCATAGTGGTTATTATCGGTTGTTTTGTAATATCGCTTATCGTTCTTTATTTTGGAAACATAATGAAAAATAGGAGCTATAACATGGTACTATGGAAAAAAGTACAAAACTAGGGGTGTCAACGTGAAAGTCACATTGGACATAGATAGCGAGTATGAAGAAACGAAAGTAACAATCCACTGTAGTGAAATGGACGACTCCATTAAAGAAATACTTGATTTTTTAAAGGGAAAGAAAACGCAATTTATTGTTGGAAGAGATGGAGAGATGCAGCATATTTTAAAGCCGGATGAGATTCACTATTTTCATACAGGCAATGAAGGCGTTGTAGCCGTCAGTTCAGAGGGTTCTTTTATATTAAGAGAAAAATTATATGAGCTTGAGGAGATACTGCCGGCAACAAAGTTCATCAGACTTTCGAAATCCGTCATTGCCAATCTTCATGAACTGAGTCGTTTTGAAGCTTCCTTTAATGGTACGCTTTGTGTTCACTTTAAATCTGGAGCGAAGGAATATGTTTCACGAACTTATGTGAATGCGATTAAGGAAGCTTTGAAAGTGAATAGGAGGAAAAAATAGATGAAGGGATTTTTGAACAGAAGTATAGCAGGTATTTTTTTCGGTTCTTTTTTGACACTGGTCACAATATTTTTGACGGTTTATTTTGGTGAAAAAGAAGTTCTGGATTCCAGTGTTCTAGTGAAAAATGCACTTGGATTAATAATTTGCGGATGGTTCTTCTCTGTAACACCATTGCTGTTTGAAATGGAGAACTTTACATTAAAGATGAAAACTGTTTTGCATTTCCTTTGTGTCGTCATATTGTATTTCATCGTTGCGTTCGTTATTGGCTGGATACCTTTCACGATCAAAGGGTTTTTCGGTATGCTTTGTATCTTTATCGTGTTCTATACAGTTATTTGGCTGGGATTCTACTTGTATTTCAGACAGCAGGCAGCAAAGTTGAATGAGGATTTGAATAAATTATAAAAGTTAAAGCATGAAGCACTACCTATTACTTTCTGAAAATTCCCTTTTTCGTTATGATAGAGTCATCGGGAAAAATAATGAGAGATACAAAGGGAGTGCCTAAACTATGGAATATATCACACTTAATAATGGAGTAAAAATGCCGATTGTTGGTACTGGTACTAATACGTACGGTAAAGAAAATAAAGACTATAACGGTGAATTGACAAATGAAATTCCTGAACTTAAATCAGCACTTGAGCTAGGATACCGTTCAATAGATGCAGCGATCAGTTATCGAAACGAGGCGCTTGTCGGGGGGATTTTAGCAGAGAGTAAAGTGCCTCGAGAAGAATTGTTCATTACGACAAAAGTTCCTGCGAGAGAAGAATATGTTTCTTCAAAGGAATCGACGCGAGCAGCAATCGATAATAGTCTAAAAAACTTTAAAACAGACTATCTGGACCTGCTTCTGATTCATGCTCCGATTGAAGACAAAGAGCAGCTTAAAAACACTTGGGAAGTTTTTGAAGAATATTATGAGGCGAGTAAACTTAAAGCAATTGGCGTATCGAACTTTAAGAAAAATCATTTGGATGAATTGAAAGAGTTCGCGAAAGTGAAGCCGGCCGTTAATCAAATACAAATTAATTTAAAAGAAAAGAACACAGAACTTCTTGATTTATTGCAAGAAGAGGGCATCACACCCGTAGCGTGGGGGCCGATGAAAACGGAAGAACACCAAGATGAAGTGCTGGAGGAAATCGGTAAAGCGTATGGGAAAACCGGTGCTCAAGTTTTATTGAAATATCAAATCGGGCGTGGTGTGGTCGTTATCCCGAAATCACACAACCGTGAAAACCAGGCAGCTAATCTGGATCTTTTCGATTTCGAACTGACTGCAGCGGATATAGAGAAAATTGAAAACCTATAGTTAGTTATTAACTGGGCGTCTCCTATTTTGGAGACGCTTGTTTGATATCTGCCTTTGTTAAAAGTCCACTTATCAAAATAATAGCACCAATGAAAAACATTCCAATAAACAGTATGACCATCATACCCATTCCTGCAAAGCCTTTTCCGGCAAAAATAGCGAAACAAATTCCAATTAGCCAGGAAACAAACGGGTTTAATCCAATCATAATCAAGATACCCCATACAATCCGCTTTCTTCTTATTGATTGACCTTTCGTTAATGCCCGGCCAATCGCTGTGACAACAACTATGATTAATAGTGCGACTCCCATTGCCATTTCAACCCCTAATTTTTTCGCCTATACTATACGTATATAATTGGCGCCCCACAACGTAAAAGATTACATATAGTGGAATCAACAGTTCATCATGAAGTAACCAATCTTCTAAAGTATCCGGCTGGAATTGCAAATATACGATGAATTCATACAATAACGTCGGTACAATAAAAATGGTTGTCACATTAAGCCATTTTGTTTTATAAGCCTTTTTAGCTTCGTTATACAACAGTTCCCATGCACCGAATATGAATGTGCAAATGAAAAGCAGCATCACTATCACACCGATGGAAATAGGTGAAGCATTACGGGGCTCCAGCCATTTTGAAATAAAGTGGGCGCTAATACATAGTGTAAAAATGGTAAATACAATCGCCGCGCAAAAGCGTATCCATTTATAATGCGGGAACAATACTTTTTTCATTTCTTTTTCAATGTGATAAGCTTCACCGAACGACTGCAAAGCTTGTTGAATGGCTTGCTGTTCGGAATATCCAACCATTCGTAGTTCATCGATATGTTCCAAAATATGATTTTCAAATTCTTCTTTCATCAAAGCACGTTCTTCATCATTGATTGGCAAATTCGCTATAATTTTTTCTACATAATGTTTAACGACTTCCATACAATCCACCTGCCGTTCGTTTGATTAAACGGGTCAACTGCTCCCAACTCGATATTTTTTGCTTTAATTGTTCACGTCCCACATCTGTAATTGCATAGTATTTCCGACGTTTTCCGGAAGCCTCGTCTTGCCAATAACTCGTCACAAGGCGCTGCTGTTCTAAACGCTTTAACGCAGGGTATAACGTACCCTCATTCATAGAGTAGGCTTCATCGCTTAATACGCGAAGCTGCTTTGTCATTTCATAGCCGTATCGATCCTGTTCTGCCAGTAGTGATAACAGTAAAATATCGATACTCCCTTTCATCATTTCTTTTTCCACTATTTACAATCACCGCCTTTTAAATACATATTAATCCAATGTACATCGTAATGCAATGTATAAAATAAATTCTATACTGGACAAAGTTTATGGTTGGCCAATGCTGATGGCCTATTTCGCCGTTTAGAATTTGTGGACATTATTGTTTATCATATAGGGAGCAGACAAGGCTTGGGTTATTCTTAACCCATTACATTTTGCTTTCATTTTTATGGTTCACATCCAGACATAAAAAACCTCCATTCAATTCAAATGGAGGTTTTCAGATTCAATCCAGCTACTTTTCCTAAGTTAATAATGTGGGTTAATTTCCCATGGGTTGTAATTATAATCTTCGGACTGTGTTCTTTCTAAAAATTCTTCATCCGTTTCTTTAATTACTTCTTTTCCTTCATCTGTTTTAAGATTTTCAAAGTTGGAATATATTAGATGGCAATCATCTATCGTTCCGCCACTACACATTACAGAAGTTTCGAATCCGCCGCTGTAAACAGCGTTATCCTCATCGGTATATGTCACATTGAAAACATAATTTAGTGAAGGAAGCTTTCTCCCCTCATCGACTTCTTCAGAATATTCTTGTTCCATTAAATGGAAATCAATACTAGGATTTTCAACTATTATCCGTTCTTTTATAACCTCTAACATTCGTTCTTCGCTACCAAAACTAGCTACAATCTCTTTTTTTATCGGTTTCTCCGGTAGAAGCGAAAAAGCAAATATTAATTGCATCGCTGTCACAAAAATAAAGAAAGATAAACCTGTAATTTTAATGATTTCTGAATCCGTCTTGCTTATCAGAGTGACAAGAAACCAAATCATGAACGGGATTAAAAAAATCGTCACATAAAAAAATTTTATCGATAGCGCAAATAAAAGAAAAGTTATCATGAAAATTCCTTCAAAATTATTGTTTTCTGTAATAACTTCCCACTTAATAATTATAACAAAGAGCGCCGTAGTAATCCAAAACGTTTTTTTCATAATTCCTCCTACGTTTACAATTTCATTTTGCATGTCAAATTAAATTATTTTAAAAAAGTAAAGGATATCAAAAAGTCTTTGATGTACTGGTTATTTATAATACTTTAGCATTTTTAAGATTAAAAATGCTAAAAAAGTACAATAAAAAAGAGTTTTAGATTAAACTCTAAACAAAACCCGATTAGTGGCTGCTTAAAAGTGAATTTCTTGTTAAATGCTGGAATAACAAAATATAAAATGAATCGAATCTGTTCTCGGCTTCGTTATATTATTGAGAGGGGGATTACATGGATTTGGAGCAAATATTAGACGAACATAGTGAACACTTATTGCGTATAGCCTATTACTATACGAAAAGTCTACATACAGCTGAAGATATTGTTCAGGATGTTTTTATAAAATACTTGCAAAGTAATTATGAGGAAAACGGTAAATTGCAAGCTTACTTAACAAAAATGACCATTAACCGCTGTAAAGATTATTTAAGAAGTTGGGCCTATCGTAAAATTCAACTTCAAGAGCACTTGCCAATTATTCCTGTTTTACAAAAAGACAGGGTGATACAAAAGGAATTAACGTTTTCTGTCGGGGAATCAGTTCTCTCTTTACAGATCAAGCAAAGAGAAGTGATTGTTTTATATTATTATGAAGAATTAAATACAGCAGAAATTGCCTCCCTTTTAAAGTTACCTGAAAGTACAGTACGGACAAGACTTAGAAGAGCTCGTGAAAATTTGAGACCAGCACTATCGAATGAATGGGAGGAATTATATGAGAAATGAAATTAAAGAAGGCTTATTGGAAATTACACCGGATCTGAAAGAAAGCAAAGATCGTATAAGAAGAGCCGTCCTGAAACCGGAAATCAATTCAAAAAAGAGCGTTATCTTTCCCCGTATTATCTTTTCATTTGCTTTAATTTTATCCATTTTCCTTATTACATCCGAATTTAAAAATGATAGTTATGTGAATGGATTTTCTCAAGAAACGCTTAATATGTATGGTTTGCTGGAAGATAATGAACCTAATGAGCAATACCAGAAGGATTTAATTATTTTGAAATACGGGGAACTTGAAAATATTCCATTGAAAAAGCAGGATGTTAAAAATTTAGTGACCTCTTATAGAAACGAGTTACCGGCAAGTTTTGAAAGAGTGCTCAAACAAAATAAAATTAGTGAATCTGCATATAAAGCGCAGTACCTTACACTAAAGGCACAAGTCCAATTGATTTTTGATTCTCTGTTACCTAGGTACATGCAGTTATATCCTCAGTTTCCGCAAGAAGTTCATGCTCAATTAATAATTCTTGACGCTATGGAGAAAGTGGAACATGAGAATTTCTCATTTGGAAACACGGATAGTATTTCGGCAATCGTTTTATACGAGGGGGGAAATGCTCGTATCTTATCGCTTATTGAGGAAAAAAAGTTGGCAGAAGAACAATTCATTATTATGCCTAAACATGACAGCTTGAATTTAAATCTTGGTGACGAAATACTACTGGAAAACAATTTGATAACAAGCCAGCAAGCTGACGGTAACTATAAACAATTTGTAGTTTCCGAAAAGGTACGGTTAATGAAAGATAATGAAACAATCGAAGTGCCTGTTATGCCTGGAAAAATAAATGAATATTTTGGACAATCTGAATGGACACCACTACCTATTACCGATGAGCCCGATATGAAGCTGAAAACGCTTAAAGGAGATTATTCTGTTTGGTTTCGCGATAACATTCTGATCGGATCCGATAATAAAGGTTTTGTAATTAATGAGGAAGATATACAAAACTGGGGTGAGCAATTGATTAATGAATAACTTTGCCTGCTCGAACTATTAATATTAAATTAAAACCATATAGAAAGTGGCGGTATAATGAGCCTTTATCGATATTTTGCTTCAAAAAACCCTTTACCAATTATTGAAAACTCTTTCGCAACTTTAGAAGGTTATGCTTTAGAAACACAGTTTGAGATTCTCCCTTGTCGAAAAAATCCTCCGATTGCAGCTGCAGGACAAATCCAAAAGCCTTTTGTTTACAAGGTAAGAGGGAATGGAAAGCCTCTACATCAACTTGTTGACTATATTAAAGAAAATGTTAGAGAACAAGATCGAGTAGAATTTTGGTCGATATGGTACAGTGAAAAAGTACCTTCGAACAATATGTATCGACTTAATCCACAACAAATAACACCTGAAGATTTACGATTCTTGCATGACAATGAAAATTGTTGCATTAGATTTTTTCCGAAAAATAAAAAGTAGCCTTCTTGAAGTCAAAATGAGGGATAGATGTTTTTGGGGGTTGGTTTTTAGAAGAATTGGGATATGAATCTTTTCAAACGTGGAAAAGCGGACAGAGTTGGAAAATCGGAGAGACCTATATCGTTTTCGTGCAAGCAGAAGAACGGTTTATGAATGTACCATATCATAGATGTCGGGTTGGTCTGAACCATTTGGCTTTCCATGCAAGCTCCCGTCAACAGGTAGATGATATGACCAGAATGTTAGAAAGTAAGGGTGTTAAGATCCTTTATACTGATAAACATCCCTATGCAGGAGGGGAAATTATTACGCTGTATTTTTTGAAGATCCAGATAGAATTAAGGTTGAATTGGTAGCACCATGACCTTTCCTGCTTTAATGTTTTTTACTTCTTTAAAATAAAAACGGAACGCCTGCTGAATTACAGGTGTTCCGTTTTCGCATATTCAACACAAAAGTATCTATTCTTTCCGCATAATAAAGCTCAAATGTCTGCCTGTTGAGCGGTCCTGGCGGTGGGAGAATCCATCCTCGTCCATAAATGTGCACATGCGGTCAATCGTAATATTCTCTTCAGGCACACCAGCAAGCATGCACTGCTTTTTCACGGTTAACTGGTTGTCGATATGGAATTTGTTCGTTTCATCATTCCAGTAAATAAATTCATCTGCATAACCGAGTGCTTTGAATTTTTCCTGCACATCGGCATCCACTTCAAATTTTTCCTGGCTGATTGCAGGTCCTATCATTACTTTCAAATCACTTAAATCACAATTTTCTTCTTGTTGTAAATGCTGCAGCAGTTTCAATGTAATTTCCTTAATCGTCCCTTGCCATCCGGAGTGAACAGCCCCGATGACATTTGTTTTTTCGTTATAGAATAAGACCGGGACACAATCTGCGGTAAAGCTTGAGATTACAACATTCGGTTCATACGTATATAGTGCATCGGTCTCGGGAACAGCGGATGCATTGTCGAAAGCTCCTTTGCCGATTGCGGATTTTTCCACACGGAAGAAGTTGGCGCTATGTGTTTGGTTGGCGCATACAAACTTAGATAAATCCGTTTGCAGCAGTGAGGTAAGCTGTTGGCGGTTTTCGATAATATCCGCTTCGTTATTGCAGACATGGAGTGCCATATTATTGTTCTCGGGAAAGGCAGGATCTTTTAATGTAATGCCTAGTACGCGATTTTCATTATTTTCATAAAATTTTATCTTCATTTTATCACCCCCTGTACTATACCCGTAAAAGCAAATTTTGTATAGGCAAATGGTGTTTGGTATAATGATGAAAAATAGGGGGAATGTGATGAAGAGTTGGCAAATCATTTTAACAGGTTTTTTACCTTATGTCATGGCGGTCATTACCTTTATCGCATTTTCAAACCCTTATGTGAATCATATGATTACATTCGGAACGGCCGCGTCCATTATCATTTATATTTTGCCGATTTATTTTTTTGTCGTGATTCCCTGGTATTATGTGCTGTACATCATGCGTAAAAATTACAGCAAACGGGCACTTTACTTAACAAGCTTTGTTTTTTGTTTTCTGCAGCCAATTGTATTTGGATACTTTATGAAAGCACCTATTGGCAGTGAGAAATTTTTATTTTTTGTATCACCACCGTTTATAGTAGGCATAATGGTTAGTACATTGTGTATTAACTGGTTTTATAAGGAAGATTTGCAGCAAACGACAAATGGAAGGGGAGAGCCGATTGGAATTGACGATTGAATGGCAATATATTACAAAGTCAAAGCAGGAAATTACATGGCGAAGTGAGGCAATTCCGGCAGCGCATGCTTATACACTCGTACTGGATATGGAAAATACAGGACGCACAAAAAATATAGTGATGACAGATGAACATGACAGTACATGGACATTGAAAGAGCTGAAAAAATATTTGAAATCTCTTGAAACAGAACCTACTGAAGTGGAAGTGTACTTCGATGGCGGATTTAATAGAGAAGAAAAGCTGGCCGGTTTAGGAATTGTCGTCTATTATAAACAGAATGGGAAAAACTACCGCTTGCGGACGAACCAGCTGGCGGAGTATTTGACATCAAACAATGAAGCGGAATATGCAGCATTAAATCTTGCAGTTGAACAGCTTGAAGAAATGGGCGTTCATCACCAAAAAATAAAGATTTACGGCGATTCGCAAGTCGTCATTAATGAAATGAACGGCGAATGGGCAGTAACCGATAGTGTTCTGACTACATGGGCGGATAAAATCGATGCGAAGCTCCAAAAGCTTGGGATTCGACCGGAGTATCAATATATCGACCGCAAACTAAATGGAGAAGCGGATCAGCTTGCTAATCAGGCACTGCAGGAAGTAGAAATATACGCGGATATTGATATACGAAAAAGTAAGAAAAGATAGATGAAGGGAGATTTTTATGATTCGTTCTGTTGGCACAGGGAGTTCAAGTTTAAACAACCAGACACGTCCCCGAAATTTACAGCAGCAAACTACAGCCTTTCCGAAAATCGGGGAAGAACAAGGTGTCGCACGAGAGCAGGAAAAGCTGCGAACAGATGAGGCCGAAAGAGGACCAGTAATGGTTGGAGTCAAACCGAAAGCACAGCTGAAATCCATTTTTGATGAACCGAATGGTGTCGTGAAGCTGAATGCGGACGGCGACAAATTGGAAGTTAGTAAGCGTGCGATCTCACTCGCAAAAGAAGTGCTCTATACGTAAAGAAAAAAGCTCCGCCGGGAATATCTCGGCGGAGCTTTCGTATTGGGAATTTATTGTTGTTTTTCAAATGCACGTTCACCAGCAATACCTGGTTGCGTTAATTCGAATGGATTTAAAATAATATCGAGCTGCTCAAGTGTGAAATAGTTGTACATTAAGCAAAGTTCACGAACAGATTTACCGCTGTGCAGTGCTTCACGTGCAATTTGACTTGAACGCTCATAGCCTAAATGTGGAGCAAGTGCTGTAATTACACCGATTGAACGTTCTACGAAATCATGCAGGCGCGCTTCATTTGCTTCGATATGATCCAGGCAATATTTTGTAAATACTGTGAAGCCGTTTGTCATAATTTCGATTGACTGAAGCAGATTAAATACGAGAACCGGTTCCATTACATTCAGTTCAAATTGTCCCGCTTCTGAAGCAAGCGAGATTGTTACATCGTTACCGATTACTTGGAATGCAATTTGGTTAATAACTTCCGGCATAACCGGATTTACTTTACCCGGCATGATAGAAGAACCTGGTTGACGTTCCGGTAGGCGAATCTCTGCGAAACCGGCTTTTGGACCAGATGCCATCAAGCGTAAGTCATTACAGATTTTCGACATATTCATCATGGCGATTTTTAACATGGATGATACTTCAGCATACGTATCGGTATTTTGTGTACCATCGATTAAATTGTCTACTTTAATGAACGGGAATCCACTATAAGTCGCGATGTTTTCTACTGCCAATTTCATATATTCAGGGTCCGCGTTCAGGCCTGTCCCGATTGCGGTTGCTCCGATATTGATTTGCAGCATAGTTTGCTGCGCTTTTTTGATTCGAGCAATATCACGGGACACAACGGCAGCGTAAGCACCGAATTCCTGGCCTAAACGAACAGGTACAGCATCTTGTAAATGCGTACGACCCATTTTAACGATTGAATCGAATTCTACTGATTTTCTGATAAAGCTATCTCGCATCATTTCCATTGCCATAATCAGATTATTTAACGTAGAAACTGTAGCAATGTGGATAGCTGATGGGAATGCATCATTTGTTGATTGCGCCATATTGACATGGCTGTTAGGACTAATGATTGAATAAGTACCTTTTTCTTCCCCTAAAATTTCCAGTGCACGGTTAGCAATTACTTCATTGGCATTCATGTTCATTGAAGTGCCTGCTCCGCCCTGAATTGGATCTACGACGAACTGGTCATGTAATAGTCCTGAAATAATGTCATCTGATGCTTGTGCAATTGCATTAGCAATTACTGGATCCAATTTGCCGATAGCAGCATTTGCAAGTGCTGAACTTTTCTTTACGATGGCAAATGCACGAATTAATTCAGGGTGCATTGTCATTTTAGTAATCGGGAAATTTTCTAATGCACGAGTTGTTTGAACGCCGTAATAAACGTCCTTTGGTATTTCTAATGTGCCTAAAAAGTCTTTTTCAATACGTGTACTCATTTGTACAAACCCTCCAAGAGAATGGTGTAATAGTTGGATAAACAACTACATTATACGCCATATTATAATAAAAGCTTACTTGCTGAATTATTAGTTTATTTAACGTTCTCACGTAAGTTTAAATTAACCAATATTAACAAATATAATGAGGGGAATTTCGTAACTTTTTGACTTTTTATACGACTAATCAGGAAAGAGATGAGGTGATTGAATGAAGAAATGGTTAAGTTACGCGTTGGTCGTGGGGATGGTTTTGCTCCTTACAGCATGTAATACAAAAGAAGATGAAAATGAATCATCATCCGAACCAACCGAACCGGTGCAGGAAAAGAATGATGAAAATAAAGTAGATTATGAATTACTGCTTCATTTAGATACGATACCTCCTGAGGTCGGTACGAGTATTTCAATCGTGCAGGATGAAAAGCTGTATACGACTTGGGCCGATATTTTTGGTTTTGAATCGGTTCCATCTGTCGATTTTGAAACAGAGGAAGTACTGTTTGTCACAGGGTATTCGGATGGCTGTGGAAGAGAAATTGAAAAAATCGAAAAAGACGGGGATACGTTAGTCATTACGTTAAACTATCCGGAAGATCTTCGCAGCGAAGAAGACATCGCCTGCACAGAAATTGCTTTGGACAATACGTATGTTGTTAAAATGAAAAAAACCAATACAACAAAAGGTAAGCTGATCGATATCAATCGAACAATCTATGAAGAAGATAAAACGGTTCAGGAAAAATTGCAGTAAACGAATACAGTAATACGAGGGGCTACCAATTCCTCTATACAAATATTACACTGAAAATATTGAATTTTCGGTGTAATATTTTTTTGGTCATGAATTTTCTGCAAGAAGAAAACATTATGTTGGGAATAAGGTTAAATTGCTATTTACATAATAACTGGCTTCGATTATCTATTGTAAGACCCTAAAAAAATTGGTAGTATGAATTATCGTACAATAATAGTATTGAACGCGAACTATAGGAAACTGGAAGATGCCAGGGACCTATAGGCAACTAATTGCATACATATCAAGCGTAGATCGTCGTGGATAAAACTACTGGCGGGAGCAGTTTCTGGAGAGAGCGCGATAATTCGCGTCGCCGAAGGGTTCACAATCTCAGGCAAAAGGACAGAAGAGTAATGAGAGACGCTTTTCTTTAGCATTATGTATTTGTAAAACATGCATTGTTTAATGAAAAGCCCTCGATAGATGTCGCAGATTTTTTAGAAATCTGGACGCGATTTTACAGAGGTGAAATCGATTATTCTTAGACACAGGGACTGGCATATTATCAGTCCCTGTTTTAATTCCAGAAAAATTTACTTGATGGACCGCGATGAAGTACCTATTATTTTGCGCTGTGTATACAGACAAAATACTTATCCTTTGGAGGAATCGTTTTGGAACAACAAGAATTAAAGCGCGACCTGAAAAATCGCCACGTTCAGTTAATAGCGATTGGAGGAACAATCGGAACGGGGTTGTTTTTAGGGTCAGGTAAAGCGATCTCACTTGCAGGACCTTCTATTATCTTTGCATACTTAATCGTTGGAATTGCACTATTTTTCGTCATGCGTGCACTTGGCGAATTGCTTTTATCAAAAGGCGGCTATGCATCATTTACCGAGTTCGCCACTGAATACTTAGGGGATTGGGCAGGCTATATTACCGGCTGGACTTACTGGTTCTGCTGGATTATGACGGCAATGGCAGATATTATAGCTGTCGGCATGTACACGCAGTACTGGTTCGACATCCCGCAGTGGGTACCGGCTATCGCATGTTTAGTTGTTTTGCTTATTTTGAATTTATTGACGGTCAAACTGTTCGGGGAGCTGGAATTTTGGTTTGCGTTAATTAAAATCATCACTATTGTTGCGTTGATTGCGATTGGCATTGTATTGTTGATCATTGGTTTTGAAACTGATACAGGCAAAGTGGCTGTATCGAATTTATGGGAGCATGGCGGATTATTCCCGAATGGTGCATTTGGATTTTTAATGGCGTTCCAAATGGTTGTCTTTGCATTCGTCGGGGTTGAGTTAGTAGGGGTAGCTGCTGCTGAAACGGCAAACCCGCAAAAGAATATCCCATCTGCGATCAATAAAATTCCTGTGCGTATACTGCTGTTTTATGTAGGGGCATTATTCGTCATTTTAACAATCAATCCTTGGGATACATTAAGCGCAGCAAGCTCGCCATTCGTTCAGGTTTTCGCATTGGTAGGAATACCGATTGCAGCAGGTTTAATTAACTTTGTTGTGCTGACATCAGCTGCTTCTGCAGGAAATAGCGGGATGTTCTCAACAAGCCGTATGCTGTTCAGTTTAAGTAATAATAAGCAAGCACCGAAAGCTTACGGTAAATTAAACAAAAATGCGGTGCCGCAAAATGGTCTTTTATTTTCTGCAGTCGTGGTTTCGATTGGAGCATTGCTAAGCTATTTCATGCCGGACGATGCCTTCAGTATCGTGACAACAATTAGTGCGATTTGTTTTATTTGGGTTTGGAGCATTATTCTGATTTCGCATATTATCTATAAAAAGCGTCATCCGGAATTACATAAATCTTCAACTTTCAAAGCACCTTTAACACCATTGGTCAACTATTTAATATTGGCATTCTTCTTGTTTTTACTAGTCGTTATGGCAATTTCCGAGTCTACGAGAACTGCACTGCTGTTAACACCGCTATGGTTTATCGCGCTGTTTGTTCTTTATAAGATTAGAAAGAAATAAATAGTCTAAAAAAGCATTTTTCTTTTAGAAAGATGCTTTTTTTCATTGTAAAATTGATTTCCATTCCGGGGGCGGATTTTATTAGAACAATAGGGTGGTTTATTAGAAGAATTTTAAGTGATATTAGAAGAACCGGGCTGGATATTAGAAAATCCTTAAATTTGAGGCCGTGTAGAAACGTTATAGCCGGTATAATGGGCGAGAAGAAGCCGTGTCTGGATTTTATTAGAACATTTGAGCGGGTTATTAGAAATTCGAGGCAGGATATTAGAAGAAGTACATACTTTATTCGAACATCCGGGACACATATTAGAACAACCCGCATTTATATTAGAAGATCGGCAATATATTAGAACAAATAAACTTATATTAGAACTTCTGTGGATATATTAGAAAATCCGGCCTCTCTCCGCTGCACAATAGTTCAACTCGAAGCAATAGGTTTTTTACAGCAGTAGCAAATCGTTTCGTACGCAATCAAGTAAGCTCCTCCTTTGTAAACAATGATTTGTTGTTCAACAGATGGAAATAGACGATACATGCAATGACAACTCCGATCAAAGCGAAGATGCTTGTTGTCAGCTGAATCGTGTAGATTTCCGCCAAAAAACCGATAATCAATGTCAGGATAATCTGCATCACACTTTCAATCAGCCCAAGAGAACTGCCGAACCGTCCCATAATTTCTGTCGGGATTGTCTGCTGATAAAAGGTCGCGTAGCCCGCATTGCTGAATGCCATGAACAGCCCGAGCAATATAAAAGCAGCGACCGCAATTATTAAATTAGGTGAAAAGTAAAAGATAAAATAGGAAAGTAATGTACATGTAAACCCGACACCGATGTACGAAACGAGTGACAGCTTTTTCACAAGTCGTGCAGCTAAATAGCCACCGACAATGGCACCGATTCCTGTGATTCCTACAATGATGCCATATACCGAATCCGTCACTTCATGAAAATCTTTCAAAAACGACATTTCCTGGGAATCAAGTGAAAAGCAGATCATCAGTGCTGTTGAATATAGGACAAAAAATTTCAGCAGCATTTTCCGCTGCGAGATAAATTTCCACACCGTCCTAAAATCATCTCGGATCACAGCAAGTGTGAGTACAGTTGACTGGGTGGACGACTTGAGCTCCTGATTCGGAAGCAAATACATCATGAATGCGCTAAACAACAGCATAAACCCATTCACCCACATCGCCGTCGCGGTACTGCTCATGGCGATAATGGCACCACTTAGAGCAGGACCGATCATAAAGCTCCCTGAACCGAGCATGCTGTTGATGGCATTAAAACGCAAACGGTCATTTGGCAAAACAAGTTTAGTAATCATAAATGTGCTGCTCGGGTTGGCAAAACAGACGGCGATATTGGCCAAAAAGATCAAACAGTAAATAAGCCAAATTTCCGAAAACAGCGGCATCATACAGACGATCCCGGCGCGGAAAATATCACAAACAATCAGGATGATTCTTTTATTCGTTCTGTCGACAATCGAGCCGGCAAAAAAGCTGCACAAAATGCGGGCAATCGGACCAATAATATAGATGCCCGCAACAGCTGCGGGTGACTCGGTCAAATGCCAGACTAATAGATTGAGCGCGATTAAGTAAATCCAACTGCCCAGTTTGGATGCCCCAAATCCGAACCACAAATAAAAATACTCTTTTCTTAAGTCCAAATCATCACCCCTTAACGGCTCATTCGCTGCCGAATTTTTTCACTTGCATACAGTGCCTGCTTAAAGCAGTGGCTTGCCTGTTTATAGGCGTGGAGCTGCTCGTAAAACTGTGCCCATAATGGCGCATAGAAAAGAATCAGTGAATAATACTGCTGTTCGCTGAAATGTGGAAATGCTTTATCCTCCAGCGATTTCAGTTCGCGGATCGTATGTTCACTTTCAACCGCATAGGCTAGTAGATTGCGCTGATAATTATGATGGGGTATAGTAAACTGCTGTTCTTCATAGCGTTTTAACAGCGTATCGAGCTGGTTGAAATCCTTCTGGGCATAGCATGTGCGCATCCAGTTAATTGCGGAATGCAGGTCTTCGTCGTAGTTATTTGCCGATTTATAATGTTTGGATGCTTCCGTAAAGTTCTCCTGACATTCGTAACAATACGCGATATTGTTATGCAGTGAGCTCCATTGCATCGGCGTTTGGATTGACGGTACATTTGCAAGCAGATTGAGCCCTGCTTCAAACTCCTTGAGAGCTTCCTGGAATCGGTGTGAATCATTGAAAATCACACCTTTCATGGAGTAAAGCTTCAACTGGAACAACGGTTTATACTGGTGGGTGAAAAACGTCTGTGCCAGTTCAATATGTTCAAGCGCTTTTTGCAACTTGTAGCTACGGTGGTTCGCAAAAGCGATATGATAATGATAGTTAGCCAGTTCAAATGGATGGGCATTGGATAGAAATTGCGCCAATTGATCGTTCTCTTCTTTAATGGATAACTGTTCAAATTCCTGAAAAGACAGATGACCGAAAGCGGTAATCGCTACGAATAGCTGGGTGATCCGGTCTTTTTTCCAGCTAACAAGCGGCTCGATCTCCTGAAGTATTGTTCTCGCCCTATCATCTTCTTTTAGCGAGTAAAGGAAGCGAGCATAAACAAGCTTTGCCGTCAGCTGCTGTTCAAATGGCTGTTCATCATTTTGCATAGCGGTTAATTGATCAATTTCATCTGTAGTAAGCTCTATATTCGACAATAATTTTTCGTATAATTGCTCCAAAAAAGTTGTTTGGCTTTGTAGTTGTTGTTCGAGCTTATGAAAATCGATGCCCAGGTTTTCAAACAGCTGCTCATAGATCGAATGCTCTGCGACAACGATTCCGTTTTCAATCCGGCTTAAATAAGAAGGGGTACAGATGCCGAAAGCTACGTCATCTTGTTTTTGCTTCTTTTTTTGCCGGTAATATTTTAATAGTTTTCCCCAAGCTTGTTCATTGGTTTCCATAAAAAACACCTCACAGTTAGTTTACCAAAATACTAAGCAGGAATATTGCGAATTTTCTTTAGAAAGTGCACAATTAACGGTACGAAATTGGTAAACTTACACAAATAATTCTAGGTTTACATATTTTAATTGCATATTCGGAAATAGCTCTATATGATAAGAAAATAAAAAAGGGTTTATTGTTTTAAATGGGAGCTTAGATTGGAGAGATAGTAATGTTCTTTTATGAAGTAGATAATGAAATTCAATTAAAATTGATTACACAAAATGATGCAGAAGAAATCTTTGCTTTCATTGACCGTTCACGCGATTATTTACGTGAATGGCTAGGGTGGGTAGATAATACGAAGACTGTTGAAGACACACGCGAATTTTCTGCAATGAATTTAGACAAATTTGCAAAGCGCGAAGGTTTGGATACAGCGATTTTTTATAAAGGGCAATTTGTCGGGAAAGTATCGATTAATACGATTAACTGGTCTTTGAAAAAATGCGAGATCGGCTATTTTTTAGATGAAGAATATCAGGGAGAAGGCATTATGACACGCGCTGTGAAAGGCATCATTGATATCGCCTTCAATGAATATAAGCTTGGAAAAGTCGAAATTCATGCTGCTGTTAACAATACGAAAAGTCGTCATATTGCGGAGCGTCTTGGTTTTATGCATGAAGGGACAATCCGTCAGGCGGAATGGCTGTACAATCACTATGTCGATCATGCAGTCTATGGTCTGTTAAAAGACGAATGGGTTGGAGAATATTAATAACTGGTTTCGCCTCATCAGAAATACCTGATGAGGATTTTTTTCGCCATAATTATAATTTAATGAAACTTTTTCCATACTCACCCAGTATAGTAATTAGAATCTATTACATGTGAAGTCATTACATAAAGCATCAAGGTACGCCAATCAATGCTTGTAATAGAAGAAATAGCAGAAAGCAGGTGTGGACAATTGTCACAGCCAATTGTGGAAATTAAAAATTTGAACAAAACGATTAAAGGCAAACATATTATTAAAGACTTGAACCTGGACTTTTATCCGGGTCAGATCACCGGATTTTTAGGTCCGAACGGGGCGGGTAAAACGACAACGATCCGTATGATGACGGGGTTAATGTACCCTTCAAAAGGAGAAGTAATCATCGATGGGAAACAGCTCTCGACAAATTATGAAGAAGCGATCAGTAACATCGGTGTAATCGTAGAAAACCCGGAAATGTATAAATATATGTCAGGGTATAAAAACTTGCAGCATTTTGCCCGAATGCATAAAGGTGTAACGAAACAGCGTATTGATGAAGTGGTAGCGCAAGTCGGACTGCAAAATCGTATTCACGAAAAAGTGAAGACGTATTCATTAGGGATGCGTCAACGCCTTGGACTGGCACAGGCGATGCTGCACCGTCCAAAGTTTCTGATTTTGGATGAACCGACAAATGGTCTGGACCCTGCCGGTATCCGTGAATTCCGTATGTATTTACGTAAGATTGCCGCAGAGGATAATGTCGCGATCGTTGTGTCGAGTCACCTTTTATCCGAAATCGAGTTAATGGTAGACCGGATCGCCATTATTCAAAATGGGGAGCTGATTGATATTCGCGAACTGCAGCATGTCGCGGCATCGCAATATTACATTGAAGTCGGTCAACCGGATCAGCTTCAGGCGATGTTTGAAGAGCCGTTAACTAAAGAGAATGGCGGCTATGTCGTCAATCTGACAAAAGAAGAGGTGCCTGCACTTATTCGGAAACTCGTTGAATCGGGCATTGATCTTTATACGATCCAGCCGATTCAAAAACGTCTTGAAGATCAATTTATCGAGATGACAGGTGGAGGTGCAATCGATGCAATTCGTTAAAAATGAATGGATCAAAATGTGGTCGCAAAAAAATGCATGGATCATGTGCGGACTTTTAATTGTATTAATCGTATTCGTTGCAGGAATGAACAAATATTATGATGTGGATTCGAGTACAAAGGAAGCGCGTTTAGCAGCAAATGAAGAATTATTGGCGCATCCGCAAGAAATGCTTGCTTCAGGAGAACTAATGCCGGAAGATGAGCAGTATTTCAATGATGAAATTGCGATGATCGAATACCGGATCGCCAATGACTTGCCACCATCAAATGCCATGACATTTACGGAACATATGGACTTATCGTTAACATTGACAATCATGGTAACAAGCATCTTCACTGTCGTTATTGCGGCAGGTATCGTCTCATCCGAGTTTGGTACAGGAACGATTAAAATGCTGCTGACTCGCCCTGTAGCACGATGGAAAATCTTACTTTCAAAACTTGTTGCGTCTATTCTATATGGGGTTGTACTTTTTGCCGCTGGAATCGTTGTCGCATTAATTGTCGGTATGGCCTTATTTGGTATGGATAGTGCCATTGCGTTATCGATCGTAGATGGGCAAGTCGTGCAGGAAACGGTGGAGAATACCTTTATCAAAACGACGCTTTATTCGCTCGGTTCTACAATTATGACGATTATATTTGCGTTCATGATCGGTACGATTTTTGGTTCAAGTACGTTAGCGGTAAGTTTATCGCTGTTCATCCTGTTGATGGGTTCAACGGCAACAATGTTTATCGCCCAATATGATTTTGCGAAATACGTATGGTTTGCCAATGATTTATCGTTTTATGCACCGGGAAGTATGCCGATGATTGAAGGCTTGACGTTTACGTTCTCGTTAATTGTCAATATCGTGTATGCGATTGTCTTCCTGGCGATTACGTTCGGTTACTTTATGAAGCGTGATGTAACGGCTTAATTGTGATTTGATGAAATTCCTCGTTCGTTTATCGTTATTGATAAATGGATGGGGATTTTTTTGTTTGTGCTGTTTTGCGTGAGTATGTTGGAAGTAAATATCGGGAATTAATGTCTCTATTTAATAGAAGCGGTCCGTTTTGGCGAACATAACGGTAGAAGGTCCGGTTATTTTGCACGTATAAAATTAAATTGTTGAATTACAGGAATTTCCCCTTATTTATTGGATTCCGCGTTTCCCCCGTAACATGAATAATGTAGTAAAATAGTATTCATAATAATCTGCTCAGTAAAGGAGGTGGGAAAATGGCGGCGAGAATTATTTTTCATTTAGATATGAACAGTTTTTATGCATCTGTCGAACAGGCCCATGATCCGAGTCTGAAAGGGAAACCGATTGCTGTTGCGGGAAATGCAAAGGAACGGCGCGGCATTATCGTAACAAGTTCTTATGAGGCGCGTGCCAAAGGGATTTATACGACGATGACTGTAGGGGAAGCAAAGCGTAAATGTCCCGAACTGCTGTTGCTGCCACCTGATTTCCCAAAATACCGGGCAGCTAGTGCGGCAATCTTCTCCATATTACGAAGCTATACGGATCTCGTGGAACCTGTATCAATTGATGAAGGCTATTTGGATGTAACAGAACGCTCCAAATCACAGCATCCGCTCCAATTGGCCGAGGAAATTCAGCAGAGAATTTTACATGAGCTCGATTTACCTTGCTCGATTGGTATTGCCCCTAACAAGTTCCTCGCCAAAACCGCTTCAAACATGAAAAAGCCGCTCGGAATTACGATTCTTAGAATTCGCGAGCTGCCGGAGCTTTTATGGCCGCAGGAAGTCGTGACAATGCACGGGGTAGGGGAGAAAACAGCGAAGAAGCTAAATACGATCAATATATTTACAATCGGTGATTTGGCGCAAGCGGATGAACGGCTGTTAATACGGAATTTAGGGAAAAACGGGGCTCGACTCATCAAGCGTGCAAACGGCATTGACTCGCGGCAGGTTGACCCGAACGCAATATTTGATACGAAAAGCGTCGGGAATTCCACGACCCTACCTAGGGATGAGACCGAATATTATATATTGAAGGAAACGTTCGAAAAGCTGAGTAAAAGTGTATCCGAACGTCTGAAAGTAAAGTATTTGGCGGGGACAACGGTGACGATTCAAATACGCAATTTCGACTGGCAAAATGCTTCGCGCAGTAAAACATTGCGAAATGCCGTCAATCAGGCGGATGAAATATTTGAAATCGCGTGGAAGCTGTTTACCGAAAACTGGGATGAAACGCCTGTCCGACTGATCGGCATTACCGTTTCCAATGTTGTCGATCAATCCGAACTGACCCAGCAGCTCAGTCTGTTTAATTTTGAACAGCATATAAAAGATGAACCGATTTTGGAACTGGTCGATACGATTGAAAAGAAGTTCGGAAAAGGAGCCATTAAACGCGGTGTCCGGGTGAAATCAAAAAGCTATGCCTCAAAAACAAGCTTCAGCAAGGATTTTCTGGAAGATCATACAAAATGAATGCAAGCTGCGTTAAAGTGGAAACTTCAACACAGCTTGCAATGTTTAAATTCTCCGAAACTCGTACATAGTGTTATGAGAATAATTTTCATTTAGTTAGGTAACTGCGAAAGACCCATGCTATAATAGGGTTGATATTATGCTTCAGGAGGACAATATGCGTATACATCCGATCCGGTTTTTACGAATAATGGGCTTACTCGATGGGATTTCGCTCATTACATTATTACTTATTTCCATGCCGCTTAAGTATTTCGCGGATTTACCGCAATTTGTGGCGGTAAACGGCAGCGTACACGGCGGTATTTTTATGGTTTATTTTCTCGCAATCGTCATCGTGCAACTGCGCATTCAATGGCATATCGGCTGGTCATTGTTAAGCGTGCTGGTCGCATTTATTCCATTTGGCAATTTTCTGCTTGATCATCAACTGAAAAAAATGCAACCATCCTTACATACAAAGCCATTCCCGAAACAATGGCTCGTTTATGCCATCATTTTCTTCTCGTTTTTCGATCTGTTCGTCCAGCTGCCGATCATGAGTACATATGCATTGTCGGTCGGCGCAACAACATTCATCGCGGGGATTGTCGTTGGCCTGTATTCATTTATGAATACATTCGGCAATATCTTTTCCGGAATTTTCACCGATAAAATCGGAGCATTCCGCATTTTGGTATTCGGATTATTAACGTCTGCAATTTCGCTATTATGCTACCAGCTTGTCGATAACGCGACGGCCCTTTTAATCGTCCGCTGTATTCACGGATTCAGTAGCGGGTTTATTACTCCGGCGGCCTTTACATTGCTCGCAAATATGCGTGCATCGAACGAACAGGGGAGCGGAAGCGCGGTTACAGGTTCGTTTGTCGGCATTGCGGCGATTGTCGGTCCGGCTTCAAGCGGTATTCTCGCTAGTAAAATTTCTGTGCCGAATGTGCTGGGAATTGTTGCACTGTACGGCCTTGTCTTATTGGTCGGACTTGTCCTGTTTTTACGCAAATCACCGCTGCCAAAACGGGAAAAGCAGCAGGCAACCGAAAAGTTGGACTGGAACAGCGGTATTTTAAAAGCATATGGAGGCGCATTTTTCCTTATGTTCTCACAAGGTGTTCTCGCGTATTTATTGCCGATTTACGTACAGGAATTAGGGTATGGCTCGCGAGTATCCGGTACATTACTAAGTGTATTCGGAATCGTTGCAGTCCTGATCTTTATATTGCCGACGAATAAAATTTTCGATTATTTAAATCCGCAAGTGACTTTGTTTGCCGGAGTACTATTACTTGGATTTGCTCAAATCAGCATCGGCCTGACAACAGAAATGTCATGGCTTTATGCAATACTGGCACTTTACGGCATCGGGTTTGCGTTTTTATTCCCTTCTATTAATGCAATATTAATTGAAGCAACGACTGAACAGACGCGCGGGAAAGCGTACGGCTATTTTTATGCGTTTTTCTCCATTGGCGTAGTCGCAGGGTCTTCACTATTAGGGGCACTTGATCTGGTAGGAACATCCGGTTTTGTATTTACAGGAACATTATTGTTCAGTTTCTGTATCGTAGTTCTTTATTCATTTTTGAGATCGGGTGCGGCATTCGTGAAGGTTCACCATAAAGAAAAAATGAATCATTCATAATTACACGGTTTGAAAGAAATTTCTTTCTAATGCGCTTTAAACAATAGTCATGTATACTGGACTAGGTGATTTTTTAATGGGCGAATTTGGAATCGAAAGGAATTATAATCATGGTACAATTACATTTAGAAGTTTTAGAACGATGCAGTAAAGAAACAGAAGATACAATTACAGCGGAAAGTAACGCATTTGCATCAACACCGATCCATTATTTAAAGGACAATCAAGGGGAATTTATTTATGTGGAATGTGCACAATTCAACGATATCCGCATCGATGCGGTAGCGCTTGAATTTGATGATGCATTTAATCTGTATACGGCATTATTCGGTTTGAAACTGCAAAAGAAACATGGTGAAGTCATTCGTCAATATTTTAAAGACAATGTGAAATCTGCATTAGGAAGCAGCAGTGCAGCGTTCTCCGGTCAAGAAGGGCTGTGGGAACTGAACATTGCGGTTGACTGCATAGAAGGTTTCCATGAGAAGATGACGATTACAGAAGTTTGTGAAATGCTTTATCAATTTGTTGCGCAATTATTATCGACAGTCGAGAAATAAATGACGCAAAAATACTTATATAGTTTTACTTGGCAAAGAGATGAATATGAACTTTCACGTTTGGAAATGCGCACATTTTTTAACTTTCACGTGGAAGGAAATGTTCTAATTAGCCAGGAGAAAATAGAACCGAGCCGTAGTCCATATATGCGTTCAAGGTTAGCGGTATTCCATGAAGCGGATTCAATAGAGCAGCTGATTGGAATGGCAGCGCAGCTGGAGCTTAAACAAAAAACGTTCAAAATTCACTGTTTAAACAATAGTGCTGATGCGATTAAGCCAAAACTGAACCGAGCGATTCGAAACGACTATATGATGCGCCTCAGCTCGGCAATCAATGCCGAACCGGAACTCGTAAAGCCGGACGTAGTATTGGGTCTTGTGATTCACGATGAGCGCTATTATTTAGGCGAGCTTACGTACGGTGAAGCGGTGTGGCTGAAGCATATGCAAAAGCCTGAAATGTACTCCACGGCACTGAGTACACGGGATGCCCGTGCGATTGTCAATATCGCGGTACCGTTTCCGGACGGATTAAAGGTGATCGATCCTTGCTGCGGTATCGGTACAGTGCTTGTGGAAGCGATGAGTATGGGCATTGCGATTGAAGGGCGCGATATCAATAAACGTGTTGTGTGGGGCTCCCAGATCAATCTTCGCCACTTCGGCTATGAACCGAATGTGGAAATCGGCCCAATTGAAGAGGCTGCTGAAGGTTATGATGTGGCCATTATTGATATGCCGTACAATTTATTTACGCATATTACAGGTGAGCTGCAGCAAAGCATCATTACAAATGCCCGACGTATTGCGAAGCGGGTGGTCATTGTGACAATCGAATCGATGGACGATAAAATCCATGAAGCCGGTTTAACAATAATCGACCGGGCCATATTGAAAAAAGGGAAATTCGAACGCCAAGTTTTAATATGTGAATAAAAGAAACGTTTCAATCCGATGCATAACTGGATTGGAACGTTTTTTGTTTGACACGTCATTTTATACATGGTATATTTATCTCGAATTAAAGATAAATGAATTCGTGATAACAGGAAGGAGGGTACTTTATGAATAAATATGACAAACAATTAAAAGCATTTACTGTTTTGCATCGGGCACAGACTTCCGTTCAAGAAGCGACGAAAAAAGATATCCAGCAGCATGATCTGAATTTAACGGAATTTGCCGTGATGGAATTGCTTTATCATAAAGGAGATCAGCCTATCCAAATCATCGGTAAAAAAGTATTGATCGCAAGCAGCAGCATCACGTATGTCGTCGATAAACTGGAGAAGAAAAATCTCGTGGCACGTGTTGCCTGTCCGACAGATCGCCGGGTTACGTTTGTTTCGTTAACAGATGAAGGAAGACAGATGATTGAATCGATTTTCCCGTCACATGAAGAGAAGATTGCATCGATTTTTGATGTGTTGTCGGATGAAGAACTGCAAAATTTAACAGACTATTTAAAGCGTGTGGGACACCATGCGAACAAATTTTAAATTGATGAGAGCATCGGAATCGGTGCATTTTTCTTAAACTAATATCTCGATATCGAGAAAAAATGGAGGCAATACAGATGAATCACATTAAAGGAATCCACCACGTAACAGCCATTACAAGCAGTGCAGAAAAAAACTATGAATTTTTCACGTATGTTTTAGGAATGCGACTAGTTAAAAAAACTGTCAACCAGGATGATATTCAAACATACCACCTGTTTTTCGCGGATGATAAAGGTTCTGCAGGAACAGATATGACTTTCTTTGATTTCCCTGGTATCCCGAAAGGCCGTCACGGTACGGATGAAATTTACAAAACAGCTTTCCGCGTTCCAAATGATGCGGCACTGGACTATTGGGTAAAACGTTTTGACCGTCTGAAAGTACAGCATGAAGGCATCAAACCATTGTTCGGTAAGCAAACATTATCATTCGTCGATTTCGATGACCAGCAATACATGCTTATTTCAGACGAAAACAATGAAGGAATCGCTTCAGGCACACCTTGGCAAAAAGGTCCGATTCCATTAGAGTTTGCGATTACAGGATTAGGTCCAATTCATGTACGCGTTTCGAACTTTGATTATTTCAAGGAAGTTCTTGAAAAGGTATTAGTGATGCGTCAAACGGGAAAAGAAGATTCACTGCACTTGTTTGAAGTGGGAGAAGGCGGAAACGGAGCATCCGTTATTGTCGAGCACAATACGGTATTACAACCAAGCCGTCAAGGTTTCGGTACAGTACACCATGCAGCGTTCCGTGTAGAAGATACGGCCGTATTACGTGAATGGATCGGGCGTCTTGAAAGCTTCGGGTTCGGAACTTCCGGCTATGTGGACCGTTTCTTCTTTGAATCGCTTTATGCACGTGTAGCGCCGGGGATTTTATTTGAATGGGCTACTGACGGACCGGGATTCATGGGCGATGAGCCATATGAAACAGTGGGAGAAAAACTGTCATTGCCGCCATTTTTAGAGAGCAAACGTGACTATATTGAAAGTGTTGTCCGTCCGATTGATACGGTACGTTCAACAAAAACAATCGAAAAAGAATACGAATAATTCGACTAACAAATGAGAATGGAGAATGTCCGATGAACTATATTTTTAATCAAGGTAAAGAAGACAAGCCGGTATTTTTACTGTTGCACGGTACAGGCGGAGATGAGAACAGCCTGCTTGCACTGGCAGAAATCATTGATCCGGAAGCATCTGTTTTAAGTGTGCGCGGCAATATTTTGGAACATGGAATGCCACGATTTTTCCGCCGTTTAGCTGAAGGCGTGTTTGATATGGAAGATTTGACTTTCCGTACGAAGGAACTGTATGAATTTATCGGCGAGAAAGCACGTGAATACGGCTTTGACCGTCAAAACATCATTGCGATCGGTTATTCAAATGGTGCCAATATCGCAGCGAACCTGTTATTTGAATATGAAAATGCATTAAAAGGGGCGGTTCTGCATCATCCAATGGTTCCGAATCATGAAGCGACTGTTGCGAAACAGAACGGCACACAAGTATTTATCGCAGCAGGAGTGAATGACCCGATTTGTCCTCAGCAAGAAGCGATTGATCTGGAGCGTTATTTAACGGATGCAGGTGCGAACGTGACATTGGAATGGGAATCCAACGGTCACCAGCTGACGATGAATGAAGTGCAAAAAGCGAAGGCCTGGTATGAGCGCTCGTTTTAATTAAAGTTTGTAACAACAGAATATACTGTCATATTATGACTGTTCAAGACGGAATCCAACAGGGTTTCGTTTTTTTTTACATTCGGGACAAATTGTGGAATAACACTTCTGGCGATAAGGAATGCCATTCAAGTTTTTATGAAAATTTATGAGCATGCACTGCGGGTAGAAAGGCTGCTACTTCAACCGTATATGCCATATGTATAGTAAACTGTATAATCGATCGTCAAACGAAAAGACACAAATGTTGATGTAACAACATTCGTGCCTTTATGGTGTATGCCCAAACTAAAATGAAATAGACATTAGCTCTTGTTAATTTAAGATTAATGGTATTGTCTCGGTTTGATTCTCCCACTTTATTGTTGCTTTAAGTTCTGACCCCACGGTAGCATTAGAACAACCGTTAAGAAGATGAAACATACCATTATCATCTAAAGTAATGATAGCTCCTTCTACTTTATCAATATCAAGCTCTAAACGTTCAGGCATTGGCTCAGTGCCTAAATATCTTATGTAACCACTAGTAGTGTTACACTCTTCATCTCGTTTTTTTACTTGCGCTACTTCATAATGTACTTTCCAAGTACCGCTTTCTCCAACAAATATTAAAGGTTTCTCCAAACATCCTGATAAGATGATGGATACGCTAAATAAAAGTATAAGAACTTTATATTTCATTATGACACCCCTTTCCATAGCTACTAACGCTTTAGCTGGTTAGCCAACTGTATTTCTTAATTCGCGAAGATACGTTATAATTCCTGTTTTATAAAACTACTACTTATAAACAATCCGAAAGCAACGCTTGAGAGTATTACTGAACATAACCTTATAATAGCATTCGTAATTCAACACTCTGGGCGCTTTCCTTGAGTAAAGGAAAGCCCCTTCTTGCGTTATAGGGCCATATTGTGGAACAACGTTTTTTTGGGGGACAGTGACAGAGAAGATGCACATTTATAACGATAAAAAATGGCTACTGATAACTACTTCCAGTTGAAGTGGTGGATTTTTATCATTTACATGGCCATTTCTTTTACCGTACCATTTTTACTTTGCATAAACTTATTTGCAACCTATAATAAGTACTACGATAGTAAAAGCTTCTACATGAGGCAAACTAATCTCGTGTTAGGAGGAAATGACATGCAAATCCAATTTTTAGGTACGGGTGCAGGGATGCCTTCAAAAGAGCGCAATACAAGTTCGATCGCATTCAAACTGCTGGAAGAACGGGGCTCAATTTGGCTGTTTGACTGCGGGGAAGCGACACAGCATCAAATTTTGCATACAACGATTAAACCGCGCAAAATCGATAAAATCTTTATTACGCATTTACACGGCGACCATATTTTCGGGCTGCCCGGTTTTTTAAGTTCCCGGTCTTTTTTAGGCGGGGAGGATGTGCTCACAATATACGGGCCGGCCGGGTTACAACAATGGATTGAACAAACATTGCAATTATCAAAAACCCATTTAACGTATCCGATTGTATTTGTCGAAGTAAAAGATGGAATCGTGTTTGAAGATGAGCAGTTTACGGTACGTGCACTGCCGCTGCAGCATGTTGTCCCGTGCTTCGGCTACCGGATTGAACAAAAGCCGATGCAGGGCGAGCTGCTGATCGACAAGGCTTTGGCATTAGGTGTGCCAAAAGGTCCGCTATTAGGCCAATTAAAAGCAGGTCATTCAGTACAACTGGAAGATGGCACTGTTGTCGAAAGCAGTGATGTGACGTCACCGCCACAGCAAGGGTTCACTGTAGCTGTTTTAGGGGACACCAAGTACTGCGAAAACAGCATCCGATTAGCACAAAATGCGGATGTTGTCGTACACGAAGCAACCTTTGACCATTCCACAATAGAACTGGCGGGCAAGTATGGACATGCGACGAATACGGAAGCGGCAAAAATCGCGAAAGAGGCACAAGCGAGCCATTTGCTGTTGAATCATATAAGCGCCCGATTTTTGAAGCCTGATCTCATTCCGTTTTTGGAAGAAGCAAAGGCAATCTTCGAAAACAGCTATTTAGCAAATGATTTCAGCCAGTATGAGTGGCGGAAAAACGAGTTGCTGGAAATTGAATAGATGAATTTCATCGAGGTGTATAGTAAATGGCGTGATATTTACTATATGCCTCTTTACTTTTTAAGAGAATTTTGTTCAATTACAGAAAGTTTCCGCTATAATGGAGAAAAGGGGGATGAATGATGCAGCAACCGACAATTTCACCGAAAGTATTACGATTGCTAGTTATTTTTCCAAATGTCATGAGCTATATTCTGTTATTTGGGGTCGTTGTGTACATACGAACAAACTTGGACATGCTGAAGGCGACAGATGGCTTAACGATGTGGCTGATCATTGCCGCGGTATTAGGTTCGATCTCGCTCTATACAACATTCAGTATCGTGAAGCGGATTAAGAATGGATTATTGTAACGGTTCCGTTTCGCTTAAGGGGAAAATATTTTAATAGATCATATGCCAAAACACTCAGTTATTTTTTGAACTGAGTGTTTTTTTAGGGAGTCGATTCTTTTATTAATCGCAGCAGCTGCAACCCATCAGATGGATGTCCGCTATATCCCGACATCCAGCGAGGATAGGTAATGGGAATGATAGTGATGATAAATTGAAACAAGTTTAAGATTGCGGTTGCCTTTAAAAGTGAATGCAAATCCCCGGTGGAAATATTCATAGCGAATAAGAAACAAGCTGTGGAAATTAACAATGACATTGCCGGACCACCTACTAAACTACAAAGGCGTTGTTGTTTAGTCAATTGACCTCCCCAGTAACAGTATCCGATATATGACCAATTGATATGAAAATGCAGTCTTCCCAAACGGAAGTTTTCCGTATTATTTTCATCCGGCTTCCCTAAATAAATTTTGGCCTGAGCTTTTGAAGAAACGATCACTCCAAGTCCATGTCCTATCTCATGCAACAAAATCGTCATTGGCCATATGATTAAGTAAAAAACTAGAAATAAAATCAAGTTAATTTCTCTCCTTACTTAAATAAACGCTTACATATAATTTACCATAAAAAGGGGTTTTTCCTTCCTGATAGATTAAAATAGTTATAAATTGTAGACAATAAACTTGGTTAAAGGAAAGGGGAGGTACATGAAAAAGTTAATTCTCTTTAATCTATTATTTTGTATAGTAGTGATTTTTACTGCATTCAATTATGTTAATAGTAAATCTCGAAGCGCGGTTGTATTCAATTATGTGGGAGACTATATGGAAACAAACTATGATATCGATAGGGAAAATATCATTTTAGTAGAAAATAATTTCCGAAGAGGCATGGGGTTGTTTGAAATAGAAGTTCAAGATAGTGTTACGGACAACTATTACTTTTATGAAGTGGATATTAGAGAGGACTATTCATTAATCTATATAAGGGATCTTTCAGAGTTACACCGTAAAAATAAGGCGGATCAAGAAAGGTGAATGATGAAAATGATGAAACAGATTTATGCTTTTGAAAGTATTCAGGATTATGAAAACTACAAAGACGAAATTCGATTATTAAATAAAAAATTGAATACGTATAAAGAATTGTTAATTAACCAATTTGAGCTTAAAGAGATGCCTAAGTCAATTGTATGGACCAGCAGTCATAACGCTACTACTGTATTTTCCCAAGTCCCAGTACCTGCCTATACGAATCGAGAAACAATTTATATGTCGCCGAGTGTGAGCGAATGGAAGGCATTTTACCTTTCCCAATTGGATGATGAGGAACTGGAGCATCATGATGAAGTTCAGTACATAAAAAATTATTTCCAATCACTGACGATCGATGATGTTTTTTGTATTTTAGCACATGAACTAACACATCATATTGAACTCTTTCCAGATGAATTTGAGGAAGAGCGCCATAATAGTATTTGGTTTGAAGAAGGAATGTGTGAATATCTCTCTCAAAAAATGACATTACCGGATCAACGATATAAAGAATTAAGAAATAATGAAAACAAATTGATTCGACTATTTAAGCCAAAGTATGGCGGCTTTTCATTGGACGATTTTGGTGCAGGTACCTATAGTCAGACATCGTTAGCTTCAATTATGCTGAATTATTGGAGAAGCTCCGCTGCAGTTCATTATTTAGTAGAATGCTGCTACGGAGGCGACGTGATGAAGGTCTTTAGCAAATATGAAGAATGGCATGAAAACGGGAGACAGCACCCATTAACTGAATATTTTGGTGTGGAGAAATTTTAAATCCAGCGAGCGGGCGGAATTCATAAAGACGAATTCCGCCTTTTTAGCTCAATTAATTGGTGTTTCCGTTTCACCAAATAAGTAAGCTGTTGTGCTAATATAAACAGTACATCTATCAGTAAACATGACATATGATGTTAGAATAGAAACAAAGACTTTTGCTAACGATGTATTAAGTTTTTTTGAACAATTTAATTCTGATACTAAATATTATTCTAACGGTAAATTTCTTGAAATTAATGGTTTATTTAGGCTGATCGGTTGGAAGTCAATTACGGATTACTTGTTAGATACAGGTGATTTAATAGTGGATAAAAATAAGATGGGTATTCTTTGTGAGGCAGACAATGACTAAGAAACTTATTGTGCTAACGGGTTCGTTTCTGAAACAAACAGGAACGCCTTTTTCATTAGCGGGCAGGAGCAGAATCGTTCAACAAAGTGTAATCTCCTAAAGTTTTAAAAATTGAGTAGAATTTTGTTAATTGATTTTAACGTAAACAGAGAAAAATTATATTATATAGAGGTGTATGATATGAATGCAGAAATAATGATGTTAGTGGTAACTGCAATAGTAGGATTCTCGTTATTTTTCATGCAATTTACCAAAAAAGGTAGTTCAACGATAGCTTTTTTACTTTGGTTAATTCAATTGGCTGCCGTCCTTAGTATCAGTATATTTATGCTGAACTTGGGGGTAATTGATACATTCATCTCAACATTCGGTCTTATAACAATTCTGATGTTTATACTGGTTGTGACTAATAAAAAGAGTCGAGTGTAGTTGATGCTAAAGCTAACGGTAGCATTAGTGTTAAGGGGTCATCTTTTGATGGTCTCGTTTTTTTGTATAAGAATGGCATGAAAACGGGAGACAGCACCCATTAACTGAATATTTTGGTGTGGAGAAATTTTAAATCCAGCGAGCGGGCGGAATTCATAAAGACGAATTCCGCCTTTTTAGCTCAATTAATTGGTGTTTCCGTTTCACCAAATAAGTAAGCTGTTTGTGCTAATATAATCAGTAAGTCTTTGCAATAGGAGGTTCCCATGAATTTGATCGCGCAACATCCTTATTTTAAAGTAGAAAGAACCGTGACAGGTACTGAACAGTTTGAAGTGGAACATGACCGAATCATTTATTTATACCATGATAAAGTCGTTACCCAGCATCGAGAATTCCCGATTAACATTGTGATGGATTTTTCTTACCGGGCTATTGCCAATCAAGGGGGAATTCTCTATTTACATACGCTCCGAGGAGTATATACGTATCCCGTGAAATCCTCACCTGAAGTTTTTATCAGTGCATATAGACACTATTTCAAGTAAAGGTAGTATTTTAAAAATTGGTTTTTTATGGTAGCATTCTGAGTGAGTCTTAAATAAACATAAAAAGTTTATTCGCGTATCAAGGAGGAGAAATTTGTTATATTTCACACTATCCATAGGTTTGGTTATGGTCGTAATGACAACGAAGCTTACTCAAAAATTTAAATTATCGAGCATCTGGTTGATAGTTGGTCAAATTAGCGCATCATTAATCATCATATTGTTGGGTGATCTTGAAGTTAGTTATATTAACCAAATTGAATTAGGTTATTTAGCGATTCCATTTTCTTTATTATTCCTAGTAGGGTTCACTAATGTAATGAATGTAGAACAAGAACAGCAACCGTTAATTTTGGTGTTACCTTGTATTTCTTTACTATGTCTTTCCGCAGCTGCTTTTGTTATGGGGTACACTTTTGTTTCGATCACCGGCCTATTTGCTGTATTAACAATTATGTTGTGTCGTTCAGTTTTAGGCGAAAAGGTTTTAGGGAAACCCTTTACTTCATCGATCGGTTTTGTAATGGCAGTATTATCACTAATTCTATTTAAAAGTTCATTTATTACAATTTACATACCGATTTTTACATTGGCATTACCGTTAGCAGTTTATCTTATTTTACAAACGAAAATAACGAATGCACAGGCAATGACTATTAGCGCTTCAATAACTGTATTATTCGGATTACTAATGTTTATCATTCCGTTTAACATAGTATGGTACTTGGTCGTTGGGGCAACAGTTATTTTAGCCATTTCACAACTATCGAGGAAGTATCGATTTATTTAGTGAGGTTCAAGTTTTATTTAAACTAGTAGTAGGTGATGACATTGGGATATATTATGGAGTTGCGTAAAAAGATTGGTACTGACCCGATCATTATGGTGGGAGCTTGCGTTTTAATAGTGAATGAGAAGGCTCAATTACTTCTACAACATAGAAAAGATAATAATAGCTGGGGACTTCCTGGTGGGGCGATGGAATTAGGTGAAAGCTTGGAAGAAGTGGCAGTGAGGGAAATGGAAGAGGAAACCGGATTAACCCCCATACGGTTGGAATTGTTCAGAACATTTTCTGGTAAAGAGTTTTATTATAAATATCCTTATGGTGATGAAGTTTATAACGTCGTTACCGCCTTTATCTGTAAAAACTATGAAGGTTCGATTAAATTCGATGAATCAGAAGCAACGGATATACGATTTTTCGATTTAACAGATTTACCGGTAATCAGTCCTCCAGATGATCCGGTAATTAAGGATTTCTTGAAAACTTGTAACTAATAATATATAGCTAAAGTAAAACGCTCAGAAATAGAAATCTGAGCGTTTTTCATTAATATTCTATAGAGAGACGATACTTAATGCGTTCTCCGATTTCATGTTCTTCATCGTTCATCGCATCATATAAAGCATGCCTATCATATCGAGTAAGGTCATTGATATCTTTAGCTATAAAACGTACTGCATTGTATTTGTTAAGCTAAAACTGAGCCACAAACGCAATTGAAATATGAGCCACTTTATATCAAAATAATCCTAACTGTTAAAAGTTAGGAGGATATAGAGGTGATCAGTTTGGAGAAAAAGCAATTGGTATTGATTGAGTACTACCAGCACAATACAAGTCAGCGTCAAATTGCAGAGAAGCTTAATATGTCACGAAATACTGTTAAGAAATATATCGAACAAGACTTAGCGGCAAGACAACAAGATACAAGGAATTTACCGATTACAGATAATTACGTTACGCCTCCGGCATATAAAAAGCGTAAGGGAAAAAAGAGAGCTTTAACAAATACGGTGATGAAGCGTATTCGCGAGATGATGAAACAGAATGAAAATAAGCGTGAAGTAAATATGCATAAGCAGCAATTAAAGATTATTGATATACATGACAAACTTTTAGATGAAGGGTTTAAAATCGGCTATACGACAGTTCGCAATTTCGTGAATCGTGAGGAAAAGAAGCAAAAGGAAGTATTCATCCGCCAAGAGCCTAAAGTTGGTCGTGAAATTGAGTTTGATTGGGGAGAAGTAAAGTTATTTATCGATGGAAAACTAAGAAGTTTTTCAATGGCCGTATTTACTCTAGCCTATAGTAACGATCGCTTTGCGCGACTCTACGAATCAGAAACAATGGTTTGTGTACAGGATGCACACGTAAAATGTATCGAAGCTTTAGGCTTTGTGCCACACGTTTTTACATACGATAATATGCGTACAGTTGTCAAAAACTTTATCGGTTATGATCGTTTTATTACCGACGGTATGAAAAGTTTATCCTTGCATTATCATTTTCAAATACGACTTTGTCAGCCTCGTAAAGGCAATGAAAAAGGCCATGTGGAGCGAAGTGTGGAATACATACGTCGCAAAGCATTTGCGCATCGAGATACGTTTGTTTCTTTAGAAGAGGCACAGGAGTATTTAGTTTCTATTATCGAAAAATTAAATGGTCGCGTTCATTATTTGAAAGAGAAAACACATCATGAATTGATGTTGGAAGAAAAAGCTGAACGAGCTGGCAGTTTAACAGCGGCACCGTTCGACCCTGCAGAATTAGTGGAGCTACGTGTGGATAAATATAGTACGGTTACCTACCGTCACAATCGCTACTCTGTACCCGAGGGGCATGTAGGAGAATACATTAAGTTAAAAGCTCGTGCAGAGGAAGTGCTTCTATTTAGCGAAGGTGAATGCATCGCGAAGCATAAACGAAGCTGGCAAGTTCATGCCTGGGTGATGAATATCTACCACTATTTAAACACCTTGGAAAAGAAAAAAGGTGCCTTAGCCCAAAGTGAATGTTTGAGCCAAGCACCAAAAGATATAAAAAATATCTACCACCGCTATTATATCGGAAATGAAAAAGATTTTCTAGAACTACTTGTTTATGTCAAAGAACGAGATTGCCTAACAAGAGTACTAGAAGTCATTACTGAACTAGAAAAGAACCCTTTGGTTCATCTAACAACGGAAAAAATCATTTTCTTAGCAGAACAGTCAGCTGAAGTACGTACTGTTTTAACTGGCCAAGATGATGTCACCAGTCAATCTTTAGATAATTTATCTTCATTAGCAGCATTATTTCATTCTAAAGGAACAGGAGTGGTTCATTAATGGACAAGCAAAAAGAGATGATTGAAATGTGTAAAGAATTACGTTTACCAAGTATTCGTTCTTTACTTGAACAAGAAGTATTATTTGAACAACATACAACCCCGGCTGACTTTCTCTATTTCGCTTTAAAACAGGAAATGGAGGACCGATACGTGCGAGCAAAAGCTAATCGAATTCGATTAGCCAACTTCCCAGAGAAAAAGCTATTAGAGGAATTAGATGTAGAGGCACTGCCGCAAAATGCGGCGGTTCGCCTTCCTCATTTGAAGGAACTAAAGTTTATACAGGAGAAGCAAAATGTATTATTAATTGGCTCACCTGGTACCGGTAAAACCCATCTTGCGATTGGATTAGGCATTGAAGCCTGTTTAGCGGGCTATAAAGTGTATTTCACAAGTGTAGCATCACTTGTGAATCAATTAAAGGAAAGCCGTTCTGCGAGAACATTGCGCTCCTTTGAACTAAAATTTGAGAAGTATGATTTAGTCATCATCGATGAACTCGGGTACATTTCATTCGATAAAGAAGGAGCAGAACTTCTGTTCACGCACTTATCGTTACGTGCCGGTCGAGCAGCGACAATTATAACAAGTAATCTAACGTTTGAACGCTGGGAAGAAGTATTCCACGATCCAGTATTAACATCAGCTTTAACCGATCGACTCACGCATCGAGCGCACATCATCAACATGATTGGTGGCTCCTATCGAATTTTAGAAACGAAAGAATGGATCGAACAGAGCAATTTTTAGTGGCTCATATTTTAATTAACAATTGGCTCATATTTAACTTGCGAAATACACTGCATGGAGAACCTGATATAAATCAGCAACTTGTTCTTCTGTAAGTGAACCTTTATCATCATAAGTTAAGAAATACCTATCTACCTCGGACAGTTTAGAATACAATTCCGGATGGGCGGACTCAGTACGGAGTCTAAAAAAAAGGTTTTCCGATGCGGTATTAAATAATCTTGAAAGTCTAAAGATTTCATTTTTGTTTTCTTCAGTTATAGGCTGAGAAAAATCAAACATTAATAGCTGCTCTGCCGCATCTTCCCATAAATAGAGGTCGCTTCTATAATGATTACCAATTTGTTCTTCCAGGGTACTTACTTTTTCCTCTAATTGATTTGCTTTAATTTTTGTTGTGAGGTTAAACAAAACAACTGTTAAAAAAGCTATTACTATTACAAATACAATTACATACTTCAACCATTTCACTTTATCACACTCCACTATTTATACATCAACCACAATTTTTAAACCTCTATAACCATAAATAAAGGTGTTATATTACTATTTTAGCATAAATAACCAAATATAATTCAAAGTGACATAGGAGACAGGTAAAATTTAAGTTAAAATCTAGTAAGTTTCTTTAATGTAAAATAGTGAAAAATTTAGGGGGTAGAGATTGAAAAAGTTACTTGGTTTAATATTAGGAACAGTTGCAGGTTGGCTAATATGGGGATATTTTACGGATGACTTTTCAGGGGAAAGATTGTTCATGTTTTTAATGGGAATCAATATGGGGTATATAATCGGTAGAATTGCCCCAAAACGAAAAAAGGTTGATTTAGGAACTTGATGGTTGCTTATTTTCATAAGTATTTTAATAATGGGGGCGTGATTCTTAATTAAGAATTAGCGCCCTTTTATTATTGTGGAGCCCCATTATATAGGAGATATGATATGAATGCATTGGTTTTAGTAGAGGACAAAGTAGCGGTTTAATAAAATTCTATTGACTATATAAATAGCATATCTAACAATAACCTTTATGCAGAAACTGAAACGCAGGACTAAAGGTGGAACGAAAAGTGAAAAGAGTGGAAAGAAGACAGCAGCAAAAATTAAACGGGCGGATATGGCGTAAGGTTAAAGATAAAAAAATAATGATGAAAGTTATAGTAGGAGCGTCAGTATTTTTATTGTGCTGTTTGCTCGTAGTTAATATTTTCATTTGGAAAAGCGATGTCAGTAAACTAGAAGAACCTACGCCGCAGCCAACGATTATTTATGATCAACATGGTGAGATAGCCAGTAAAGTAACAGGTTCGAAAATAGATGGCGTCAAAATAGAACAGATTCCGGAACATCTGATTCAGGCTGTAATTGCAACCGAAGACCAGAAGTTTTATAAGCATAGTGGGATTAATGTGATAGGAATTGTACGTGCATTGACTCAAAACACGATGAGTGGAGAAATTGTTGCCGGGGGAAGTACGATTACACAGCAGTTGGCTAAAAACGTCTTTCTATCACAAGAGCGTACCTATACGAGGAAGATTAAAGAACTGATTTTGACGAAAAAAATTGAACGAACATACGATAAAGACGAAATTATGGAACGTTATTTAAACCAGATCTATTTTGGTGAAGGAGCCTGGGGCGTGCAGCGTGCTTCCCAAACGTATTTCGGCAAAGATGTCAGTGAAGTAACATTAGGTGAGTCGGCTATGCTTGCGGGGTTGATTAAAGCGCCTTCTGTTTTGTCACCATTAAAAGACATGAATAAATCAGTTCAGCGGAGAGACCTTGTTCTATCATTGATGGAAAAGGAAGGTTACATTACTCAAAACGATTTGAAAAAAGCTAAAGAACAGCCGATCGTATTAGAAGGTAGAAAGATTGATGAGTATAAGGGGAAATATCCTTATTATGTCGACCATATTATTGACGAAGCGATCAAACAATACGGGCTGACGGAAAATGAGGTTCTTTCGGGCGGACTTCATATTTATACAGAACTGAATCCTGCAATACAAAATGCAGTTGAACAGGTATATAAGGATAATGAACTATTTCCTGAAGGGCAATCTGATCAGCTAGTCCAAAGTGGGGCGATCTTGATCAATCCCTCAACTGGAGGAATTAGTGCACTTGTTGGAGGTAGGGGAGAACATACTTTTAGAGGGTTTAATCGAGCTACTCAATTAAAACGTCAACCAGCATCCGCTATGAAACCATTGGCGGCATATACTCCTGCTCTGGAACAAGGCTATGAAATGTATGATAAATTACCAGATTCACCGATTAATATTGACGGGTACCAGCCAATGAACTATGACAAACGATTCCATGGGGAAGTCACAATGTATGAAGCATTGGTGAATTCATACAATATCCCACCGGTATGGCTATTAAATAAAATGGGGTTGAAATCCGGTATAAATGCAGTGGAGCGTTTTGGCATTGAATTGAAAGAAGAGGATCATAATTTAGGTTTAGCACTTGGTGGTTTAACTGAAGGGGTTTCTCCTTTACAAATGGCTCAGGCGTTTTCAACATTTCCTAATGATGGTGTGATGGTAGAAGCACACGCCATTCAAAAAATTGAAGATGCAGATGGCAAGATCATTGCTAAGTGGGAGCATAATGAGACGAGCGTGACAAAGCCCCTAGTCGCTCAAGAAATAACATATATGCTTAAAGGTGTTGTCGAAGAAGGTTCAGCGAAAAATGCTCAAATAGAAGGATGGGAAGTAGCCGGCAAAACGGGCACATCAGAGCTTCCTTTTTCGAATTCCGGTGGTGCAAAGGATCACTGGTTTGTTGGATATACGCCAGAAATAGTGGGCGCAATTTGGATGGGCTATGATCAAACAGATGAAAATCATTATTTGTCAGGAACCGGCGGAATGACTGCCACAAAGGTTTTCAACGAAATTTTGACTGAATCGATTACTGAGTTTAACCAAAAAGAATTTGGCTTATCTCTACTAGGCAAACAGCTAAGGGAACAGGCGAAGAAAGAGGAAGAACAGAGGAAGAAAGAAAAAGTGAAAGAAAAGAAACAGGTGAAGGAGGAGAAGGAAAAAGAGAAGAAAGAGAGGGATAAAGAAAAGGAGAAGAAAGAGAAAGATAAAGAGAAGAAAGATAAAGATAAAGAGAAAAAAGAGATAGATAAAGAGAAAAAAGAGATAGATAAAGAGAAGAAGGAAAAGGAAAAAGAGAAGAAAGAGAGGGATAAAGAAAAGGAGAAGAAAGAGAAAGAAAAAGAGAAAGAAAAAGAGAAAGAAAAAGAGAAAGAAAATGAGAAAGAAAAGGAGTGATTTGGGATACAATAAGGTTATATTCTAACTGGTAGAGTGTGTATATGGAGGGGAATTAAATGGGTAATTTTTTAGTCGTACTCATGATTTTTTTAATCGTTATTGCAAACATAATTGGCTTTATAGTTTTCAAAAGAGAGAGAAGTCTGTACTCTGCAGCATTAATAATATTACTGCTGGCAGGTGTATTTGGGGGGCTAGGAATTGCGTTATCATTATTTATTAATGATGCCTTTGCCATATTTTACGGATTAAACCTTGCCGGCTATTTACTGATAAATAGCATTATTGTATTTCTTATTGCCATTTTGGTTACTGTAATTAAAAAATTTAACCGTATCTTTTAAATATAAAGGCAACCTTCGTATAATGAAGATTGCCTCAAATTCTTTAACTCCTAAATCGCACTCTCTTATGTATTTTCTTTAGTGCGTTTGTTCCCTTTATAGATAAAATAGAGGGAGATAAACATAAAGAGTAAAGCGAATGTCCGTTTAACATCGATTTCTATGACTAAACTATTGAACCACCCAAAATGATCAATAATCACTCCGATTACTAATTGACCAGCTATACCGGCAATACTCGTTGCAATCACTCCAATTCGTGGAACGGCCATAACTGTCAACAGTAAATACATCGTACCTAAAAATGCTGCACTTAATTGCCATTTTGGCGCCTCTAAAATTCCAAGCAGATTCCCGTTGCCAAAAAATAAAATAAATATCGTCAAAAACATTGTCCCGGTAAGGAAGGTTAAAAATGTTGTTTCAATTGTTCCGGCTTTTTGACTAAATGTACCATTGATAGATGACTGTGCACTTAATGTGATACCGCCGATCAACGTGAATAGAATCATAAATAATCCCATGGCCATACCTCCTAGTTTATTAATATAAGTGCAATGATCATTGAAATAACCGCATATATTTTTTCTTTATTAATCTTATTTTTCTTACTACCTAACCATCCGAAATGCTCAATCGTCATACTCATCATCAATTGCCCGATGATGACAGCAACCATGGTAATACCAACACCGACGAATGGGACACTTACAACGATGGAAGTTAAATAAACAACTCCCAAGAGCCCTCCAAGCAATGCCCATTTAGGTGCCTCCAATGTATAGGAAATCCTGCCTTTTCCAAAAAAGAGCCACAAAAGCCCCATGATGATTGAGCCCATAAAGAAGTTATAAAAGCTTGTTTCGATTTGTCCGATTGTTTTTCCTAGTTCAGCGTAGATTGCGCCTTCAAAGCTAAGTGCTGCACCAGCTAAAAAAGCAAATACATAAAATATAAAGCGCATAGATGAAATCCTCTTTTCGGTATAATTATATATCTAGATAAATCGATATATGAGTTGGTAAAAAAACAGAAATCCCATTAGATATCTGTTTTAAAGTATTCAGCTAACTGATGAATAAATTCTTCATTACGTCTGTAATATGTCCATTGTCCATGGCGAATCGACTCAAGTAAACCAGCTTTTTGCATCATATTTAAGTAGCTCGAAACCGTAGATTGAGAAATTTTGGCCTTTTCCTGAATATCCCCAACACATACTCCACCCTTATAACTTACCTCCTTTGGCAGGTGAGCGCCTTGCTTTGGGAAATGTTTCTCGGGTTCCTTTAACCACTCCAGGATATTGAGTCTTGTTTCATTCGATAATGCTTTGAATACATCAATAGGTTCCATGCGGGTAATTATATATCTAGAATTCTCGATATGTCAAGGTGAGGTATTGCTGTATTTCCCAGGAAAAGTAATTGATAATAAATAGGGAAAAGCTTGATTCTTTTGAGGAACCAAGTATTTTTGTAGTTAAAAGGGAAGTTGGGCTGCTGAAATCAAATTAATCAGAAGCCCATAGTGTCTAAAGTTACATCCTACTAATCAAATAAGTTTAACGAGTGTATGTTTATTCCCCGCGCGCCAGTTCTCTTGAGCGGTTTTCCGCACTCCTGACACAGTTCACAATCGCTTCGTTAAAGGACATCGACTCAAGTGCTTTAATTCCGGCTTCTGTCGTTCCGCCTGGACTCGTTACTTTTCTGCGCAATATTGAAGGTTCCACGTTTCCTGATTTCAGCATTTCCGCTGAACCGGCAATTGTCTGTACCATCAGTTCCCGCACGACTTCTTTCGATAGCCCAAACTCAGCACCGGCCTGTTCAAATGCTTCAACCAAATAGTATAAATAGGCAGGGCCGCTTCCGGCAAGCGCTGTAACTGCATGAAGCTTTTCTTCTTCGACTTCAATGACGATGCCGATCGCTTCAAGCATTTGGATATAAAGCGAACGCTGCACGTCTGTTACATGTGGATTGAACGCAATACCGGATGCAGACATGCCGATTGTTGCAGAAGTGTTCGGCATGACACGAGCTATCGAACGGCTGCCAAGATACTGTTCAATTGTTTCAATCGTTACACCGGCGAGCACCGATATTATAGCCGTTTCTGCACCTAGATATGGGGCGATAATTTCCATTGCAGCACGTGCATCTTTCGGTTTCATTGCCAAAATGACGAGATCCGCGTCCTGCATCTGTGTATGGTCCTCCAACAGGTTGACATCATAGCTTTCGACCAAATCTTTAAGTCGTTCTTTATTGGACCGATTGGATATAAACAGGGCATGTGGATTGATGACATTCTTTTTGATCCAACCGTGAATGAGCGCTTCTGCCATCGAACCTGCGCCGATAAAAATAATTTTTTGCATAGTGTATCCCTCCGTTTTTTAAATCCGATTCCTTAATGGAACATAAAAAAGCATTTCCATCCCTACAATCAAGTAAGGACGAAAATGCATTGATTTCCGCGGTACCACCTTTATTCACACATAATGTGTGCAGCTTCAGCCTTTTTATCGCAAAGGGTACGGTTATGTTGTCATAACGGCTCAAAAGGAGGTTCAATTATTTCAGCGGGTTATGCCGATTTCAGCAAAGACGGCACTCTCTAAAACCTTAAAATAATCTACTTGGCTTTTTCATTGCCTGTAAATTTTGAATTATCCAAAATTATAGTGCTGTATTGAAAAACTGTCAACCTTTGACGTGACGAATGAAGAAAAAAGAGTTAAAATAAATGAATAGTCATTCAGAACGAGCGAATCAATTACGCCTGGCGTAATTGCGTTCAGATTTTTTTGAGTTTAGGCCCACTGGACGTGGGTCAGTCAGCCGTTGTCGCAAGATGCGGCGTTTTTAGGCTGACTTCCTCATTAAATTCAATTTAAAAAGTGTGACATCTGCAAGAGGCTGATCTTTATTCAGCTGGCTTTTGGACCAGCAGCTGGGGTAAACAAAACAAGCAGCTCTCATCTACTTGAAGAGGTGAGTGATTGCTGAATTAAAATAAAGGGGATTAAACTATGGAAGTACATAAAATTGTTATACCTACACCATATGCAGTGGGGGATGTAAATGCTTTTTTAGTAAAGGGAGATGCACTGACTTTATTTGATGCCGGGCCGAAAACGGAAGAAGCGTATGAAGCGATCAAATGGGGGTTGCACGCAGCAGGTTATGATATGAAAGATGTGGAACAGGTCGTCTTAACGCACCATCATCCGGATCATGCCGGCTGGATCGATGCATTTCCAGGGGCGGAAGTGTTAGGGCATCAATATGTTGATTACTGGATGAAAAAAGAGCCGGAGTTTCTGCAGTATCATGAGCGATTTTTCAAAAAGCTTTTAATCGAGCAGGGCGTGCCGGAAAAATATGTGGACCGGATTTTACATGTTAAAGGGGAAATTGAGCTATTCGGTACGATTCCATTGACAGGTTATTTAAAAGAGGGCGATGAAGTGCCAGGTCATCCTGGTATGAAAGTATATGAAACACCCGGACATGCACAAAGCCATCTGATTTTTGTTGAAGAGAATACCCGTGAATGCATCGGCGGTGATTTACTGCTGGAACGCACATCATCGAATCCATTAATCGAGCCGCCGCTTGATTTATCGATGAAACGTCCTAAATCACTGTTGCAATATAATGAATCACTTAAACGCCTGAAAAATCTAGAAATATCGAAAGTGTATGCTGGTCATGGCGGAGAACTGACAAATATCGAACCGCTCATTGATGAACGGTTGGAAAAACAGAGACAACGCGCATTGAAAGTATACGGTCTGCTCAATACACCGCAAACTAACTTTGAAATGACCACTCAATTATTCGAACGCATTTATCAGCAGCAATTAGGCCTGACATTATCTGAAACATTAGGGCAGTTTGATTATTTGATAGATCAAGGTATGGTCGAGATTGAAGAACGTGACGGGATTCAGTTTTATAAGAAAAGTGATATTACTCTACATGCTTCAAGAGAAGCGAATAAATCATTAAATAAAACTGGGTATTAATAATGAAAAACCTAACTGATAGCGATTGAAGATCTCAGTTCTAAAACAAACTTCTATTTCCAAGTTAATAATAAAGATCACTTTTTTTTGAAGCAAACCAAGTTCAAATCAATAAGGAAACTTTCAGTGACTTAATTCAAAGCGGTGAAAATTTTAAAAATCAATAATTTGAACGCCTCCTAATTAAAAATTGGGAGGTTTTTTATGCATAAACAAGATATCAAAGCCAATGAGATAAACAAGGATCGCATCTAGCTTATTGTTGTATACGATGACTTCAATAGTACAAAAAAGCTGTTGAAACAATTAAGTGTTCTTGCAAGATATGTGAATGTTCCCGTCTCCATTTGTGTATCTGCTCTCTTGCCTTATATATGCCTTTCAAATCCCCAAAAGGGGACAAACGTGGTGAAATAATAATTTTCATTGCTAGATTGTTAAGTGGTACAAAGAGAAAATCCACCTGGTTGCGTTTTAACGCAACAATATATATTTTTTAATTTATTTAAAAGATATAAGATCTTTTTGAGGGGCCTTTTGCGGGTTCATGTGGAGGGGACTTTAGTGGTTCGTTCCAGAAGGGACTGGAACGGGCCGTTGGATGGGAATTATTTGGCCGTGGAAATAAGGATAAAATCTGAGTAAAATTTGCTAAGAAATTAGTGGGAATTCTATTTTGAGATAATAAATTGGTTTCTAAGCTTGGCGATAAAAAAAGCCCAGTAAGATTTATTTATAAATCGTTTACTGAGCTGCATTTTATTGAAACGAAACCTTATTCTTCAGTCTCTGCATCACTGTTTTCAGAATCATCTTCTATATCATCAGGGAATACAATTGTATCCGTTTTTTCTCCCGTTTTTTCATCAATGATATTGACGGTTGTTTTAAGATCATCACTGGATTTGCCGTCAAATGCACTGTAAAGCATTGAAACATAGGCTAATCCAAATAGTCCAAATGAATCGAAACTGTTTTCAAAGGTTTCAGCATTCACTGTTACATCAAATTCTGTAAAGTCCTTGTTATATGAAATTTCTTTGAACGATTCGTAGTCCTCGCCATTGACTAGATCATCAACCGCACTAATTACACCTTTCTCTATTTCCTTCATCATTTTTTTGTGCGCAGATTTACTCATTTTGTAATAAACAGTACCGTCTTCATTTACTTTAACTTCTTTTACACCTTTTTCTTTAGCAGCCGCCTCAATTTCTTCCGGCGTTTGATCTTCAAAAAGGTCGGCAGGTAATGTTAATTCTACATCAAGCAAGCCTTTGTCTACTTCAATACTTTGTTCCTTTTGACTATCCGATTGCTTCTTATCTTGTTCTGCGCTGCAAGCCGTTAAAAATAACAGCGCGGTACTTATAATAAATAATGATTTTTTCATCCTATATACTCCTTCGTTTACCAAGTGAAGCCGTAGCTTTTTACTTCGATTTTATTTACCTTTGAACCAATGTTATCCGGTAATGGCGGGTAGCTAAGTTCAAAACCTGCTTCACCGCCAGCAGCTAGTCCTACATCCACACTGCCAGATAATCCGCCTAAAATTTTACCGTTTGCATCATATAAATTGGCCGCTAAACGTATATCTTCCTGCTTAAAATCAGTAGGGTTTTTGACAATACCTGTCACACTATATCCGTAGTCACTTGAAATTCCTTTGACTGCACTAACTTCCATTAAGTTTGAACCTTCTTCCGTTGCTTCAAAATTAAAATTAAATGTTGTTTCAGAATAATTCTCTACTGATGTTTCTCCATCTATTGTTGTGCCTTCTACGATAAATGCTGATTCTCCAGGCTGAACAATTTCAGGAACGGCATAAATCATAGTTGAAGTCCCTAAAATACTACCGTCTTTCCCTTTGTAATTCATTTGTGTTTCACCAATATTAACCGTCACATCGCCAGTGTTTTTAAAAATAGCCGCTGTATTGATCCAAATTGAGTCAATAGAATCGTTCCATACAGTAGATCCGGAATCTTCAATTTCTAATTTAGCGTTGGTATTTTCTTCAGTAATTGCACTTTCTTCAGTTTTATCAGTTTTACTTTCTTTATCTGCCGATTGAGAAATGGTTTGTTTTGAATCTCCGCATGCAGTCAATATGAAAAGTAAGCTAAACATTAATATAGTGAATTTTTTCATTTAATTTCCTCCTGTTATATTACTGTTAATTTATATAATGCCCGAATGATGAAAACACAGTCTAAAAGTTATATTTAATTTTTCTATAAATCAAAAAAATATTAAATATCGTATAATAAACCGGAATATTTACTATCTTGTCCCGAGAACAGGAGCGCATTATTCTTTAGTATAATACTTCCTAATATAACGAGTCAGCACAATGTCAGACGAGAGTTAAAATGAAACAGGGGGCTGTGGTCGCATATTAGAAATGCGGGCTGCTGCTTATATTAGAACTTTCCCCGGATATATTAGCCCATCCGGCTGACATATTAGAAGTTCTGGCTGTTTATTAGAACAATGCACCAACTTATTAGAAAACGGCCGCACCACCTCATTAAAAGTCCTCGTACGCATATAAAAAATGCGGACCTCTTTTCATCTGAAGCTTATATTAGAACTTTCCCGGATATATTAGCCCATCCGGCTGACATATTAGAAGTTCTCGACCTCTTATTATAAAATCCGGACCACTTATTTGAACATCGGCGACTTATATTAGAAGATCGGTGTTTTATTAGAACTTTTTCGGATATATTAGAACATCTCTCCGATTTATTAGAAACATAGTTAACAGTTGAATCATTTTGGAGATCGGAAAGCGAGAAGGAAAGCAAAACAGCCAGTCCCTGGTATGACTACCGGCAACTGGCTGTTTCTTCATATATATTAAGCTGTCTTCTTAATCTGTAACGCCATCGCAGCACCGAAGAATTCATAATGAATCTTCTCGGCAGGTACACCTAGCTCAACTAAGTATTGGATGACAGTTTCCATGAATACTGTTGGACCACATACATATACTTCCGTACCAGGAACCAGGAATTCCTCGATTTGCGCTTTTGTAATATAGCCGTCTAAATCTGAATAAACCGCTTTATATTTACCGTCTGTCGCTGCAACGTTTTCTTCGATTGTTTCTTTAAACGCCGCTACATTTTCGTTGCGTGCACATTGGATAAATGATGCTTGGCGGCCTTCGATTGTTTTAAGCATTCCTTGTAAAGGTGTTACACCAACGCCACCGCTGATGAATAGAACCGGGCTGTCATTTTCCACTAATGTGAACACGCCTGCAGGAGCACTTACATCCACTTTCGTGCCGATTTCAGCATTGTGCAGGAAGTTTGAAACAATGCCGTTTGGTGTTACATCATCTTCACGTTTTACAGAAATGCGGAAATAATCTTCCGAACCATCTGTTAATGTATATTGGCGGTTCATTAAGTATTGTTCACCAGGTACTTGTGTGCGCAATGTAATGAATTGGCCTGCTTTAAATGGTGGTAATTTTTCACCGTTAACCGGTTTTAGATAGAATGATTTCACTGCTTCGCTTTCTTCTACAACTTCTGAAATTGTAAATTCTTTGAATGCGCGCCAGCCTCCAGCATTTTCTGCTGCTTTGTATAAATCTTCTTCAACTGAAATGAATACATCTGCAATGACGCCGTAAGCTTTACCCCAAGCATCGATAATTTCATCTGTCGCCGCATCTCCAAGAACTTCTTTAATCGCTTCTAACAAATATTTGCCCACGATCGGATAATGCTCCGGTAAAATACCTAAACTTACGTGTTTATGGGCAATTTGGACAACAGCCGGAACGATTGCCTCCAAGTTATCGATGTGAACTGCAGCTGCATACACCGTGTTTGCTAATGCTGTTTGCTGACGATCTTTCTTTTGGTTTGTATGATTGAAAATGTTTAGTAATTCCGGGTTTTCTCTGAAAAGGTTTGAATAGAAAGTTTTAGTAATGGCTAATCCGTGTACCTCCAATACAGGTACAGTTGATTTAATAATATTGATTGTTTGTTGTGCTAACATACATTGCACGTCCCCTCAAATTTGGTTAGTTTGTTTCTTGCACCATCAATATACTGCTAAAAAAATGCTAAAGCAATATCAAAAATACATCTTTAACAGATCTGTCACAAAGATATATAAAAAATACATCTTTAACAAAATGGACACAAAACATTATAATGAATTCATCGATAAACATAAGCCGTTCTATTCGAACATTTTTATTAAAATGTTATACTTAAGTTGAAGAAAGATGGTGAACAGCGTGCGGTTAACAGTATATACAGACTATTCTTTGCGTACGCTCATGTATTTAGGCGTACGGGGCAGAGAAAATTTAGTTACGATTCAGGAAATTGCAGATGCGTATCAGATTTCCAAAAACCATTTAATGAAAGTAACCCATGATTTAGGAAAACATGGCTATATTGAAACGATTCGCGGACGCGGTGGTGGCATCCGTCTGGCACTTGAACATGAACAGATCAATATCGGTGATGTCGTCCGTAAGACAGAAGATGACTTTCACCTTGTTGAATGTTTCAATCCGGAAGGAAATCTTTGCAAAATTTCACCGGAGTGCAGGCTGAAATTTGCTTTACACGAAGCATTAAAAGCATATTTGGCTGTGCTTGATACCTATACATTGGCGGATGTGCTCGTATCGAAAAACATTTTAAGTGAATTATTCGACATTACCCAAACTAGTAAATAACCGTTTACTAGTTTTTATATACATAAAAATAAACGAATAAAGAGGGAAGCTATGAAAAAGACAGTTTTTATTACAGGAGCGACAAGCGGTATTGGACGCATCATTACAGAAATGCTTGTAAAAGAAGGGCATACCGTTTATGCAACTGGAAGAAACGACAGTGCCATTAATTATTTAAATGGGATAGGGGCGGTTGCCTACAAAGCGGATTTACGAATTCCATCGCAAATAGATGAAGTCGTTTCGCAACTTCCGCCAATCGATATCGCTATTTTAAACGCCGGATTAGGTTATTTTGAAAGTGCAGTAGATTTAGCTGATCAGGAAATCGATCAAATGCTCGATGTAAATGTCCGTGCACCGATCCACTTGGCAAAACGTCTGGCACCGGCAATGATTGAAAGAAAGAATGGCCATTTTATCTTTGTCGGTTCACAGGCAGGCAAGGTCGCTACAAAAAAAGCGAGTGTTTATGCAGCGAGTAAACATGCAGTTACCGGTTTTGTGAATGGTCTTCGTCTGGAGCTGGCAGAGTACAATATACATGTTACCGGAATTTATCCGGGCCCGATCGATACACCGTTTATTCAAAAAGCCGATGCGACAAACGCTTATAAAGATGCAATCGGGAAATTTTTATTACCTCCTGAAAAAGTGGCTAAAGAAGTTGTCTATGCCATCGGGAAACGTCCGCGTGAAGTGAATCTACCCCGTATTATGAGTGTAACAAGTAAATTATATGCAGTCGCGCCAGCACTTGTAGAATTTGTCGGCAAAGGATTCTTTAATAAGAAGTAAGTGTGAGGGCATTCAACTTTTTTACCTTAAAAATTAAAATGTTCTCTTCTGTAATCTGCTGCAAATAATAGCATATTTATGCATGAACGAGAGCTTGTGAAAACTTCCGGAGTGAATGTTTTTAGATTGTATCAAAAAGTGAAAAAATTTATATAAATGCAGTTGCGTTTATTTTTATAACGTGTTACTATTCGTGTATAAACTATTAATTCAATGTATAAACATACATCATTTGGGGGCAATTAACATGGCGAACAAAAAAGTCGTATTGGCATATTCAGGTGGACTTGATACATCAGTAGCAATTCCATGGTTAAAAGAACAAGGTTGGGACGTAATCGCAGTATGTCTTGATGTTGGTGAAGGTAAGGACTTAGAATTTATCCGTAACAAAGCACTTCAAGTAGGTGCTGTTGAATCATATATGATCGATGCAAAAGATGAGTTTGCAGAAGATTTTGCATTAATCTCATTACAAGGACACACTTGGTATGAGCAAAAGTATCCATTAGTTTCTGCATTATCTCGTCCATTAATTTCTAAAAAATTAGTAGAAATCGCAAATGAAACAAATGCCGATGCAGTAGCACACGGCTGTACGGGTAAAGGGAATGACCAAGTACGTTTTGAAGTATCAATCAAAGCATTAAATCCGGATCTTGAAGTATTGGCACCTGTACGTGAATGGGGCTGGAGCCGTGACGAAGAAATCGAATATGCAGCAAAACACGGTGTTCCAATTCCTGCAACACTTGATTCACCATTCTCGATTGACCAAAACCTATGGGGCCGTGCAAACGAAGCTGGCGTAATGGAAGATCCTTGGGTAGCACCACCAGAAGAAGCATACGGTTTAACTGTTTCATTGGAAGAAGCACCGAATACACCGGAATACGTTGAAATCGAATTCGTTGAAGGGAAACCTGTTTCGATTAACGGTATTCAAATGAAACTGGCAGACTTAATTCAAGAATTAAATAAAATTGCCGGTGAACACGGTATCGGCCGTATCGACCACGTGGAAAACCGTCTAGTTGGTATTAAATCTCGTGAAGTATATGAAATTCCAGGTGCAAAAGTATTATTAACAGCGCATAAAGAATTAGAAGATATTACATTAGTAAAAGAATTGGCGCATTTCAAACCAATCATTGAACAAAAACTATCTGAAATTATCTATAACGGTCTTTGGTTCAACCCGATCCGTACAGCGCTTGAAGCGTTCTTAAAAGAAACGCAAAAGTATGTAAACGGAACAGTTCGTGTAAAACTTTACAAAGGCCATGCGATTGTTGAAGGACGTAAATCTCCAAACTCTCTATACTCTGAAGAATTGGCGACATATTCAAAACATGACCAATTCAACCATGCTTCTGCTGTAGGCTTTATCGAATTATGGGGTATGCCGACAGTTGTTGCATCAGAAGTAGCAAAAAGTTCAAAACAAACAGTAAATAAATAATTAGATATACGGTTAATGAAGTGAGCGATTCGGAACCCGAGTCGCTTCTTCTATTATTAGGAACAAAAGTTGAGGAGTGAAACTACTATGGCAAAATTATGGGGCGGTCGTTTCCAAAAGTCTGCAGAAAGCTGGGTTGACGAGTTTGGGGCATCGATTGGCTTTGATCAGCAGTTAGTGTTGGAAGATATTGAAGGTTCTGTAGCGCATGTTACAATGCTTGGTGCACAAAATATTTTACCGAAAGAGGATGTCGAGAAAATTCTGGACGGTCTTGCACAATTGAAAGTAAAAGCCGAAGCGGGTGAACTGGAGTTTTCAGTTTCAAATGAAGACATCCATTTAAATCTTGAGAAAATGCTGATTGATCTAATCGGTCCTGCTGGAGGGAAGCTTCACACTGGACGCTCACGTAATGACCAAGTCGCAACAGATATGCACTTATTCCTGAAAAAGCGCGTACCTGAAGTAATCGGCTTGATCGAACATTTCCAAAAAACGATTGTCGAGCAGGCAGAGCAGAATGTGGACACGATTGCACCAGGCTACACGCATTTACAGCGCGCACAGCCGATTAGTTTTGCCCACCATTTAATGGTGTACTTCTGGCAGTTGCAACGTGATAAAGAGCGTTTTACAGAATCGATGAAACGCATTGATATTCTACCTTTAGGTGCCGGGGCGATGGCAGGTACGACATTCCCGATTGACCGTCTGAAATCGGCTGAACTGCTTGGTTTTGCAGAAGTGTATGCCAATTCGATGGATGCGGTAAGCGACCGTGACTTTATCGTTGAATTTTTATCAAATTCAGCACTATTAATGACACACTTATCACGTTTTGCGGAAGAAATCATTATTTGGTCTACGGATGAATTTAAATTCATCGAGCTGGATGATGCATTCTCAACGGGTTCATCTATTATGCCGCAAAAGAAAAATCCGGATATGGCGGAACTGATTCGTGGGAAAACAGGCCGTGCATACGGGAATTTAATGGGGCTGTTAACAGTTTTAAAAGGTACGCCGTTAACATACAACAAAGATATGCAGGAAGATAAGGAAGGCATGTTCGATACGATGGATACGGTATTAGGTTCACTGAAAATCTTCGAAGGCATGGTTCGTACGATGACGGTCAATAAAGCGCGTTTACACAGTGCGGTACATTCAGACTTTTCGAACGCGACAGAGCTTGCGGATTATTTGGCGACAAAAGGCATGCCGTTCCGTGAAGCGCATGAAGTAACAGGAAAGCTTGTATTTACATGTATCCAGCAAGGCATCTACCTACTGGATCTGCCATTGGAAGAAATGCAGAAAGAATCTGCATTAATTGAAGAAGACATATATGCAGTACTTGCACCGGAAGCCGCTGTGAGCCGACGTAATTCACTAGGTGGCACAGGTTTTGAGCAAGTGGCACTTCAAATTCAAAATGCGAAACAGCTATTAGTATAGCAATGGGTGTCCTGTAAAAAACTTTACAGGGCATTTTTGTTCCTTTTAATGGAATTTTTTCTTATGCAAATTAAAAATTAGCAGTATAATAATAGATACTTTAAAGAGAAAGGTGTCTTTTTATGACAAATACAAAGACTTCGCAAACATGGGTGCTTACGTTATTTGCACTTGGCGTATTTATGGCGGCACTCGATAATGGCATTATCAGTGCCGCACTGACAACGATCAACAGTTCGTTTAATGTCGAAGCAAATTGGGGAGCCTGGGGTGTTACACTGTACACACTCGGCTTGGCTATCAGTGTTCCGATTGTAGGGAAACTTTCGGACCGATATGGACGAAAAAAACTGTTTATTGTTGAAATTGCGCTTTTTGGTCTAGGTTCACTGCTCGTTGCACTTAGCCCGAACTTTACATTTTATCTGATTTCCCGCTTTATCCAGGCGATGGGCGGAGGCGGTATTTTTATTATCGGTACTTCGTATGTCGTAAGTACACTGCCTGCGGAAAAGCAAGGGAAAGCATTAGGATTACTTGGCGGGATGAATGGGGTTGCCGCTGTTTTAGGTCCAAATATCGGAAGTGTCATTTTGGATCTGACAGGCAGCTGGCATTGGCTGTTTTTAATTAATGTGCCAATCGCAATTTTCCTTGTTATCATGGGTTATCTCAAACTGGAAGAAACAAAAGATGCAGCACCCGGCAAGCTTGATATGACGGGGACGGTTCTGCTTTCTGTCGCGATTTTAGGGATTATGTACGGGCTGACAAATATTGAGGGGATTAACTTCTTCAGTTCTCTGATCGAACCGACAGTCTATCCGTATTTACTGGCTGGGATTATCGTACTTGTTATCCTTTACTTCTATGAAACTCGTCTTGAACGCCGTGGTGGGGACCCGATTTTACCGGTGGCGTTAATGCGTCAGCCGACTTATTTACTGACATTGTTGTTAGGTCTTCTATCTGGTGCGATGCTTGCTGCAATGATTTTCATTCCAGCCTTTTCGGAGCAAGTATTGGGCATTAAATCCGAGCATGCCGGGTACTGGATGACACCGCTTGCACTGGCTGCAGGGATTGGGGCAGCGGTTGGCGGTATTTTAGTCGATAAAAGAGGGCCGGTCTTAGCGGTTCTGTTTTCAGGTCTCGTTGCCGCAATTGGCTTTTTCCTGTTCCCGACATGGATTGATGCCAAATGGCAGTTTGTCATTGCATCCGTAATTGGCGGTGTCGGCATGGGGGTACTTTTAGGAGCACCACTGAACATTTTGGCTACTGAAAAACTCGAAGCAAATAAAGGGACGGCACTAGCGTCATTATCGTTAATCCGAACAATCGGGATGACAATCGCGCCAACGATTTATGCTGGATTTATCGCGCGCGGCTTCAGTGAAATCCCATCCTTATTTAAAAACGACTTTCAAGGAATTTTGCAGCAAAATGTACAACAGGCGAATTTATCGGAACAGGCTACTGCTGAGCTTGCTCAAGTGGGCAGTCAGTTTGCAGCAGGCGGTCAGTTTTCCGAGGAACAAATGATGACTGTCGTCCAAAACATACAGGATCCGACGTTAAAAGAAGTCATTATGAATTCTGTCAATGAAGTAACGGTTATGGCAGCACAGAACGGCTATGGCGGCCTGTTTTACTCGGCAGTTGTCATTGCAATCTGCATTTTTGCAGTTGGATTGTTTTTAAAACCGATTCGAAAAAAATCATTGGAAATTTAAAAAAGTGTTTTAGGTTGAACAATTTGGGGTACTTTATCTTTAGACTCATGCAAAGCTTGTGTGGGTGTGAAGTCTCTCCCCCAATAGTAGACTTACAAAAAGTGTCCTTTTGCGCATAAAAGGGCATTTTTTGTGTCTAAAAGCGATGCATTTGTTTTCCGGCAACCTCAAGTTAGAATATTCGCAATGTTTTGCGTTATAATTAGCAAGAGCAGCATGAAACTTTTTATTGAAATTAACGTAAATACTAGTAATACATAGAATGGGGGAATCGAACATGGCTGAAAATCCATTATTTGAAGATTTAAACAAACGAGCTGAGCAAGAGCCGGCACCAACGACTGATCTTGTCGAACAACCACAAAAACAACTTGTTTCGGAACAGGAGCTTTCTCAAATCCGTCAGCGTCAGGAACAGCTAAAACAGCAGCCGCAAGTTCAGCAGCTTGCAGAAAAAATTGACGTAAAAAATCAAATCGCCGTTCTCGAATTCGGTAAAGAAACCGCTCAGGGTATTTCAACATTTTCAGACCGTATGCTTGCAACGATTAAACAAAGCAATCTGGAAAAATCGACAACATTACTCAACAATCTAAATAAAATTATGGACCGCTTTGATCCTCAGGATTTCCAGGAAGAGCAGAAAAAAGGCTTCCTGAAAAAACTGTTTTCAAAAAGCAAAGAGCAATTGGAGCGCATTTTATCCAAATACGATACGATGAACAAAGAAGTCGATGTCGTTTATAACGAAATTCAGAAGTACGAAGTGGAAATGAAACGAAACACCGTACAGCTGGAACAAATGTATGATGAGAATTTAAACTACTTCCATACATTAAGCGAGCATATTGCGGCAATCGATATTAAAGTAAACGATTTGCGTCAGCAGCTGCCGGCATTGTCGGCGAAAGCGGATTCCGGTGACCATGAAGCGATCATGGAGCTTGAAACGGTAACACGCGGAATCGAGCTATTGGAGCAACGAGGCTACGATCTTGAAATGGCCCAGCAAGTATCATTCCAGTCAGCCCCGCAAATTCGTTTAATGCAGCAAGGGAACAACCATCTAATCGGAAAAATCAACTCCGCATTCGTGACGACAATTCCGATTTTCAAACAAGGTCTGATCCACGCCGTTACAATGCAGCGACAAAAGCTTGTTTCGGATTCGATGGCTGAACTGGACCGCCGTACAAATGAAATGCTTGTGCGAAACGCGGAGAATGTCCGTCAAAATTCGGTGAACATCGCGCGTCAGGCAGGCAGTCCAAGCATTAAAGTCGAAACGATCGAAACAACTTGGAAGACGATCATTTCGGGTATTGAAGAAACAAAACAGATTCAGGCAGAAACAGTTCGCAATCGTGAAGAAGGGCGTAAGCGCATTGAACAATTGCAGCTTGAATATGAAAAATTAAAGAGCATGTAATCAAATAGATTATTTTTGAAAGGCATCGAGTTTCCTTTGCTCGATGCCTTTTATCATCTTTTTAAACACTTTAGGGGGAGTTTTATGCAAGTATTAAGTCGCAAATTTACAGTAGCACTCATTTCTACATTTCTTTTCAGTTTTCTGTTAGCGCTTATCGTGACGATGACCCAAAGCGACCAGTATTTAACGTTTAGTATGACCGTGCTGACATTTATCGTATTAAGTGCACCGATGTTTCTCATTGTCGGTGTTGCAGTATCTTTTCTTTTTGAAAAAAATCTGCGTTCAACTACCATGAAATGGTTCAGTTATATCATCATTGGCGCGGCATTTACAGTTCCTTACGCCCTCTACTTTTTTGAAGATGCCAATCTTTTATTATACTCAATAATAGGCGGGGTGGGGGCAGCCATCTATTGTGGCATACACCTAATATTCGATAAATATATATTCAAAAATACGGATTAGCATACAATTTAAAAGCTTGTTATATTAGGCATATAAGCGGTCTAAAATTTCCTTTTGGTGATTAATTAGGGGTGAATTTGGTGAAATTGGGTAAATAACAACAAAAGAAAATTTACACAAGTATTGCCATGAGGGAAAGGAAGACAATGATGGAAAAGAACTTAATGAAAATCGACGAATTTCTTAAAATGCCTAAAAGTGTTATACGCAGAGCAAATGAACGGGACGTATTGAGTATAAAGAATGAACTGCTTATATTAATGAATGAAAAAAGCGATATGTATGATAAGGCGCATATCCGAAAATTAATTAATGAAATCCAGTTTTTAAATGTGTTTGTTGTAAAGGATGATTTTGATAAAACCGTATTTTCCTACGAACCTCCAAAATACGCATCACCCCGCGTAACGATTAAAGAAAGTGGCTGGATCGAGCTAATCAAATAATAATTACTATATTTCCAACAGTGGAATCATGATAAAATTTTATTATGAAAAGAAAGTTGGAAGAAGGTAGTAGTTGTGGAACGATTGAAAGGCATAGCGATGATTCTAGCAGGCTCGATGTTTTGGGGGGCTACCGGTCCGATGATGGAATGGCTCCTGCAAAAAACAGCCATGACCGCAGAGTTTATGCTTGCTGTAAGGTTAACGATTGCAGGGATTTTAATACTAGGCATTGCAGCTATGCAGAAAAAATCAGTATTTTCCATTTGGCATAACCGGAACCATTCCGTACAATTGCTGGTTTTCAGTGTGATTGGAATGGTCGGTTTACAATTTACGTTTGTAAAGTCGATTGAAGTGAGCAATGCGATTATTGCAACACTTTTGCAGTTTTTAGCGCCAATCTTCATCGTCATCTATACATCGGTTATTGGGAAGGTTCTTCCACCGCGCAGTCAATTGATCGGTATTTGCGGTACGCTTGTCGGGCTGTTTTTATTGCTGACAAACGGCTCGGTATCAGGATTGCTTGTGAGTAATGAAGCGCTTGTTTGGGGACTGCTGTTAGGATTTACGTATGCATTTTATACACTGTATCCTGCTCGACTGATGGCTGAAGTAGGGGTCATCATCATTATCGGCTGGGGTATGATCATAGGCGGAATTATTTTCTCGGTAACGGGGCAGCTTTGGAGACCGGAGCAATGGCTGTTGCTGCTGGATCCGTTAAATGTAGTCATCATTATTGCTACAGGCATTTTGGGATCCTTCGCCTATATTTTATTTTTAACAAGCCTGAAATACATATCACCAGTTGAAACGAGTATTTTATCGAGTATTGAACCATTGACGGCAATGGCGATTTCCGTTGTCTGGCTCGGTGCGACATTGTATAACTGGCAGTATGTCGGTATTGTATTAATGCTAGTGTTTGTCGCCTATTTATCAATTGCCGGGAGCAAAAAGTCTCCCACTTCGAATGTCTAAGTGAATGTCACTTAGGCATTTTTGGGTATAGAAAATGAAGGAGGCGTTGTTATGGAAGCATTCGATTTTTTTACATTACATGAAAAAGATATAAAAGATGATATTAAACGCTTAGTATTAGCCGATTCACCTTCGCAAAACAAAGAGCTGCTTGATCTGTGCAAAGATGTACTCCAGTCGATGTTTTATGACTACTTTCATGTAAAGGCAACGGAATATGCGATGGAGCATAACGGCAATCATCTCCGCTTTGAAATGGGCGAAGGGACCGAACAGATCTTAATGATCGGTCATTATGATACCGTTTGGGACAAAGGGGCCTTGCCGTACCGCGAGGAAGAAGATAAAATTTTCGGTCCTGGTATTTTGGATATGAAATCAGGTCTCGTCAGTGCGATTTGGTTTTTTAAATATGTTCAAAAAATGAATCTGCCTTTGAAGCGTCGGGTTGTTTTTTTCCTGAACAGTGATGAAGAAATCGGAAGCCCAACATCCAGAGCGCTAATCGAGGAAGAAGCGAAAAAATCGGTGGCCGCCTTTATACTGGAGCCGGCTGTTACCGTTTCAGGCGAACTGAAAATTGCGCGGAAAGGGACTTCCAGATATTTGCTGAACATTCGGGGGCTTGCATCGCACGCAGGAAATAATCCGCGGGATGGTGTCAGCGCAATTACGGAAGCGGCAAGACAAATCCTGAATATTGATGCGCTCAACGATTACGAGAAGGGGACAACGCTGAATGTCGGGATGATCCAGGGCGGCGGTAAATTGAACGTCATCCCTGACGAGGCGCATGTAGGGGTCGATGTCCGGTCGGTTACACGCACAGAGCAGGAGCGTATCGACGATTATTTCGAGGAGCTTAAACCATATGATCAGCGTACGAAAATCGAAATCGATGGGGGAATTAACCGGCCACCGATGGAACGTGATGAAGAAAGCGAAGAACTGTTCGAAATTGCGCAGGAAGAAGCGGAGGAGCTTGGTTTTGATGTGGAGGAAGCATCAGTCGGGGGCGCGAGCGACGGCAATTTCACGTCGTTATACACGCCGACATTGGATGGTCTTGGACTTGTAGGGGATGGTATTCACGCCGAACATGAGCATATTTTAAAAGACCATATCATTGAACGTTTCGCACTTTTGACGAATACATTGATGGAAGTTGTGAATGAGATTGAGATGGAGGGAAATCGGGATGACGGCAAAAACACTGGCTAATTTGATGAGAGAATCGAATCGTACAGTTGTGCTGACGGGTGCCGGGATGTCGACCGAATCGGGCATACCGGATTTTCGATCGTCAACAGGTCTGTGGCAAAATATTGATCCGCGTATTGTTGCCTCTACCGAAAGTATGCAGAAGAACTATGAACAGTTCCGCGAGTTTTACCAGGGGAGAATTACCGCTCTGGACAACTGCAAGCCGCATCAGGGGCATGTAATATTGGCGGACTTCGAAAAGCGCGGACTTGTTTCGATTATCGCGACCCAAAATGTCGATCAGCTGCATCAGCGGGCGGGTAGTAAAAATGTAGCGGAACTTCACGGCAATATCGTGACAGTCCGCTGCCAAAAATGCGGCAAACCACATGCAAAAGAACAATTTTTGAATAACAATATTTGCACCTATTGTTCCGGTAAGTTACGGCCGAATGTTGTGCTGTTTGGTGAAACATTACCGATGGAAGCATGGGACCGTACACTCCACGAAATACATGAGGCGGACCTTGTCATAGTAATCGGCACAAGTTTGGAAGTATACCCTGTCAATCAGCTGCCGAGCATGTCGAAAGGGAAGCTCGTCTATATAAACCGCCAGCAAACGTCCACGAGCGCACATTATTCGTTTGATTTAGTATTGAAAGGGTCGGCCGGGGAGGTTTTGGCTGATGTTCATCGAGAGTTGGAGAAATTAAAAAAGTAATAACTAAGCCTGTATAAAAGTGCAGGCTTTTTTCTGTGGTAGTGGAAAATCCGAAGCAACTTTCTGAAACTTTACAAACATTTCGCCAAGCACTCATTTATAATGGGAAATAATAACTAACCCTTAAAGGAGAAATTTAACTTTATGCAATTATCTATTTACACGAAAAATCCGCATGCGAAAGCAATTTCATATTTACTGGCGAAAAACCCGGCAACCGTTTATGAGCGCCAAGTAAAAGGGCACGCGGTTCGATTTGTATATCATAAAATGACTGATGACGAATTATACGCATCCATCTTTGTTACACCTGATTCATTGGCGCTTGTAAAAGACAATGAAGCATTTGATATTACCCATTACATTAATGACCGTGAATTTGCAGTAAGTACCATTTTCTTATCGCTTATTCGTTCAGCTTTAGGCACAGCGCTGAACGGAAAGCCTAAGGAAGAATATATCCAATTTGCAGCAATGGACTTTCCGTTTACGTTTGAATTTGGTCCCATTTCCTCAAAGCTCACAGACGAGGAAATCCGAAATTTATGGGAACCGTTAGGCTATGAAGTAACAATTAACACAATGACTGACGCTAAACGTGCACGATTCTTAACGCTTGCAAACACCATTCCGTTAAAGAAAGCACTTCAGCAAATTTTTATATTAATCCCGGTTATGGATGACTATAAGCATTATTTTATTGATGAAGCCGAGCGGGAGCGGTTGGAAAATTACGGAGAGGGCTGGCTTGAAGCTCATCCGATGCGTGCGTTCATTTATAAAAAAGCATTGCGCTTTAAACAGTTATACAAGACAGAAGAGAATGAGCAAAAAGTCGACAAGCCATCTTTAAATACGCGTCGCTATGAAACGATTGCAGAGGTGGTTACAGCATTAAAACCTAAAACGGTCATCGATATGGGGGCAGGAGAAGGGAAATTATCGGTGCTTCTTGCGCAGATCGAATCGATTACTAAGCTGTACAGTGTCGATCCTAGTAATCATGCACTTGCAAAAATGCAAAAACGGTTTGCCGATCAGCAATTTGCCGCGGCACCCATTATTAAATGGGGCTCACTTTACTATGAGGATCAAGAGTTTACAGACGCGGATGTATTTATTTTATGCGAAGTCATCGAGCATGTTGATGAGGAAAGACTGCCTCAAATGATGCAGCTCATCACACAAAACTACAAGCCAAAGCATTTAATTATTACGACGCCAAACGCGGAGTATAATACGGTTTACGAGCTTGAGGAAATGCGCCATGATGATCACCGCTTCGAATGGGACCGCAAGCAGTTTGAGGCGTGGTGTAAAGCGGTTGCGCCAAACTATGAATTACGATTTGAAGGAATCGGTACAGTACATGAAAAGTACGGTGCACCTACTCAAATGTGTGTCATGACAAGGAGAGATTCTCATGCAAGTTAAACTTCCAAACGGGGCGATCGTACTTTTAATTGGGCCATCAAATAGTGGGAAATCCACATTACTGCAATCATTAGTCGATTCGGGTCAGCTTCTTGAAAGCGAGATCATTAGCTCCGACTACTATCGTCGGCTTGTGGCGGATATCGATTTTATCGATTTTACAGCTATATCTAAAAATGATGAGGATATGGTTTACGAAGAATATCAGCGCATTTCAGAGCAGGCATTTCATGCGCTTCATACGATTGTGGAAGCCCGTGCAAAGCTAAATAAAGTATCGATTATTGATGCAACAAATTTACGCGGCTTTGAACGCGCCAAATATTTTGAAATTGCTAAGCGTCATCATGTACCCGTTTTAGCGCTTATTTTAAATACACCAAAAGAGCAGCTACTGGCACGTGATATGTTGCGTGATAACCCTAGAGGTCGTAAACGTGTGCTTCTGCAATTTAATACGTTGAAATATGAGTTGAAAGCAATAAAGAAAGAGCCCTTTGCCAAAATTTATAAAGTAAATGACGAAAGCGTCGAGATCGTGCGAGAACCGAATAAGCTTTATTTAGAAATCGAAAACGGTTTTGATATTATCGGGGATATTCATGGCTGCTATGACGAGATGCTTGTGCTCTTGAAGGATCTTGGCTATGAGCAGCGCGGCAATGTATATGTTCACCCAGCTGGCCGCCGATTAATTTCTGTAGGCGACATTATGAGCCGCGGTCCTAAATCACTTGAAACGATGCAATTTTGGTTGAATCAGATCGAAGCAGGATTAAGCTATATGACAGACAGCAATCATGGCTGGAAAATAGCGCGCTGGTTAGACGGGAAAAATGTATCTCTTAATCACGGGGACGAACTTGTCGAGCAAGAATTTACCGAGTACGAAAAGGTGCATGGCGAAGATGCTGCAAAGGCGCTAAAGGAGCGTTTTGTAAGCATGCTATTAAAGGCACCGTCACATTATATTTTAACGAAAAATAAGATCACAAAAGCTGTTGTTACACATGCTGGTATAAAGGACCATTACATCGGCAAGGAATCTAAACGCATATCTGATTTTTGTCGATACGGTGATATTCAGCAAACGGACAGCTCCAGTAAGCCTGTACGCGGGGACTGGTTTTCGCAGCACAAAACGAGCGAGCTGATCATTTGGGGACATGATGTGAAAGTACAGCCGTTTAAAGCAAACCGGACGATTAATATTGACCAAGGTGTTGTATTCGGCGGGGAGCTTACGGCATTTCAATATCCTGAGCAGACATTCAAAAGTGTGAAGGCATTCGCGAATTATGCCGGGACTGAGGACAACCCTATTTTAGAGGCGAAAAATAAGCGGTTCAGCTCGCCAAATGCTGCACAATTTATAAATGGCTTTGCGGTTCATACAACGAGCGGGGATCAAATAACAATTCCGAAAGAAAATGCATTGGCAGCAATGGATACATTTTCCCACTATACATTGCCTTTGGAGCAGGTAATTTACATCCCGCCAACAATGAGTCCAACCCCACAAACATCGGCGTTACCGGCTTATTTGGAACACCCTGCAGAGGCGTTTCATTACTATAAGAAAAACGGTATCCAAAAAATGATAGCCCAGAAGAAGCATATGGGCAGCCGCACTGTCATCTTTATTGCAAAAAATAAAGAAGTGGCAAAGGAGCTTATTAACAGTGATAGCCTCGGCTACATTACAACACGTACGGGCCGCGCTTTCTTTGAACAAAAAGAGCAGCAACAGATGGTGGAAAAAATCCATGCGGAACTAGCCGCCAAAAATTACTTCGAGCAATTTAATACAAATTTCGTCTTAATGGACGCCGAAATTCTACCTTGGAATTTAAAAGCACAAAGCTTAATCGATCAGCAATATGAAACGGTCGCTGAAAATGCGTTGATGGACCGCTATAAAATCATCGAAAAGTTGAAAGCCACAGAGCAAGTGGACGTGACGAGCTGGCTGGATGAATATACCGATAAATATAAAAATGCTGCACGCTTCGACGCGGTTTTCAGAAACTATTGCTGGCCAACAAATGAGCTTTCAGGTATACAAATCGCACCGTTCCATATTCTTGCACATAGCTCAACGACAAACTTCCACCAGTCTCATAGCTGGCATATGAATATGAATGCGTATTTGGCCGAGAATAGCTCGCTCTTTATACCGACAGAATACCGTTTGATCGAAAGCGAAATGGATGAGCAGGAAGTAATCAATTGGTGGCAGGACATGACTGAAAATGGACATGAAGGCATTGTTATTAAACCGTTCGATTTCCTGGCTTATCATAAAGGGAAATTACTGCAGCCGGCTATTAAAGTGCGGGGTCGTGAATATTTACGGATCATTTATGGTATGGACTATACAAATGAAGTCTTCATGAAAAAGTTGAAACAGCGTAACCCTTCCCGTAAAATGAAAAACGCTTTATTGGAATTTAAATTAGGGCTGGAAGGGATTTCACGCTTTATAAGTTTGGAAAGCAGCAATCGTGTACATGAATGTGTACTTGCAACGCTTGCGTTAGAAAGCGATACAATCGATCCGCGTTTATAAATTAATAGGAGACTCCCTTCAATTCAGCTATTTGGATTGGAGGGATTTTTCTTTTACTGCAAGCCTTTAAAATGCTAGGCTAACAAGTAGAAACTAGCTATTGTATAATTAGGTACATAAATCCTGAAAAAGAACTATTTTGAATATTTTTCGCGAGAAATACTAGCGGCACTAAAAAGCTTAAAGGAGTTTAAACAATGCCAGTAATTCTGACAAGTATTTTTTCGGCGTTCATCATTTTTCTTACTGTTTTTTCTATGATTAAAGTACTAAGTATAGCCTATAAAAGAAAAGAGATTTCTATGTCAAAATATAGAGTGTATGCATCTTCTTTTATAGTGGCAGGGATTATAATTGCTGCAATACTACCTTTTGGCTATCAAAAAATATACGAAATGATCCTCTGACTGTGCTTTGCAATACCGTCTTGCAGGTATCAATATGTATAAAAAAATAGTCGATAATTAGTCATTTTAATGCTGAAGATAAGCAGGGAAAACTAATAGTCAGGGAATGTTATACTTTCATTAAATAAGGGGGCGAAAAAATGGATTATTCTAAAATTTATAATGAGGAACTGATTGGCTTAGTAAAAGAGAAGATCAAGTCAGCCGGTGAAGTTAAAGCGGTGAAGTTTGTGAGAGAACAAACAGGTATGTCCTTAATACAGGCAAAAAAATTTGTGGATTTTTGTAAAGAATAGATATGATAATGAGCGTCAATAAACCGATTTAAAAGGAAGTGATTTTTTGGTCAGTCAACTAATATTAGATGACCGAGTAATTCAAGTAAGTAGCTATGAAGAAGAAAAAGTAAATGGGCGCTATAAAGTCTCCGTCATTTTTGACGTGACAAGTGAAGAATATCATGACATCGCGACGTTACTTTACAACGGAACATTTGACGTAAAGATTCCTGAGAAAGCATTAATGTTTAGAGGAACGATTTACAACTATTCCACGTCTATTACAAATTTGTATGAAAAAAATCAGGTAGGACAGTATAAGCTGACTTTAGTGGAGGAAAAGGACTGAAATTAAATGAGATTAAGCATATTGGATCAATCCCCTATCTCTTCAAATCAAACTCCTCATGATGCACTAAACTGGTCAATGAAGTTAGCACAGGCTGGGGAGGCACTAGGATATACAAGATACTGGATTGCCGAACACCATGATTTATCTGGACTGGCATGTCCTGCACCTGAAGTAATGTTAAGCTATATCGGCGCTAACACGAATCGAATTCGTATAGGATCTGGCGCGGTTTTATTGCCTCATTACCGACCATATAAAGTTGCTGAGACCTTTAATATGCTAGCGACATTATTTCCAAATCGTATTGATTTAGGGATTGGTCGAGCGCCAGGAGGATCCGCTGAAGCGATGACTGCTTTGTCTGGTAATTTTATAAAAAATGTTGGAAGTTTTCCTTCCTTACTGAGAGATTTACTTCATTTTTTAGATGATGATTTTCCAACGGATAGCGAATATTCAAAGTTATCGGCGTCTCCCATACCTGAAAATCCGCCAGTACCTTGGCTCCTTGGAACGGGTAAAAAAAGTGCTTTACTAGCAGCGGAAAATGGTTTGCCGTATACTTTCGGTTATTTTATGAGCGATCAAGATGGGGCTGCTATTATTAGCGAATATATTGATGGCTTTAGACCAAGAAAAAAAGGGCAAACGCCACAAGTCATCATTACTGTTAACGTTATTTGTGGAGAGACTACGGAAAAAGCCGAAGAAGTTGCAGCAAGCTTTCTCATCTGGTCATTACAAATGGAAAAAGGGGAGGGGCATCAAGGAGTTCCTTCTATAAATGAAGCTAAGCAATATAAGCTAACTGAAAAAGATACAGAAACGTTGAAAAAAGTTAGACAAAAAATAATTATTGGTAATCCTCAAGAAGTGAAACATAAATTATTTGAGCTAAGAACAAAATACCAAGCAGATGAAATGATGATTAATACAATCACATACTTACCAGAAGATCGAATCCGATCGTATGAACTAATTGCAAAGGAAGTATATTCAGAAGGATTTCCCTTAAAGTAATCATGGATAGATTAGGAAGTTCTGAAAACTAAAATTACAGCTTTTATTACGTTCCAATGGTGTTTTCAAAATTTGTGCTAATTATATAAAAAATATTCAGAAGGAAAGTCACGAAACATTGATTCAACAACAATCGTGACTTTTTAGTGTGCGCCCAAACCTACATTGGAAAAAAGAAATTGAATATTTATGAAACATAAATGAAACAAAGACGTCTAATTCGTAAATTTACTTTGTGGAGGAATAATGAGATTAATACTACTTATAATGATGTTATCAATATCTCTAACTCTAATTTTTCCAATTCAAAGCAAAGCATTAAGTTGCGTTGAATTAGAAGAACCAGCTATTAATCATTTTGATGCTGCGATTGTTGGGACAGTTTTAAATGTAAAAAATGATATTGTACAAAAAGGAATCACTGGTCCAAAAGAGACAAAAAAGTATGTTTTGGTAGACGTTGAGAAAAGCTGGAAAACTGAAGTGAATTCCCAATTAATTTTTGAAGCCGATTTTACATGGGCTTATAATTTTGAAAAGGGGAACAAATACATTATTTACTTGAACGAAGAAAAAGGGAACTATCTTAATAGTCCTTGTAGCCCAGTTGTTTTAGTAGAATCAAGTAACGATTACGAACAATTACTTGGTGAAGGTTTAAAACCGAAAGAAGAGGTTAACTTGGGCTATAAAATGTTGTTCAAGTATGATAAGGATTTAGATTTTGAACTTGCGATTTTACTAATAGCCATTTCGGTAATCTTAATTTGGAAATGGAAATCAAAAAGAGTTAAATCATCTAAGAAAGAAGATTAATCTTATTGCGATAACCTAGACTATAGTGATCTTCAACAATCGTGCGCTTTTCTTGAATAAGGAAAGTGCTTTATTCAATTAAAGGGCCAGATTGTTGAAGAACTATATTCAACTAAATCTCTCGTTAATTGATAAGGTTTGAACTATTAAAGCAACTTCTCTCGACTTAACATCAATAGACGATAACCTTTTTCTATCCACATCGACAAATATGTTCCTCTATTTCTTTCTTTGACTATGTATTCCTCACCATGTCCAGTTCCGAATGTTCCATTAATGATTTCTATTAAAAAAAAATATTGGGTTCCGTTATATTAAAGTATGTATTTCGCAAGTTAAATATGAGCCAATTGTTAATTAAAATATGAGCCACTAAAAATTGCTCTGTTCGATCCATTCTTTCGTTTCTAAAATTCGATAGGAGCCACCAATCATGTTGATGATGTGCGCTCGATGCGTGAGTCGATCGGTTAAAGCTGATGTTAATACTGGATCGTGGAATACTTCTTCCCAGCGTTCAAACGTTAGATTACTTGTTATAATTGTCGCTGCTCGACCGGCACGTAACGATAAGTGCGTGAACAGAAGTTCTGCTCCTTCTTTATCGAATGAAATGTACCCGAGTTCATCGATGATGACTAAATCATACTTCTCAAATTTTAGTTCAAAGGAGCGCAATGTTCTCGCAGAACGGCTTTCCTTTAATTGATTCACAAGTGATGCTACACTTGTGAAATACACTTTATAGCCCGCTAAACAGGCTTCAATGCCTAATCCAATCGCAAGATGGGTTTTACCGGTACCAGGTGAGCCAATTAATAATACATTTTGCTTCTCCTGTATAAACTTTAGTTCCTTCAAATGAGGAAGGCGAACCGCCGCATTTTGCGGCAGTGCCTCTACATCTAATTCCTCTAATAGCTTTTTCTCTGGGAAGTTGGCTAATCGAATTCGATTAGCTTTTGCTCGCACGTATCGGTCCTCCATTTCCTGTTTTAAAGCGAAATAGAGAAAGTCAGCCGGGGTTGTATGTTGTTCAAATAATACTTCTTGTTCAAGTAAAGAACGAATACTTGGTAAACGTAATTCTTTACACATTTCAATCATCTCTTTTTGCTTGTCCATTAATGAACCACTCCTGTTCCTTTAGAATGAAATAATGCTGCTAATGAAGATAAATTATCTAAAGATTGACTGGTGACATCATCTTGGCCAGTTAAAACAGTACGTACTTCAGCTGACTGTTCTGCTAAGAAAATGATTTTTTCCGTTGTTAGATGAACCAAAGGGTTCTTTTCTAGTTCAGTAATGACTTCTAGTACTCTTGTTAGGCAATCTCGTTCTTTGACATAAACAAGTAGTTCTAGAAAATCTTTTTCATTTCCGATATAATAGCGGTGGTAGATATTTTTTATATCTTTTGGTGCTTGGCTCAAACATTCACTTTGGGCTAAGGCACCTTTTTTCTTTTCCAAGGTGTTTAAATAGTGGTAGATATTCATCACCCAGGCATGAACTTGCCAGCTTCGTTTATGCTTCGCGATGCATTCACCTTCGCTAAATAGAAGCACTTCCTCTGCACGAGCTTTTAACTTAATGTATTCTCCTACATGCCCCTCGGGTACAGAGTAGCGATTGTGACGGTAGGTAACCGTACTATATTTATCCACACGTAGCTCCACTAATTCTGCAGGGTCGAACGGTGCCGCTGTTAAACTGCCAGCTCGTTCAGCTTTTTCTTCCAACATCAATTCATGATGTGTTTTCTCTTTCAAATAATGAACGCGACCATTTAATTTTTCGATAATAGAAACTAAATACTCCTGTGCCTCTTCTAAAGAAACAAACGTATCTCGATGCGCAAATGCTTTGCGACGTATGTATTCCACACTTCGCTCCACATGGCCTTTTTCATTGCCTTTACGAGGCTGACAAAGTCGTATTTGAAAATGATAATGCAAGGATAAACTTTTCATACCGTCGGTAATAAAACGATCATAACCGATAAAGTTTTTGACAACTGTACGCATATTATCGTATGTAAAAACGTGTGGCACAAAGCCTAAAGCTTCGATACATTTTACGTGTGCATCCTGTACACAAACCATTGTTTCTGATTCGTAGAGTCGCGCAAAGCGATCGTTACTATAGGCTAGAGTAAATACGGCCATTGAAAAACTTCTTAGTTTTCCATCGATAAATAACTTTACTTCTCCCCAATCAAACTCAATTTCACGACCAACTTTAGGCTCTTGGCGGATGAATACTTCCTTTTGCTTCTTTTCCTCACGATTCACGAAATTGCGAACTGTCGTATAGCCGATTTTAAACCCTTCATCTAAAAGTTTGTCATGTATATCAATAATCTTTAATTGCTGCTTATGCATATTTACTTCACGCTTATTTTCATTCTGTTTCATCATCTCGCGAATACGCTTCATCACCGTATTTGTTAAAGCTCTCTTTTTTCCCTTACGCTTTTTATATGCCGGAGGCGTAACGTAATTATCTGTAATCGGTAAATTCCTTGTATCTTGTTGTCTTGCCGCTAAGTCTTGTTCGATATATTTCTTAACAGTATTTCGTGACATATTAAGCTTCTCTGCAATTTGACGCTGACTTGTATTGTGCTGGTAGTACTCAATCAATACCAATTGCTTTTTCTCCAAACTGATCACCTCTATATCCTCCTAACTTTTAACAGTTAGGATTATTTTGATATAAAGTGGCTCATATTTCAATTGCGTTTGTGGCTCAGTTTTAGCTTAACAAATACAAAAGTATTGCGCTATAAATATAACCACATTAAGTTATATCTCTTTTTTATTTACCTTGGCTTTAAAAGTACTCCCGATTATAGATGAGTTTTAACTGAAGAAACTAATGTACAGTCATTCAGTTTTTACTACACCAAGTAAATATCCTTCATATATATTTTCCCGATCATAGTTTTCGTTGATTAATGTCATGTTTGCTAGTACTTCAACTTTTTCTGCAGGATAATTTCCGGATCTAGAGACAGCTGAAATAAATTCAGTTTCTATCTTTTGAGTGTCAGATAAAATCTCGATTGTTGGCTGATTCATTACAATTATCTTATGACTGATTGGGTTAAGTTCGAGAGTAGCAATAAGTTTAATCTTGGATTTTTTTAATTTGATCTCACGATAAACAAGCTTTTGATTGCTTTTACTCAGCTTCTCACCATAAGTAAATAATAGTTTATTTGAGTCCTTATCTCTAATATCGATAATTATCGTTTCATTTTCTACTCTTTTATAAAGATTTACTTGTTCTTTTCTATAGGGGATTTCTATATATAAATCATTCAATGCTATTTGGTGCTCACCTAATCCAATATCATCTTCTATTATCTTTTCTCCCTTTATTTCCTCAGTAACTGTTTCTTTAGGGGGTACAGCATTTTCCTGTTTTTCACAGCCTGTAACAATACCTAAAATTAATAGTAGGATTACCAATAAATTGTGTGATGTTTTCCTCATGAATAAGCATCCTTTTTTAAATGTCATTTGGTTCCAATTGTAACATATTGTTTAAAATTTTATCTCTCTAAAAATAACAATCTCTACTAAGGTGTTGCTCAACAATCTGGTCCTATAACGGAAAAACGCGATCTTCTTATTGAAGAATCGCTCCCGATTGTTGAATAGATTGGCAACATTTTTAATGCCTTTATAATTTTTCAAATGAATTTTCTAGTTATAAATCAGTATTTATTGCTTTTAAATTAATCCCCAAATTTTTATTTGAGTCCTAGCTGCATGGGAGAGATTATTTGGATATGGATTGGTTTAAGAGTCGTCCTAAAGAATGGGCAATAAAAATAAATAAAAAAAAAAAAAGCAATAAAAATGCAATATTTTATCTACTTCTGGAGTCTTATATTTTAAACGGTAAGTAAGGAGGGTTTTTGAATGGAATTGAAGCAAAGTGAATTAGATGCCATTAAATCAAATCCGCTTGAAGCAATAGTGGATATTATGGATACGTATGGAACTGAAATAAAAAAGTTTGTTTATATGTATTTAAAAAATGAAGCGGATACGGAGGATGTAACCCAAGAAGTGTTTGTGTCCGTCTATCAAAATATACATACTTTTAAAGGGAATTCATCGCTTAAAAGCTGGATTTATTCAATTGCTGCAAATAAATGCAAAAATCATTTAAAACGTGATCGATTACGTCATTTCAATTTAATTGAGCGATTAACTCAACAGGAATCAAGCATTTCCTCGAAGCAAGAAGACCTATCGGAGCTATATTTACAAAACTCCTTAAATAAAGGTCTATTTGAAAAAGTAATGGATTTACCTATCAAATATAGAGAAGTCGTAATCCTTTATTATTACAAAGAATTATCCATTAAAGATATTAGCGCAATCTTAAATGAAAAGGAAAGCACCTTACAATCTCGCCTATTAAGGTCTCGAAAAAAGTTAAAAGATTCTATGCTTAATGAAGTGGGGGGGCATCATTCATGGATAAACAATTAAAGGAATTGGATTTCGAAAAAAAGATCAACGTTACATTTACAGAAGAAAACAAAAGAAATGTATTAAACAAAATTCAAAAAGTTGAACAAAAGAAAATCTACAAACCTCATTATTTACAAAATGCACTTACATTCACTTTCACAATTGGATTAATTTTCTTCGGTTACACTATGTTCGCTAATAATGATGTTCAAGAGAGTGCCGAAGATTCCACTCAGTTGAATAATCAAACCCCTCCTAATAGTGGAGATTCAAATGCTGTTATCACAAGTGAAGTAGATAAAGAACATAAACAATTAAAAGTCGGCGCTAAATATTCTTATTGGGATCCAATTACCTTTACTCGAGTAGATACAGAGACAAATAAACGTGTCGAGTATGATTTTTCAGATCCAAATTATAATTTATTTGCTGCTCACCTCAAAGCTGCTGCCATTACAGAAAATACTATTTTTATGGGAGCAGTTAGAGGTAATGAGATTCCCACTCATACTATGTATATTAATTATTTAAACGAAATATTGCTTTTATTAGGCAACATTGAGCCAAGTGAAGAAAATATAGAGGAATTAACGCAAGCCAAACAAATTGCACAACGTGTTCTTGATGAAGAGATAAGTAAGTGGGACCCAATTTTAGATGAACTTCACATGATTCTACATGATTTAGATGAATATTATAACGTAAAACCTTTTAAAGACAATGTTATGACGGAAGATGGGCATCTAATATTATTGGATGAAACAGAGGATTAATAATAGTAAGTGGATCAACTTTATTTCAACGCCATAATTGATTAATAAAAAAGCCCCTGTATTTCTTAATAATCAAGGGACAGGGGCACTCGGTGAACTTGAAAATTAAAGTTTAAGTATGGATATCGCATATGGAGTGTATGTGCAAGTAAAATAAGTTTTATAAAGTAGTTCATTACTTTATGATTAATATCCAAATTATTTAGCAGTTTGAGCCAATTTGGTACAAACTGCTTCATTGTTTTTGTAAGTTTCTCTATTTCGATTACAGTCTAATTGGACATACAAAGGGCCCTTTACTTGTAGGTTATCCCTTTATCATTTCTTTAATCATCACTTTAACATATATTATTTTATAGAAATTAAACGTAAAGCGCTCTGAAGGCAATTTTACAAAACGTACCTCAGAAAAAACAAAAAGATTATTCTTATAGGAGGAACAGAGATGAAAAAAATCCTTTTGTTGTTAACAACTCTATCTTTATTAGTTGCTTGTCAATCCGACGAGGGGAAAAAAGCACCAAGTGGACAAATTGTAGCAGATGGTAAAAAGTATGAATTGAAATTCCTCAATTATGAATGGATGGAGGATAACTTAGTTATGAGACAACCAAATTCAGAAACAATATACGAATCCTTAAAAGGTGACCAAGCCATTCCAGTTAAAAAAGGTGATGAACTATTGCTGCAGATTGAGAAAAACCCTGATTCAGTTACAGTAATTACATACAATGAAAACGAAAAGCAAGAGACTTCAACTATTTCAGATAATAAAATTATTATACCGTCGGAAGAAGATAATTATTTTTACGAGATGATTGCAGAATGGGAAAACGGAAGTAAGGTTTCGTATGTATTTAGCGTTGAATATACAGATTAGGTAATAAAATTTTGGACAACGGTACATGTAAAGAATAAGAAATAAACAGAATTCTGAGGTGTATCTTAATGGGGAAGTGTTAGAGAGGATGCACATTTATACCAAAAAAAGAATGGCTATACAAGTTTTTATGCAAATTAAAGATCGTGACCAGTAAGCGTATAAAAAATATTCCAAAAAAACCGGTAAACGCTAGTACAACAACGTTTACCGATTTTTTTACCCCAAACTTTTATTTGAGTACATTTTTTCGGTTGCTAGTGTATGGCTATACAGGATTTAGCATTCTGCACTTCCCATTTTTCTCGTAAAATCCCCATTCTAATCGAATCGTAGTAATTTCCTTCATAATAACGAACTTTACGAATACGGCCTTCTAATTGCATTCCTAATTTTTCACCCACACGAATCATCCGTTCATTTCCAGACCATGTAGTAAAGCCAACACGAACTAAAGGCATCGTATTGAATAAGTGATCAATCCAAAGTTTTAAAGTTCGAGTGCCAAGCCCTTTTCCCCATTTTTCACCTTCGTAAAAAAGAATGCCCATCTCTAACCATTTCGAGGGTTCATGTTCCCAATAATAAGATACTGTTCCACACAAAATACCATCTACTTCAACTGCCCAAACGTTTTGTTGACTCATCCACTTTTTGCCGATAGGTAAAAATTCATCGAAAGATTTTGTTTCATGCGGGTAATACGGTGCATTCCATTTTTTCCATTCAGGTTTTTCTTCGTTAAATTCTAATTCCCAAATACGAGGTAAATCCGTTTCTTCTATTGAGCGGATTATTAAGTTCTGATCTTTATACAAGTTATAGTTCCTCTTTTCGAATAGATTTCTTTCGTCGCCTTGTGAATTGAAAAGAGTAAGTACGGAGACTACTTTTCAATCATTTGAATGATACTACCTGTTTATAACAATCTTAACTACATAAAATCTAACTTTGTATTGTTTCAATCATTTGAAAAAGCTCTTTATAAAGACTATCTAACTCTTTTTCATTCTTTAAATAGAAATACCGTAAGCCCGTAATCAAACAACGCATATAAAACATCAGGCACCTCCGGTACGATAAATGTATCAATCAAAGGAGGTGCCATTATGTCTACAAACAAATTAACCATTGTTCCCGTCAAACTCGATCCTCTTCCAGTTGAAATTTCTTCGAATCATTCTCTCCACTACACTGCTGAGCCAAGTTGTGTAATTAAAACCGCTGTGGCTGAAATTTCCTTCTTCAATGGCGTAGATGAGCGCATTATCCAAACCATTATGAAGGAGCTGAAGGGATGAAACAGGATTTTACGAGCGTGCAAAACATCTACATCATCTGCGGCAAGACAGACATGCGTAAAGGAATTGATGGTCTCGCAACGCTCATTCAAGATTCTTTCGAATTGGATCCGTATAGTGATTCTATCTTTCTGTTTTCTGGATGGAGCAAGGATCGTTATAAATGTTTGTATTTCGATGGAGATGGCTTCGCCATGCTTTATAAACGATTAGATAATGGGAAATTACAATGGCCAAAAGATGAAAATGAGGTACGCAAACTTTCGCAACAAGAGCTTCGTTGGTTATTAGAAGGATTATCTCTGCAACAGCCAAAGGCGATTGCAAAATCTACAAAAGGTATCTTTTAATAGCCCTATTTTAAGTGGTATAATCATTCATAACTTAAATTGAACGAAATGTGGTGAATGATTTGGGAAACGCTTCAAATGAAAAAGTGATTCAATTATTGGAAGAACAATTAGCCTACACAAAAGAACAAAATAAAAATTTAACCAAACAAATTGAAGCATTGACTGAACAAATTCGCCAATTAACAAAAGCTTTATACGGTTCTAAATCAGAAAAATCAAAGTATCAAGTACCAGATGGACAAGGCTCATTATTTGAAGACGATCCGTCTTTTAACGAACCTGAGCAGACAGAAGAACAAAGCACCGAAACGGTTAGTTATACGGTTACTCGTAAAAAGACAAATAAAAAACGAAATGATTCGTTTCATGAGGATATAGAAATTGAAGAAATTCATCATCACCCAGCCAACTTAGCTTGTGACTGCTGTCGTGGGGAGATGGTAGAGTTCAGTTCAACATTGATACGTGAAGAGGCGAAATTTATTCCAGCCTCCCTGAAGCGTGTGCAACATTTTGAACATGTGTATGAGTGCAAAACGTGTAAAAACGATGCCCTGCTAAAAGCTCAAATTAAACGAGGTAAAGCACCGCAAGGTCCAATCCAAAGAAGCATTGCCGGTCCTACTGTTTTGGCAAAGCTTATCTACGATAAGTTTATCCAGTACTTACCTCTTTACCGTCAGGTAAATGAATGGGAGCGCCATGGACTACATACAAATGATAAAAATCTATCCAATTGGGTAATACGTGTGGCAGAGGATTGGCTTCAACCGCTTTATAATTTGATGAACCAATTATTAACGGCAAAATCTGTGTTGCATATAGATGAAACCTATGCACAAATAATTAAGCGTTCAGATGGAAAGCCAGCTCAATCAAACGCTTATAACTGGGTATGTCGCAGTGTACAAAGTGAAGGTCCCATTATCGTTCTATTTAAGAGCGCTCTTTCTCGAGGGCGCGCTGTATTAGAAGATTTAATTAAGGGATTCAAAGGCACTGTGATCTGTGATGGGTATTCAGCTTACGGTCAATTACCTCTTGTTCAATTCGCCAACTGTTGGGCTCACGTACGCCGTTATTGGCTAAAAGCCGATAGTAAAAATGGACGAATAGGCGTGCAGTATTGCGATCGGTTGTTTCATATCGAACGGAAAATCAAACATCTTTCACCGGAAGAGCGCTTGCAAGTTCGCCAACAAGAAGCAAAACCGATCGTCGATGAATTTATGGATTGGATTGATCGTTCGCCTTTCTTCGGTAAAAATGCCATTGCGAAAGCAGCTGAATATACATTAAGCCGTTCATCAGAGTTAAAGGTTTTCCTTGAAAATGGGTATGTCGCCATTGATAACAATCCCGCTGAAAATGCCATTCGTCCAAATGTTATTGGTCGCAAAAACTGGCTCTTCTCCGTGAGTGAAGCAGGTGCTAATGCGAATGCCATTTGTTTGAGTTTGGCTGAAACGGCCAAAGCAAACGGAATTGATTTTTATCAGTACTTGGTAAAGCTGATGACGGAATTACCTAATATATCGTTTCATCAACAACCTGAGATTTTACATAATTACATGCCATGGTCAGAAAATATTCAAGCCACATGTGCAAAATAGCCAGCTAACTGAAAAAAATTTCAGTTAGCTGGCCGTTCGTCGTGCGTACCGTGAAGGTGCGCTATTTTTTATATTTCGGGCTTACGAAATACCAAACATCTTCTCTATCGACATCTCTATCGGATAGATAAATTGTCGTATGAGAGCCATTATTTAAAGATTCCCAACGAGCCGTTTCATAGGTAGTTCCTCCGTTCGTAAACGGAAGATTCCTTTTTTCCGAATCAAAAAAGATAATAGGTATTTTAGAGTTATTATATATATCAACAAATCTATCATGAGATGCTTCTTCAAACATCACAGGCGTTATCATCACAGCGTCAAAGTTTGTTGAACTATGTGCTGTATCCTCGCTAAATTCATCTAATGAAATGGGTTCAAAATGAATTTTTTCGTTATTTAATTCTGGAATATCGCCAATTACAGCAATTTTTAAAGGTTCTCCATCATATTTAACTTCATTATTTGAGCACGCACTTAAAGTTAGTAAGGAAAAAATAAATATAATACTTAAAATCTTATTTAATCTCATCGTGATACCTCCTAAACAATATACACCCTCATATTACCATTTATGAGTTATTTTATATAGTTGTGGTTTGAGTGAATTACTAATAGAGAGTATTTTGGCTACTTATAATCGGTCGGTTTCCAAACAAGAGTTTGGTAAGGTTAAATAAATCATTAAATATAAAATTCTATTAAATTAATTTCAGTTTAAACTTTTTATACAGCTCTATCCGTCTTATAAGCAGGGACAACAAAAAAGGAGAATCTAGGAATGACCGAATCATTAGAAGCTGCATTTATTACATTTATCCGATTGCAGCAACAGTCTATTTATCGCCTTGCATTTAGCTATACAAAAAATGAACAAGATGCACTTGATATCGTGCAAGACAGTATACAAAAGGGTTGGCTAGCTCTTGAGAAATTAACGAATACAGAACAAATGAAAAGTTGGTTTTATACGATTTTAGTGCGTACAGCCATTGATTTTTTACGCAAGCATAATCGAGTTTTATTAATTGGCGACGAGGCTTTACAACAATTGCCTGAGCATGATACATATGAAAATCTGGATTTACAGCAGGCATTACAGCAACTGCCTCTACAGCTGCGAGAAGTCATTATACTACGTTATTTTGAGGATTTAAAAATTGATGAGGTAGCTCATATTTTATCGCTTCCCGTAAGTACAACTAAATCAAGGTTATATAAAGCATTAAAGCTATTAAAAGTAGAGCTAGAACAGGAGGAAATGATGCATCATGCATAAGAAAATAAGACAGCTAAATGATCAATATAAAGCGGTTCCCATACCAAAAGAGCTAGGGATCATCGTGGAGAAAAATTTACAGCGTCCACAAAAGAAAAAACGAAAAATCCCTATTTTTTTTGCATCTATTGCAGCTGCGACGCTTTTATTTACTGTCGGACTTAACACGAGTCCTACACTGGCTAAAAGTTTAGCTGATGTGCCTATTATTGGACCTGTTGTAAAAGTACTAACGTTTACGGAGTATGAAATGATAAAAGACAAATATACAGCGGACATTAAAGTCCCTCAAATCTCTGGTTCATCGAGTGAAATTCAAGCATTAAATGAGCAATATGCAGAGGAAGGCAAGGAACTGTATGAACAATTCAAAACAGAAATAGAAGATATGGAAGCTGGCAATATGGCCGTCAACAGTGGCTACATCGTTCAAACAGATACGGATGACTTGTTGTCATTTGGCCGATACATAGAAGTGACAGTTGTTTCTTCTTCTACCGTGATGAAGTACACGACGATTGATAAAAAATCAGAGACGGTGATTACATTGCCAAGTCTATTTAAAGATGATCGCTATTTGGAGATTATTAATACCTATATTGAGGTCTATTTACGAAACCGGATGATTGAAACAAAGGGCGATGAAATGTATTGGATTGGCGGAACAGAGTATTTTGACGAAACAATGGGTGTTTTTGAGGGGATTACACCTGAGCAAAATTTTTATATTACGGATGCAGGCAAGCTTGTCATGTCCTTTAACGACTTCGAAATTGCACCGGGCTTTATGGGCGTTGTCATAGTTGAAATTCCAACTGAGCTACTGCAGGATGTGTTAATGAGCAATCAATATATAAAGTGATGAATGGAAAAAATTAATAAGTTTGATTATTAAACAAATTTTTTAGAGAACGTACCAACGTGGAGGTGCTTTATGAAAAGACTGGCATTTTTTTGTTTGATTTGTTTAACCGCTTTAAGTGCTTGTTCAAAAGAAGGGTCTTCAATTACTTCAATTACTGGTGAAATAATTGATATAGAAAAGGGCAACTTAAAAATAATGTGTTCAAATTATGTTACAAAACAAAAAAACAGTTCAGGTTCTGATGACATTGGGTATACTTGTGTAGTAAAAATAACAGATGAGACTTTAATTAAATCTGATAATGGTGAAAAAATAACACTTAGCGATTTACAACAAAATAATGTCGTTAGTGTTATTCTCACAGAAGAGAAAACATTGACTGAAGATAGAGACAGCCGGACAATAGAAGCAAAAGAACTTACTTTATTGGAGAAATGATAATTGTGGTCTTTTAAGGGTTGTTACCAAACAAAGCCAGGGGAATGCTAAAATTGAACTAACAAAAGTTTGACTACTAAAAGGGGGGAATTAATATATGATAGAATTTTGCTGTGAGTTTATGGAATATCATGCAAATTTCAAATGTGATATTCATGAAAATCCTTATGATTGTCCTGATAAGATAGTCATATTTAATGAAAAATCTAATGACTACGGAATAATAATTCATGATGGTGGTTCTTCTATAATAGAAATTAATTTTTGTCCATGGTGCGGAGATAAATTATAATATATTCCTAAAATATATTAGTTCCATTAGTAAACAATCGGGATCATTCGGTAATAACCATGTGATCTGAAACCAAATGAAAGTTTAGTAGTAACAATTTTCTAGGGTGTTGCTAATTTAGAAATAATTGTAGGGGTTATCTTAACTATTCCACTATATGGGATATTGATTTGGAATTATTTCTACCCTGAAGAAAGCTTACTAGCTGGAAAACGGTGGATGTACAAAGTGGAACCTGAAATATCGGACGGCGCTATTCAATACATAAAAATTGCATCAGTAACCAGTATTATTGGATTAATATTATTTTCCGGTTTTTTTATTACAGCACAAATTAGAAGTTGATTCTTTGTAGGGGTGTTATTCATGCAAAAGTTATTATTAATAGGAATCTGTACGGTATTTTTAGTTGCTTGCAACAGCGAAACCGAAAATACGAATAATTCGAAAGAAACTACTGAAAATGTCGAAGTTGAAAAGGATGTTCTACCTTCAATTACAGGTGAAATTGTTGAAATAGAAAATAGTAGATTCTTAGTGGAAAGTACAACAAAAAAATTACCAGACGGGAGACCGGATGCCATTTGGTTTTCAACAGATGATATTGAATCTTTAAAAGTTGGGCAAAATGTTTCTGTTTGGACAACGGCAATAGATCAAAGTTATCCAGGACAAGCGAGGGTAGATAAAATCAAAATTAATGAAAAATGAGAGAATTAATCGAAAAAATAAGTAGTTTCACAATTGGGCGCTTTTCTTAAATAAGAAAAGTGCTTTATTCAATTATAGGGCCAGAGTGCGGAGTAATATCATTTAGTATTTGGATATTTATGTTAATATATAACCGAGAGAAATGTACTTGAACTAACGAAGGCCGTTAAGATGGGGAGGCAATGTAGTGAACCTGAACAATATAATAATAACTCAATATCATCCAAAATATGCTGAACAGACAGTGGCGATGTGGCGAGAAAGTAAGGAACACGCTATTGGTCAGAAAGAAAGACATACCTTTGAAAATCATCTATATTTTTTAAATAATATATTACCTGAACATTATCAAATAGATGTAGTGCTAATAGATGACAAAGTAGTTGGTATGATTGCATATAACGAAAGGGAGATCAGCCAACTTTACATTCATATTGAGTATCAAGGATTTGGTATCGGTCAAATATTACTTGATAAGGCAAAGGAACAGTCAAGTGGGAAACTCACATTATATACATTTGAAGTAAATGAAAACGCACGGCGATTTTATGAAAAGAATGGCTTTAATATCAAATCCAGAGGGTACGAAAATGAAGAAAATTTACCTGATATTCTTTATGAATGGATTTCAAATAAATAATTTAATAGAGAAAATGGAGTGATAGTTTGTTGAGAGTAATTTTTTCGGTAGTATCCGCATTTCTTTGTTTTTTAATAATTTCACTATTTACTGAAATGCCTTTTCGTTTGGGGGAAAAGATTTTTAACTTAATTGTTGGCACTAATATTTACTTACCATTTGGATTAGGTGTTTTAGGATTTTTGTTTGCCATGTTCGGTGTGAAAGGATATATAAGACTTACATTACTAGGATTAAGTATAGTTGGTTTGGTTGGCTATCTTGTAATATTTTTAATGGCAACAGTGGGTTTTCAAGAACCATAAGATTTTCTACTTTTAACTTAAATTAGATTAGATATTTGTGAAGAAACTTGAAAATGAGGCGGTTTCAATGGAAAATGTTATCTGGATAAATGGAAGCCATAAAGAGGATACTCGTATTTTTGATTCGGAGTTTGAAGTGGATGAATGGGCGAGAGCATTATATCCAGATTTTGTTGCGTACTTAAGTGAACAAACGAATGTAGGGTATGCAACACCTGACCAGAAAGTAATCAATTATTTAACATCTCTTTTTCCTGAATGGGCTGATAATATCAATTTGAAGGTTGATGTCTGTACAGGAAAAACAGAAATAAATGGTCAAATCATTTATAAAATATGGACGGTAATTTGTAATCTCGAACGCAATTCTTGAAAAGGGATTGTGTTTTTTCATGATCCGGGCGTGAGTATATCTATAGTTAGAAATTTGTTATTTTTCATTTAAAGTCATGACTTTGAATATCGTCATATAAAAGGTTTTTATATAAAAATAGGAACTTGTTGATTTATTGTTAAAATTATTCAACTATATATAATTACAAGAGAAAATGTATAGGCAATTGGGAGAGGGATTATTTGAGAATACATATTAAGCAGGAAAATATTAAAAGATTGTACAGAGCACAAAATAGGGCATTATATTGGTTGTTTGGAATTGTTTGTTTGGGATTTTTAGGACTACAACTAGGGAGAATTCAAGCTATTGCAGACTTTAATTATAGTCTTCATGAAATGATGTACTTCCCTTTTATTTTTGCACTTTTTGCTGCACCAATTGTATTTGTAATATACATTTTTCTATTGTGTAAATTTTTATTGAATAGAGGGTTGCAAAAGGCAAATATAAAAACAGGTATTACATCCATTTTTGTAATAGCTTCAATAGTTGTTATCATTTCTATAACTATTCATCAATCTTATGAAGTTACAACTGGTGGAGTATTTGAAGTAGAAGAGAAATTTCGTGAGGACAGAAATTATTATTTAGTATTGAATGATAAAAAAATTAGAGTATCTAGTGAACAATTTCATTTAGTTGAAAAGAATCAACAGTATTCAATTAGCTTTGTTTGGAACAAGCGAACTCCAAACATAGGCGAACTTGAAACGATTGAACCGATAAAATAATTGTAAACTTTTCCTGTGATTATTAAATTATTTATATTTACTATCGGGCGCGGTTCTGTAAAAAGGATCAGCGCTCATTTTCATAAGAGGGGATTGTTGAGGTATCTAACAGGAAATTGGATATTTATGTTAGAATATCGGTAAGATTTAATAGCAATAAACTGAAAACCTAACAGGAAAATGAAATTTAAATAATTGATGAGGTGATGAGATGAAGTATACTTGTCCTTGTTGTGGCTATAAAACGTTAGATGAAGAACCTCCGGGAACATATGAGATATGCAATATCTGTTTTTGGGAAGATGACGGAGTTCAATATGATGACCCGGATTATAAGGGCGGCGCAAACACACCATCTTTACGAAAAGCACAGAAAAATTTCTTCTTAATTGGAGCTTGTGAAGAAGGGTGTAAGGAATTTGTTAGAGAACCAAATGATAAAGATGTAAAAGATTTTAATTGGAAACCATTATAGGTAAAGGAAAAAAAGACGGAATACTGTGTACTTTATCCAATATTATATTTTTCTAAGAAACTACTCTGTCGTAAAGGATGATGTTAATATGGAAATTTTATATCCAGTAAGTGCTTTATTGTTCTCGATTCTATGGTTTCTAAATTTAGTTCAGCTCTTAGAAAAGTTACACCAAGGGAAAAATATACATAATCAAAAGATATTAGGCTGTGTTTGGACTGCTTGTTTAATTTTATCAATCATCATTTCTACAGCTATAGTTTTATAACACGTTGAACTTATAGAATATGAATTTAAAGAGAAGGTGGTAGAAACATGATCTTTCAATTTCGGCTGGAAGGTGAGCATTTAAATCAAGATCAGAGGGCATTTTACAACGATTATATCGAAGGAGATTTACAAATTTACATAGATGGACAACTGTATTTGACCGAAACCTGTTTCAATATTGTAGAGCTGGCGAATCAGTTGGGGAAATGGCTGCATTCGATGGCTAGTGGTAACAGATGTGACTTTGAGTATGATTCCAATAATTGTGACGAATCGCTTTTATGTTTTTTGGTACAAGAAAACGGGATTAAGATACAGGCACCCCTTGAAAGCTATGAGCAACCAATTTTACCTGTAGAAACGGTGAAACATGCAGTTATTCGGTTTTTAGTAGCGTTAAATATAGAGCTTCATCAAACCTTTCATATGGAGAATCTAGACCTTTTTTTAACAGGCCTCATTTCGGAAAATACGAGAGCGATTATGCTGTTAGAGCAAAATAACTATGATGAATCCTTTGGGCTATTTAAAAAGTTAGCAAGAGAAACACCGTCTGTTCAAAGTCTTAATAATTTGGCCTGGTTTATGCTGCGTGAGGAAGAGAACCGGGATGAGGCAAGGACATTATTAGAGCAAGCGCTGGTCCTTAACCCGAAGTCCTCGTTTCCATATATGATGCTCGGTGAAATTGCGTTACATAACAAACAATATGATGAAGCGAAGCATTATTTACTACAGGCACTCAGTTTAAGCGAAACAGAAGAAGCGACCTATAATTTAGCATTGGCGCATTTTCAGCTCGGTGAGTTTGAGCAAGCAGCGAAAGTCTTTTCTCATTGTGATGGTGTTTCAGGAATTACGCAATTACACGAGGTCGTATCTTGGCTGTATGCAGGTCATATTGATAAGGCAAAGGCGCTATTAGCCAATTGGAATGATGAAGCGGATGATTACACAGGGGCGATTGAAATTGCGGATGTTTACATAGAGCTTGGTTGTTACAAGGAAGCACGGGCCCAGTTTGAAAAAGAATGGAACAGCTATTATATTTCACCATATTGCGTCAGTCGCTATGCGTATAACTTGTGGCAATTAGAGGACTACGATGCGTGCCGAACAATCATCCAACAAGCAATTCAACAGAATAAGGAAGAACAAGTGGATGAACAGCAAAGGGAGCTGGATGAGCATTGGACAGCGCAGGATCGTGACGAGTGCATAAGGGAATTAATCGAACAGCAGCAAACTCTCGAAATGCTTTGGCAGCGCCTGGAAAACGGTGATATGCCTTCCTTTGAATACGATATGTATCCTAGTGGCGGCTGTCAGCTATTTGGCTGCATGCAGCATGGTCATCCTGAATACGAAGAGGTGGAGTAATGGACGTCGAATTAATTAAGCACTATGTGTATGAATTACATTGGCACTTACCAGAAGAAATACAGCAGGAGGCAATTGGTTGGCTTGTCGCGCATACACCACGTCATCAGCTTGCCCTTGTTTTTCCACCGTATGGGAAGAACTACTGGAAAAATAGCATGAAGGTAGTTACGAAAATCGGTTATCCATACAACATCGCGGCTTTCCCAAGCATGGTGAAGCTGTTTCAGGATATCAACTGGCCTGGTGCTGAGGAAGCGGTGCAATATTTTCAAACTTTACAGAAGTCTACCGTACTCCCGTATATAGAAGCTGGAGCGAAGCAGGCAATGGCTGAGCAGGAGGAGCAGTGGCTTTGGTTTTTGTATGCGGTTTGTGAAAGGTTGCATATTGTCCGAGGGGATTTTCTAGATAGCATTGTTTTTGATAAGATGGAAGAAATTTATACGCGTGATGCTTAAAATTTAAGCTATACGACTGGCTAGCAACCAGTAGTGATCAAATATGCTAGTTGAAATGGATGGATATGATCAGCAAATGCTGTTAACTGGACCAAACTATACATTAGAGCAGTTAAACAAAATTTATAGACATGCAAAAAAGCACGCATCCTCAAGCCTAGAAATTATGCAGTTTTTGTGTTCGTATTATCAATTTAGCCGAATTCCGTATGATGCAACAATTCAGGTGGAATTTGTGATTGATACGGATACAGGGAGAATTTATTCACCGACATATTAAATCTTCGGGAACCATATTGTTACAATTCATGTCTATACTAGAAATGGGAAGATATGGGGGAGGGGGCATCATTATGTGGTTTTTAATAGGTCTTATTGCGATAGGCGCAACTTTTACAAACCTGTTTATGTACTTTACAGGTAAAGATTACAAACTTGCGATGGCAATGGGGTTATCGTTTACAGCATTAACCCTTTGTGCCGAATACACGCTGATAACGAATTGGGTAGAGGTAAATGATTGGGCGGCTATAGAAGATGTAGTACCAGGTATGGAAAGGGCATTATGGTTTTTAACTATAATTTCGATCTTATTAAATATAGCGCCGATATTTCTGGAGAAAAAAGAAATAGTATCAATTAACGTATTTCAAAATCGGCACTATTAAAAACTGAAGAACACTATGTATTGGATAGCATAAAAGACTTTAATTTTTATGCTATTTTTTCTCACAAATTACCGGAGACCAAAACCCATCCTTCTTTATCACCACTTCTTCCGCTTGATGGAAGTTTTCAAAGCATTTCTTGATAATAAGTTCATTTGCTTGATGATTCTTATAAATTTGGTTAAATAATACTCCGCCAATAGTTAGAATAAAAATACTTCCAACTATGGCAATTAACAGACTAAGTTTATTATTATTCAATGGCAATATCTCCTTTCTTGTAAATCCATTTCTTATCTTCTAACATACTCATCTATTGAACGAAATACCGATAAAATAATTTATCCACCTGCAATACAGGGAAACTTTCAGGTAATTTTTCTATACTTGTAAATCCATTCTTTTCGTAAAATCGATGAGCGGCTAAAAATTGGGTGTAGTACCTAGATAGATAACCTTTATTGAATGTTCTTCTGCCCATTTAATTGCTGTGTTTAATAATAGACTTGCGGTTTTGAATTTTGCTTCGCGGTAATTTTGATCAACAAACATTTTTCTTAAGGCAACTCGGTTATCACCTATATCTAAAAGACTTATTGTACCAACTACTTTATCATTATAAATAGCTACCCAAAAGTTTCCGTTCCCAGTCTGATAAAATTCTTCTATTTTAAACAAATCGGGTTGATCATTCTTTGTTATCTCAATGTTGTATTCCTGCTGCTGAATATGAAGAATTAAATCAACCACCTGAGCTTGATATTCATTATTATACTGTTTCACAATTGGGGAGTTCATTTTCTGTTTACACCGCCTATAACTATATGTATTTTCTAAATTTTACAATATATATCATTTTTAGCAACCCTATCTTTGGAAACGAAAGGTATGAAGGTATATTTTGTCGAAACTATATTTAGTACAAACTAAAAGAACAACTTGGAATTGACGGGTGAATCTGATATGGGGATAGATTTTCATAATGAAAATACCGTAATACTTTACAACTCGAAAAGCAGTGAAATAATTTAGTCGTATGATTAAAGAATATAAGGAGCTGGAATCAATGCTAGATAAAGAACTTTATAATGCAGTAAAAGAATTGGTGGATGTAAGGTATTCGAGTGGGCGGGGTGGTGCGGCAGCGGTTCGTGTAGAAGATGGAACGATTTATACAAGTGTGGCACCGGAAGTGATTAATGATTCAACCGCTCTTTGTATGGAAACGGGTGCTATTTTAGAAGCCTATAAATTCAATAAAAAAGTTACACATAGTATTTGCTTGGCAAGGGAAAATGAACTTTCACCATTAAAAGTACTTTCACCTTGTGGTATTTGCCAGGAACGTTTATTTTACTGGGGACCTCAAGTACAATGTGCGATTTCAAATGATACCCAGGCCGTTATTTTTAAAACATTAAAGGAACTGCAACCTTACCATTGGACAGATACATATTACGATGAAATGACCGAGCATTGGCAGAAATTTTAGCCGTTATTGAATTGAAGCAACAAAAGATAGAGGAAATCGATGCATGGATTTCCTCATTATGCGGTAAGGGGCTGTAAAAGAGCTTTCCTAATGCCTATCAAATCGACTTAGCGATTTCTCGCTTGTATTTAAAATACATATTTAAGGAAATCAGGCCAAAAATAAGCATTAGCCATGGAGAACCGAATCTTGTAATGGCAAAAGGTGTTTCGAATAAGAAGGAACCCCAAAAGTCATAGCCGGTTTTATACCATAACCCAGGTGTATAATAAGCATCTTTAAGATTCAAAAACTGTTCAGAACCTTGACCTTGGTAAACACAAAATGCAAAAAAAAGAGAAAAGTATGCGTATGTCCCATATATTTTGCTAAGACGCTGAAAGTAATGCTTTTCAGATGATTGATCGGAAAACAGTGAATCATCTATATTATTCGGATTTAACCAATACTGTAAAGCCGATGATCGTGAGCCTCCTACATGTAACCAGCCAAATTCCTCGTAAAGTGCTTTGTAATGCTGATATTTTTGTTCAGATTCAAACGATTGGCAATCTAATCGTAAAATTTGCTCCTTATTTGTTGTTTTTTCAAATGTGTATATATTAATGCCATTTACACGTTTTAATTGCCAGCCTTTTTGAAGCATGTTATTTAACCACTGTTCCTCTTTTTGAGCATTCGAAAATACTTTAAACTTTTTCATCATTAAATCCTCCTTCATAAAGTGAAAGAATATGCATGAATCGTCTTTTTTCAATTTCTAAAATCTCTAAACCCTCATCCGTAATCCGATAAATTTTTCTGCGAGAGTCGTCTGAAGGAACAAGCACAATCCAGTTGTACTTCAATAAATTTTCAATGGCCCCATACAAAGTACCGGCAGCTATCCGCACCTCACCATTACTCATTGTTTCAATCTCTTGCATAATTGCGTATCCATGCAAAGGTTTTCTTAAAGCGAGTAATATATAATGCATTGTTTCTGTTAATGGCAACAACTTATGTCTTTTCATTACAACGCTCCTTGCCAAAAATATACAGTTCAACTTTATATCATTATATACAGTCTAACTATACATTTCAACTGTATAAATAATGTTGTATTGATTTAATTGAAAGGCTTGTTTATAAATAACAGCAGGTATTAAGCTTTTTCTATAGAATTAAATTTCTATACATAAAATCGGATTTGTAGAGGTGAGTGGAGATGTTAATTAAGCCTGAAAAATTACAGCCGGGAGACCGGATTGCTACAGTAAGTCCTTCGTGGGGTGGAGCAGGAGAACCCGCTCTTAAATGGAGATATGATCAAGGGGTAAAGAGATTGGAGGAAGTGTTTGGGCTTGAGGTAGTCCCAATGCCGAACAGTTTGAAGGGTGAAGAGTATCTTTATCATAATCCACAGGCTCGAGCAGAGGATTTAATGATGGCCTTTAAAGATGAACAGATCAAAGGAATCATTGCCAATATTGGTGGAGAAGATAGTATCCGCTTGCTCCCTTATATTGATATAGATGTCATACGTAAAAATCCGAAAATATTTATGGGTTATTCGGATGTAACCATTGCCCATTTATTTTGTCATAAAGCGGGGATCTCTTCATTTTATGGTCCGGCCATCATAACCGATTTTGCTGAAAATGTGCAGATGGATCCTTATACGGTTGAAATGGTAAACCGGACACTATTCTCGGGTGAGATCATTGGTGAGATACAACCTGCAAACGAATGGACGAGTGAGCGTTTGGAATGGATAGAAGAAAATAAAAACCGTCGCAGGAATATGCGAAAAAATTCAGGTTATGAAGTACTTCAGGGAACAGGTGTAGCACAAGGGTTTTTAATAGGCGGTTGTATTGAGGTTTTGGAGTTTGCAAAGGGAACTGACATTTGGCCGGAAAAAGAATATTGGGACAATAGCATCCTTTTCTTTGAAACATCTGAAGAATACCCTGAACCGAATCTTATTAAATATTGGCTGCGAAATTACGCAGCACAAGGCATTTTGCAAAAAACAAAAGGCATTATTTTCGGGAAACCACAGGATGAGAAGTACTATGAGGAATATAAAGAGGTAATTCATCAAGTAATGAAAGAATTTGATTTAGAAGATCTGCCGGTATTATACAATTTGAATTTTGGTCATACTGAACCAAAATTTATTCTACCGTATGGTGCAAAAGCAGAAATTGATTGTGAAATGGGGACGTTCAAAATTTTAGAAAGTGGTGTTAAATAATCGAACCGAGTAAAAGGTGCGAATGTTGATTAAACAATATTCGTACCTTTCTGTTGTTTAAAACCGACATTTTGTGGATCAGTTGATTTTATTTCGATATATTAAATGCAAGGAAAGTAAAAAGAAGAATATATTTGATCTTACCGGTTGAATTAATAGAAATATCACATGTTATGGAAGGGAGGATCATATGTGGAGTTTTAATACTTTTAAAGACATTCGTTACTGGATGCTTTTAGTTCCATTTCTAATCATCTTAGTCCTGTACATTCATTTTACTCCTAGTTATATCCTTGAAAAGCCGTATGTTTCAGCACTTTCACTTTTTATTTTTCCGACATTATTCTGGTCTACATATCATCTTTGGAAACATTTTGGAGATAAAAAGGAAAGAAACGATGTGGAAAGTAGCAGCGGCTTGTAGCCTGGATAAGATAATCATCAGAAAATCTGGTGGTGTGCCGTTTATTTATCACAGTAAATAGCTAATAGCCCCCAACTTTCTTTAGATGGGGGCATGCTGTTATTGCCGCTTCTTCGTTTTTTTGTTATTCAGTCTCTCGGCAGCTGTCAATGGTTCGTTTGCCAGTTCGTGATCAAGCGCCCTTGATAAATTTTTTCTTACCGCTTGCTCATCACTAGTGCTGCGATTGTTTTTATTGTTAGTACTCACTATAAACACCTCCATGATCGTAGTTTGCCACATGGTGTCATGAGTATGCATTTTAGTTAAGCCACGCTAACGTCATTTGACTCATTAATTCTACTCCAATTAAGGAAGGCTATTCTTCAACAGAAGAGCAGCTTTTTTTATTTTTATAAGGGGCGTAGGCTAGATATCAATACATGAAATTCTCATTAGAAAAAAATTTTTATTTTCTTGTAAACTTTTTGATGAAAAGGGACTCTTTAGTAGTGAAGGCTTTAGAAAGGAGTACCGTAAGCCCGAAATATAAAAAATAGCGCACCTTCACGGTACGCACGACGAACGGCCAGCTAACTGAAATTTTTTTCAGTTAGCTGGCTATTTTGCACATGTGGCTTGAATATTTTCTGACCATGGCATGTAATTATGTAAAATCTCAGGTTGTTGATGAAACGATATATTAGGTAATTCCGTCATCAGCTTTACCAAGTACTGATAAAAATCAATTCCGTTTGCTTTGGCCGTTTCAGCCAAACTCAAACAAATGGCATTCGCATTAGCACCTGCTTCACTCACGGAGAAGAGCCAGTTTTTGCGACCAATGACATTTGGACGAATGGCATTTTCAGCGGGATTGTTATCAATGGCGACATACCCATTTTCAAGGAAAACCTTTAACTCCGATGAACGGCTTAATGTATATTCAGCTGCTTTCGCAATGGCATTTTTACCGAAGAAAGGCGAACGATCAATCCAATCCATAAATTCATCGACGATCGGTTTTGCTTCCTGTTGGCGAACTTGCACGCGCTCTTCCGGTGAAAGATGTTTGATTTTTCGTTCGATATGAAACAGCCGATCGCAATACTGCACGCCTATTCGTCCATTTTTACTATCGGCTTTTAGCCAATAACGGCGTACGTGAGCCCAACAGTTGGCGAATTGAACATGAGGTAATTGACCGTAAGCTGAATACCCATCACAGATCACAGTGCCTTTGAATCCCTTAATTAAATCTTCTAATACAGCGCGCCCTCGAGAAAGAGCGCTCTTAAATAGAACGATAATGGGACCTTCACTTTGTACACTGCGACATACCCAGTTATAAGCGTTTGATTGAGCTGGCTTTCCATCTGAACGCTTAATTATTTGTGCATAGGTTTCATCTATATGCAACACAGATTTTGCCGTTAATAATTGGTTCATCAAATTATAAAGCGGTTGAAGCCAATCCTCTGCCACACGTATTACCCAATTGGATAGATTTTTATCATTTGTATGTAGTCCATGGCGCTCCCATTCATTTACCTGACGGTAAAGAGGTAAGTACTGGATAAACTTATCGTAGATAAGCTTTGCCAAAACAGTAGGACCGGCAATGCTTCTTTGGATTGGACCTTGCGGTGCTTTACCTCGTTTAATTTGAGCTTTTAGTAGGGCATCGTTTTTACACGTTTTGCACTCATACACATGTTCAAAATGTTGCACACGCTTCAGGGAGGCTGGAATAAATTTTGCCTCTTCACGTATCAACGTTGAACTGAACTCTACCATCTCCCCAAGACAGCAGTCACAAGCTAAGTTGGCTGGGTGATGATGAATTTCTTCAATTTCTATATCCTCATGAAACGAGTCATTTCGTTTTTTATTTGTCTTTTTACGAGTAACCGTATAACTAACCGTTTCGGTGCTTTGTTCTTCTGTTTGCTCAGGTTCGTTAAAAGACGGATCGTCTTCAAATAATGAGCCTTGTCCATCTGGTGCTTGATACTTTGATTTTTCTGATTTAGAACCGTATAAAGCTTTTGTTAATTGGCGAATTTGTTCAGTCAATGCTTCAATTTGTTTGGTTAAATTTTTATTTTGTTCTTTTGTGTAGGCTAATTGTTCTTCCAATAATTGAATCACTTTTTCATTTGAAGCGTTTCCCAAATCATTCACCACATTTCGTTCAATTTAAGTTATGAATGATTATACCACTTAAAATAGGGCTATTAAAAGATACCTTTTGTAGATTTTGCAATCGCCTTTGGCTGTTGCAGAGATAATCCTTCTAATAACCAACGAAGCTCTTGTTGCGAAAGTTTGCGTACCTCATTTTCATCTTTTGGCCATTGTAATTTCCCATTATCTAATCGTTTATAAAGCATGGCGAAGCCATCTCCATCGAAATACAAACATTTATAACGATCCTTGCTCCATCCAGAAAACAGAAAGATAGAATCACTATACGGATCCAATTCGAAAGAATCTTGAATGAGCGTTGCGAGACCATCAATTCCTTTACGCATGTCTGTCTTGCCGCAGATGATGTAGATGTTTTGCACGCTCGTAAAATCCTGTTTCATCCCTTCAGCTCCTTCATAATGGTTTGGATAATGCGCTCATCTACGCCATTGAAGAAGGAAATTTCAGCCACAGCGGTTTTAATTACACAACTTGGCTCAGCAGTGTATTGAAGAGAATGATTCGAAGAAGTTTCAACTGGAAGAGGATCGAGTTTGACGGGAACAATGGTTAATTTGTTTTTAGACATAAATGGCACCTCCTTTGATTGATACATTTATCGTACCGGAGGTGCCTGCTGTTTTATATGCGTTGTTTGATTACGGGCTTACGGAGTACCTATGGATTCGCATCTTTTGTTGGAAATATACAAAAAGCAAGCAAGGATGATTTATTTTTATTTAAAAAAGAACGGCTGTAGTCTTGAAGATGCAGAGGATATTGTTCAAGAAAGCTATACGAAATTCATTGCTTATAGCAGTGGTGTTCCTTCTGATAAAGCACTTTCCTATATTTTTACGATTTCCATGAATGAACTAAAAAAACTGTTAAGGAAACAGGGCAAGGAACATTCCATTTCAATTGACAATGAATATTTCTGGAACAATTTTGCTGATGACCAGGATACGGAACTGAGTATATTATCGATTGAAATGAACCATGAAATCACAGCTGTATTGGATGGTATTCAAGAAATCTTTAAGCAGCTTTTACTATTAAAATATGAGCTGGAACTTAATTATAAAGAGATTGCTTTGTTACTGGGCATGAAGGAAGAAACGGTAAGGACTTATTTATTTCGAGCAAGAAAAGAATTTCAAAAGAAGTGGAGAGAGCTACATGAATGATTTTCCGGATGATCTTTTTGATGAAAAGAAAATCAAGAAAGCAGTAAAAAGAGGGAAAATGAAAACAATCATTACGGTAATTATTATTTCTTTCTTGGTATTCGTTGTTTTAAACATAGCTAATTCTGCAATTTTGGCAAACTATAGTGAAAAGGCATTTAAGCAGTGGGATGCTTATGTCCGTCTCAGCACGCCAAACGGTTACATAAGTGAAACCGTAGAGTCCAGAGGTTTATTGGGCGGAGTAAGCAACTATGAAATTTCGAAAGACTTTAAAATCAAATCGGTTGTGATTGAACGAAAACAATATTCATTTGGTCTGTTGCCATCTGTTCTAACATCTAGATACTCAGGTGGGAAAATAGGGTTGAAAGATAAAGATTGGCATTTTGGCTATAAAGAAAATGGTTGGCGAGAAATGATGTTTTTCCATCCGAATGTAACCTATCAAAAATATAAAGATGATGAAGGACAGATAGAGCGTATGCACGGCGATAAAATTTATGAAGTGGCACTTTCCTTTGATCGGCCATACAAACCAGGAGAAATTTTCGTACAGCTTCCCGAAATGACATGGTTTTGGATAGATACTTATAGTAGTGAACAATTAAACGAGTTTCAACAAGAGGCAAAAGAAAATGATGGGTCTTCAACATTTATTAGGGAATATGATACGCTGGGGTTTTCAATAAACAGGCCTTATATTTCAATCCATGATTTAGAAGGAGAGTATGACGAATTTCTGGAATTATTGCAAATGAGTATTTCCCCTGATCACCAACAAGCTTTTAACAGGATGAAAGATATCAAGTTAGAGGATGTAGAAATATTGGGGGCAGTTGTTTATGGAACAAAGAAAGAAATTGTAGAAATATTAAAAGAGCCGATGATAAAAGCTTCATCAATAGGAGGAGTCATTGAAAATTATTAGTTGATGTGAACCTGATATTCTAACGGAAAGGTAATAGAATCCTTACTAAAGAAGGGTTTATTCCGTAAAGGAAATTTTGCGGAAAGTAAAAAAATCCAGTTTTCTTACAAAGGAAAACTGGATTTTTGTTTGTTTCCAATGGGAACGGTATTTTACAAATCAGCGCACAGCACAAAACTATTTAACGATAAGGGAGGCTTTGCCTGCTCATTCATTAAATAGGCATAACTATGAATCAATGACTGAATTTTAGTCGGAACCTCCGGGAATTCATTTAGCAAGTAATTACTGTAGTCGACTTCCCAAGACCCGTCCTGCAAATAGCTGGCGTCGACGGTTTGTTCAACATTGATCGAAAAGCCTTCACTATGCATAAGTTCCTTTATTTGCGTTTTATGAAAGAGATTTTGGATATTCCCATCATTTTCTGTAAAAGCTGTATAAAGCAACGCAATATTGGCTGCGCAAAAATGGGCACGCTGGGCATCCATTGTATAATCGATATCCCATTCAGCAAAACAGATTCGATCTGCTACTTGCTTGATTTTTTGCATGTAATTCTTTAAGAGCTCAATACTTTCGAAATACCATGAACAATGGGATAGTACAACGACATCAAATTTCTCGTCGAACGCCATTTGCAAAAAGTCCGTTTCAAAGTGGAAGTCGATTCGCTGTCCTAATGGGGATTTAGAAATCGTTTCTGCAGCTTCGCCTAATGTGATTGGTGCACCGTATTCAGTTGAGGCAATATCGATTGCAACAACATGTCCTGTTTCTCCGACCGCATCTGCCAATACGACCGTTGTGTCACCTTGACCGCATCCGATTTCAAGTACTTTCATACCTTTCTTAATTTGAAAGGTTTTTACTAGCTCAACACGATGTGTTAATTGTGTACGTTGGATTGTATCGTCTCCGATGATTTTCATACAGTTTAATAAATGGTCCAATGTTTTCAGCTCCAATAATGTTTGATTTTTAAGCCTATTTTTCAGCTCAATATTAGTTCTGAACGTTCCACCTGTTTTATAACATCAATTCATCGACTCCTTTTTATAAGTCTATTAATACATGGTGACGAGTAAGAGAGCAATGATTATTTGAAAGTAAAATTACAGAAATAAGAAAATAAGATGTTTTAATAAATAATTTGGTAATAGCTATTGTAGAAATAGGTAAATATTAGTATTTTGTGAATTCCTAGTTGACTAATAAGGAATGTTTGTAATAAGATGATTTTAATTCAATAATCAAGTTAGTTGATTGGAAAACCAAAGACTACAATTATCTCTTTTTCTATAAGGGGGAAATTGTGGTCTTTTTTCTTTTTTCTTATTTACATAACTTACATACATTAGAGGGGGATAACCATGAGCAAATTTAGTTACGTATCACATTTAGAATGTCCGAAATGTGATGAAAAATATAGGGAAGATCAAATTCATCACTTATGTAATTGTGGATCACCATTATTAGTTCGTTATGACTTAGAAAAAGTTAAGAAAAATGTTTCAAGGGATGATATTTCAAATCGTAAAAATAGCTTATGGCGCTATCATGAACTACTACCTGTACATAGCGAAGAAAATGTCATTTCCCTTGGTGAAGGTATTACACCATTTGAAAAACTCAATACTTTGGGCGCAGAGTACGGTTTAAACAATTTATATATTAAAGATGAAGGCATTATTCCAACCGGCTCTTTTAAAACGAGAGGAGCTAGTGTAGGGGTATCAAAAGCATCAGAGCTTGGCGTTAAACAATTAGCGATGCCGACGAATGGTAATGCAGGTGCAGCATGGGCACTTTATGCATCGAAAGCGAACATCAAAGCAACGATCGTTATGCCACTGGATGCGCCCGAAATTACACGAAAAGAAGTGTATATTGCAGGCGGTGATTTGCATTTAATTAACGGTTTAATCAGTGATGCAGGGAAGGTAGTTGGCCAATTAGTACAAAATGAAGGAGTTTACGATGCTTCAACACTAAAAGAGCCTTACCGTATCGAAGGTAAAAAAACGATGGGATATGAAATTATTGAGCAGTTTGGCTGGAATGTACCGGACGTCATTTTATATCCGACAGGCGGCGGTGTAGGGATTATAGGGATTTACAAAGCAATTGTTGAGTTACAGGAATTAGGTTGGATCGAAAAAGGGAAATTCCCTCGATTAGTGGCTGTCCAAGCTGAGGGTTGTGCACCGATTGTAGAAGCGTGGAAGAAAGGCCAAAAAGAATCGGTTTTCTTTGAAAATTCTAAGACGTGTGCGTTTGGTATTAATGTCCCGAAAGCATTAGGAGATTTCTTGGTACTAGAAAGCATTTATACGACGGAAGGCTGTGCGATTGCAGTTTCAGAGAAAGAATTATTAGAAGCACAGAAGCAGGTAGCTTCATTAGAGGGGAATTTTATTTGTCCGGAGGGTGCGGCTACATTTGCGGCTGCGAGAAAATTGCGTGAGCAAGGATGGATTCAAGCCGATGAGCACGTAGTTTGTCTTAATACGGGATTAGGGGTTAAATATCCTGAAACGGTTGAAATTGAAGGTGTGCAAACACTACAGCCAGGAGACAAGATTTATGTAAATAATTAATCGTTAGCTAGCGGGGAGATAAATTATGGATTGGCAATATTTCAGTGAAGTATTACCACATTACAAAATGGCACTTTGGCTAACGGTAAAGCTTGCTACAATCGGGATTTTCTTTGCGGTAATTGTAGGTGTTATTTGCAGTGTCATTCAATACTTCAAAATTAAATGGTTACATCAAATAGTTCAAGTATATTTGGAAATTGCTCGTAATACACCGCTGTTAATCCAGTTATTTTTCCTGTATTTTGGCTTGCCGAAAATAGGCATCACGCTCAGTGGCGAAATGTGCGGAATTATCGGATTAACTTTTTTAGGTGGTAGCTATATGGCAGAAGTTATCCGATCTGGAATGGAGGCAGTTTCGAAAACTCAATTAGAAAGTGCAAAGGCATTAGGGCTGAGTAATATGCAGTTAATGCGTTATGTCATTATTCCACAGGCAATTTCATATAGCGTGCCAGGTTTGGGTGCCAATTGTATTTTCTTAATTAAAGAAACATCTGTATTTAGTGGAATTGCGATTTTAGAGCTGACTAATACAACAAAAAATTTAATGGGAATCTACTACAAAACGAATGAAGCTCTTTTCATGCTCGTAATTGGTTATTTAATCATTTTACTTCCTCTTACATTCTTCTTAATGTGGTTGGAAAGGAGAGTGCGAAATGCTGAATTCGGGGCTTAATGTCCTTTTTGAAGGAATAAATTTTCTTCGCTTATTAGAGGGGCTTGTTCATACGTTACGTATTGCTTTTATAGCAGTTATTATTTCGCTAGTGATGGGGACGATTATTGGGGTTATCAGAACATCCAATAATAAGTTTGTTCAGTTTCCATTTAAAATTTATTTAGAGTTATTTCGTATTATTCCAATTCTAGTCTGGCTTTTTGTCATTTATTATATTGTACCGGTAAACTTCGATGTGGAATTAAGTGCAGAAACAGTTGCACTCATCGTTTTTAGTTTATGGGGGGCAGCAGAAATGAGTGATATTGTGCGCGGTGCAATTATTTCATTGCCTAAACACCAGGTGGAGTCAAGTAAAGCATTGGGTCTTGGGAAAATTCAAATGTACCGTTATGTACTGGTGCCTCAAGCTGCAAAACGTTCGATTCCGCCGATAATCAACCTTATTACACGTATGATTAAAACTACAGCATTGCTAACGATGATCGGTGTAGTCGAGGTGATTAAAGTAGGGCAACAAATTATTCAAGTGAATAACACTGAATATCCGACAATTTCGTTTTGGATATACGGAGTGATATTTTTGTTATATTTTTGCATCTGTTTTCCATTATCACGTATTTCGCGAAATCTGGAACAGAAATGGGCGATGTAAGGAGTTGGACATAATATGGCAGAACAAATGCCGATTTTACAAATTAATGGCCTTGTCAAAAAATTTGATGACAAAGTCGTCTTAAATGGCATCGACTTGCACGTTGAGCAAGGGAAGGTTATTGCAATTTTAGGGCCGTCTGGTTGCGGGAAAAGCACATTTCTACGCTGTTTAAACGGGCTGGAGGAAGTGCAGAGTGGTGAAATTATCTTTGAAAACCAAAATCTTATTAAAGAAACTTCCAGATGGCGCGAAGTACGCCAAAAAATCGGAATGGTTTTCCAAAGCTATGACTTGTTTCCGAATTTAACGGTGATGGAAAATATTTTATTGTCTCCTACGAAAGTGCAAAAACGTTCGCGACATGAAGTTGAGGCGCAAGCAAATGAGCTGCTTGAACGAGTTGGACTGGCGGATCGTGCAAATGATTATCCGCGCCAATTATCTGGTGGGCAAAAACAACGAATTGCAATTGTCCGTGCACTTTGTATTAACCCGGAAATTATGCTGTTTGATGAAGTAACCGCTTCTCTTGATCCAGAGATGGTACGGGAAGTATTGGATGTTATCGCGCAGCTGGCCAAGCAGGGTATGACAATGCTTATTGTGACACATGAAATGAATTTTGCAAATCTAGTAGCGGATGAAGTGATATTTATGGATAAAGGAAAGATACATGAACGAGCATCTGCGAAGGATTTTTTCTCAAATCCTAAAACGGAGCGCGCCAAGCAATTTTTGAATATATTACAATTTTAGGAGGAGAAAAATTGAAAAAGATTTATTTATTCTTTTTTGTGGGGATATTAACTTTAGTATTAGCTGCATGTAGTGGTGATAATGAGGCAGTATCAGGTAATGCAACATCAGAAACAGATTCAGCAATTGATAAAATAAAAGAGCGTGGCACATTACGTGTAGCAGTATTTAGTGATAAACCGCCTTTTGGTTACGTTGATTCAAATGGTGACAACCAAGGCTATGACATTTTACTAGCAAAACGTGTTGCGAAAGATTTATTAGGTGATGAGTCAAAAATTGAGTATATCATTACAGAGCCGCAAGCACGTGTTGACTTATTAAAATCAGATAAAGTAGATATTGTTTTAGCAAACTTTACAGTAACACCAGAACGTAAAGAGCAGGTTGATTTTGCCAATCCATATATGAAAGTAGCAGTAGGTGTTGTGTCACCGGAAGGGTCGCAGATTACCTCGGCAGAACAATTAGAAGGTAAAAAACTAATTGTCCCAAAAGGTACCACTGCAGAAACATACTTCATGAAGAATCACCCTGATGTGGAGTTAGTTAAGTATGACCAAATTACAGAGGCTTTTGAAGCGTTAAAAGATGGTCGTGGTGATGCATTGGCACAAGATAATGCACTATTATTCAGCTGGGCAAATAATAATCACGGATTCGTAGTAGCACTGCCAACATTAGGTGAACAAGATTACATTGCACCAGCAGTTAAAAAGGGCAACAAAGATCTATTAGATTGGTTAAATAGTGAGCTTGAAACATTAGGCTCTGAACAATTCTTTACCCAAGCATATGAAGAAACATTGAAGCCAGCATTCGGTGATTCAATTAGTGCGGATGAAGTAGTAGTTGAAGGTAAGACAGAATAAGTAACATTTCCTATTCTAATAAAGCCTAGAGAAATTACAAAACTAGGTAAATTGAAGAAGCTACTGTCTGTATTTTACAGAAAGTAGCTTCTTAATTTGGGTTTAAATAAAGTACTTCTTTTAATTCACAAAATGTTTCTCTTCCTCTGGAGATAAATAATATTATGTTAAATTAATTGTTATGTAGCTATTTACAAAGGAATAATCTCAAGAAAATAGCTGAAAATCCGAACGATTAACTTTAATCTAATAAAATAATTCGTTTTTAGGTTGACAACGCTTTCAATGTTTTGTAAAGTAACAGATGTCGAATGATTATTATAAAAAACACGAAAAATGTTCGTATTTAGGAGTGTAGTGAAATGATAGATACAGTATTTGATTATGAAGATATTCAATTAATCCCTGCAAAGTGCATAGTGAAAAGTCGTACAGAATGCGATGCAACCGTAACTTTGGGTAATCATACATTTAAACTTCCGGTAGTTCCGGCAAATATGCAAACAATTATTGATGAGAAATTAGCAGAAAAATTAGCTGCACAAGGCTATTTCTATATTATGCACCGTTTCCAGCCAGAAAAGCGTGTACAGTTTATCCGTGATATGCAAAGTAAAGGCTACATTGCATCGATTTCTGTCGGTGTAAAAGATGAAGAATATACGTTCATTGAAGAGTTGAAAGATGCTCAGCTTGTACCGGATTATATTACGATTGATATCGCACACGGTCATTCAAACCAAGTCATCGAAATGATCGGCCATATTAAAAAGCATTTACCGGACAGCTTTGTTATCGCAGGAAATGTCGGTACGCCGGAAGCAGTACGTGACCTTGAAAATGCAGGTGCGGATGCGACGAAAGTTGGGATTGGCCCAGGTAAAGTGTGTATTACAAAAATTAAAACAGGCTTTGGTACAGGCGGCTGGCAGTTGGCAGCACTTCGCTGGTGTGCAAAAGCAGCTTCAAAGCCGATTATCGCGGACGGCGGTATTCGTACACATGGCGATATTGCCAAATCAGTGCGCTTTGGTGCATCCATGGTGATGATCGGTTCACTTTTTGCTGGTCATGAAGAATCACCGGGTCAAACAGTGGAAATCGACGGCAAACAAGTGAAAGAATACTTCGGTTCTGCATCTGAGTTCCAAAAAGGCGAGCGCAAAAACGTTGAAGGCAAGAAAATGTATGTCGACTCAAAAGGTTCGATTTTCGATACGTTAACTGAAATGGAGCAAGATTTGCAGTCATCCATTTCATATGCGGGCGGGAAAACATTATCTGCGATCCGTAACGTTGATTACGCGATTGTTAAAAATTCAATTTTCAATGGCGATAAAATTTAATTTTATACAGCCTGCTTAAAAAGTAAGCTAGGGCTGATTTCAACATCATTACGCTGAAGTGAAATTTAAATTTTCTGATAATAACTGTTGACATTTTATTTCATTGCCGGTAAACTTCATTTCAAGGTAATATCTAGGCAATGATTGGAAGTAGTAAATAGCTTGTATACTTTTAGAGAGCCAGTGGGTGGTGCAAACTGGCAGATACAACTGTTGAACTCGTCCATGAGCTACGACCTGAAGTTACAGTAGGGAAGTCGGAAGTCTCCGTTAACAGACAGGCAAACTATTTGTCATTAAGTGGAATGTTTCAGTAATGGACATTCAATTTAGAGTGGTACCGCGAGTTTAACCTCGTCTCTATGGAATTCTTCATAGGGGCGAGGTTTTTGTTTTTATTCACTGTTTTAAAATCTATTTTGAGAAGAAAAGGGGAAATGAAAATGAGCAGAAAAATTTGGGTTTTTGATACGACATTACGTGATGGTGAGCAAGTGCCAGGGGCTAAGCTGAATTTATATGAAAAAGTGGAAATTGCCCAGCAGTTAAAAAAGCTCGGTGTTGATATTATCGAAGCCGGATTCCCAGCATCTTCACAAGGTGATTTTGAAGCGGTAAAAGCTGTGGCGCAAAAGGTTGGCCAAAATTCGAATATGATGATTACGGCACTTGCCCGTGCTGTAAAAGATGATATTGATTCTGTATATAATGCAGTCAAATATGCAAATAATCCAATGATCCATATGGTTTTAGGGACATCCGATATTCATGTGGAGAAGAAGTTCAGTAAATCGAAAGACCAGATCCTGCAAATCGGGGTAGATGCAGTAAAATACGCGAAATCGTTACTGCCGCAAGTACAATATTCAACGGAAGATGCATCCCGCTCTGATTTTGAATACCTTTGGAAAACGATTGAAGCGGTCATGAAGGCCGGCGCTACGATGATCAATGTACCGGATACAGTCGGGTATGCCGAGCCGGAACAGTGGGGCGAGATGATTGCGAAGCTGAACGACCGAATGAAAAACCTGGACGATTCCGTACTGCTTTCAGTTCACTGTCACAATGATTTAGGTATGGCGACTGCCAATACGTTAGCGGCGGTTAAAAATGGTGCCGATAAAATAGAAGTGACGATGAACGGTATAGGGGAACGTGCCGGAAACGCGGCATTAGAAGAAGTCGTTATGGCGATTAAAACACGCGGTGATGTGTACGATGTGTTTACAGATATTAATACGAAGGAAATTATGAATACGTCTCGCTTAGTGTCAAGCTTTATGGGACTGGATGTGCAAGTAAACAAAGCGATTACAGGTGATAATGCTTTTGCCCATTCATCGGGTATTCACCAGGACGGCTTACTGAAATCACGTGATGCATATGAAATCGTTCATCCGGAAGATGTAGGACTAGACGATATGGAGCTTGTATTAACAGCACGCTCTGGACGTCATGCAGTGAAAAATGCGCTGTCTAAACTTGGTTTTGATGCTTTCACGGACGAGGAATTTGAAGGTATTTTTGAAAGCTTCCTGAAACTGGCCGATTCGAAAAAAGAAGTTTACAACCATGATTTATATGTCATTGTTGAAAGCTACTACGAAAAAACAGAGAAAAACAATCCAAATAAGGAATCTTACTCTGATCAGTTTTATGATATTGAAGATTTACAGATTATTTCAAACGCTGCCTTTCCGTCTGCCAGCGTAAAAATCCGCCGCGGGGAAGATGTTTTCAAATCAAGTGCGGTCGGCTCCGGTCCGATTGATGCCCTATATTCAGCCATTGCAGATGTTACAGGGATCAAGGTAAAGCTTGTCGAGTACAACATCAGCTCTGTATCACGCGGCCAAGAGGCATTAGGAAAAGTAAAGATCATTATCGAATACGGTGGAGAAAAATATATCGCAAAAGCAGCAGATACTGATATTTTAAAAGCTTCTGCAATGGCTTATATTAATGCGGTAAACAGCGTCATCGTCGCAAAAATCGCTCCGCAGCCCGTAACTACGACAGCTACAGTATAAATAGGTTGAAATGAAAAATATATGAAAATTACAGGCAATCCAAATTTTACAACATGTAAAGTTTGGATTGCCTTTTTTAGTTGCAATGTTCCTGTTATTCTTCACCCGCAAAAAAATAACCGTACCTGAACCAAAAAAAGTAGTGCCCTTGACGAATCAAATGGCACTACTTCATTAAAACTATATTATTTTTTGAACTGTTCCATTAATAGACGGTAGCTGTTCAGACGCTGATCAATCGTATATAAATTACAGTTGATCATCGCTTCATCAAAACCGTAATATGCCTGTTCTTCTTTAATCTGATTCGCAACATCCTCGGCAGAACCGATCAGCATTAGCGGACGGTTTTGCTCCAAAATCATTTTATCCATCTCGGTAAGCGGATAGTCATTTGCTTCTTCAGGAGAAAGCACAGTGAGGAGCTTGCCGCGCATTAAGTTCAGACGGGTAATTTGCATCGGCATCGATAAGTATTCCGCTTCTTCCGCCGTTTCAGCTACACTGATTGCATAGGTCGTAATAATTTGCGGCTGTTCCATAAAGTATGATGGCTGGAAACTGTTGCGGTACGCATCAAAAATTCCTTTAGACATTTGTCCATTGAAGAACTGGGCAAAGGAATAGCCGACACCCGCTTCACCGGCTTTTTTCGCACTTTGTCCGCTTGATCCAAGCAGCCAGCTTTGCGGCAGCTGAACTTTGAAAGGAACGGCTACAACATTATCATAAACATCTTCACCTGTGCGCTGTTCATTCATTAAACGTAAAATAACTTCAAGTTTATCATATTGTTCCGTCAAGTCCGGTCTGCGTCCACTTGCAAGTGCAGTCATTGCCGGCATATCCCCGCCAGGAGCGCGGCCTGCACCGAAATCGATACGGCCTGGTGCCAACGCGGCCAATGTTTTAAATACTTCCGCCACTTTATATGGAGAATAATGCATCATCATAATGCCGCCCGTTCCGACACGGATACGCTCTGTTTTCGCAGCAATATAGGCAGCTGTTACTTCAGGAGCGGAGCTGGCAAGTGAAGTTGTGTTATGGTGCTCTGCAAACCAGATTCGTTCATAACCGTGCTCATCACCAAGTTGGGCAAGCTTCACTGCATTAGCTAGTGCTTCAGTTGATGTCATGCCTTTGGAAATAGGTACTTGATCTAATATACTAAGTTTCATTGAAATTCACCTCAACTGTTCGTTACAGTTTACGATAACGAATTGAAAGGCAAATGTAAAATTATTGGCCTCTCGTATAGGCCTTAATGATCGCAAGCCGTTCGCGAATACGTGATTTTGTGTTGACGACTTTTGGGGTAGGGGCTGCCACAACATCCGCCTTTAGACCAAGTTTTTGGGCAAGGATTGTCGCGCGTTTCAGGTGGAAATCATTTGAAACAATCGTGATGCTCTTTGTATTTTCGGGCAACAGTTTTTTTGCGAACAACAGATTTTCATAAGTCGTTGTAGACTGATCTTCCAATAAAACTCTCTCTCCAGCAATTCCATGTTCGATTAAATAGTCAGCCATGACCGATGCTTCTGTACGATCTTCATCAGCACCCTGCCCACCTGTAACAATCGCTTTTACGGTAGGATATTTTTGAAGGTAATCCACTGCCGCATCTAAACGGTTTTTTAATGACTGGGAAGGGATGCCGCCAGGTTTCACTTTTGCGCCTAAAATGACAACATATTCATTGGAACCGTCTGCCTCATTTTTTAACGCTGCATTCATTTCATAGTCAAGCCAATAGAAAATTAACACGAGTATAAGTAGAATAAATAATAGTGCAAAAATAATTCTTTTCAAAAAAATCCCCCCTTTATGTAGTATACGATGCATAAAGGGGGAATGTTTCGCTATGGCGGAAGAATTATGTAATAGCTTCTTTTTCTTCCCGAATGACTCTGCGCTGTTGTCGTACTTGTACGGACAAGTAGTTGATATAGCGGATTAAAACGTAAAATACAATAATTGCGGAGAATGTTAATTGAAAGTAGAAATACGTTTCCAGCCAACTTGTCGACATCCCGTTTTGCCCGAAATAATGAATGACACCATAAGTGGCAGTAGCAGAAATAACTAACGGGAATGTGAAGGCAGCATAGCTTGGATAAAAAGGCAGCTGCAATGCGCCCGGTAATTTCGATAGTACCAATAGATATAATATTTGCGCGACGATGAATAATGTCAAAATAATCCCGAATTGACTTTCAAACTGCTGGAAATAAGCCGCTAAACTGATCGATACGGGGGCGGTTAAAATCGTCAGCATCGGAATCGTAGGCTCCGGCAGATCTTTTCTAATAAATACACGGAAAATAAGAATCGGCACTAACACAATGAATGCACATATCGCAAAAATGACAATCGCTCTTGTGAATACGCCTGAAAGATCACTCGCTGTCAATGGCATAACGGCGGTTCCGACAAACAGAATAAGCCAGCTTGGATAAATATCCGAAATCGCAATGCGCTTTTTCCAAATAAACGTTCGAATAAAATAAAAGATAATAAAGATTTGAGTCGTTGCAGCAAGAATCCAGATCATATGTATAACGAACCCACTAACACCGTAATAGTGCAACCCGCTGCTTATCGATAAAGTACCCATCGTAAAAGTGGGGGATACTGACGCAATGATCGGGTTTTGCATTTCTGCAAGGATACTGGAAAACGCAAAAATCAGTTTTCCGATGACTAATAGAAATAAAAAGATTCCTGTAAAAAAACAGACGTGGCCGAAAGCGGCTTTGTCCATACTTAAAAATAAATTTCCCAATGATACCAGTCCGAGCATAAGCCCGCTGATTGGAATTGGGACGACTTGAAATAAATTTCTCACAATGGCCTCCAACATATAACAATAATGTGCACAATCTATGAAAATATTCATAAAATGTACACATTATTTCTATTAACTCTATTCTACTGCGTAATTTTTAATCCGACAACCGCAATAATAATAAACGAAATAAATAGAATTCTCTTCCAGTCTTTGGATTCGTTATAGATAAACATCCCTACAAGTGTGCCGCCGACCGTACCTATCCCTGTCCAAACGGCATAGGCAACCCCCATCGGCAATTCTTTCATTGCCAGTGAAAGGAGAGAGAAACTGAAAATAAAAGAACCGATCAGAAACGCATAGGAACCGATAGACTTTTTCTGGGCAACTTTGTTCATTCCGATGACACCGCCGACTTCAAAAAGTCCGGCAAAAATTAAATAAACCCAAGCCATTATGCATCCCTCGTTTCTTCCGGTTCATTTGAAATAAGTTTCAATCCAATGACGCCTATTAGTAATAATCCAATAAAGCCGATTTTCGTAAAGCTGAACGGCTCGTTGAAAATGACCGTTTCCGCGATGACTGTACCGGCTGTACCAATTCCTGTAAATACCGCATAAACAGTAGCAACAGGCAGCTTCTCTGTTGCGATGATTAAAATATAAAATGATACAACGATCAATGCGGCCACTCCGACCCATAGCCACACTGTATTTGCATATTTCAGTCCCATTGCCCAGACAATTTCGATGATGCCTGCCAATAGGACGAGTATCCAGTATTTTGTCATGATGTCTACACCTCAGCTCTTATTCCTCTGTAAAATATTGTCCATCCCGCCTGCAAACGTTTTTCACAGCGTTCACTGCCACCATAAAGCATTTCGACATAAAGACTATCAAGCAATGCCAAAAAGCCGATTGCTGCTTCATTCGCTGAAACGGACAGTTGTTGTTCTTTTAAATAATCCGTGAAAAGCTTTTCCAATTCATCCAAATAAATGTACGTCTGCACACTTAACTGCTGTTCCAAATGCTGCGGCATCAAGAAAATCGAGCGCATGAAAAATTTGGTTTCTGAAATAGTTTCAAAGCGCTGCTGAAAAGACTGCAGAAATGGCAGCAATACTTTTTCGACAGGAAGTTGTTGATGTTTTGCGATAAATTCTTCTGCAAATAACAGCTCAGCTTCCATTGCCTGTTTTGAAATCGATAAATAGAGCGCATCTTTACTTTTGAAATACGTATAGATCGATTGTTTCCGTATTCCAACCTCTTCCGCGATCTGGGCCAGTGATCCGCCGCTGTAGCCGTGTTCGCTGAAATTAACCAGAGCGGCCTGGATGATTTTCTCTTTCGTCACATTATCACCTTCCTGACGTTCGTAAGGTAAGGGTAACAAAAATTAATTGCGAATGCAAACGAGTTGGATTACAGTGGTTAAAAAGAGGTGAGGACATGGAACGTTGCAGTTGGGTGAAGCTGGATGAACCGATTTATGTGAAATACCATGACGAAGAGTGGGGCGTACCCGTTTATGACGACCGGAAGCTGTTTGAAATGCTCTGTCTGGAAGGGGCACAGGCAGGCTTAAGCTGGTTGACGATTTTAAAAAGAAGAGAGGGGTATTTGGCGGCATTTGACCAGTTCGATGCTGAAAAAATTGTATATTACAGTGAAGAAAAACTTGAAGCTTTAAGAAATGACGAACGCATTATCCGCAACCGGCTGAAAATCAAAAGTGTCGTGACGAATGCCGAGAGCTTTTTGGCGATCAAAAAACAATACGGCTCATTTTCTGACTATATTTGGTCCTTCGTCGACGGTAAGCCGATAATAAATGCATGGGCATCATTCGAACAAGTACCGGTAACGACCGAAATAAGCGACCGCATGAGCAAACAACTGAAAAAAGACGGATTCAAATTTGTCGGCAGTACAATCTGCTATTCCTATATGCAGGCAGTTGGCATGGTGAATGACCATACAACGAATTGCCACTGTTTCAAAAGGTAATGCTGTTTTTTAAAAATCTACCGGAAGCCTTCAATCAATAAAAATATCCCCGAAAATAAGTTTTGGGGATACTATGTTCTATTAAACCTATATGGGAGGCAGAGGCTGATCTGCTCTATCAGGACAATACTTACAATGTGGGTCACTACATTTCGGTTCCGTCCAGCTGTTACATTTCGGGCAAATATATGTATCAAAATCATCATAATATACTAAATTAAATTTGCATTGCGCACAAAATTGCTCTTGTTCGATTTGACCGTAAAATTCCAATTCGCCTATTAGTATTTTTCCGTTAGATTCTAGTATTTTCACATCAGCACCTCGTTTCTATTTTAAATGATTAGTGCATTTTCTCTCCAAAAAATTTTTTGGAATAAACGCCTTCTTTTATTTCGCCTTCCTTAAACTATGGATTCATATTGTAGCGGAATTAAAGCAATAAATTTTGAACAAGAGAAACAGTTATGATAATTGCTGATAAAGTTCCTGCGGATATTAAAGTTACCATCTTTCTTCTATTGATCTCTTTTGAGGGTTTTACAGCCTCATTAGATACAGCAATCCATATTATAGTTGAAATTATGGCTAATACTATTACGGCTTCATTGGTCATGTTGCTTCCTCCCCGGTAATCTTAGTTCTTTATCGCCTGTTCTACATATGCTAAGAAATTATTATAGTTGGACTTGCCGTCAAAATATTGCTTCACTTCATAAATGGGGCACAATACGTTTGCTCTGGTGAGAAATCTTTAACAATGCCGTATAAAATTTCTTATTATTTTTAATTAGTTCAGGTTTCAAGAAAAACACAGTTCCCACCTCATCCCAAATCTGACCTGTTGACCCCAATTATATCAGTTATACATAAAAAAAAGACAAAACATATTAGTCGCGCTAAAAATGTTTTGTCTTTTCTCTTTTTAGATTTCCTTTACTTCACAAGCATCGCAGGGCATTTGACGCGCTTCATCACTTTATGTGATACGCTGCCCAGCACCATTTCCTGCAGACTGTTTAAGCCGCGGCTTCCGATCACTACTAAATCGACATTTTGCGTGTTGGCAAATTTGATGATTTCAGGTCCTGGTGAGCCGTGAATGATTTCCACTTTATAGCGGACTTGATGCTCGTTGAACAGTTCCTCGATCGGCACGATTTTTCGACGGCGTTCCATGTAGAGACTTTCGTTGGAGCTTGAATGCAATACATCCGTTTTCGCTTTTTCCATATCAATGATAAAAATAATCGTCACCAATGTTTCAGCATTTATTTGGGCTATTTTTACAGCTTCTTTTGCCGCACGTATCGAGTTTTGTGAACCATCAGCGGCCAATAAAATATGTTTATACATAAGCCACCTCCTAATCGATTAATGTCGAACCGGTTAACTTCTTCAACAGCTGTCTACTTGACTCATCAATATTCAAGTAGGTTACTTCTATATTTTTCGCTTTCAACTGGTCTTTCACCTTCATTAAAGCGCCGATTGCCGAGTCATCCCATACTTTGCATTGTGAGAAGTCGATGACAATTGATGAATGCTCGTTTTGAACCGTTTTGAAATAATTAATAAAACCTTCCGTCGAAGCGAAGAATAGTTGCCCTTTGACAAAATATGTTTTCCCTTGTTGTGAAATACTTACACGGGAAATTTCGTTGACGAAAAACAGCGCACTGACAATAATACCGGCGACAACACCTAATGCTAAGTTATGTGTATAGAGGACAACCGCAATTGTCAGAAGCATAACAAACACATCTTTTTTCGGTGCTGTCACAGCATATTTGAATGATTGCCAGTCAAATTGGGTAATACATACAACAACCATTACACCGGCAAGTACCGGCATTGGAATTTGAACGACATAATCACCCAATACGAGTATTAAAAACATTAGAAATACCCCGGCAACAAAAGTCGAAAGTCGGCCGCGTCCACCGGATTTTACGTTAATAACGGATTGTCCGATCATTGCACAGCCGGCCATCCCACCAAAGAAACCGTTAATGACATTGGCGATTCCTTGACCGCGCGCTTCTTTATTTTTATCGCTTTCCGAAGCCGTCATATCATCCAGAATCGATGCTGTCAGTAATGATTCGACCAATCCGACAACTGCCAGAGCCAATGAATACGGTAAAATAATCATCAATGTTTCAAAATTGAACGGAATATCCGGAATTAGAAATGACGGCAAGGATTGTGTAATTGTCCCCATATCTCCGACTGTATTCAAATTGAAGCCCGAATAGATGGCTACGGCCGATAAAATAACTACGGCAATAAGCGGTGCAGGGATCCCTTTAATGACAAAAGGAATGGCGTAAATAAGTGCGATCGTCGCCAGCAGGAACACCCATGTAACGAAGTCGCCGCCGATAAAGTGCGGTGTTTGGGCCATGAATACTAAAATCGCCAATGAGTTAACAAAACCGATCATGACCGCATTCGGAATAAATTTCATTAATCGGGCAATTTTCAGCATCCCGAAAATGATTTGGATAATTCCAGTTAAAATCGTTGCAGCGAGTAAATACTGCAGTCCATGATCTTTTACAAGCGAGACGATCACGAGGGCCATCGCTCCTGTTGCTGCGGAAATCATCGCAGGACGACCGCCGACAAAGCTGATCGTTACAGCGATTACAAATGAGGCATAGAGTCCGACCATCGGATCTACACCGGCTAAAATAGAAAAAGCAATTGCTTCAGGAATGAGGGCGAGTGCGACAACAAGTCCTGCCAGCACATCTGAGCGCACATTTCCTAACCATTGCTCACGGATAGTGTACATATAGTGTGTAGCTCCTTTTAAATATTCTTCTACTATAATAGCACGCAAATCATGCCCGGCAATAGCAACATTGTGATGGGATTTAATTTCCATATTTAAATTCCCATGTGTTATTACCTAGTATTCACTTTATTGATTAAGTATGAGGAACCAATTATTTCGATTTTCGTAATTACTTCACCACAAGAAAATCACTGCGTTTATAATAGAATAACAATTGTTTGTAAAGGAGTGACCCGTATGACTGAGCGATTCGGCGAACAGCTAAACAACTTTGATGAACAGAATCCGTTGGAACAATTAATTGAACGGTTAAAACCTTTGCATAGTATTCTGTCACGAAATCATTATGTAAAAGATACGACAACCCGTTTAAAACAAATTATAGGTGATGCAGAAAGCCAGCCAATCGTGCTCTTTATCGGAAAAGAGCGGGTTGGTAAAACGACAGTAATCAACAGCTTAATCGGCAGAAATCTGCTGGAAGACCACCCATCACAACAGACGAGGACCCATACATTTTTAAAGTATGGTGATGAGGAATATATAAAAGCCGTTTTTTTAAATGGGATGGAAGTAACCTTTGATATTGTCAACCTCTCGCTATTCACCATTTCCAATACGGAAAGTGCCCAAATCATTCGTAAGCATCTGAATTATTTGGAAGTATATATAACATGTGAACTGTTAAAAAAAGTGACCATTGTCGACTCGGTGGCGCTGGAAGCAGACGTCAGCAATACAGCCTACTTTTCACCAGCTCTATTACAGCGTTGTGATGAAGTATTCTGGGTATTGCAGGCGGGTTCACCTGCAACAGATGCGGAAGTGAATTTTATCGAAAAGCTGAACAAAAGGGGGATTACTGCCCATCTCATAGTAAACGGGATTGACCGGGTAGATGGTGAAGTGGAAACCTTCCTTGAAATGGAAAAAGAACGTTACGGCTACTTTATCGGAGAAGATGTTCCGGTATCGGCTCTAAAGGCACAGGAAGCCCGGCAGACGAACAATACACAGCTGCTCATTGATTCCCGCCTTACTCAGCTGTCACAACTGATGTTCCAGTTGATTGACAACAAGCAAAAAAAGACGCGCCATATAACGGAGCGATTTATACAGTGGCTGGAACGTCTCTGTGTGGAGATGAATACAATTCCTGCAAGAGAGCCGTATGTATCGGCGTTTGAATATGTCATACAGCATCAAAATGATTCTTCTATTGATGCAGCCCAATTTCAACAGGATAGAGCACTCATTCCCTCTCTTGAGAAACAATATGAATCGGTCAGTAAAGTATTCAAAGAAGTACAGACGCTTTTTCAGCTGTTACAGACTTTGGAAAACCATACCTATTTACGTGATCCGTTCGTCGATATGTATGAGGAGATGGCGGGGCTGTATCAAAAAAATGTGCGTGATTACCGGAAATTGCATGTAGAGTATACGATGGAATATGGACAAATTGAAAAGCAGTTCAAAAAACAAACCGGGATGGCGCTTGCATTACCTTTTGAAGAGAGCGAGCTTACACCACTTCTGCTGGAGCAAATCCAAACGTTGAATAATATCCATGCACATTGTGAAGAGAAGCTGATGTTTATTAAAAAATACGAACAATATGTACTGGAAAAACTGGACTCAGTACAAAGTCGTCTGAATGAATTGGCGGAAAATCGGCTATCAACAATACACAATCAGATAGATGAATTGGAAGCGCAACGGGTTCGTGGACAGTCCTACATGACAGCCTCTGTAAATAAGCTGGCGGAATTCAGCTGCATGGCTGAAGCGCAGAGCTTTTTAAAAGATGCGATAGAACCACTTTTATTGGAAAGAGTGCTGCCGATTAAAAAGCAGGAAGAAGCATATATAAGGCAAACGATCGATCGTATTGTAACGGTGGATTTCACATATGAAGCACCAATTGAAGCAGAACCGGATGAAATGTTGTCACAGCTGAATTTGAACGGGAAATACCGGTTGTTTGAACTGCGTTTAACCGAAGAGGATATTGTATCGGATATTCCGGAACTGCCAGAAAAAATCGAAATCTAAATAAATGGCTGCACGGGATTTTTATCTCGTGCGGTCATTTTCTATGTATCGAAGTGGCTGTGATTCCCTTATAAACGATAGCCTTTCCAATATAACGATTTTATGAGAAAATTGTACTCGCAGAAAGGAAGTATTTAAATGAATACAATTTTTAAACCTCATGATGAATGGGAACCATATATTGATATCGATCAACATGGTAAATTAACTTTATCCAATATAGAGTTTACAACAACGAACTTATGTAATATGAGATGCTCGCATTGTGCAGTAGGATATACGTTATTAACGAAAGAATTACCCGCCATTCCGGCAGACGAAATTATTCGTAAACTGGATGAGGTTGAAACATTACGCACAATGAGTTTTACGGGTGGGGAACCGCTATTGACGAAAAAGGGCATTAAGGATAACCTGTTACCGCTGTTGAAATATGCGAAAAGCAGGGGGATTAAGACTCAAATTAACTCCAACCTCACTTTACCGATGTCCCATTACGAACTGGTTGCACCTTATTTGGATGTTATGCATATTTCCCACAACTGGTGCGATGAAAAAGAATTTGTTGAAACAGGATTCGCGATGATGGAAAAAACACCGTCAGTTGAATATAGAGGGAATTTATATCGCAATATTTTTGATAACGCAAGAGAACTGTCAAAAGGCGGCATGTTCGTTTCCGCAGAAACAATGCTGAACCGCAACACGGTGCCATTCATGGAGAAAATCCATCATGAAGTAGCAAATGAAATGCTGTGTAAACGTCATGAGATTCATCCGATGTACGCCAGTGATTTTGCTGAAAGTTTAGAGACGATCGGCTTGGATGAATACCGAACAGTTATCAATGATATCCTTGATTACAGAAATAAAGATATTTGGGTTTTATTCGGAACATTGCCATTCTATCCGTGCAGCCGGGATGAGCGTGATATCGCATTAATCAACCGAATCAATCATGCAGCGAATACAACAATGAGAAATGATGTTGACGGACGCTCAAGAATGAATCTCAATATTTTCTCAGGAGATATTTCGGTTACCGATTTCTCGGATGACGGTCAGGCGTTCGGTAATATTAAAAATGAATCGTTAACTCAAATTTACAAGAGATGGCTAGATTCAAATATTTCTAAATCGATCAATTGTCATTGTCCAGCGGTGAAGTGCCTTGGGGCGAATGTGATTGTTAAAAATATGTATTATCCTGAAACTGAATTTGTCAGCGGGATTGTGAAATAAATAAGTTATAAATAGAACAATCTATCCAAATTCGGGTAGATTGTTTTTTTTTTGGTCGGACCACATTAAAAAACTACCTGCAACTGAAAAAGTCGCAGGTAGGAAGTTCATTAGCTGATTTCATCCAGGTTTGATGAGATTTCGCTGTTATTTTCACTGTAAAATTTTGAACCGAACGAGTTGTCGACCATTGTTTCGGACAGATAAATTTTCGAGAAGTTGACCGCCTGTATATTGAAGTCAAACTTCGCATTTTGAATAATGCATTTCGAAGCATGAAGAACCGACTTGTTTTGTACAAATATATCGGATTCATGCCCCTCGATAATCTGTGTGGCGTTCAGCTCAACTGAAGATTCGGAGTCGATCCATATCTGCGAATACATATGATTGGAAATGAATGTATCCTGAATTAACGCCTCTGCATGGTTTTCGATAATTAGACCGTTTCGTTCACCTTCCATCAGCTCGCTGTTCTTTAACACGAGCGAACTGTCATTGACAACAATTTGCGGCATTTTATGACAAGATATTTGACTATCAATAATATGGACCGATGTATCTTTCATTGCCACAATCCCGTTTGTTTCACCACAGCTTATTTTGGAATGCTGAATGGTCGCCTTCGTATTGCCGACCATTTCAATTTGAATTCCAGTACCGTCTTTTACAACGGATTCCGTTACTTCCAGTTGACATTCATCCATGACAAAAATACTTTTTCCGCCGATTAGTTCACTTTGGTAAATCGTCACCGTACTGTTATTTTTCCCGGCAATATGCGCCAGATCATTATGGTTGAAATGGCAGTTATCCAAAGAGGCTTTCGCATGATTGACCGCTAAAATACCATTGCCTTTATTATGGTGAATCGTCGTATTTAAAAGGAAGAGTTCTGCCTCCATCACCGTTAGCGCAGCGTTTTTATGTCCTGTAATCGTACTGGAAACAATTGAACAAGAAGCCCCTTTTTCTGTATAAACCCCAATTTGTTTTCCTTCCTGAATTGTCGCATCTTTTAATGTACAAATGGAGTTTTCGGTAATGAACAGTTGCGGCAGCACATTGTACGCAAACACCGTACTGTTGAAGTTTGCAATTGATTTTTCTTTAATGTGAATGCCGACGCCTTGGCAACTGTACACTTCACAATTTGTCATATTAAGTAATGACTCGAGCATTAACTGGACATTTGCGATTTTATGGGAAGCGATCAATGAATTTTCGATCATTGCTTCCGAACAGTCCCGTAAAATAATGCCGGATTCATTGCCGTATTGTATTTGGCAGTCTGCCACGTTCAGGGAACTTCTTTGCATCCAGATTTGCGGAAGGTGATGGTGCTGAATGGAAGTTTTCGTTAAATGAATGTTTGAATGATCTGATGCATATATACCATTACCTTCGCCATGCATTAGTTCGCAGTCTTTCATTTCCAATAAAGCATGATCCTGAATAATGAGCTGTGTGCCGGAATGATGATGGACTTTCACGCGGGTTAAATAAGCTTTTGCGTGTGATTTGACCCATAGTGCCTGATTCGCCTTTGAAAGTGTACAATCCGTTAAATGAAGAGTTGAGTTTTCCGCTAAGATGTGGATTTTTTTATTGTTTTCAAAATGACAATGTTCAAAATGGGCGGCACTATTGTAGATCAGTGTGACGGCTGCATCCGTTGCATCCATGAAGGCCGTATTTTCACATTGTAATGTTCCACCGTTAAGTGCCAGCAGTACGTTGGTACGTCCACCCTGAATAACGCAGTTTTTTAATATGATTTTGCCTTCGACGTAAATTTGCGTTGTAGGTTGTATCGTCATGTTTTCAAATGTGACTGTCGCTGAATCAGCAATCACGATGGCCCCTTTTATGCATACGGCAGCATTGTTTTGTGCTGCCACTGTTCTGTTTTCCTCAAAAGTTAACGTTTCTTTATATATCCCGGACGCAACGGTAATTTCATCATTGCTTGTCGTTCGTTGCACAGCTTTTTGAATTGTTTTAATTCGTGAAAAAATTGAAGATGACACTCTTACTGACGCCATACGATTCCTCCTACAAAACATGCTATATGTAATATGTTCACGTAAAATAACAAAATTAATCATTTGCAACTAAAATTGTGTGCAAACATGAAAACATTTTTTCCTATGCTCTTACTAAAATAGTGCAAAGTCACCTGAAATATTCCTAGTTATTTATAAGAAGAAATGTCACAAGGAAAAGGTTTAAAAACCGTACAGGAAGTGTAACGTTATAAGGAGAGGTATACATAAACGTGCGGTGAAACAAATTTACAAAAAAGAGGGGAAGGTAGTCAATCAATGTGTGAACAGCTGCAAACGATCCGTCAGCAACTGAATGAACGTTTTTATGATCGGGAAGAAGAAATTGATGCATTATTAATTGCTTTATTATCACGGCAACACCTGCTATTTATCGGTCCGGCTGGGACTGGAAAAAGTGTGCTGTCGTCAATGCTTGGTTCCATCGTTGAGGGGAGTCATTGTTTTCAGCATTTGTTGACGCCTTTCAGTACGCCTGAAGAATTGTTCGGTGTACTTTCATTAAAAGATTTGGAGCAGGGAATTTATAAACGGAATGTGACAAATATGCTGCCGGAAGCCCATTTTGCGTTCATTGATGAAATTTTTAAAGCAAACTCGGCGATTTTGAATTCACTGCTGACTCTAATAAATGAACGGATTTATTATAACAACGGAGTTCCGATTCCTTCACCGCTTTTGACGATGGTCGGTTCATCCAATGAATATATCGAAGATGGAGAAGGGCTGGAGGCATTGTTTGACCGTTTCTTGCTGCGCTATGAAGTCGACTATATCCGTGAAGAAGAAGCCTTCATTGCGATGTTAAAAGATGATACGGAAAAGGAAGTTTCGAAAATAACGTTGGACGAGCTTTATGAACATCAGCAAAAGACGAATCAGGTTGCGATATCGGATACGATTTTTAAAGTACTCGCTAAAATGAGGCAGGTGCTTCAAGATGAAGGCATACGACCATCCGATCGTCGTTTTAAACAGTCCCTGTCGATTTTAAAAGCGAAAGCGTATTTAGATGGGCGGTCAGAAGTGATCCGGGAAGACTTGTCGATTTTGACGAATATTTTATGGGAAACGATTGAACAGAAAATTATAACAAATCGGATAATTAATGAAGTGGCCTTTGATACGGTCGAAGCGTTTATTCACAGGACATCGACAGAGTTTGAAATGATTATTTTAACTGCAAGAAATGCGATGCTTCAAAAATCCCCGTTTGCCAAATCGGAGCTGAGTCAACTGCTCCTAAAGGGGAAAAATTTATTTATGGAAGTACAAAATATGAGCCGTCAAATCCCGAGTCGTCCGGAATTAAACAGTCTTAAAACAGAAATGCACAAACAATTGCTTCGAATCACTTCAGATGTCATCGGTTTTTAAAGAATACAGAAGGTGGGATGCTTTTTGAGTGAGAACATACATGTAATCTACAGCCGAACTGTTTTTAAGAGCAGCGCAGAGCAAAAGGCACGGTTTAACGAATTGTTGAAAATGGCCACTTTGCTGAATGACAGCTGCATGGCAGGAGAAAAAATTGTTCCCGGCTTTACGAATATCATTGGGGATTGCTGGCATGCTTTCTATTATAAAGCGCCTATATTAGATGAAAATGCAAAACAACGGGATAAAATGCAATATGATTTTGTGAAAGAGCTGCTGAAAAACGAAGAATACATCCAATGGCACGAGCTGACAAAAGGCGACGAGCTGTTAAGTGTCCTTACTTCCGTCAGCATCGCCGAACAGCTTCTTAAAAGCTTCGAATATTATGAGGAACAAAAAAATCCATTTCAGATCGAGCAACTGGAAGCCTTTCAAAAGCAGCAGCAAACGCCAAACGCGACAAATGATCTGCCGGAAAGAAGGGAATACTTAAAGCAGTTATCCAAAACGTCGATCGGCATGATGCTGCAGGAAAACAAAAAGAATATCCATCATACGAAAACAGCGGTCATGAAAGTCGGGACGATGGACGGCAAAAAGATGGACCAACTGCCCTTAAGCGATCAGTTTAAACTGGCGAGAATGATCAGCGAGCGGAAGGAATTGCATAAAATTGCCGAATTGGTCGGCCGGTTCAAAAAAATTGCGACAAAAAAGCAGAAGTCTAGACATGCGGAGTCCATCCAGCATCAATCGGTGAGTTTTGGACATGAACTTTCCCGTCTGTTGCCTGCCGAATTGGGCAACTATATGCTCGGACATAGCAAGCTCGATTTTTTAAAGCGGTTAAGCGAGCAGCAAACACTCGTTTTTAATAGGAAAGGTAAAGATCGTCAAGGAAAAGGACCGATTATTGTCTGTATGGATGAAAGCAGTTCCATGACATCAATAAAAGCCCAAAGCAAGGCATTTTGTATTGCTTTACTGAATATTGCCAAAAAGCAGAGAAGAGATTTTGCGATTATTCCATTTGCCACAAATGTTGGGGAGATTAAGTATTTCAAAAAAGGCCAGGCAAAGACGCAGGATCTCATCCAGTTCAGCGACAGTTTCATCGGTGGCGGGACGAATTATGAACTGCCATTACGGGAGGCATTGAAACTTTTAAAGAAAAGTGAATTTAAAAAAGCGGATCTGCTGTTCGTAACGGACGGGTCCAGTTTTTTACCGTCCCGTTTTATTGAAGAATTTGCGCAAACGAAAAAGCAGAAACAGTTTGAATGTACTTCGATTGTATTAACCAATTTATTCAATACCGTCGATTTGAATGTTGTAGACCGCTTTTCGGATCGAGTGATTGAAGTAAATGAATTATTTGAAGCAGAAGATGCATTTGTTTTGTGAAAAACGGGTATATTCAGAAGGTGTGCGTCTATTAGAAGAGCTTTTACCTAGTCAAATGATGGTACGTCTCTTACAATAATGGTAGGCATTTGGTTAGGAGGCGTCTTTTTGGTAGTGGAAGATTATGAGAAGATTTTTGAAATGACGACGGAAGAGCGAAAACAATCTATTCAGGAGCACCCGTCGATATTGATTGATTTGCTGGAGACAATCGGTCATGAAGAGGCAGCAATCCGTGACCAGCTGAACTATCGGCTGTTCATCTTGCTGTTATCGGAAAATGCACTCGGTGAAACAGTTATTACAGATTTTGTGGGCAAACTTTCTTCAACTGAAGGTTTACTTTATAAAATCAGTGAGAACGGGACAAGTTCTGTTTTTCAACGTTCCTATGCGGCTCTTTATTTAGCGGCAATCGTGAATGCCGATCGACAGCTTAACATTTTGACGAGTGAGCAGTTGGAGCAGCTTGCACAAAATGCGGTGGCACTGTTAGCGAAAGAGCAGGATTTGCGAAGTTTTGTTGATGCAAAATCCGGCTGGGCACATTGTGTGACCAATACAACGGAGTTAATTAACGCCATTATTGCACATCCGCTTTACCCGATTCGCTTTACGGCCCAGATACTGCAGGCAATTCGCGCAAATATTTGGAAGGGCTATGTATTTACAGATGACGAAGAAGAACGTTTCTGCAATATCATTCAGGCATTGTTAGCCAAAAATATCGACGAAGAACTGTTCATAGAATGGTTTGAACAGCTGTTTGACCAGCTGGAAATGGTCGCCTATGAGCGCGGCTATGATGGCCTTTGGTTTAAAGCGAGAACAAACCAGCTGAACGTGGCAAAAACGCTCTACTTTTATTTGAAATTTGCCGATCGCAATGAAAAACTGCGCAGTATTGTATCAACCTTCATTCAGCGCTGGCTCAAATTAAACTAACTACTTTATTTTAGTACAATAATAAATTTAAGATTTATTTAAATATGTACTGAAAAAGTAAGCCATTAAAAATTTAATATGTAATAGATGAGAAATACAGTGTGAGAAGAACTTTCAGACAAAGTAGGATTTCTAAATGTATTGCAGCAGAAAATGGCATTTCCGATAGGTCATAATTTTAACTTATCGCAAAAGATAATAATAATGCAATTTACTTATGTATGAATGTGCGCTATTATTGACTGTGGAGAAAAGAGCTTTACAACCTTTTCAATTAAGAAAAACTAGGGGGAACACAACATGGCAAACTTACACAACAGTCGTTCTACGTTTGAAGTTAACGGTAAAACTTATAACTATTTCCGTTTAGCTGCAATCGAAGAAGCTGGTATCGCAAAAGTATCACGCCTACCTTATTCAATTAAAGTATTATTAGAATCAGTATTACGTCAATATGATAACTACGTAATTAAAGACGAGCATGTTAACGAATTAGCAAACTTTGGTAATCACAATGCTGATGCTGAAGTACCATTCAAACCTTCTCGTGTAGTATTACAAGACTTCACTGGTGTTCCAGTAGTAGTTGACTTAGCTTCATTACGTTCTGCAATGAAAGAAATGGGTGGAGACCCAGCTAAAATCAACCCTGCAATTCCTGTAGACCTTGTAATTGACCACTCAGTACAAGTAGACAAATACGGTAACGCAGCAGCATTACAAGCGAACATGGATTTAGAGTTCGAACGTAACGCTGAACGTTATAACTTCTTAAAATGGGCTCAAACTGCTTATGATAACTTCCGCGCTGTACCACCAGCAACTGGTATCGTACACCAAGTTAACTTAGAGTACTTAGCTCCAATCGTTCACGTGAACGAAACAGAAGAAGGTTTAGTAGCATTCCCTGACTCAGTAGTAGGTACTGACTCTCACACAACTATGATCAACGGTATCGGTGTTCTAGGTTGGGGTGTTGGTGGTATCGAAGCTGAAGCTGGTATGTTAGGTCAACCATCTTACTTCCCGATTCCTGATGTTATCGGTGTTAAATTAGTAGGCGAATTACCAAACGGTACAACTGCTACTGACTTAGCATTAAAAGTAACTCAAGTATTACGTGCTCGTGGCGTAGTAAACAAATTCGTTGAGTTCTTCGGACCTGGCGTACCTGGTTTACCACTAGCTGACCGTGCTACAATCTCAAACATGGCTCCAGAATACGGTGCTACTTGTGGTTTCTTCGCTGTCGATGAAGAATCATTAAACTACATGCGCTTAACTGGCCGTGACGAAGAGCACATTGCTGTTGTAGAAGCTTACTTAAAAGCTAACGACATGTTCTTCAACCCGGACTTAGAGCCTGTTTACACTGACGTTTTAGAAATTAACTTAGCGGACATCGAAGCTAACCTTTCTGGTCCTAAGCGTCCACAAGATTTAATTCCTTTAACTGAAATGAAACGTGTTTACCGTGAATCAGTAGTAGCTCCACAAGGTACTCAAGGTTTCGGTTTAACAGAAGAAGAATTCTCTAAAACATCTACTGCTAAATTTGCAGAAGGTGACGTAGAAATTCCTGCAGGTGCTGTAGCAATCGCTGCCATCACTTCTTGTACAAACACTTCTAACCCATACGTATTATTAGCTGCTGGTTTAGTTGCTAAAAAAGCGGTAGAGTTAGGCATTAAACCTGCTAAGTGGGTTAAAACTTCTTTAGCACCAGGTTCTAAAGTAGTAACTGGTTACTTAGAAGAGTCAGGCTTACAAGACTACTTCGACCAAATCGGTTTCAACACAGTTGGTTACGGTTGTACAACATGTATCGGTAACTCAGGTCCGTTATTACCTGAATTAGAAGATGCAATTAAATCAAACGATTTATTCGTAACATCTGTATTATCAGGTAACCGTAACTTCGAAGGTCGTGTACACCCATTAGTAAAAGCTAACTTCTTAGCTTCACCACCATTAGTTGTTGCTTACGCTTTAGCGGGTACTGTAGATATCGATCTACAAAAAGACGCGATCGCTGTAACTCCAGAAGGCAAAGAAGTATTCTTCGCTGATATCTGGCCATCAACTGAAGAAGTTAACGAAGTATTAAATAAAGTTGTAACTCGTGAATTATTCCAAAAAGAATATGAAACAGTATTCACTGCTAACGAAGCTTGGAATGCAATCGAAACTTCAACTGAAAACTTATATACTTTCGATGAAAAATCAACTTACATCCAAAACCCACCATTCTTCACTGGCCTTTCTAAAGAGCCAGGTGCTATCCAAACATTAGCTGGAATGCGTGTAATGGCTAAGTTCGGTGACTCTATCACTACTGACCACATCTCTCCTGCAGGTGCAATCGGTAAAGATACACCAGCTGGTAAGTACTTAATCGAAAACGGTGTTGCAATCCGTGACTTCAACTCTTACGGTTCTCGTCGTGGTAACCATGAAGTAATGATGCGCGGTACATTCGCGAACATCCGTATCCGTAACCAAATCGCTCCAGGTACAGAAGGTGGTTTCACTACTTACTGGCCAACAGGCGAAGTTGAGTACATTTACGATGCTTGCATGAAGTACAAAGAAGCAGGTACTGGCTTAGTAGTATTAGCTGGTAACGACTACGGTATGGGTTCATCTCGTGACTGGGCTGCTAAAGGTACATTCTTACTAGGCGTTAAAACTGTAATCGCACAATCTTATGAGCGTATTCACCGTTCTAACTTAGTAATGATGGGCGTATTACCATTACAATTCATGGCTGGCGAATCAGCTGAATCTTTAGGATTAAAAGGTGACGAAACAATCGACGTTAACTTAACTGACAATGTTAAACCACGTGATATCCTAACTGTTACAGCAACTTCTCCAGAAGGAAATGTAACTGAGTTCAAAGCGTTAGCTCGTTTCGACTCTGAAGTAGAAGTAGATTACTACCGTCACGGTGGTATCCTACAAATGGTATTACGTGCTAAAGCTGCACAACAATAATTCCATTGTATAATATGAAAGACAAAGTCAATTTCTATTGGCTTTGTCTTTTTTTGGTGTGCCCGGCATGCACAACAGCCTGGTGGTGAAAGTCCACTACAGGCTTGGCAGTAGGAACTGTTAGCGAAAGACAAGGGTGTCCATGGTGACGTGGAATCTGAAGGAAGTCGGACGCAAACTCTCGAACTGACGAACAGAAATCAGATAAAAGGCTGACTTGGGACGGATGAGCTTGCCAAACAAAGCGAAGTCCAATACTGCCCAAATCCCATACAGTAAATCTGGCAGTTACATGAGAGGAAGGCGGTTGTGCTTACCCGGGGAGGTCTCTTGAGGGTTATTCAATTAACAATTTGTTTAGTGATAAATGGATGAATCAAGAGAAGTCAGCAGAAGCCATAGTAGTCTTCGACAAAAGATGAAGGGCCGAACAATCTTTTAAATCTTGAAAGAAACAAGGAGGTGGAGACATCCCGCCAAAACACAGAAAACATCAAGGTATAGACCGAATAGATGGCTACTTATAGAGGGATAAGCTGGAAGCGAAAGAGTATATAAGAGCGTGTAGGGATGTAAACATGGAAATGAAGAAACAAGAAAGTATCAATTTAATTGACAGAATTGCGTCCCATAGAAACCTATGGAATGCATATAAGAAAGTAAAAGGAAATGGAGGAGCACCTGGAATCGATGGTATCACGGTTGATGGACTGAAGGCGCATTTAATAAAATATGAGGAACCATTGAAAAGGAAATTAAAAGATGGTTCCTACCAACCTCAACCAGTGAAACGAGTAGCTATCCCAAAAGCGGATGGCTCCAAACGATATCTAGGTATACCATGTGTATTGGACAGAGTTGTTCAACAAGCCATTCTACAAGTCATCCAACCAATAATTGATCCACACTTTTCAGACAAAAGTTTTGGCTTTCGAAAAGGTCGAAACCAACACCAGGCAATTGCCCTCGCTAAGAAATATTACGAGGAAGGTTATCGAACAGTGGTGGACTGTGACTTGAAAAGTTACTTCGATACGATTCATCACCAGCGACTACGAGCTTATTTGGAAGAATTCATAACAGATAAAATAGTACTTAAGCTAATATGGAAATTCTTACGCTCAGGCATATTGGACAAGGACATCCTCATTGAAACGACAGAAGGTACACCCCAAGGGGGTCCACTCTCTCCAATTCTAGCAAACGTGTATTTAAACAAGCTAGATAGAGAGTTAGAAAAACGAGGACACCGATTCATTCGCTATGCGGATGATTTTGTGATTTATGTAAAGTCACCAAGAGCAGGTGAACGCGTCATGACCAGTGTCAAGAATTTTATCGAAGATGAACTGGGTCTCACAATCAATGAGCAGAAAAGTAAAGTGTGTGGCGCAACAGCAGCTACATTCTTAGGGTTTCATCTACAAAATCTGTCGGGAAAGTGGGATACCGACCAATCAAGTCCGCCAAGAAACGACTAAAAGATAAGCTAAGAATACTGACGAGTCGTAAACGAACAGGGACATTTAGTGAGATTGTGAAAAGAATCAATCAAACAACGGTTGGTTGGATTAATTACTATGGAGTTGCCAACATGAAAACTTTCATCCAAGAATTACAGGGATGGTTAAACCATCGCTTACGTCAATTAATATGGAAACGGTGGAAGCTACCACGAACTAAATATGTGAAATTACGCCAATACGGAATCCAACATGATGAAGCGATGAAAACGGCGCATTCAAGAAAAGGGTACTGGCGAATATCACGAAGCGAGGTTCTACACCAAGCCATTCCAAATAAAAGGCTCGTAAAATGGGGACTGAAAGACCTGTCCCAATTTTACGAGCAAAGATACTCAAAAGGTTGAACCGCCGTATACGGAACCGTACGTACGGTGGTGTGAGAGGTCGGCTAGCCAATTAATGGCTAGCCTCCTACTCGATTATCTAAAGAATTATGTTTTTTGTTAAAAATAAGTAAAATTTCCGAAAAATGTGGAAATTTTTATAATATTTAGTTACTATCAAAGAGAAGGTTAAAAAATTGGGGGGTCTTTTGGATGAAGAAAAAGAGAATGTATTCGGCAACAGCTTTAGCAGCATTTACGGCAGTAGCTGTAGGCGCAACAGGTGTAATGGCGGAAGAGACAATTTTTACGGATGTAAGTGTTAGCCATCCATATGCAGAAGGGATCAATGCATTAACATCTGCAGGTATTGTTACAGGATTCGGAGACGGTACTTTTAAACCGGATGCAATGGTTACACGCGGACAAGCTGCAAAAATGATTGCTGGTGCTCTTAAACTTGATACAACAAATGTGAAAAATCCTAACTTTAAAGATATTCAAACAACAAACCATTATTATAATCATATAGCGGCGTTGGTTGCTACTGGATTTGTAAATGGTTATGAAGACGGTACGTTCCGTTCGGCGGATAACATTACACATGATCAATTGGCTAAAATTTTAGCGAATGTTTCTTTAGTATATCCGCTTGATACTACGGCGTTATTAACAGAGGCTAAAGTTGCATTTAACCCTGCTAAACAATTAACTCGCGGCGAACTTTCAAGCGTATTGGCAACAATGATGGCTGCAGCTGCACCAGCACCAGCACCACAGCCAGAACCGGAAACAGACAATTATAAATTATCGATCATGCATGTGAACGATACTCATGGACGTGTTGACGCATTCCCGAAATTAATGACTGCGGTTAACGAACAGCGTGCAAAAACACCGGATGCGCTTTTATTGCATGCTGGGGATGTTTTCAGTGGAACTTTATACTTCAATGAATTTGAAGGACAAGCAGATCTGCCGTTTTTAAATGCATTGAAGTTTGATGCGATGACATTAGGGAACCATGAGTTTGATTTAGGTTCTTCAGCTGAAGGACATAAAGCATTGGCGGATTTCATTAAAGCGGTCCAATTCCCTGTTTTAACTGCAAATGTCGATTTCACAAAAGACAGCCTGTTCACAGGTTTGTTCTCGGATTTAGTATCAAGCGAGCCTGAAAACGGCAAAATTTATGCGGGTATGATTAAAGAAGTAAACGGCGAAAAAGTCGGAATCTTCGGTTTAACAACAGCTGAAACAGAAGATATCGCTTCACCGGGCAGTGTGGCATTTGAAAACTATATCGACGAAGCGAAAAAAGCGGTGAAAGCGTTTGAAGATAAAGGGGTCGATAAAATCATCGCCCTGACACATATCGGATTTGACGATAATCCGGCATATGATAATGACCAAGTTCTAGCAAAATCAGTGCCTGGAATTGATATTATCGTAGGCGGTCACACACATACAGAGCTTAAAGAGCCATTCATAGTTGATACAAACACAGTTGGCGAGAAAAAAGATGCAACATTAATCGTTCAAGCAAAAGAGTACGCTGGTTTCCTAGGTACAGTGAACGTTGAATTCGATGAAAATGGTGTCATTGTTAAACATGACGGTCAATTAGTTGAAATCGGTAAACTTGCAGATGATGCAGAAGGGTTAAAAATGCTTGCACCATTTAAAGAAAAAGTGGACGCAGTGTCTCAAGCAGAAATCGGCGTAACGATTACGGAAGATTTGGTGAGCCCTCGTAAATCAGATACAAGTGCCGTAAGCGTGAGAAACAGTGAGACAGCATTAGGTAATATCATTACTGACGGTATGCTTGCAAAAGCGAAACAGTATACGGATAAAAAGGTTGTAATGGCATTGCAGAATGGCGGCGGTATTCGTGCTACAATTCCTGCTGGTAATATTACAACAGGTCAAGTTATTTCAGTATTGCCATTTGGTAATACACTGGCATTAATGGATGTGACAGGTGCTGAGTTAAAAGCTGCATTTGAGCACTCTGTGAAAGAAGCTCCTGAAGAGAACGGCGGATTCCTGCATATTTCAGGTGCTAAACTGGAATACGATTCTTCTAAAGAAGCGGGTTCTCGTGTTGTTTCATTGAAATATTATGATGAAGCAACAAAAGCCTTTGTAGATGTGGCAGATAACGAAACATACACAGTTGCTACAAATGCATTCACAGCTAAAGGCGGAGACGGCTTCAGCTCGTTCGGAAAAGCATATGGAGAAGGCCGTGTGACTGACTTAGGTTTATCGGATTGGGAAAACTTAAAAGAACAGTTACTATCAATGAAAGAAATTAAGTTTACGACTGAAGGCCGCATTGTAGATACAGCTGCGCCATTAGAAAAATAATTCAACAGTGAAACCACTAAATTGGGCAACCATTTTAGTGGTTTTTTTATTTTTTTTTGCGGAAATCATTATGTACATGAAACCATTCAACTGATCATTCGATAACATTAAATATTAGAATATTCAGATAAATATGAAGGTACTTGAAATAGAATATTATTCAGCGATTATATTGTCCTATTTTCCGAATATCAATATGAACAAAATTCACGTACTATATAGAAAATATTTACATTTTCTAGTAGAAATATGTAAAAACTTAGAATATATTAATGTTATACGTAATGATTGAATATTCATTCGTATAGGATTATTTTCATAAAAAAAGGGGGGGTTTTATGGGGTCGTTTCAGCTGTTTGGGAAGGAATTGCAGTCACTGAAAAATCGGAAAGGTTTACTCATTGCGTTGATCGGTGTCTTGCTCATTCCAATTGTGTACGTAGCAGTTCTTCTGTCTGCTACATGGGGACCGTATGACAATCTGGATAACTTACCGGTTGCATTCGTAAACAAGGATGCAGGCGGGGTTTCAGGTGGTCAAGCAATCAATGTCGGCAATGATTTAATGGAAACATTAAAAGAAAGCAACTCATTGGGCTGGCATTTTGTGACGGAAGAAGAAGCAATGGATGGGTTGGATAAACAGGAATTTTACCTGGTAGTAGAAGTGCCGGAAGACTTTTCACAAAAGGTGACAACCGTTCTTGATGCAAGTCCGCAAGTGCCGGAATTGCGCTACATCCAAAATGAAGGATTGAACTTCATGGGTGCACAAGTGACGAACAGTGCTGTTGAAAAACTTCGCGAACAATTAGGGGACAAGATTACAGCGACTTATGCCAGAACAGTATTCTCCAGATTTACGGATATCGAAACAGGATTTGCTTCCGGAGCGGATGGTTCGAAGCAAATCGTCGATGGCACAGAGCAGCTGGCAGATGGGACGAACACATTATTAACATCGTTAACGGAAAAATCGGCAGATATTAATAAGCTTGCTGTCGGTGCGAAAACGGCCGATGCGGGGGCAGGCCAGCTTCTTTCCGCAATTAATGGGGGAACGAGCGATATTAATAAGCTAGCGTCCGGATCACGTCAATTGGCATCAGGCGCGACACAGTTAAAAGGCGGCTCACAGCAAGTATTAGCTGGACTGAATTCATTAAAAGGCGGTTCAACGGAAATTTATACAGGCTTACAGCAATTACAGCCTGGTTCCGAAAATCTCCTGACGGGGTTACAGCAGCTTTCTGCAGGAGCAAATCAGCTTTATGCGGGCATTGCTGTTGGTGACGGCACACAGGCGAATCCAGGGTTGGCAAAAGGATTAAATCAGCTGGCTACTGTATTGCAGTCCAAACAGGCAGATATCACACAGATGGCGCAAGGTGCAGCATTACTGCAAACATTGGCACAGGCACCTGGTATGGAAGCATACCGGGAAAATTTACTTGCTTTAAGTGCAGGATTAGGAGAACTTGGTAACGTATATCCAGTTGCCGTTCAAAGTGCCAGCGCATTAAGCAATGGTGCCAATCAGATGGCACAGTCAATGCCTGCATTGACGACGGGACTTGAAAATGCGATTGCCGGTCAAAAGACGATTGTGTCCGGTATTAGTTCATTAACAGCAGGACAAGAACAGGCTGTAAAAGGAATCGATGCGCTTGTTGCAGGGCAGACAACGGTCGTTTCGGGGGCGTCAACTTTAGCGGGCGGTGCATCGCAAGTAGCAAATGGTAACGCATCGCTAACGAGCTCATGGAACAAATTAGGTGCAGGTGTTTCCAATCTGAAAAGCGGTTTAACGCAAATCAGCACAGGGAATGAAACAGTTGCAGTTGGATGGCAAACGATGACAGAAGGCGTGAATTCATTAAATGATGGGGTCAATCGTCTTCAGGCAGGTTCATCGGAATTGGCGACTGGTTTGGAAGGCGGTCGTGAGCAAGTGGCAGCATTACGAATTACCGATGAAAATATTGCGATGTTCTCTTCACCGGTCACTTTGGCAGGAGAGAAGGTCAATGCATATGAATATTACCGAGATTCAACAGCACCGTATATTTTATCGCTGGCACTATTTGTAGGTATGCTTGTATTGTCGATGTTTGTTGACTTTAAAAAGCCGGCTGTATTGCCAAAATCTGCAGTAAGCTGGTTTGTCAGTAAATGGCTGCAATTAGCACTGTTTGCCACAATTCAGGCTATATTGGTTACGGTATTTACATTAGTTGTCTTACAGCTATCGGTAGACCATGTAGTGCCGTTTATTTTATTCGGGATTTTTGTCAGCATTGTATTCATGTCGATTATTTACCTCCTTGTATCGGTTGCAGGGAATGTCGGTCGTTTTATCGCGCTTGTACTGGCTGTTGCACAATTATCGATTACAGGTTCAAATTTACCGATTCCGATGCTGCCTGAAAATTTACAGGCTGTAAGTGCATATTTACCATTTACGTATTCGATTTCAGGGTTTAAATCGGTTATCTCATTAGGAGATCTTTCAATGTTATCATCGAATGCTTTAATCCTTGTCATTTATTTAGTCGTTGCTTCTGTGTTGGCACTGATTGCATTCATCGTAAGCTATAAATCCCTTACGACGAAGTACACACCGGAAGTGCAGCCGACTGCATAATAAACAGGCTGGGACATAAGTAGAATGACCGTTAAATAAAAGGAAAACCTTTATTAAGAAACGGATATTTTGCAAAATTGATTGGAATGCAGGGCGACTCCTGCGGGAATAGCGTGACGCCTGAGACTACAGGCTCAGGCCACGCCCGCGGAAAGCGTCCAGGAATGGAAATCAATTTTAACGCTCAGCAAAAAAATGCTATTTTTCTCTGAGAGAAAAATAGCATTTTTGGGTTATGTCCCGGCCTCTATAATATTTAATTAAAACTCTACGTTGGCAATCATGCCTTCTTCATCATCAATAGCCAGTGTAATACGGGCTGACATTGAATCACGGCCAAGCTGCTCGTCAATAAACAGACGAAGTGCCATGATGAAATTCACAGAGTTGTATACATCCAGTTGTCCATTGTAGAACGCTTCCGCTGAATATCCGGCAACATCATCATACATCAGCTCCACTTCCACTTCTTCGGGTGCTGTGTTTTTGAACTTTGCATGGAACAGACAAACGGCATTAATTAAATCTTGTTCAAGTAATGTTAGTTTTTCCACGTGTCAGTAACCTCTTTATCCTTTTTGCGTTTGATCAGCTGGTAAATCTTCACGAGGAAGAAGACGATCGCCGCAATGGCTGCTACATTAATTAACAGACCTAAAATGTTACCTAACATACCCATGCCTGCAAATAAGCTACCGAACAATAAACCGGCTAAACCACCAAGCATTAAGCCTTTCATTAAGCCGCCTTTGTTTGTTGAAGCTGTGTTTGAATCATTCTTTTTCGTTGTATTATTATTTTGTTTTGTTGTTGTCGGGTTTGTTGCATCATTATTGTTTTTTTGAATATTTGAGTTGTTATTGTTGCTGTTGAAACCTTTTTTACCTGACTTGTATCCTTTTGCTTCAACAGTATCTGCATCATCTACAAATAAAATTGTAGTCCCTACACTTGAAAATACAAGTGTGAAAGCTAATAAAATCGCTGATAACTTTTTCATGTTTTTCCCCCAATTAGTCTATTTATTTACTTTCTCAGTATATCAAAAATCTACCTAAATAGAAAATGAAAACACTTTTAAGCAAATACTACGAGCATTGCCCGAAAGATAGCATTTCTTGTGAAATTCACAAAAATTATTGTATTCATAAAAATGAAACTGTATGATGAAATATAATTTAGACGAAAATTCTGAATTCACATCATTGTGTTAAGAAAAAACATCGAATAATGAAGTTGGGGGAATGAACAATGAGTAAAATTCGCGTAGGTATTGTAGGGTACGGAAATTTAGGGCGAGGTGTAGAAGCGGCAGTCGGTCAAAATGCTGACATGGAATTGGTAGCTGTATTTACGCGACGTGATCCTGCTGCAGTGGCCATCCAATCAGAGAACGTACCGGTCTATTTAGTGGAGGATGCACCGAAGTATAAAGAACAGATCGATGTCATGATTTTATGCGGTGGATCAGCAACAGATCTTCCTGAGCAAGTTCCGCATTTTGCACAATGGTTCAACACGATCGACAGTTATGATACACATGCAAAAATACCGGAATTTTTTGATGCTGTCGATGCGGCTGCACAAAAAAGTGACACGGTTTCGATCATTTCAGTTGGCTGGGACCCGGGCCTATTTTCATTGAATCGTCTATTGGGTGAAACAGTCCTGCCTGAAGGAAATACATATACGTTCTGGGGTGATGGTTTAAGCCAAGGCCATTCAGATGCAGTTCGTCGCATTGAAGGTGTAAAAAATGCCGTGCAGTATACTTTACCGATTAAAGAAGCGGTTAACCGTGTGCGCAATGGTGAGAATCCTGAGCTGACAACACGTGAAAAACATGCCCGTGAATGCTTTGTTGTATTGGCGGAAGGTGCGGATGCAGCAGCAATCGAAAAAGAAATTAAAGAAATGCCAAACTATTTTGCGGACTATGATACAACGGTGAACTTTATAACGGAAGCGGAATTTAAAGAAAATCACCAAGGTATGCCGCACGGCGGGTTTGTAATCCGTTCTGGTCAATCTGGCGAATCAGACAAGCAAATTATGGAATTTTCATTAACGCTTGAATCGAATCCGATGTTCACTTCAAGTGTTCTTGTTGCCTATGCACGCGCTGCATACAAATTGCACGCAAAAGGAGATAAAGGTGCAAAAACTGTATTCGATATCCCATATGGTCTATTATCACCAAAGTCTCCTGCAGAATTGCGTAAAGAATTACTGTAATTTCCAAACAAGCGTCGTCTAATAAATTGAGGCGACGTTTTTTCGATTTTTACTGGACAAATCGTCGGCAAAGTCTTTTCTTTCACGGTTTGGCAACGTAGAATAGAGAGGTTAAGTCACTGATAGAGGGTTGTCCACTTTCGAGTGAGTTCATTCCCTCAAGAATCTGAAATTACAGCAGATTCAAATGGTAAACAGAAAGGATGTTTAATGTGCAGGATAAGCGTTTTAAAATCGCACATAAAGAAGCACTGATCGGCGTCGTGCTTGTCATCATCAACTTTGCAATCTGGTTTGGATTTGCATATGGGCTCGGTTCCGGTGACCCGCTGGAATATGACTATGTATTCGGATTCCCGGCATGGTTTTTCTATAGCTGTATCGCAGGAACCATATTCATGATTATCGCAATCTGGCTCGCGATGAAGCTTTTCTTCAAAGACATCTCACTTGAAGAGGAGGACGAGCAAAAATGATACATTGGTCTGTCATTATTCCATTACTCATATTTTTAATCATCATTTTTGGCATCGGTATTTGGGCAAATCGTCAGGTTCGTACATCAAGTTCGTTTTTACAGGAATACTTTTTAGGCGGGCGTGAAATGGGCGGTTTCATCCTGGCGATGACGATGATGGCGACATATGGAAGTGCCTCAAGTTTTATAGGAGGACCGGGCGTTGCCTATAATACAGGACTTGGGTGGGTTCTGTTAGCAATGGCACAGCTGCCTGCAGGATATTTTGTATTAATGGTGCTAGGCAAGAAGTTTGCGATTGTTGCACGCCGTATTGAAGCCATTACATTAATCGATTTTCTAAAGAAACGTTATGACAGCCATACAATCGTTATTTTATCGGCAGTCAGCATCATCATTTTCCTTTTTGCATCGATGACAGCGCAATGGGTAGGTGGTGCACGACTGATTGAATCATTGACAGGACTCTCCTATACAAATGCATTGCTCATTTTTGCGGTAGCCGTTTTAGCATATGTAATTATCGGCGGTTTCCGGGCAGTCGCGTTAACGGATGCATTGCAAGGATCCATCATGATGGTGGGTACGGTCATCCTCCTTATTGCTACGGTCATTGCCGGTGGTGGTGTTGATACGATTATGCAAGGACTTGTAGCAGAAAATCCGAATTTAGTGACGCCGTTTGGTGCAGATCAAAATCTGACACCATTGTATGTATCTACATTTTGGATTCTAATTGGACTAGGGGTTATTGGTTTGCCTCAAATTGCAGTTCGTGCGATGAGCTACAAAGATTCGAAAAGTTTACATAAAGCGATTCTAATAGGTACAATCGGAATCGGAACAATCATGTTCGGCATGCATTTAATCGGTGTATTTGCACGTCCGGTCATGCCGGGAATTGAAGTCGGCGATAAAGTAATGCCGCTTTTGACATTGGAAGTGCTGCCGCCGGTACTGGCAGGAATCGTACTCGCTGCACCAATGGCAGCTATTATGTCGACGGTCAACGCATTGCTGATTCTCGTAAGTTCAACAGTTGTAAAAGATATTTATTTAAACTATATCAATCCGAAAGCAAGCGACACTCAAATTAAAAACCGCAGCTTCTGGGTGACAAGCATTATCGGAATAGCAGTAGTTATTTTCGCCGTCAAACCGCCGGAGCTGTTAATCATGCTGAACCTGTTTGCGTTCGGCGGCCTCGAATCGGCCTTTTTATGGAGTGTCGTATTTGGACTGTACTGGAAGAAAGCAAATAAATACGGGGCAATCAGTTCGATGATTGTCGGCCTGACATTATATATTGTCATCTACCGCTTTGCGGAAAATATTTATGGCATGCATTCCGTTACAATTCCAATCATCGCCTCACTTATCACATTTGTAGCAGTAAGTTTGATTGCGCAAAAGATAAAAAAAATAGAAGATTACCATTTCTAATAGCCAGAACAGGTTTAGGTCTGTATGATAGAAACCAGGACTATCAATTGATAGTTCTGGTTTATTTGACGTTAAGCACTTATTATTGTAAACTAGGTTACATAAAGTAACTTAATAAAAATTAAAGGTGATCAGATGAAACAATTAATGGCTATTTTAGAAGATAAAATTCAGCTTGTCCGTCGGGATGATCTGCAAAATATTGCTGTTGTCGGACCGGTAAAGCTACCTATAAAACAAGAAAATCTAGAAGCGACATTCCAATGGTATTCATGGACGACTGTTGAAAAAAATCAGACGAAAGAACAGGTTGTAGAATCTGTATCGTCTATGCATTTAGCATTTGGCCAGCAATCTTCTGTCCTCGTGTATGGAGACTTTGCAAACCAGGATGATGCATTGATCCGGATGCACAGTATCTGTCATACAGGAGATATTTTCGGTTCACAGCGTTGTGACTGCGGCTACCAGTTACATGAATCGATGAAAATGATTGTCGAACACGGCTGTGGCGCAATCTTTTATTTAGCGGATCATGAAGGGCGTGGTATTGGGCTGTTTTCAAAATCATTAGCTTACTTACTACAGGAAGAAGCGTTTGATACAGTGGAAGCAAATCATGCACTCGGTTTTGAAGACGATGTCCGTTCATATGATGATGCAATCCGCGTTTTACAAGTACTGCGTGCAAAACCTGTAACACTCATTACGAACAATCCGAAAAAGCTTGCAGCGCTGCAGGAGAACGGATTACTTGCGGATGGCCATATTCCATTATGGGGCGGCCTGACGGAAACGAATGAACAGTACTTGAAAACAAAGGTAGAAAAGTCTGGACATATCGCGATGGTTGAAAAGCTAACTGTGTAAGGAGAATTTCGAATGAAAACTGATCAGGACTATATGCAACTGGCGCTCCAATTAGCGGCAAGTGCCAGAGGGAATACAAATCCCAATCCGTTAGTAGGAGCCGTTATTGTAAAAGATGGCGTAATCGTCGGTACTGGACTTCACCGTAAAGCAGGGGAACCCCACGCAGAAGTACATGCAGTGAACATGGCGGGCGAACATACAAAAGATGCGACCATTTACGTCACACTGGAACCGTGTTCGCATTACGGCAAAACACCGCCTTGTGCGAAACTGCTGAAAGAAAGCGGATTTAAACGCGTTGTCGTTGCAACCGAAGATCCAAACCCTGAAGTAGCAGGGCGCGGTATTCGTCTGTTACGTGAAGCGGGAATCGAAGTGGAAGTTGGTATTCTCCAGGAGGAAGCTCAAAAACTGAATGAACGCTTTATTCATAATATGCTGACAGAGCGTCCATTTGTCGTTGCAAAATTTGCCATGACACTCGATGGCAAAATCGCGACATATAACGGACACTCACAGTGGATTACAGGTGAAGAAGCACGTACGGATGTCCATGAATTGCGTCATGAAGTGGACGGGATACTAGTAGGTGTTCAAACGGTCTTAAATGACAATCCGAAACTGACGACACGTCTTAAAGGTCGACAAGGTCGCAATCCGATTCGAGTTGTATTGGATAGTACTTTAAAAACACCACTTGATGCGCATATTGCGGATACGACGGAAGCCCGTACAATCATCGTCACTTCACTCGATTCAGATGAAGAAAAGACACAGCAATTGGTACGCAACGGTGTTGAAGTTATTCGGGTAGAAAAAGATACAACAGGCTTAAACATAGAAGATATGTTGAAAGCATTATATAAAAAGGGCATTACGCATCTGCTTGTTGAAGGTGGTGGCAATGTGAACGCATCATTTTTACGAGGCGGCTTCATTGACCAGTATATGGTGTATGTCGCGCCGAAAGTATTGGGCGGGAAAAACTCCATTACACCGTTTACCGGATCTGATGTGGAAACAATCGATTTGGCGAGCCTGCTTGAATTTGGTGAAGTCACTCGCATCGGAGAAGATTTGCGTATTTTAGCCTATCCAAAGAAGGCTGGTTTACATGAATAGAAAAGTGGATGTATGCATTGTCGGCGGTGGTCCGGGCGGTGCACTTCTTGCCAATATACTGGCGAAAAATAATGTGTCGGTTCTTTTAATAGAACGGACAAATGACTTCGCAAAGGCATTCCGCGGAGAACATTTAAATGAAGAAGGAGAACGAATTCTAAAACAGTACGGGCTATTCGAACGAATTGAACAGCTCGGTTTGCTGCGCATGGAAACATTGGAATATTGGATGAACGGTGAAAAATTTAAAACAATTGAACCGGATCCGGCTATAGGCCATTTAGGTATCCATGTTCCGCAAGCTCATCTGCTTCAGGCAATAATCGAGCAGGCAAAAGGCTACCCAACGTTTGACTATTTATTGAATACGACGGTTAAAGAGCTTATTCAAAATGAGCATGGGCAATATACTGCTGTCCGTGCTAAACAAGGTGATGCTGATATTACGATTGAAGCACAGCTGATCATCGGTGCGGATGGGCGCTATTCGACAGTCAGAAAATTGGCGAATTTGGATGTGACGATCCGTGATCATGGCTATGACTTGCTTTGGGCGAAAATACCGGCACCTGAAAATTGGACGCCATCCATTAAAATGGCCTTAGTTGACGGCATGCAAATTTCCCTGTTTACGCAGGCAAAAGGATTTGTCCAAATCGGCTGGAATATCGAAAAGGGAAGCTATCCGCAATTGCGCAAACAGCCTTTTATGCCGTTTATCGAAAAGCTTGTAAAAGCATTTCCTCAATTGGTACCTGTCGTACAGGAGCATATCCGGTCATGGAAAGACTTTGTGCTGCTTGATGTCTTCAGCAGTACGACCGAACAATGGGGAAAAGAAGGCGTTGCATTAATCGGGGATGCCGTTCATACGATGACCCCGACAGGCGCATATGGATTAAATAGTTCGTTAATGGATGCCCATGTGCTGGCACAAATGCTGCTGGAAAATGAAAAATTTGATTTTGTCAGCTGCGCCACAGCAAGAAAGAAACAGATCGAAAAAATCCAGGCAATACAAATAGAAAAAGAGCAAAAGTTCCATGAAGCTTTTCTCGTATTAAGTTAGGTGAGACATATGAAATTTGGTTTTGATATTGATGATACGTTAATCGATTTACGTCGGCATGCCTTTCATCTATATAATAAGAAATTGAACAAAACGATCGGCGAAGATGTTTTCGATACGATCCCGACTGTCGAAATTCATGCACCATTCGGGTTAACGAATGAAGAAGGCAGCCAAATGTGGAAAGATACGATGGAAGAAATCTATTTCACGGACTGTCCAAGCTTTGAAGGAGCGAAGGAAGTTTTAAATGCTTTGGCAGAGGAAGGACATGAAATTTATTATATAACGTCCCGTCCAAAAGGGTATTGCGAACAGACCCGTGCATGGGTAAAAGCACAAGGATTCCCGGTTGTTGATGAGCGTTTTTACTGCGGAATGGCAGACCATGAGAAAATCGACATCATCAAAAGTTTGGAACTGGACGTTTATGTAGATGATAAGCCGGCTGTCTTAAACACATTAGCCGAAAGTACAACAAAAGTCATCGTGAAAAATCAGTCATACAATCAGGCAGTAGAATATACGCGTCTGACAAATTGGAATGAATTCAATAAACTGATCGGTTATGCCACGGTGTAATCGATAAGGAAATTCCCGGAGCTTTTCCGGGAATTTTTTTATATAAAAAGTGAAAATAGTTTGAATTTTTTCCTTTCAAGGGAATGAATATGTGGTATTGTTAACAGTGTATAGACATACCGGTTGGAGGATTTTACTATGATAACACAACAACATTACGAAGCAAGCATTCATTACAATGGAATTATATTACTGTCGGCTTACCTGCAACGCCAGTATGTATATCGTACAATTCAAGTACGTCTGAACGGAGCAAGTGAAGAACCACTAAATAAAGTGAAAAATATGCTTGAACATACAGAGCTGATGCTTAATATTTTTGAGGAATCAAAAGATCTGATGGATGGTCAGCGCAACAAACTGAAATCATTTGCAGATGAGGTAGCCCTTTTGATGCAAAATTATATTAAAGAAAATCCGGACTTTAAAGAGCGTCTGGCAGTTGTCGGCTCAACTCTTTACTCGGAGCAGCTGATGAATAATGGAATTATTAAACTCGGCTATATTTTCAAGCAAAATATCGGCAAAGATTTCCCGGCACGCGTCAAGTTTTACGAAGAACGTACAAAAGTTATCGACGTGATGGTACAGCTTGTATCAGAAGGAAAAGAAATCGAAAAGGGCATGCAGGACATTTTAAATAAATGGTATGACGGCATCGCCAACCAGAAAAAAGGCATTATGGAAGACCTATCGAAAATCAACGAAATGCTCGATTTTAAAGCAGAGTAATAAAAAGATTTTGGAATAGAAGTAAAACACTAATTAGAAACCGAATAAATTTTTAACGCTCAGCAAAAAAACGCCAATTTTCTTTCGGAGAAAATTGGCGTTTTTGGGTTATGTTCTACTAATTATGCGCGTTCGAAAAATACTTTTTCGATATTGTATTTAGACTGGAATTGATTGATCGCATATGTTTCGTAAATTTCACGTTCCATTGGATCTTCAATTTCATATACTTCAATTTTGTGGATTTCAGCACGGTGGTTTTTCATTGGTGATACATTGTCTTCAAAGTGCTTTTTAATACGCTGACGGATTTTACGTGCTTTCCCTACAAATAAAAGCTCGTTCTTTTCGTTGTAGAAGAAGAAGATTCCGCCTTTATCGCGAGTGATTTTATGGAAATCAATAAATCCGAAGTATGGAGTAATTTCCACATCACCTGGTTTTAATACTTGTTCACGTTGACGAATTACTAAATCTGGTTTTGGCATTTCAATTTTAATCAAACTATTCACGTCCCTAAATTATTCTAAAAGTTTATTTTACACGATAACCCGGTAAATTGCTATTATATAGTAGTCCAAGCATTGGAGAATTGAAAAATAAGCGGGAATTTTACCGTTTTTTTCAAAATAGAAGGCATAACCAAATACATATTATCCGACACTATATTGTTGATTTATTTTATCACCCCTCCGAACAAAACTAAAAATAAATCATAAACTACACACTTTTAAGTCAATAAAAACCACTAATAGCAATCCCCGGTCAAGCAAAAAATTCTAACTTATCTGCAGGAATGGATAGATTTTGAATTTTCGCTTTCTTTTTCATGGAAGATTGCTTATGGTAATAATAGTTTGTTCAGCAATAACTAATTATACATATTAATTTTTAATAATAGTTTCAACAGGGAGAAGGAATGGTATGCAAAAATTTAAAGGTGAGCTGCTTATGCTCATCACCGCTGTTATGTGGGGAAGCGGATTTGTTGGAATGGCAAAAGGACTTGAACATTGGACGGTATTTCAATTAATGGCTGGAAGATTTTTATTAGCTTCCATTATTTTAAGTTTCATTTTCTATAAAAAATTAAAGCTCATTTCTAAGGCAGTAATATGGAAAGGGGCAATTCTCGGAGCAATCTTATTCGTCGCATTTGCATTGCAGACTATGGGCTTGGAATATACAACACCTTCTAAAAATGCATTCTTGACTGCGATTAATGTTATTATCGTACCGATTATCGCTTACGTCATCTATAAAAGAAGGATTGATCGGTTCGAGTTTATTGCCGCTGGTGTGGCTGTTGTCGGTATCGGCTTTTTATCATTACAGGATTCGCTGACGATTAATATCGGTGACTTCCTATCGATTCTGTGTGCGGTCGGGTTCGCTTTTGACATTTTTTATACAAATGTATTTGTAAAAACAGAAGATGCTTTAGCGCTGACAATCGTTCAGTTTTATACAGCGACTGTCCTCAGTATAGTCAGTGTCCTCATTCTTGGGGAAGTGCCGACGACGTATACTTCTGAAGGCTTGGGAATCATTGTTTACTTGGCGATATTCTGTACTGCTGTTGCGTATGTATGTCAAAATATCGGGATGCAATATGCAAACCCCACGAAATCCGCCATTATCTTATCGACGGAATCATTGTTCGGTACAATTTTCTCTGTGTTAATTCTAAATGAACTTCTAACAGGTCGAATGCTTGTTGGATGTGTCCTCATCTTCTTTGCGATTTTATTTGCAGAAGTCAAGCCGACCTTTAGACGAAAAAAATCCTATATTTAGCGAACAGCCATTTTAAGCAATCCGTTTAAAATGGCTGTTTTTGTTTATTATTTAAAAAATACGGAAAAGGATAAGAGATGAAAAAAGGGGAGGACTGGTTACATGTTAAATTATACTCGGGAAGGTTCTGGGGAAGTTGTCGTATTAGTACATGGATTTTTAGGGAGTACAGCAATATTTGAAAGAATTATGGAACCATTGACAAAACAATTTGATGTAATTGCAATCGATTTACCGGGGCACGGAAAAAGTGAAATGCCGGAAGGGGAATATACGGTTTATCGCTATGCTGAAGATATTATCGATGTATTAGTAGCAGAAAAAGTTGAAAAAGCTTATTGGATCGGTCATTCGATGGGTGGCTATATTACTTTGGCGGCAATCGAGAAACAATATTCTAAAATCGAAAAGGCTGTGTTACTGTATTCATCCGATTCAGCGGACACACCGGAAGCAATCGATAAAAGAACGAAGCAGCAGGAAGAAATTCAGGAACACGGAACAGGCGCGTTTGTCGACGGAATTATTCATAATTTCCTGGCACCTGATGCGAAAACGGAAGATGTGCTGTTCGCAAAAGAAGTCGCCCATGTAGCAAAGGAAGAAGGGCTCGTTGCGGCACTCGGTGCAATGAAGTCACGTCCAAACCAACGAGATCTGGTCGATACGTTACCGATTCCGATCCTCGTAATCGAAGGGGAACAGGACAAAGCGGTCACACCGATTACAACATCCAACCCGAATGTAGAGAAAGTAAAGACAAATACAGGACATCTCGGTATGGTAGAAGATTCTCAAACCGTAGCAAGAGAAATCATCCGTTTCCTGAACAGCTAAAACTAAAACGAGAGGGATCCATATTTTTTGGGTCCCTCTCGTTTTAACTGTACTGCTTTCTCAAATATAATGTAATCCAATTGAAGCATTCATTTTTCTCTAAATTGGCGACAAGACCAATAATGATCGCATTTCTTGGATTATTGCTTTTTAGTTCTTCTATTAATAACCGGATGGAATCGAGTTCTAGATTATTCGTAGTCTGTTGTTGAAGTGCCAACAGATCCTCCATTATATGATCAATCGAATAATTTTCAATCCGTTTGTAAAACTGGGAAGGATGTACAAGCAGTGCAATTTTGCTTTTAGTCGCTAATAAAGTCGTCTTTTCAACGAGTGAATCCGCAAATTTTCCTGAATCAAACGGCTGGCATGAATCGAAAATATACTGCATATACGATTGGACCATCCCATTTATTATAACTACTAAATCGTATTGTCTTCCTTCAATTTGATCGCCGAATACTTCGAATAACAGCTTCTCCAAATTTTTATTGGAAAGTTCTACATAATAATGGATCCGTTCAATTAATGCTTTATTGATGGCAGAAACATTTTCCTTCATCAAAATATCCGCAAACCCTGCATATTGTGATAATACTTTCATCGTATGAACAAAGTAGATATGGAGCTTATCTGTAGGTGTATGTCCTTCACTGACTGCTTGGTCAACTTCGCGTATTATATTGTTCATGAAATGTTCAATAATAGAAAAAACGAGCTCATCTTTTGATTTAAACGATAAATAAAAGGCGCCCTTAGAAATCTTGCAGTGGTCAGTGATTTGCTGTACTGACGTGGCTTCAATCCCTTTTTCGGCAAATAAATGAAGTGCAGAATCGATGATCAATTGTTTTCTTGTCATAATAATTTCAAGCCCCTTTCAATTGACACGTGACCGACTAGTCATTATTATAGAATGGTGGTTACATATAGTCAAGAAAGGTAAGGTGGAACCGTGAAAGGCTTAGTTAATTTCGTATTAAAAAACAAGCTTGCCGTATGGTTACTAACAATCATTATCGTGTTTTCCGGTATTTATTCATCCACACGTATGAAGATGGAATCGATTCCAGATATTTCGATCCCGTTCTTAATCGTTATGGGTGTTTATCCTGGTGCAACACCAGAGCAAGTAATGGATGATCTTTCAATTCCTTATGAGAAGGCAGTTGAAAGTTTAGAAGATGTAAAGGCAGTATATTCTACATCTTCATCAAATGTTTCACAAGTTCAAGTGGAATATGAATATGGCGTGGATATGGATGAAAAGAAACGTCAGTTAGAAGCTGCTTTAGATAATATTGAGCTTCCTGAAGGTGCACAAGAGCCTTCAATTATGGCAATCAGTATGAACATGATGCCTGTTATTGCTTTATCAGTAAGTAGTTCGGATGAAGATATTGTTGAACTGACGTCGACAGTAGAGAAAACGATTCTGCCGAAACTAAACAAAATTGACGGTGTTGCATCTGCGACAGTTACAGGTCAACATCTTGAAGAAGTAGCCTTCACATATGATGAAGAAAAGATGGCACAACTAGGTTTAACGGAAGACTCTGTTAAGCAAATGATCCAGGCAAGTGACCTTGCAGTCTCATTAGGATTATACGAGTTTGAAGAAGGCGAGCAGGCTGTTGCAGTTGACGGCAAGTTCAAGACAGTGGAACAGTTAAAAGAAATGCTGATTCCTGTTACACCTTCTGAAACAAACCCGGTTCCTTTTGTAAAACTAGGGGATATTGCTGAAATCGAAAAAGTAGGTAAAGTGCAATCAGTATCACGAACTAATGGTAAAGATGCGATTGCGATTCAAATCGTAAAAGGTCAGGATGCCAATACGGTTACTGTAGCAAATGCAGTAAAAGATTTAATCGAAGAAGAGCAGGAATCAATTTCAGGTCTTAAAATCGATATTTCTTTAGACCAAGGGAAACCAATTGAAGATTCTGTCTTTACAATGGTTGAAAAAGCGGTATTTGGTGGTTTAATCGCAGTATTGATTATTCTATTATTCCTGCGTGACTTTAAATCAACAATCATCTCAATCATTTCAATTCCGGTGTCAGTATTCATGGCATTAATGGCATTGCACTGGATGGATATTACGCTGAATATTATGACGCTTGGAGCGATTACTGTTGCAATCGGACGGGTAATTGATGACTCGATTGTAGTAGTAGAAAATATTTATCGTCGTATGCACTTGAAAGAAGAGAAATTACAAGGCCGTGCGTTAATTCGTGAAGCAACAATTGAAATGTTCAAGCCGATCATGTCTTCAACATTAGTAACAATTGCGGTATTCGCACCACTTATATTTGTAGGCGGTATGGTAGGGGAATTATTCGTACCATTCGCATTAACAATGTCATTTGCTTTAATCGCTTCTTTAATCGTCGCGGTTACAATCGTACCAGCACTTTCACACACTTTATTCCGCAAGAAAATTTACGGTGAAAAGTCTGAAAGTCAGCATAAAGAAGTTGGTAAGCTTGCAGTAACATACCGCAATTTCTTAGAAAAAACATTAAACCATAAGTGGATTTCATCGATTATTGCGGTTGTTCTATTAGTTGGTTCACTAGCGTTAACACCATTAATCGGCTTTAGTTTCATGGGTTCTCAAGAAGAGAAAGTGATGTATTTAACATACACACCAGGTACTGGCGAATTGATGGAAGAGACACTGACGAACATTGAAGAAGTAGAACAGGAATTACTGAAACGTAAAGACATCGATGTTTTACAATTATCGGTGAACACAGAACCTTCTACTGATGCTGCAGCAATGATGACTGGCGGCGGTGCAGGCGGTGGGTTAATCTATGCCATTTTCGATCCGGATATGGATGATTTCCCGAAAGCGAAAAAAGAAGTAGAAGACTATATCTTTAACGTTGACCAATCAGGCGAATGGAAAACGCAAAACTTTGCGATGGGTATGTCATCGAATGAAGTAAGCTATACACTATACAGTGAAGACCTGAATAAGTTAAATGAAGCAGTCGCTCAAGTTGAAGATGTTCTAGTGGACGTTAAAGGACTTGATGAAGTTGAATCAAATGCTTCTGCTCCATATGTAGAAAATGTAATTAAAGTAGATCAGGAAAATGTATTACAATACGGTCTGACTACTGCCCAAATCTTAATGGCTTTACAAACAAATTCAGCAAAAGAAGTGCTGACAACTGTTGAAAGTGACGGCGCTGATATTAATGTAGTTGTACAACGTGAAGCAAAATCTGCGGCAGCGGATATTGATGAATTATTGGAAACACCGATTCAAACGGCAACTGGTCAGACAATGACAATTGGTGACATTGTTGAACTTGAAGAAGGCACAACTTTAAATTCATTATCTCGTCAAAAAGGTGAATATTTTGCGACAGTATCTGCAACGATTACTGATAAAGATATTTCAAAAGCAACATCTGCAGCAGATGAAAAAATTGCTGATTTAGATTTACCGAAAGGCGTTACGACTGGTGTAGGCGGTGTTGCAGCAGATATGGCTGAAACATTTACTCAACTGGGCGTAGCGATGATTGCAGCAATTGCAATTGTTTATTTCATCTTAGTAGTAACATTTGGTGAAGGTTTAGCACCATTTGCGATTTTATTCTCTTTACCATTTACTGTAATCGGTTCATGGATTGGATTATTCGCAACAGGTCTTACAATTTCGGTTTCAGTTATGATGGGATTACTGATGTTAATCGGTATCGTAGTCACAAATGCAATCGTACTTGTAGACCGCATTATCCGTATGGAACACGAAGGTATGAACATGCGTGAAGCAATACTGGAAGCCGGTGCAACTCGTTTACGTCCAATCTTAATGACGGCGATTGCAACAATTGGTGCAATGTTACCAATGGCATTCGGTGGAGCTGGCGGCGGTCTGATTTCTCAAGACCTAGCTGTAACAGTAATTGGTGGTTTATTATCATCAACATTATTAACATTAATCATCGTACCGATTGTATATGAAGTATTATCAAAAATGCTGAAGAAAAATCGTAAAGATGTAAAAGACAATTAATACGGGCAGAGGCTGGGTCAAAACCTACCTCTAAATTAAAAGCAGTCCAAATTTTACGAACAGTAAAATTTGGACTGCTTTATTTTTTTCAACTTCGCAGCCGTTTTTCTCCGTTAAGGCGGATGCTTTCCTAGGGGCACGGCTCGAGTCTGTAGTCTTGTTCCCCTGTCGATAGCTTTTTTATTAGGCTTGGCAGTAAATACAGTTGTGAAAAAGCATAACGAAACAACTCAATCACCTGATAATAAAACGACTATATACTTTTACACATTGAACGGTGGAGCAGTTACCTCAATTAGTGTTACGGGAATTGTAAATGGACCTCTTTGGAGTAAAAAAAGGATTTATTATGAAGAACCAATTCATGGGGGTGATGTGGAGTGATTGTAATATATTCTTTACATATTGTTAGAAATATATTACAATTTTCATAAAGGTGTAGGGGGTTAAAAATGTTAGAAAATGAAATCAATGTATTTAGAGCAAGGAAGAAATGGACACAACAACAATTAGCGGACCAGATAGGGGTGAGTCGTCAAACAATCGCAGCCATGGAGAAAAACAAATATAACCCATCGTTAATTCTAGCTTTTAAAATTGCGAATGCATTAGAGGTTCCTATTACAACTGTATTTAATTACAAGGAGGATAATAAATGAGTTTAATTATAGAATATGCAATTTTCTTCTTAGTTATATTAGTAATAGCAGCGGAGTTTTATAAGATTAGATTTGAAAGTAACAAGGAATCTAAAGATGAACGAGGATTACAGTTGATATATAAATCTAAATCCCTCTCTTACTCAATCTTGTCGGGTGGAATTATAATAGGAGTCATCCTAGTTGGTGCTTTGAAATTAGTTCCAACAGAAGCTTTTATACTGATTATTATGATAACGTATTTTGTTCAAAGTATAGCTTCAAGTGTGTATTTGTTTTACTGTAGAAAAATTTAAGCCTATCATTCTTATTAAACTAACGGGAGCTTTTGTGCAATAAGGATTTATAAAGTATGCAAAATAAACATAAATAATGTTTCCAAATAAAAGTTTGGGGACACATTGAAAAGGTTCGAAACGTTGTTAAATCAATGTTTCGAGCCTTTATGTATGAATATTAGGTTATGCAGGATTTTATACGGCTGATGCAAACCCTGAATGGAACGGTCTTTATACTTGCTGAGTTTTTTAGTTAGTTTGTATAAAACTTGTATAGCAAATCTTTTTCAACATCGATCATCTGCTCCAACAGCCTAATTGGGAAGAAAACGTCTGTACAATTCAAGGTGTGACGAATAATATAATGAAATTACATTAGTTAAGAAATTCACAGCAAGATAGGAGAATCAATACTTCTTAGGCTGTTTTTTAATTTAAAGTTATGGGTATAGATGTAAAGTTTTAGTAAATTTTACAGGAGGCCTTATATGAGGAAACTATTATTATTCGGTCTATTATTCACAGCGATTTTCAATTTTAGTGCACATTCTGCTATAGCGGAGACGGCTACAATTGAGTTTGGGAAATACCCGGTGCAGGTGATTGCGAATAAGCATGCGGAACTGAAAGATGAACAGGGCAAAGTCATAAAAACTGTAGCAAAAGGAGACAAGCTATTACTGCAGGCGTTAAAAGGTGATTCCGGAGTGATCAAATATGCATCCAAATCAGCTTTTATTCCTATAACCGATATTTATTATGTTCAGTTAGTCGATGGTGCAAAAGTAATTTCCTATGACGAAGTGGCAGCAAAGCTAAAGCTTGTTTCAACAATGTATCCAACGCTGACGAAATTGCAGGAGATCGGAAATTCGGTGGAGGGGAGACCACTGTATTCATTAAAAATTGGGACGGGTAAAAAGGAAGTATTGATGGATGCGTCTTTTCATGGACGTGAACATATGACAACAAATGTTTTGATGGAAATGATTGATACTTATATAAATGCTTATGTAAACGGAACGAAAATCGAAAAATACGATGTTAAGAAAATATTAAGTGAAGTGAGCCTCGTATTTGTGCCGATGGTGAATCCTGATGGCGTAACACTTGCACAAGGCGGCAAAGTAAACACATCGCTGACAAAACTTAAAGCGATGAACAATAACAGCACCAATTTCAATCGCTGGAAAGCAAACATGAACGGTGTCGATCTGAATCGTCAATTTAATGTGAACTGGCATTTAATTAAAACGACAAAACCTTCGTTCAAAGAATATAAAGGAAAAGCGCCAAATACAGAACCGGAAGCGCTCGCGATCAAACAGCTCATCGACCGGGGAAATCATTTAGCCTATGTTTCGTATCATTCTTCCGGTCAGATTATTTATTGGAGCCAAACGAAAACCAATTTCAGTCGTACGAAAAAGTTGGTGAAAGGTGTATCGAGCATTACCGGCTATAAATTGATGCCTGTAACCAAAAAAAGTGAGCCGATTGCAGCATCCGAAGACTATTTTACAAAAGTAAAAGACCGACCTGCGATGACGGTCGAAATCGCACCATATGCAGGGGAAGCATCCGTTCCGTTAAAACGGTGGAACAATGTTTGGAAGCAAAACAAAACAGTCGGACTGTACGTAGCCAATGAAGCGCGAAATTGGTAAAAAAACTGGTGAACCTCAATTGCGGAGGTTCACCAGTTTTTAGTTTGCTAATTGAGTTGGTATTTTTCGTTTATGCTTTGGAACGAAAAGTATGATGATAAAGGCAATACATATAGAACGTCGAGCTTGTCTCATTTGGCTGTTTCGGTGTAACCTGTTCCGTTAGAGTGACTAATATGAGAGATGGTCACCATAAATGGGCATATGTAATTGACAATTTTCTGAATTCGTAATATGTTAATATATGAGTATATGTTCATATATAAAAAAGGTAAATGGGGGCGTTATAAATGGTAGAGCATCATCATCATCATCACCATCATTCACATAGTACGAACAAGAAAGTTCTGTTTATATCCTTTTTAATTATTACCGGGTTTATGATTGTCGAAGCGGTCGGTGGGGTGCTGACGAACAGTCTAGCGCTGCTGTCAGATGCAGGACATATGTTAAGCGACGCCGTTTCACTTGGAATTGCATTAATGGCCATTATTTTTGCGCAAAAAGTAGCGAATGCCAGTAAAACATTTGGCTACAAGCGTATTGAAATATTAGCTGCCACACTGAATGGTCTGACATTAATCATCATCGCCCTGTTCATTTTTTACGAAGCCATTGGACGTTTCATGAATCCTCCTGAAGTTGCTTCAACCGGCATGCTCATCATCAGCAGTATCGGATTGGCGGTAAATATTTTAGTTGCGTGGATTATGATGCGCGGTGCAGATACGAAAGATAATTTAAATATGAGAGGTGCCTATCTGCACGTAATCAGCGATATGATCGGTTCAATCGGTGCCATTGTTGCCGCCTTGCTTATCCTGTTCTTTGATTGGGGATGGGCAGATCCATTGGCCAGTGTTTTTGTAGCCGCACTTGTGCTTCGAAGCGGATATCATTTAACGAAAGCTTCATTGCATATTTTAATGGAAGGCACACCTTCAGATATAACTGTTGATGAAATCATACAAACGATTGAAAAGTATGAGGAGATAAAAGCGCTTCATGACTTGCACATCTGGACGATTACTAGTGGATTAAATGCCTTGTCTTGCCATGTTGTTGTAAATGAGGACTTGACGATAAAGGAAAGCGAGCAACTTTTAGGGAAAGTTGAACATGATTTGCTTCATCAAAATATTCATCATGTGACGATTCAAGTGGAGTCAAATACGCATAAGCATGATCATTCGGTTTATTGTACAGCGAAGCAAGATTCAAGCCATCAGCACCACCACCATCATTAATCAAATATGCCTGTCGTATAGGAGAAAAGAGTGTTAGATCGTATGACAATGGAAAAAAGAACCCAACATGAATTGGATGAAGAAACATTGTTTGTCGTTTCGCAAACGTTCAAGGCGTTAAGCGATCCGACACGAATCCGTATTTTAAACATGTTATGCTGTGAAGAGCATTCGGTAAATGACATTGCGGAAAAGCTCGACTTAAATCAGTCGGCGGTTTCCCACCAATTGCGTTTTTTGAAGAACTTGCGTTTAGTAAAGTTCAGACGTGAAGGTACGACACTGTACTATACAAGCGCAGATGACCATGTGATCAACTTGCTTCATCAGGCAATTGATCATGCCCATCATTAAGTGAATAAAATAATCGGAAACACGTAAAAGTTTTATTTAATGAACTTTTACGTGTTTTTCGTTGGTTTCGTCACTTTAGGATGTTGGGTATATCTATAAACGGTAGTCGCAAACTAAAATCATTGTCCATTTAAGGCAGGAGTAAGATATTTATCGATTAATTCTAAAATAATGGAGGTTTTTTTCTATATGAAAGTTGTAGCAATTGTAGGAAGTATCCGTAAAGAATCATACAATCTAAAAATCGCAAAATATATTCAGGGCCGTTATGCAGATAAATTCGATTTGGAAATTCTGGATCTGGCTCCTCTGCCAATGTATAACCAGGATATCGAAATGGAAGCTCCTGAAACCGTACGTAACTTTAAGGCCAAAGTGAAAGATGCAGATGCAGTTCTATGGATTACACCTGAATACAATTCTACAATTCCTGGGGTATTAGGAAATGCGATCGACTGGCTAAGCCGTGTGGACAAGGTGATGAACGGCAAGCCATCCATCATAATGGGATCATCTATGGGGATATTAGGTTCTGTTAAAGCCCAAATGCATTTACGCGATATTTTATTTGCGATTGGCTTAAATTCACCGGTTTTACCTGGCAATGAAGTGTATATTGGAGCAGTTCATGAAAAAATTGATGTGCAAGGGCAACTGACAGATGAAGCGACAATCGCATTTTTAGATAGCGTTATTGCAAACTTCCTGGAATGGATGAAGCAGTTTTAATATAGACGGCACCTCTTTTTAAAGAAGAGGTTTTTTTTATCAAGCAGAGTTTTCTGAAAATGTTATCGCAACAATGGATACTTCTACGGTAAACTTCAAGTGTGAAATGTATGGATATCGCGTTTTGTCAATAGATTTGTGTTACAAAAAAATATTGTTTTAGGTGAAAGAAAACTCCTTAAATCCGCTTTTTTATATACTATAGTTTTCTTCTATCAAAATTATAGGAAGTATCTAATGGACGAAAGACGAATCTCTCATTACAATGTAGATAAGGCGATTAAAAAATAAGGTGTAACGGATTTTTTAATTGGCTATATGGATTTACAGAAATTCATCGTAACATCGAACTAAAAATACTATTTTGGGGTGATTGTTAATGGGAAAAGATTTAAGTCAGTTCATCAGAAATGAAGCGTTTTTAAACAAAGTTGTTTCAGCGGAGGAAGCCGCGTCTTGGATTGAAGACGGCATGAATCTGGGTATGAGTGGTTTTACACTTTTCGGAGAGCCAAAAGAATTTCCGCTTGCACTTTCTAAACGGGGAGAGCAGGAAAATTTCAAAGTAAATCTTTATACAGGTGCATCATTAGGCCCGACTGCTGACCAATCGATGGCAGAAGCAGGAATCATCAACCTGCGTGTGCCTTATCAAGGAAATGCGATTATGCGCGGTAAAATCAATAACGGAGAAATTTTCTATATTGATCAGCACTTATCACATACAGCAGAAGAAGTTCGTAAAGGTTCACTTGGTAAAATTGACTATGCGATCATTGAAGCAGCAGCCATTACAGAAGACGGTCTAGTCATTCCAACAGGTTCAGTAGGGAACTCACCGATTTTTGTAGAAAAAGCTGAAAATGTCATTATCGAAATTAATACAACTGCCCCAAAAGCATATGAAGGGCTTCATGATATTTATATTCAGAAATCACAAGGTGAACGTAGAGAAATTCCTATCTATAGTACAGGGGACCGAATCGGTGAAATCGGAATTAAAGTGGACCCGGCGAAAGTAAAAGGAATTGTTTTATCGGAGCAGCCGGATATTCCATCACCATTATTCGAGCCAAACGAAGAAACACAGAAGATTGCGGATAATTTACTGGCATTCCTGGCAAATGAAGTGGAAGTGGGGAATTTACCGGAATCATTAGCACCACTTCAGTCAGGCGTTGGATCGGTAGCGAATGCCGTATTAAACGGAATGCAAAAATCTCAGTTTAAAGATCTTGAAGTATTCTCGGAAGTACTGCAAGATGGTGTGTTTGACCTGATCGATGCGGGAATTGTAAAATTCGCTGCTGGTACGGCATTCTCACTTTCCAAAAAGCGTGTGGAATCACTGGCGGAAGACTTGGAAAAGTACAAGGATAAAATCATGTTCCGCCCACAGGAAATTTCGAATAACCCGGAAGTCATTCGCCGCTTAGGTGTTATTTCGTTTAACACGGCAATTGAAGTAGACATTTACGGTAATGTCAATTCGACACATGTAAACGGCACGAAGATTATGAATGGTATTGGCGGTTCCGGGGACTTTGCCCGTAATGCACGCATTACAATTTTCGTAACATCTTCATTAGCGAAAAACGGTGCTATTTCAACAATCGTTCCGTTCGTTTCACATATCGACCATACAGAACACGATGTCGATGTAATTGTAACGGAGCAAGGCTATGCGGATCTTCGTGGTCTCCCACCAGTGAAGCGTGCAGAGAAATTGATTGAAATTTCACACCCGAAATATAAAGAACAGTTACGTGCTTATTTCGAAGAGGCAAAAGAAAAAGTTGGCGGCCAAACACCGCATATTCTCGAAAAAGCATTCTCGTTCCATAACAATCTAAAAGAGCATGGGACAATGTTATTAGAAGATGACAAAATCAAACATTAAAGAGTAAATAGATAAGGTGGCGTTTTAACATGGATGTAAGATTTCCGATTGGTCCATTGCAAGTGCCTGAACAGGTGACACTTGATAATGTAAAGGAATGGTTACAACAAACGGAATCCTATACGACACGTTTAAGAGAAGTTGTCGATTCACTAAATGAAGAGCAGTTGAATAAAACATATCGCGAAGGTGCTTGGACCGTTCGTCAGCTTGTTCACCATATTGCCGATTCACAGCTGAACATGTATCAGCGACTGAAGCTGGCACTAACGGACGACAATCCGACAGTACCGGGGTTTGATGAAGAGAAGTGGGCCGTTCTGCCAGACAATGACTTGCCTGTAGAAAGCTCGATTAAAATGCTTGAAGGCATAAACGAGCGCATCGTTTCGTTAGGTCAGCATTTAACTGAAGACCAGCTGAAAAGGGAATTTACCCATGAGACAAACGGGCCGGTTACAGTTGCCGCAAAAGTTGCGAAACTGGCATGGCATGAGGAGCATCATTTCGCTCATATTAAAATTGCCCTATCAAATTAGTTTTTAGAAATGGCTTACCAAATAGAGGTAAGCCATTTTTTTACGAAAATGAACTATTTAATTTCCTTATATAAAAAGACGAGCCGTTCAATTTCGTCAAAGCCATTATTTTTATAAAACTGTTCTGCCGGTATATTTCGGTTTGTGAGCAGTGTCATCGATTCGACAGATTTGGCTTTCAGCTCGATTTCTAAATAGTTCAGCATCGCTTTACCAATACCTTTATTTTGCAACGTCTGATCGACGCACATTTCATGGATGAAATATTCATCACCACTATACCATTTCCGCTGCACACCCATTATAAAGCCTAGCAGTTCACCATCTTCTATAGCAAGTACGCCTAGAAAGTTTGGGGTATTGTAGTAATCGGATAAATACTGGAATGCACTTTCATAGTTCCAGTTGTCATTCCATGGGTCCGCATTAAATACTTTTATAAATGTTGCTGTGCATATTGCTAAATCTGTTGCTTCCATACTTTTAAACTCCACAATCAACCGCTCCCTCTATAGTTTCTTTGTAAAGCATATTATGCGGTTCGCTTCTGTAAAGCCTAATTTGAGATGAACGTTTAAACTATCCTGATTCGACAATTCACAGTCACTCGCAAACTCTGTACATCCTTTTGTTTTAGCCCACTGTTCACAAACTTGCACTAAATGTTGTGCGAAATGCTGTCTACGGTAAACCTCTTCTACATATAAGCCTTCCAAATAGCCAACCGGACTGGAATGTGTTCCTTCAACGTAATCGAAACGGAGCTGACATTGTGCAAATCCAATTGGTTGTTCATCATCAAATGCTAAGAAAACTGTACTGTTCGGATTTTTAATAACATCTTCTATGTTCTGTACAAAATCATGTAAATCATTGCCGGGCCAAAGGAGTAATGCAAGGTGTGCTGCTGTAGATGCATGCTCAAGTGTCGCTTCTTTGATCATAGGTTCCTCCTGTACAACATAATGTCGAAAATCAATCGCATCTTTATTATAGGATAAAATGGAAATGTATTGGGGGTTAAGCCAAATAAAAAAGCAAGCCAAACGATAAACGTAGGCTTACTTTATAATGGCTTTAATGCTTTTGTCTGCTCAATGTAAATAAAGACATCATATCTTGAACCGATGTTTGATGGAACATAATTCCGGTACGCTTCATATTCAGGGTGATAGACAACACCAATTGCACGATGGCCAATCCGGTCATTGAACAACTCCCGATTTTCATCAGTAAAAATCAATACTTTATCTTGCCCGCCAGCTGCATGGAGCTGTCCTTCCCATGTGTTGAGTTTGGAAGGGGGGACATCAATCACTTGCAGAGGATCTCCCCAGCTGTCAGCAGCAATGACTGTACCTTTATACGTGCCAAAACCAATGGCAAAAGTATTGTCCTTTCCATACTGTTCACGGATAAGTTGACCGACGTTGATCATTTGATCTTCTTTCATACTTGTTGCGGAAGCATCCCCGATATGTGTATTATGTTCCCAAATAATGATTTTTGCATCTTCACCGTGGTACTTCAATAGTTCATTGATCGCTTCCACCATGTGCAAATCGCGTGTATTCCAGGAAATCGCATCCTGCATCATTTCCCTGTAATATGTTTCCGCATTTTTGGTGACAAGTGCATTCATCATGACATTTAAATCTTCTTCATGTTTGTTCGAGTACTGTTCCTTATTATTTCGTAACGATCTCAGCAAATCTGTTACTTCACGCACACATTCATCCGTAAATTGAGCAGTGGAGAGGGCATAGTGCTCCGGCATTCTATTATAAGGCTCAAAGCAGGAGAATGCTTTCTTTGCATGTTCAAAATCGGCTTTGTATTTAGGGTTTTCAGATAAAAAGTGGAACACTTCATCCATCGATTCAAAGAGACTGTATAAATCAATGCCATAAAACCCGACTTTATTGCTCAATGTGTTATTTTTATCCTTTAGCCACTCTACAAAATGTTCTACTTCTTCATTTGCCCACATCCATTGCGGCCAACGATTAAATGATTCTTTCAAGATTGCAGCAGCGGTTTCATTATCATCTTCATAACTTTTGACATAACGGTTAACTGCCTGTGCAGATGGCCAGTCTCCTTCTACCGCGATAATATTAAATCCTTTTTGATTGATCAGCAGTTTCGTTAACTCGGCTCGGACTGTGTAAAACTCTGATGTACCATGCGAAGCTTCACCGATCATCACAATTTTGGCATGACCAATTGACTCGACGATTTTATTTAAACTGTGCTCATTAAAGGGCAGGGCGTGCTTTTTAATGGCAGCTACCAGTTTCCTTGGCATATTTTTATTCGCTCCTTTCATACAACGTTATTTTTCCCTTGCTATTCATATGGATACCCGTTATCTAGTATTTCAATGTGGAAAACAAAGCGTTAATCTTAATCTTTTTACAACTTTCGGTTTAGTAATTTTGTACTTTAGGGAAGTTTATACTATGATAGTTTTATACTAAACGTTGTAGGGAGCATGGCTTAATGAGTATTTATAATTATTTAGTGAAAAAAACAAACGGTGAGATCCTTTCGATGGAAACTTATCGAGATCAAGTGATGTTGATTGTGAATACAGCAAGCAATTGTGGATTTACTTTCCAATATGAAGATATGCAAAAGTTATATGAACGCTATGCAGATAAAGGGTTCACAGTACTTTCATTTCCATGTAACCAATTCGGTGAACAGAACCCGGAAGACGGGGAAACATCTGCAAGACAATGCAAGCTTCAGTTCGGTGTTACATATCCAGTATTTGATAAAATCAATGTGAATGGCAATGAAACCCATCCGCTATTCAACTATTTAAAACACGAGGTTGATTGTCCGGAATTTGTTCGTGAGACAATGCAGCAAAAACATTTATACAATACAATTCAATCGAACTATCCCGATTACTTAATCGGCCGCAATATTCGCTGGAATTTCACAAAGTTCCTAGTAGACCGTAACGGCCGTGTCATCCAACGTTTTGAGCCGGATGCTTCCTTCTTGGATATCGAAAAGGCGATTGAAGGGCTGTTGGAAACGGCTGCTGTAAAATAGAATACATATAAAGCCCATTTCTTTGTTGGAAATGGGCTTTATTCTATGCATTTTTCTTCGTCCTTGTAGTTGTTGTACGTTTTCTCGTTTTCGGCTTCTTCGTCTTATCGAGTGAAGCTTGTAATGCGGACATTAAATCGGTCACATTATCAGGCAACGGGCGTTTTTCGTTTGCGACAACCGTACTTTCCGCTTTCTTTTCCTCGATCAGCTGCATGAGCGCTGTCCGGTAATCATCCGTATATTTTGTCGGATCGAACTCGGTTGTCAATTGCTCAACAAGCATAAGGGCCGTCTCCAGTTCTTTTTGCACGACTGCTTCAACACTCGGTATATTCGGTACGTCTCCGACAGCACGCACTTCATCTGGGAAATGAATGATCTCCATTACTAATGTATTTTTATAAACACGGACGATGGCCAATTGCTCTTTTGAACGGATTGTAATTTTGGCCACACCGATTTTACCGGATTCCTCCAACGTTTTTCGTAATAGGACATATGCTTTTGCCCCTGTATTGTCAGGGGATAAATAGTACGTCTTTTCAAAATAAATCGGGTCGATTTCTTCCAGCTTCACAAAATCTATAATCTCTACCGATTTATCTTCATTTTCTTTGCGTAAATTTTCCAGGTCCTCTTCATCCAAAACAACGAATTTGTTTTTTGTATATTCATACGCCTTTACGATATCTTCATCTTTTACCTCTGCCTGACATCCTTCACACACCTTTTTGTAGCTGATCGGTGTATGACATTCTTTATGGAGCTGTCGGAGCTTAACGTCTTTATTTTCCGTTGCAGCATGAAGTTTTACCGGGATATTCACTAAGCCGAAGCTAATACTACCTTTCCAGACAGTATGCATGTTGTCACCTCATTTTTCCTTACTATGGGACTAAAAATTTAATTTATGTATTGTCTGAGAAAAAAAACAAAGGATAAATAGAAAAAAACGAAAGTTGGCCTTTATGTGAAACCTATGTTATTAACCGATGCACCGGAAATTCCGTTAGGTGAGGATTGGTTATACGAAACTAAATATGACGGTTATCGTTCTGTTTTATTTTGGGAAAAGGGCAGTCAATCGCCAATATTGAAAAGCCGGAATGGTAACGTTTTAAATGATAAATTTCCTGAAATTATCCGTTACTGTGAGAGTATTTATGACAAAATCAAAGCTTATTTACCGCTTACCTTTGACGGGGAAGTCGTTTACTTAATAAACAATTTTCAAAGCAAATTCTCGTATGTGCAAAAGCGGGGGAAAATGACGAACCAAAAAAATATCGAATCGCATGCAGACACATTCCCGTGTCATTATATTGTGTTTGATTTACTGAAACTAAAAGGGGAAGATAAGGGAAATAGCCGATTAACAACAAGAAAACAATTACTTTCCGACTTTTTTGAACGTCACAATTTACCTGTACCGGTTCAATATACCGATTCAAGGAGACTGCAAATGATCGATGTGTTTGATAATCCGCATGTACTTTGGCAAAACGTAAAGTCCTATAATGGGGAAGGGATCATCGCCAATATCTACATATAACTGTACAAAATATAAATTGTACAATAAACATAATGTATTTCTCTCCATATAAAGGATTTAAGGAACTTTCATGAAATAAATTACTGTACATTACATTTAAAGGGTATTTATAGCATTAATATATATCTTTCCAATTAATTCTATTTATTTCTGTACATATTTTTATTTATATGCATTAATTGTAAATATAGGAATTATATTTTGAAAGGAGGTTGGTTAAATGAGTACAAAGATATATCCGATATATAATTCAAACTACAAATTTAGAGCTGATACAATTTGGATGGATTGGAAAATAAAAAAAAATGGTGAATTCGAAAAAAAACAAATAGCATTTATATGTCTTCAGAATAAGGATAATCAATTTGAAATAGTACATCCAATAACTGATTTTATCTTTTTCAATTGGAGGTATGCTTCATATAACACACAGCGAAAACATGCTTTAAACTTATCCTCCTTTTTAAATTTTATTATAGATAATAGAAATAAATTTAAATTAAAATCATTAAGAGATTTAGAAATTACTCATGGAGAGAAATTTCTTAACAATTTAACAGAAGATGGAAAAGCAAGACAAACAGTTAAAGATATTGAAAGAACCCTGACTTTATTTTATTATTACCTCTCAAACAAAGAATGCTTACCCCTAGTCGCTTCCACAACTTTTGAGTCATATTATAACGAAAGTGGTAAAAAAATACACATATCTCCATTTAAGAATGTTATTCTTCCTAGTTTCTCAAGTAATGAAATGGAACACACTTTTCCTATTGAACATTTACCATTATTCTTTGAAATAGCTTGCTTGACTGCAAAACCTATTGTTCTTGGTTTATACTTTCAGATTTTCGGTGGATTAAGAGTTGGTGAGGTTGTGAATATAAAGAGAAGTTCAATTAAACATACGGTAAATGGGGAATCTATGCTTATAAATTTGAAGGAAAACATGTTCCGTACTGATTTAAAGGATACCAATGGTGCCGATTACGTTAAGAAAGAAAGAAAGCAATCGGTAATGATTTTACAAAACTGGTTTAACCAACTTTATAACGATCATTTAGAACTATATACTTGTGAAGATGGGACAAGCGCATTATTTGTTAATCGTGATGGAAAGGCAATGACTGCGAAAAGTTATAGGCAATACTTTGATAAGGTAAAAAAATATTTTATATATTGTTTAAAAAATAGCAATAATATTAATGATAAATTACTTGCTCACCACCTTAGAATTTCTAAGTGGTCAACTCATATTGGAAGAGGAATCTTTAGTAATATGTTAGCTGAGTATGCAAAAAATCCTTATGAAATTGCAGTTCCCCGTGGTGATAGTTCACTTCTTTCCTCTTTAAGATATCTTAAGGGGACCTCTAGATTTCGAAAAAAATTAGAAGAGAGATTAAATCATATGCATGGTTTCTATATTCCTCGTCTTATTGAAAGTAAAAATGAAAAATGAAATTAGGTGAACGAATGGATAAGTTTACAATTAGAGAAGCTGCTATTTATCTCGGTGTGTCTGAAGAAAAAGTTTATCATTGGACAAGTGTATTTCGCAAGTTAAATATGAGCCAATTGTTAATTAAAATATGAGCCACTAAAAATTGCTCTGTTCGATCCATTCTTTCGTTTCTAAAATTCGATAGGAGCCACCAATCATGTTGATGATGTGCGCTCGATGCGTGAGTCGATCGGTTAAAGCTGATGTTAATACTGGATCGTGGAATACTTCTTCCCAGCGTTCAAACGTTAGATTACTTGTTATAATTGTCGCTGCTCGACCGGCACGTAACGATAAGTGCGTGAACAGAAGTTCTGCTCCTTCTTTATCGAATGAAATGTACCCGAGTTCATCGATGATGACTAAATCATACTTCTCAAATTTTAGTTCAAAGGAGCGCAATGTTCTCGCAGAACGGCTTTCCTTTAATTGATTCACAAGTGATGCTACACTTGTGAAATACACTTTATAGCCCGCTAAACAGGCTTCAATGCCTAATCCAATCGCAAGATGGGTTTTACCGGTACCAGGTGAGCCAATTAATAATACATTTTGCTTCTCCTGTATAAACTTTAGTTCCTTCAAATGAGGAAGGCGAACCGCCGCATTTTGCGGCAGTGCCTCTACATCTAATTCCTCTAATAGCTTTTTCTCTGGGAAGTTGGCTAATCGAATTCGATTAGCTTTTGCTCGCACGTATCGGTCCTCCATTTCCTGTTTTAAAGCGAAATAGAGAAAGTCAGCCGGGGTTGTATGTTGTTCAAATAATACTTCTTGTTCAAGTAAAGAACGAATACTTGGTAAACGTAATTCTTTACACATTTCAATCATCTCTTTTTGCTTGTCCATTAATGAACCACTCCTGTTCCTTTAGAATGAAATAATGCTGCTAATGAAGATAAATTATCTAAAGATTGACTGGTGACATCATCTTGGCCAGTTAAAACAGTACGTACTTCAGCTGACTGTTCTGCTAAGAAAATGATTTTTTCCGTTGTTAGATGAACCAAAGGGTTCTTTTCTAGTTCAGTAATGACTTCTAGTACTCTTGTTAGGCAATCTCGTTCTTTGACATAAACAAGTAGTTCTAGAAAATCTTTTTCATTTCCGATATAATAGCGGTGGTAGATATTTTTTATATCTTTTGGTGCTTGGCTCAAACATTCACTTTGGGCTAAGGCACCTTTTTTCTTTTCCAAGGTGTTTAAATAGTGGTAGATATTCATCACCCAGGCATGAACTTGCCAGCTTCGTTTATGCTTCGCGATGCATTCACCTTCGCTAAATAGAAGCACTTCCTCTGCACGAGCTTTTAACTTAATGTATTCTCCTACATGCCCCTCGGGTACAGAGTAGCGATTGTGACGGTAGGTAACCGTACTATATTTATCCACACGTAGCTCCACTAATTCTGCAGGGTCGAACGGTGCCGCTGTTAAACTGCCAGCTCGTTCAGCTTTTTCTTCCAACATCAATTCATGATGTGTTTTCTCTTTCAAATAATGAACGCGACCATTTAATTTTTCGATAATAGAAACTAAATACTCCTGTGCCTCTTCTAAAGAAACAAACGTATCTCGATGCGCAAATGCTTTGCGACGTATGTATTCCACACTTCGCTCCACATGGCCTTTTTCATTGCCTTTACGAGGCTGACAAAGTCGTATTTGAAAATGATAATGCAAGGATAAACTTTTCATACCGTCGGTAATAAAACGATCATAACCGATAAAGTTTTTGACAACTGTACGCATATTATCGTATGTAAAAACGTGTGGCACAAAGCCTAAAGCTTCGATACATTTTACGTGTGCATCCTGTACACAAACCATTGTTTCTGATTCGTAGAGTCGCGCAAAGCGATCGTTACTATAGGCTAGAGTAAATACGGCCATTGAAAAACTTCTTAGTTTTCCATCGATAAATAACTTTACTTCTCCCCAATCAAACTCAATTTCACGACCAACTTTAGGCTCTTGGCGGATGAATACTTCCTTTTGCTTCTTTTCCTCACGATTCACGAAATTGCGAACTGTCGTATAGCCGATTTTAAACCCTTCATCTAAAAGTTTGTCATGTATATCAATAATCTTTAATTGCTGCTTATGCATATTTACTTCACGCTTATTTTCATTCTGTTTCATCATCTCGCGAATACGCTTCATCACCGTATTTGTTAAAGCTCTCTTTTTTCCCTTACGCTTTTTATATGCCGGAGGCGTAACGTAATTATCTGTAATCGGTAAATTCCTTGTATCTTGTTGTCTTGCCGCTAAGTCTTGTTCGATATATTTCTTAACAGTATTTCGTGACATATTAAGCTTCTCTGCAATTTGACGCTGACTTGTATTGTGCTGGTAGTACTCAATCAATACCAATTGCTTTTTCTCCAAACTGATCACCTCTATATCCTCCTAACTTTTAACAGTTAGGATTATTTTGATATAAAGTGGCTCATATTTCAATTGCGTTTGTGGCTCAGTTTTAGCTTAACAAATACAGACAAGATCAAATCGATTAGAAACTTGTTCATCTTTTAATTCAAAAAGAATCTTGATTGCTAAAAAAGTATTGGAAGATTTCAAATTTACAAATTCAAAAGAACTCTCTTTTTTGAAAAAGGGTGTTCCCAAAGGCTTTTTTACAGTAGATATGTTAGCTCAAAGATTCAACGTTAAAAGAGATACAATTAATTTATGGATAAATAAAAATATTTTTAAAAATATAGAAAAATCAGGAGTCCCATATGGTTCACCTGAGTACTATTTGATTCCTGAAACCGATGTAATTGAATATGAAAGGGAAATCAATGATATTGAGGAACGATATATAAAATCTACTGTTGTCCAAGAAACATTGGGCATTTCTGCAGGTTCATTATATATACTAAAAAAAAAGGGATATTTTGAGGACAGCATAATCTGGAAAGGTAAATTGTATTTATCTAAGTCATCTGTAATATCGCTCAAGAAAAAGTTAGACCAAGAAAGCCAAATGTTAAGTACGAAGGAATTGTCGGAAAACCTAGGGGTTTCAGTTGAACAAGTCCTTAAAATATTTAGACCTGACTTACAATTGTCTCTAAGAGGGGGTAAGTTTCTATTATCTAAAGAAAATTTTGAAAATTTTCTGAGAGATAATGGTGATCTTCTGGCTTATAAAAATAAAGTTATTCCAAAGGGATATTACAATACAAATATGTTAGCCCAATACTTTAATGTTAATCAAACAGAAATAGTACGTTGGATAAATCAGGGTAGATTTGATAGAATTAGAAAATTTAGGGAATCTACTTCAGGACAAACAAGTATTTTTCTTATACCTGAATCCTCTGTAAGAAAGTATGAGGAATTTCTTGATGATTTAAATAAAAATTATGTAACCCCAAACCAAGCTATGGATATCCTAAATGTAAGTAGTTCAACAATTGGTAATTGGATAAATAACAAAAAAATATCCGGTGGAATACTTTGGCTTCGCACTTGGTATCTTCCACTGAAAGAAATCAAAGGAATTATATCTCAAAAATTGTTATTAAAAAAGTTAATATCTTGTAATAAAGCTGCAGAATTATTAGGTGTCTCTCGTAAAACAATAAAAAAATGTTTAGAATTGAACTTATTTAAAGTAACAATTATACAAAATAAAGTTTATTTAAGTCGAGAAGAATTGGAAACACTCCCTGATGATTTTTTTGAGAAATTGAAATCAAATTATAATTTATACGCGTGTAAAATAAAAAGACCTGAAGGATATTTAACCATTAAAGAAGTAGCTGAAAAACTAAATATCTCTTATAATTCCGCGAGCGAACTTATTAATAATGGTAAATTAGGTACACCTATAGAATTTCTAGAAAACGGAAAAAAGTTAAAAGCAATTAGTCTGGATGAAATGAAATTATATATTACAAAATTGGAAAAAAAATCAGAAAAACAAAAACATTGTTTAAATGCAAGTGATGCAGCTCGTTATTTAAATATACATTCTACAACGTTAAGTAGTTATATAAAAAAAGGGTATTTTCCTAATGGTTTTAAAGAAAATAATTATTTCTATATCCCTCTAACAGATTTAGAGGAATATAAGAGAATTAGAAATTTATCAAAACTACCAAACGAAAAGGGAATAAAAATCGATAAAGCTTTTTTGCTAGAACATTTAATTCATTCCATTAAAAATTTCAAAATCCCAAAGCATATTGAAAAAACTAGGGAGTACTATATTGATTATATTTCGGTACGAATATCATCATTAAATGGTCATATAAGCTATGTTAAGTCAGAATGTTCTCGAGCTAAAATTTGCTATGAAAAAATCATTTTAAATTTAACTAACGAATGTTTTGAATTAAGTGAAGAAGAAATCCATTCCATCCTTATAGATGAATCTTATGCACTGTCTCACAGGACTCTAGTAAATTGGTTTTTTCAGTATGTTTTTGGTATCTTGGGTATCGATAATAAGAAAAACTTTATTATTACCCCTTCATCATCCACTAAAGATGATGAAAAAGAAATCTATTCTCCTGAGATTTATCTTGAATACCTTTCCTATACCAAAAATATTGATAGGCATGTTTTAGAGGCATTAAAGAGTAAGCATTATGCTAATATGTGGCTTTTTACTATTATGCATCTAATAGATACGTGGAGATCTACAGACATTGTTAATAGTCTTAAAAATATAGAATTAGAAGCCGTAGAGATTAATGATTTTGAATGGTTTTTGACAAACAAAGTTACAAAAGAACAGGCTCAAATTGTAATAAATCAAATTTATTATAAGACTAGAAGTTTAACCACATCAAAGACTAATTCACTCTTAACCTTTCTTGTACCTATGGATTTTATCCTGGCTGCAGGAAATGCATTTATAATCTGCGAGTTACATCGTCGACATACTAAGGATGAGTTTTTACTTCAAACACTTATTTCAAATAGTCTAAGGGCTCGTAAACCAAACAATCAGCATTTAAATTTCTTTAAATATAATGAAGATTTAAGAGACTTTAAAAGTTTAGTAATGAATCGTTCAACCATGACTTATCTTTTTAATAGTATTGTAGATGAAGCTCCTGATCCTGAATTGGCATTAACATATACACAGCAGACGCGTTCTCATGAAAAAGAAGATACTACAGCTATCTATGTTAAAGCTACAAACTTCGATGGATCCCTTGGAAATGTTTCTTTAAACTTATTCAATAGAGGTCATTTTGGATGGTTATACAATACATTAATTAAGCTTTTATTTGAAGATGGAATTGATCCAATACCAATTGATGTCAGATCGCATTATATAATGGAATTAAGAAAAGAATTTAGCCCTAAGCAAATAGAGGATTGGGCAGTATTTCTCAAAAATATTGATAAAAAAAGGCTGCCTATATTAAATAAACTAAGTAAATTAAATAATCTACAAATTAAAGAATTAATAAATGGCATATTAAGTGGAAAAAGGCCTTCTCGTAATGAACACGGTTCATGTTTGAGTTACCCTGATTGCGAGAAACCGCATCTACAGTCATGCTATTCATGTGAATTCTTTATTCCAGAAGTATATACAATTATTCATATTAAACAAGAAATTGAAAATTTAATGACATCGATTGAGTCAACGATGTATACAACTATTATTGAGAGGGATTCTTACTTTCTAAAAATATATTTATTACTTCTGAATGAAGCTATTTCTGTCTATGGAGAGAAATATATCGAAACTTTTATTGATCTAGTTGGCATTAGAAAACGAGTCTTACAGTTGAGTCCATTACTAATGTAAACCAAAGGGGATGGCATATAATATGGAAGTAAAAATCGACATTGGTAAACTTTCTGAGAATATTACATTAAAATCAATTGAAAACGTAACACATACACAAATTCCAGAAGAGGAATTGAGGAAATACTTTTCTTTTTTGAAAGAAAACTCTTTAATTAATGCTGATAATTTTGATGATTCAGTGTGGTTAATATATAACGAAAATAAAGACAGAGAAATTATATTTAAATTTGATTTAGAGATGTATCAAGAATTAAATAAAGCTCTAAAAGGTTATATACTTCTAAAAAGAATGACAGGAACAGCTATCACTACTTGCCAAAGAATACTAATGACATTAAAAAGAGTTATCTTAAAAACGAGTAAATTTGAAGATTTAAAGGAGCTAGAAATCTTTTTAATGTCGCAAACCTCAATTGTCGGATTTGAAACGGCTGGGATAATTAGATTATTTTTAACTTTTTATGAACATCCATTGAGTTCGGAGATTATCGATATTTGTAACTCTATAAAAACCCCAGAGAAAAAAAACCGAGAACTACCGTATTTTCCTGATGTAATTGCCTTCGATGAAATTATAGAGGAATTCTTTAGTTCATACAATTCAGAGGAATATTTTCGGTTTTATCCCATTTTAATTTGGTGGAAACTAACAAATGTATTACCAATGAGAATTATTGAAGTTCTTAAACTAAAAAAAAATTGTATAGATAAAAAAAAAGATGGAACCTTTTGGATTATCCTTCCAAGAGAGAAGAAAAAAGCAAACTCTCCTTTTAAATTAGATATTACTGATACAGTTCAAATTAATAAAGAAACATACGAAATCATATTATGTTACATTAATTTTATAGATAACAATAAAGTAGAAACAGAATATTTATTTCCCTATGATCTATATGTTAAATTTTTACCAAATCCAAAAGGGAGCTCTGGTCAAAGAAAAGTAAGCGTCAAATAGCGGCCACCTAGTTTTAGGCAGCCGCTATTGTTATGTTATCTATATAGTTCGTTTTGGTACGTGGCAGTTGGTCGGAATTTTATCTGACCAAGGCATCAACGCATCTAACGCTGCGTCGTCTGTTCGTTCAATTAACGGCAGCTGTTCCAAGACATACGTTAAATATTTCAGCGGATCGAGTTGGTTCTCTTTGGCTGTTTCTACAATACTGTAAATGACAGCACTAGCCTTTGCGCCTTTTGGAGAACTCGCAAATAACCACGCCTTGCGACCGATAACGAACGGTTTAATCGAACGTTCGCCTCGATTATTATCTAACTCTAGACGACCATCCTTTAAAAATACCACGAGTTTTTGCCACTGATTTAAACAGTATGTAATGGCTTCACCTAATTTTGTTTTTGGTGCGACACGGGCTTTTTCTGTTTTTAGCCATACTAAAAAATCATCTAATACAGGTTTACTCTGCTTCAGACGTTCATCGTAGCGACGTTCAGGTGTACAGTCGTCCATTTTATTAATCTTTTTGTCGATCGCAAATAAACGATTACAGAATTGAAGGCCTATTTTTGCGGCACATGGCTGCTCTGTATTTTGTAGATTTGCTGGTAAGGATTTCAGTGCTTCATCATATTTTCGACGCGCGTGCGCCCAGCACCCGACCAACTCGACATTTTTCAAGTCGTGATAACCTGCATATCCATCGACATGGAGATAACCTGAAAAACCTTGTAAAAATGCTTTGGGATGTTTACCCGAGCGTGTAGTTTGATAGTCATAAAGCACGATGGGCGCTACTTCTCGACCTGTTCGATACATCCACATAAACGATTTGCTTGTCGCAGCGCGACCAGGTTCATTTAATACTTGTAAACTGGTCTCATCCGCATGGGCAATATCCTCTTGTAGTAGTTTTTTATGAAGATGATGATATAAATGGATAAGCCATGTGTTCGCCCCATACATCATCCAGTTCGCCATCGTTTGACGTGAGAGTGAAATGCCCATTCGCTCTAATTGTTTTTCTTGTCGATAAAGCGGAAGACCTTCACAATATTTTTGGCTCATCAAATAAGCCATCGCTGATGGCGAAGCTAAGCTACCTGGATACATAGGCGCTGGCATTTTCGCTGTGACGATAGGTGTTTCTGTTCCTTCTTTTTCACAATGACGGCAGCTGTAAATGTGTTGAACATGTTCGACCACTTCGACTTGTGCCGGAATGATTTTCAATTCACGACGGATTTGTGTACTCATTTCGTGTGTCTTTTCACCGCAACACAAACAAACCTGCTCTTCTTCGCTTAAACGATAGTGAATCGTTTCGACAGGCAAGTTTTCTAACATCGCTTCGATTTGACCCGAACGCTTTTTACGTTTATAGGTAACCGTTTCAAGCGTCGGTTCTTCGACCGTGTTATCTGACGTCATTTCCATTTCATTGAATAGCGTCAGCGTAAGTTGATCTTGGTTGGTTTTTTCACTTGAAGCACCATACTTCTTTTGTTGGCTCAGGCGGAACTGTGCTTCCCACCAGTTGAGTTTAGCCAGTAGGGCTTCATTTTGTTTTTCCAACGCCGCATTCTTTTTTGCGAGTTCTTCAATTGTAAGTGTTGGAGTAAGTTCGATTTTTACCATAGATAAAGAAATTCGACCTGATTAGCCGAATTCCTTTTTCAAATGACAACTTTAGCAGAAATCTTCATATGTGAGGATTTTTGATTCATAGGTAACCCTTCGAGTAACCATTTAAATTGCCTGCCTGAAATTTTCAATGGCGTAGTCGCTTCATCGGGCCAGTCAAACAGGCCATCTTCTAAACGACGATAAAAGAGCCAAAATCCATTATGGTCCCAGTGAAGGATTTTTAATTTATCCTTTTTTCGGTTACAGAATACAAAGAGATGCGATGAAAAGGGATCAAGCTGAAAGCTTTCTTGTACAATTGCAGCGAGACCATCCACGGATTTCCGTAAATCTGTTGGTCCACACGCAATGAACACTTGATCCATTCTTAAATTAGTGAACATGATGTTGGACAACCTGAAGGACTTTCGTTAAAGTCGCTTCATCAAAATCGGGTGGACAGTCAATGGTGATGCCATTTAATTTAATCGTAATGGGAATCGTTTCAGGTAGAACAGGCTCTTGTACAACAACAGGTAACCACTGAGCAGGTTGAATTTTTGTCTGCGTCCGTGATTTACGCAGCCACTGATACATACTTTGAACAGGTACATTTTCTTTTGCGCACCAAGCAGCAACGCTTGCTTCACCACTCGTGTGGAAAGCTTGAATACGAGATTGCCACATCAGCTGACGTTCTGATCGTTTCATAAAAAAACCTCCAACTTCATTCATTGTCATGATTGTCTCATGGCCATTGAATTCGTTGAAGGTGTGCTATATTTGGCGCTTACAAAGAAAAGGAAAAAAGAATAGATTAATCGATAAATATCACTAGCGTCGCATTAAAATAATTCAACGCTATAAATAAAACTGAATTTTCTGCAATATAATCCAGGCACAAAAAAATCCTTTATAATGGTTGGGCGGTAGTAAACCATCCAAATCCAAAATAAAGGACAATCGCATGGATAAGTTTACACGAAAAACATCATTTGAACAATGGTTTTCCCCTATTACCTCGACAAAATTAGAGGAATTGGTTGAATTCTATCAATTAAATTACTATACAAAGAAGTTACACGTCGTTTCATTTCTTAAATTATTGTTGTTTGCGCAGCTGAATGAAACCGAAAGTCTGCGTGCTGTCAGTGATACATTATTTTCAGACGACCTTCAAAAAGCGACGGATTTAGAATCAATTAGCTTTTCACAGTTAGGGCGTCGGTTAAATCAAGTGCCGACAGATGTGTTCCAGCAGGTATTTCTCGATTTAGTCGCACAAATTCATGAGAAATCACATTTTGAACAACGTCGAAAAGTGACGACACCACTCAAAATTATCGACTCGAGTACGTTGCCATTGAATTTGAACAATCACAAATGGGCTGAATTCCGTAAAACAAAGTCGGGAATCAAACTCCATTTACGTCTGGTTTACTTAGAAAAGGGCTGTTCGTATCCTGACAAAGCCGTGCTGACAAACGCAAAAGAACATGATCGAGGCCAATTAGAAGTGCTAATTGACGACAAAGAATGCATGTACGTGTTCGACCGAGGTTACTTAGATTATGAGCGATTCGACCGCATGACAGACGACGGCTATTTCTTTGTCTCACGCTTGCGCAAAAACGCTGTCACACGTGTGATAGAGCCATTTGAGCTACCCGAAAATTCAGCGGTATTATCCGATGAAATGATTCTGATTGGTACGACGCAAAATCGTGCCGAAAATGCCTTTCGTCTCATCAAAGTACTGGATTCAAAGGGAAATGAGCTACATTTGATTACGAATCGTTTTGATTTAAGTGCAGACGAAATCGCTGAGTTGTACAAATCACGCTGGGCCATCGAGCTGTTCTTCAAATGGATGAAACAGCACTTAAACATTAAAAAGTTTTATGGGCAAAGTGAACAAGCTGTGCATAATCAAGTGTATATCGCGATGATCGTCTACTGCTTAAACGTACTGGCTCAGCTCCATACAAATAGTTCACGGACATACTTACAAATCAGTCGGTATTTAAAAGCAGCCCTATGGAAACCAGCGAAAATTTGGATTCGAAAAATCAAAGGAAATGCCGTCCCATAAAGAGTTTCACATTTCTGTCGCCCTCGCCAAAGGATATAGTAAAAAAATGGATGTTTACTACCTCTACTTGCGTGTCTTCGTTTTTCTTCTCAAAAGGGAAAGTTAGAAAACAGAAAATTCAGTAAATATTTACGCGACGGTAGTGGATAAATATATACAACGAATATTGGACGATTTTTATTCTCATGTAATTCAAAATGAATCATTAGAAAAAATTAATTTAGGAGACACCAGACACTTTGCAATTATGAATATGTTCTTGCAAGGATTCAATATGTTATCAATTGCTAGAATGGCTGGTCACGATAATTTGGAAATGCAATTCAACTATTATTCTCATATAGACCATTATGTACAATCACAGGTTTATTTACTTGCACAAAAGAAACTTGAATTAAACATTGAAAATAACATAGGTAAAACCATAAACAATACTTCAAGATATTTATACGATAAGGGATTAATTTATGAAGATATCGTGCTCGAAAAACTAAGAAAAGTAGATTTCGGATACTGTAGTAATCTTGATTTCCCGAATGATTGTGTTGGTGAATGTAAAGTATGTCAACCTTTTTATATATTTAAACCAGCTGTAAATGATTTAGAAGAAGGGTTAAAGTGGTTAACCGATTACTCGCAATCTATTCAAAGAAATATACAGGAAGTTACTGAAATGATGTTTTCACTTAGCAAAAATATGTTTTATGATTTTCAGAACCATAAGTATCAAGAATCTGGGCAAACTAAATTGAATTCTGCTTCCTCTCAACTAACAAGATTAATGGACCAGAGATCTACTGTTGAAGCATGGATTAGGAGATATAAAGATGAGTGAAACTAAAGAGCCTGGGCGCCCTAAAAAAATTAGTGATGAAAAATTAAAAGAAATCGCACTTAGCATTAAACATAAAAATGGGAGGAAAAAAATTACTTTTCAATTTCTTCAAAATGAAACGGGTATTGGAAGACAAACGTGGAAACGCAGAATTGAGGACTATATTAATGAACTAAATAAGCCAATTATTCTACCTACTAACGCTACATTGGAAGGTGTTTACTTTCCAAATATTGAAGATATTTTTGAACGACATAATAACAACAAAACAAAAATTATCGACGAATTTTACCATTTTGAAGAAATGTTTCGGCAAACTTTTCAAGAATTAACTTCATTAAAAGAAAAAATGGTTCATTTGGAACAATTACCATATATAGTTGAAAAACAGAAAGAAGAAATAAAATTAGCTAAACAGAAGGCCATCCATTATGAGAATTTATACAAAACTTTAATCCTTACTAGTAGCTTTTCTCATCTTCGTGACCATAAAAACATTCAAGGAGATTTATTACAATTCAATAGTGGAACTGAACATCATATGACAGTAGAAGAAAATGAATTTAATAAAATGTTTACTTCTGAAGGCCAAAAATCTGCTGAAGATTCCATTAAAAATCTAAGTACAATGTTTCCTGATTTATTTAAAGAGGAATAAATTCATATTCTCCAAAATAACTTGGGGTCTCGTCAGAAAAGTAAAGTACTATGGATATACAAATATATGAAGGCTTAATTCACAGTGTAATTACAGGGTGGTTTATTAGTTATTTCATTTATAGGATACACGGCAGCTCATGGCGATTAAGTTGTGCTTAATACATGGTTGAGAATCTTTTAAGGATAACAAATAAAATTATTGAATATATTTATATACTTCCAAAAGAATTAAAATAGAACTTGAACAAATAACCATAGAAGAAAGCAAGACGAAGTTAAAAAAGTATTGAATTTACTTAGTTCTTAAATCCATAGAAGAATCCGTTTGATCAATCTTTTTTTCAAAATGGATTCTTTTTTTTCAGCAATTTGAAGAGCTACTCTTCTTTAAATCTAAACTATATACACCTGTCTCCGTTAAATATAGCTCTACTTTAAGAGTGCAGTTACTCCGTTTATTTGTGGTCCTTACGTTGATCCTCTTTACTCGACTTAACTTCATTGATGATGATTTTCTCCTCGTTATATTCAATCACATCAACACGTTATTTATTAGGTAACACGACCTCACTTGCTACATACATCGCATTGATTTCAAAATTTTAGATTAGGTACATCCACGTTCGTAATCACACTTGAAATAATGCCCGTACTATAATTCGGTAGGCGTGGTGCTCGGCAAAATCAAAAAGTGAATGGATTCCCCAAATTACTCGTCATTTAAATCAACAATTTTTTCTTGTCACATGTTTTGAATATTGCGATCAAAAAAGACCACTAGTGCGGAACATTAAGCCACTCAATGCGGACAATTGAGCCACCGAGTGCGGAAACTTTGAGCCACTTACATATATTCCCTTAAACCTCCTGTATAATGAAGGAGCATGCCACCCAGCATGACACTTCAGAACAGGAGGATTTTTTATGATTGATTACCGTAAAATACTAGCTCTTTCCTTTGATGGCATTAGCCAAAGAACGATTAGCGCTAGCACCGGACACTCTCGCAATACCATATCTGACGTAATCCAACGTGCGAGAAATCTCAGGATTACTTTGTTAAACGACACGATGACAAACGCTTGGCTAGAGGAATATCTTTACCCCGAGAAACAGCCAATTGAAAAAGGCTATTATCCTGTGGATTGGGAGAAGGTGCATAAAGAATTACAGAAAAAGCATGTGACGCTCAAACTTTTACATCACGAGTACGCGCTAGCTGCAAAGGAAGCAGAGAAAATCCCCTATGCCTATCGGACATTCGCTGAAAAATATGGTCATTATGCGCGAAAATTTAAACTAACGATGCCGCTAAGACGCAAGCCAGGTGAAATTATGGAAGTCGATTGGGCTGGTGCAACACTCTCTATTCGAGACCGTGCAACAGGTGAAGAAATGCCTGCGTATGTATTCGTCGCTGCTTTGCCGTACAGCCAAATGATGTATGTAGAAGCTTTTTTAGACATGAAATCGACGAGTTGGTTAACAGCACACATCCATGCCTTCGATTATTTTGGTGGTGTTACGGAAACCCTTGTACCTGATAATTTAAAAACCGGTGTCATTAAAGCGAAACGCGAAGAATCTGTTTTAAATGAGGCATACCGTGAACTGGCTGATCACTATCGTACAGTTATCGTGCCAAGTCGTGTGCAAAAGCCAAAAGATAAGCCAAGTGCCGAAGGTAGCGTAGGACATGCCTCAAGACAAATCATCGCTGCATTACGCAACGCACAGTGTTTTCACATTAACGAGCTGAATCAGTATATCGCTGAAAAATTAGAAGAAATCAACACAACCGATTTTCAAAAACGTCCAGGAACACGAAAAAGCGTATTTGAGGAAGAAGAGAAAAGCACTCTCCAGCAACTGCCTCAAACACGCTTCAAAATGACGGAATGGAAAACCGCCAAGGTTCAACTGAACTACCACATCCAAGTTGAACGCATGTATTATTCCGTCCCTTACGAATACGCCCGTGAATCGGTCGATATTCGTTTAACAACAGATCTAATTGAAGTGTACTTTAAAGAAGCACGAATTGCATCCCATAAACGATTAAAAGGTGAGATAGGACAATATTCTACAAACATTGATCATATGCCAGATCACCATCGTTCTTACGTAGAACATAATCCTGAAAACGTAACTAAATGGGCAACAACCATCGGTTCATTTACGGAAAAATATGTCGCGTATATTTTAGAAAATCATGTAGAGAAAAAAGCACTCCAAATTTTAAGTACATTACAAAACATGGTGAAGAAATATACGGCAGAAGAACTTGAGCAAGCCATTAAGACGTTACTTGAAATCTCATCAAGCCCCTCTAATACAGTTTTAAAAGGCCTATTAGAAAGAACAAAACAGGCTTCAAAAACAAAGAGCGTACCATCCATAAAAACTTCGAATGAAAATCACGGATTTACACGTGGTGCTGCTTATTTCGGGAGGGAGAAAAAATGAGTAAACAAGAAACACTACGTAAGCTTTCAGAAATGGGTTTAAGCGCAATGGCGGAACTCTATCAGGAAATCAACCAAAATCCAGCCTATCGTGATATGGATTTTAATGATCTTTTTAGTCTCTTAACAGATACAGAATATGATCGCCGCAAATCGAATAAACTCGCTCGTTTAATCAAACAAGCGACGTTCAATGAGCCGTCGGCTGCCATTGAAGATATTGAATACCATCCAGATCGCCGTTTAGATAAAAACCTCATCTTAGAATTAGCTACAGGAAACTACATTCAAAATCACCACAACATCATTTTAATGGGCGCTTCAGGCAACGGAAAAAGCTATATAGCCAATGCATTCGGTGTTCATGCCTGCCGTCAATTTCACAAAGTTAAATATATACGCCTCCCGGAACTACTAGATGAACTAGCTGTAGCGAAATATGAAGCAGATGGCAGCTACCGAAAACTTATTCAGCATTACAAAAAAATCGATTTACTCATTATAGACGAATGGCTTTTAACAGACCTATCAGAGGAACAAGTTTTAAACGTTTTCGAAATTGTGGAGGCTCGTTTAAAAAAGGCTTCAACTATCTTCTGTTCTCAATTTGCGCCGGAAGGCTGGTACGCGAAACTTGGCCATGCCCAAATCGCAGACGCTATCTTAGACCGTATTGTACATGATTCTTACCACATTTTAATTGATGGCGAAGTCTCGATGCGCGAGCGCCATGGTCTAAAACCACTTAAGCGATAGATTATTTTCAAATTAAAAAGGAAAACAACTAGCTGCAATTTCAGTAGTTGTTTTCCTTTTCTTAATAGTGGCTCAATTGTCCGCAATCGGTGGCTCAAAACTCCGCATTCACTGGCTTAAAGTTCCGCACTGCTGGCTCAAACGCTCCGCAGTACTCAGTTTTACCGAAGCTACTATAGACACGATGGCGAAGCACTTAATAGCCGTTTTTATGAACGCCCAAGTAATAGAGTAGGGGTTGTTATATTGCTTGTAAACTAAGGCGGTTATTTTCCTGTAATCATCTTCCCGCCACCTTTTTAAAAAAAGTGTACCATGCATTTTGGAATACATAGTTAGATATAGAGTAATCAAGTTAGTGACCTTAAGTATGTATCTTTTTAATACACATTATTTAACCAGGAATTCTTTCATATTTGAATTGAAGATTGGCTAAATAAAATAAAATGCTACTAGCGATTAAAGGAGATACTTTAGTTAGGAAACTAATGGTAAGGGGTAAGTAGGTAGAGAAGCTTTCATAAGAGAAGATAGGACAAGCTTGAACGAGCACTAGAATCTTAATATAAAAACAGTTGACAAAATACCCTGTAGGGTATAATATTTGTGTTAGAAATAGATTATTTGCAAATTTAAGAAGAGGCAGAGGAGGGTTCATGATGAAAAAAGTAGTCATAATTGGTGGAGTTGCTGGCGGTGCTTCCTCAGCAGCAAGAAATTATTAATGATGACACCGGATTCATTTGAAGAAAAGCATAATATTGACGCCCGTGTAAATAGTGAGGTAATTGCGATTAACCGAACCGACAAAACGGTGACAGTGAAAAACGTTGTAACTGGTGAACAATCGGCAGAATCATACGATAAATTAGTATTATCGCCTGGAGCTAGTCCGATGGCCATCTCCTACAATTAATTCCACACCATGATCTACCATTTCCTTATGCAAAATTTGAACCATGTCATCATCAAATGGTGTTAAAATTTGTGGAGCAAACTCCACAAGGGATACCGAAAGCCAGCTAAACGTAGATTTTCAGCTACTTCAACGCCAATAAAGCCCCCAAGAACCGCAATATTTTGCGCATCTTGCTTAACAACGGCTTTTTATAAACGCTCGATATCTACGACTTTTCTAACGGTAAAGACATGCGGTAAATCACTACCCGGTAATTTCGGCAGGCGATGCCATTGAGGTGTACCACCGCTAAATGAACAAGCAAACGCGTCTGGCGTTAGCCGGACCTGCACAACGTCAAGCCCGTGCAGTAGCAGATCATATGTATGGAATGACGGTTACAAATAAAGGGGTAATTGGCTCATCCAGTATTCAAGTTTTTGATTATGCAGCAGCTGCAACAGGTTTAAATGAGCGTACAGCAAAGTAAAGTGGATTGTCGGTCGATGCGGTGTATGTCATTACACTGGATAAAGTTGGATTGATGCCTTCGAGTAATCCACTACATTTTAAACTAATTTACGAGGTGCCAACGAGTCGCATCATTGGGGCACAAGCTTATAGGTAAGGGCATTGCCTATAAACGAATTGTTGTTATTGCTACGCTTATTACGATGAACGGGACGATTGAGGACTTAAAGAAATTAGAGCTTTCATATTCACCGATGTTTTCAACAGCAAAGGATGTCGTGAATTTAGCGGCATTAGTTGCAACAAACTTAATGGCAGGACGCTTTAAGCAAGTACGTGTGAGTGACGTACGTGATTTAGTGGAAGAAGAAGCGTATATTGTCGATGTACGTGAAGTAAATGAGTTTGCACAAGGTGCCTTAAAAGGGCAGTCAATATTCCATTAAGTGAGTTACGTGCACGTTTGCATGAAATTCCGACAGATGTACCAGTTTATGTGCACTGTGTTCATCACAGCGTAGCTATAATGCAGTAATGGAATTGAATAATAATGGGTATAAAAATGTTAAGAATATTTCAGGTTCGTTTTTAGGAATTTCTTTATTTGAGTATTACCAGGATCAAGCAAAAAACCGTGATCCGATTGTGACAAATTATAATTTTAAATAAGCTATAGAGAGCCAACTGTTGGTAGAGAGGAATTTTCAGATGACGTATATATCTTTAGGACAAGTAAATATTCCGATCGCATGGCTCGCTTTCTTACTTGCTATTTTTTATAGCGATTTTAGAAGTCGGAAGGCAGGTGTAGCAACAAATAAATTATTAGAGCAACTTGTCATTACCTATATTCTCGTTTGGAAGTTCAGCTATATCCTATTTTCTTTACCTGACTTTATAAAAGCACCGTTATCACTAGTTTATTTTGACGGAGGGCTAAGAGGACATATTCTCGCATTAGTGGTGCTTGCTTTTATTCTATTAAGAAAAAGACAAATACTAGTATGGGCAGATATTTGGATATACTGGGCAAGGGTTGTGGCTGTAATTAACGTCATTAGTTTAGGGTTTCAGGAGCACTGGCTGCTTGCGGTGATCTGGCTTTTGGCCCTTGTACTTGTTGAAAGAAAATATCAACACGGGCTGTTACTCGGACAGTTTTTACTACTAGCATGGTTGAATGGCTTTACGAGTAGTCTAACACTCGTCCATCTTTTTGTTTTGTTAACAGTGTATCTAAAAACAAAGCAAGCACAGTATTTGGTTATTACGGGTATTTTAAGTTTAGTGGCAATGATGCTTGTGGATGTAGAGAGAGCAACTGAAACAATAGCCCATGAAATGATTGATTTACCGACAACGACCGGGGAAATGTATAATTTATCGGAGCAAGAGCAGAAACTGACCATAGTTAACTTCTTCGCAACCTGGTGTCCACCATGTAAAGCAGAAATGCCACACTTGCAAAGCTTTGCGGGAAATTTACCGGCGGGGGTAGCGCTCATCGGGGTGAACTTAACAGACCGTGATAATGGCGAGCAGGCATTGGCTAATTTTATGGAAACTTATGAAGTGACCTATCCAATTTTAATGGATGAAACAGATGAAGTAGGAACTGCCTTTCGGGTAATGTCCATTCCGACAACCGTGCTACTTAATGCACAAGGTGAGGAACTGGAGCGCATCGTAGGCCCTGTCAGTGAAGAGGGCTTGCGCCAATTAATCAAAAAACATCAAACATATTTGGAGGAATAAAACATGGCTATTGTACATGCAACAGATCAAACATTTGAACAAGAAATTTCAAACGGTGTCGTATTAGTGGACTTTTGGGCAGCCTGGTGCGGTCCATGTAAAATGATTGCGCCAGTTTTAGAGGAAGTGGATGCAGCAATCGGCAACGAAGTGAAAATTGTGAAGGTAGACGTAGATACGAACCAAGTTACAGCAGCGAACTATCAGATTATGTCAATTCCATCGTTGTTAGTATTTAAAGACGGTGAATTAAAAGGCAAGACTGCGGGCTTCATGCCAAAAGAAGATTTAATTGATTTTATTCGGCAATATTAATGGTCAAAGAAGCCATATACAGCAAATGTGTATGGCTTTTCTAGTGTCCTTTTGTAAAGATTTTACCGCTCTATTAAACAGATGCTTTTTAAAGCTGGCTATAGAGTTAAACAAATTATTTCTATTTTTAGAGTAAAAGGAAGAGGTGAAAAAATGAAAAAAGACCAAACGGAGATTAATCAAATCCAGTATGCACAACAGCATTTGGCCAATGAGCGAACGTACTTGGCTTGGGTACGAACAGCTATTGCCATTGTAGGAGTGGGCTTTTTAGCAACAAGCTTGCATTTTACAATTGGAAACATACGAAATGCGTGGGTAGATGTGTTGTCAATTATTTTAGGTATTTTCTCTGGCATTTTAGGTATTATCGTCATTTATATTACAAATCGTAATTATAAAAATAAAGAGCAAGGGATTATGAATGGAAAGTTTCAGCCATCTAGTGCACATATTAATTTATTATCCATACTGATGATTATTTTTATTTTATTAATCATTAATTATTTCATGTTTATATTATGGGCATGATAAAATCGGTTTTTTTATAAAGCTATCTATCTATAAAAGAATGAAGAGAACCGATTTTGGTTCATTTAGATTAAGTAATAATTGAAGAAGATGCAAAAGGCTATATAGCTGAAAATGAAGATACTTCAATGGCAACAATTGATGAAATTCGTGCACTAGCAATCGAACGTCATCAAAAGAAAATGATGAAAGATGGCGAAGCACATAATCATGACCATTCAAATGAAGGTGAATGGTCATGCAGAAATGACTTCTTCAGAGGAAGCAAACGAATAGTTCCATCCAGTTGCGAGCAAGTGAATGATTCATTTGCTTGCTTTTTTTGTATATATTAACGAAATTTTCACATTTCTCCTCCATACTTCAAGTGAAGGGAGTGGGTGAAATGCAATTTGTTTATGAACAGGAGCGATTGATTGGGCAGTTGTCATTTGGTGAGTTGTACACGTCTACGAATCCACTAAAAGGTTATAAGCCGTATGAGTTACTTCTCGCCTCGTTGACGACGTGTAGTGGATCGTTACTAGTGATGCTGTTACAAAAGATGCGTCTTCATTTTGTAGAGGTTTCATTTACATCAGAGGGGCATCGTAATCCAGAGATGGCGAATCGAATCGAAGCGATTGTCATCACAGCACACGTGTCATTTAACGAGGAAGTGAAGGGAGAGCAACTAGCGAAGCTTGAAAAGTTGGTTGTAAAAAATTGTGGGATGATTCAAACGGTCATCGAAGCGGTGGATATCAAATTTACGATTGTACCCGCTACAGCAAAGGGGAAGAAAGAGCATGATTAAGAAATTGTTAGCGATTGTACTCCTCGTTTTACTTGGAGGCTATGCTACTTGGGATTACTTAGCCGGTGAGAAGACAAAAAAAGTGAACGAACCGACTCAAGAAATGATGGATGCTCCAGAAGAACAGGTTGAGACGGGAGCAATTACGTCCGACATTCCTGTGGCACAGGATTTTACGCTACCGACTTTAAATGGGGAGCCAGTAAGTTTGTCGGATTCGAAAGGGAAAATTACAATCGTCAATTTCTGGGCAACATGGTGTCCACCTTGTCGAGAAGAAATGCCCCATATGCAAAGTTTTTATGAGAAGCATCATGAAGAGGTTGAAATTCTAGCTGTCAATGTAAAAAATATGGATGATGGTCGACCAGCAATTGAGCAATTTGTGCAGGAGCATGAGCTAACATTTCCGATTTTACTCGATGAAAGTGGAGAGGTTGGTCTCACGTATGAAATCATGACGCTGCCAACGAGCTATATTTTAGATGCGGAAGGACGTGTTTTTCAAAAAATTATCGGAGCAATGGATGAGCAAGTAATGAATGAATTAGTTGAAGCCCTTCGTTCCTATGAATAATAAAATTGATTAGAAAAGTAGGTGGGAAATCATGATTGAAACAGATACGGTCCTCATCGTGGGAATTCTTTTAGCATTCGGGGCCGGGGTGCTGTCATTTTTATCACCCTGTGTATTACCTTTATTCCCAGCGTATCTCTCTTATATTACAGGGATTAGTGTCATGGAAATGCAAGCCGATCAAACGGCAGCAATTCGGAAAAAAATATTGATCCATTCAGTTACCTTTTTAGCAGGAATCGGCGTGGTTTTCATTAGTTTAGGTGCAAGTGCCTCCTATTTTGGACAGTGGCTACAGCATTTATTTATTGGGCAAACGGCAACACTCATTCAGCAATTAGCGGGTATTTTTATCGTCTTTATGGGCTTAATTGTGGCAGGATGGCTGACGATTCCAGTACTTATGAAAGAAAAAAGACTCCATGTGGCGAAAAAACCAACAAGTTATGTCGGAACATTTTTTGTGGGCTTAGGCTTTGCGGCAGGATGGACGCCGTGTATTGGACCGATCTTTGCGTCAATTTTATTATTAGCAGCGACGAATCCAGGAGCAGGCTTAGTGTATACTCTCATGTATGTGATTGGCTTTGCCGTGCCTTTTATCCTGTTAACGTTTTTCATCGGGAAATCAAAGTGGATTGTGAAAAAAAGTGGTCTTCTGATGAAAATTGGTGGCATTATGATGATTTTCATGGGGATTTTATTGTTTTTTGGCCAAATGTCCCAACTGAGTATTTTTTTATTACGCTTAATAGAAGGAACATGGCTTTCTAATTTAGGTTAGTTCAGTTGATAGTGCGAGCATTCAATTTTCGGTACAATAAAATAAGAATTTTTTGTTGATTGAAGGGAGGTGTCTCCCTTCAACCAACAGGACGAGGGGGTACTATGAAACAAAAAATACTAATTGTAGAAGACGATCAAATGATTCGTAACCTCATTAAAATTTATTTACAAAAAGAAGGTTATGAGGTCGTAGAAGCAGACGATGGTGAGGTGGCGAAGTCTGTTTTTCTTAACGAGCATCCGTGTTTAATTGTGTTGGATTTGATGTTACCGAAAGTCAGTGGGGAACTGCTTTGTGAATGGGTCAAGGAGCAAGGAAGAAATGAAGTGTCGATCATTATGTTAAGTGCGAAAGTGCAGACAGCTGACAAAATTCATGGGCTACGACTCGGTGCAGACGATTATATGACGAAACCGTTCGACCCAGAGGAACTAGTGGCACATATTGAGGCAGTTTTACGGCGAACAGGACAGTTTTGTCAAAAGATTACTTATGATGGACTTTGTATTAAGCCAAGAAAAGGAGAAGTCCTACTATATAATCAAAAACTCCGTTTAACGAAGCATGAGTTTCAATTGCTATTTCATTTGATGGATAATCCAAATATTATTATGCCCCGAGAAAGGTTAATCGAATCGTTATATCCGTATCTTGAGAAAGACGTGATGGAGCGAACGATTGATGCCCATATCAAAAAACTACGTGAGAAAATTGAAGAAAACCCAAGTCGACCGAAAAGAATTCAAACGGTACGAGGAATGGGGTATAAGTTTGTTACGAAATAGATGGGCGAGATTTTTATCAAAAAAGTTGTTATGGCGGTTAACATTCGTCAATAGTTTGATTATCAGCGCATTTATTTTGTTTGCGTGCTGGGCGATTTATGAAGCAACTTGCATAGTTGTAGACGAGAATGTTGCGATTCAAGAAGGAAAAATTATTAAAGATATATTATTGCAGTACATAGGGATTTTCGTTGTATTATTTACTGCTTTTGTGGTATCACTTCAGTATTTTTTTACACGTCATCAATTACAACCGTTACGTGAATTAATGGAGTCGATGGAAAAGTTGAAGCAAGGCAAAGAAGTACAAAATGTTCGCTCAGAGTATGAAGATGAAATCACCGCGTTGATGGATCAATTTAATGACTTGGTCAACCAGTTAGAATCTAATAAAAAGCAACGTCATCAGCGTTTATCAGAGTTTTCTCATGAATTTCGTACACCTTTAACCAACATTAATGGCTATCTAAAGGCTCTTCAAACGGGCGTGATTTCTGGGAATCCAGAGCTCTTTCAAGCATTGCATCAAGAATCGAAGCGTTTAATTTTGATGGTGGAGCAATTAAAATCGATTGAAGAATTGACCTATGCGGAGCAGCAAAAGTATTTACAAAAACAAGACATTGAAATAGCAGACGTCATACATCAAGTTATCCAAATGTTTAGTTGGACAATGAAAAGTAGAAACATCGCGCTCCATGTACAACTAGAGCAGCAAATACTTGAAGTAGATCCATATGGACTTACACAGGTAATGAGTAATCTCATTGAAAACGCCATTCGTTATTACGAAGGGATGAAACCTATTGAAATTGTCGGAAAAAAAATGACGGGTTTTTATGTAATTTCAGTTAGCGGACAAGGAAAAACCATTTCAGAAGCGGAAAACCCATTGATTTTTGAACGTTTTTATCGTGTAGACGCGATAAATCATTCAATAGAGAAAGGGGCAGGGCTCGGACTAGCCATCTCCAAGCAAATTGTTGAACAGCATGAAGGGACGGTTTCGCTTAAGACAGACGGTACTTATCATACCTTTCTTGTAAAGCTCCCACTTCGAAATTAAGGTCGTTTCCTATAGAAACGGCCATATTGAACGATGCTTGCAGTGATGGAGAAACGTATTATGTTTAAGGATTGTAAGTGCCTAGGGGGTACTACTATTTGAGGTATATGAACATAGCGAACTAATTTGGTATTCGGTCGGACGTTTATATTAAAGGACTTCGTACAGATAGCTTATATTTAATTGGTGAACTACGTTCGGCGCAAGTCGTATCATTACTTTTAATTGTAGTAGGATTCTCTGCGATTATTTATCGCCGTTTTTATTTAAAATCGACCGTCACATATCAAGATAAATAATGAAGATGTAAACCAGAGGCTATCTAAAAGTAGCTTCTGTTTTTTAGTTTAGTGTAAAAGTGAATTTATCAATTGACATATACCCTTAGGGGTAGTAGCATATTAAACAGATAGTAATTGCTCTTAAATATTTTTTTAACCTTTATAAATTAATGTTTTTAGAGGTTTTATGAAAGAAGTTTTATTTGTTGACATATACCCGTATGGGTAGTATGATACGAAATAGATAATGAAATGATTTAAAAAAGAGGTGAAATAATGCAATACGATGCAAAGGTTACAGCACGAATGAAAAAGATTGAAGGTCAGCTTAAAGGTATTTTACGTATGATGGATGAAGAGAAAGATTGTAAGGATGTTATCACACAATTAAGTGCCGTTCGCTCAGCTGTTGATCGCACAATTGGTGTTATTGTCACAGACAACTTAGTAGATTGTTTATCGAAAGAAGATGCAGCAAGTTTAGATAAAAATGCAATGGTAAAAGAAGCAGTAGAGTTGTTAGTAAAAAGTCGCTAAGACTTTTTATTTTTAAAATAAATTATACCTATAGGGGTAAGGAGATATTATGGAAAAGAAAAGAACAACAATCGTTTTATTCAGTGGGGATTATGATAAGGCAATGGCAGCGTACATTATTGCAAATGGTGCAGCAGCTTATGATCACGAGGTAACAATCTTCCATACATTCTGGGGTATCAATGCGCTACGTAAACAAGAGCCAGTAGCAGTGAATAAAGGTTTCCTTGAAAAAATGTTTGCTAAAATGATGCCACGTGGTGCGGAAAAACTTGGTTTATCAAAAATGCAAATGCTCGGTATGGGTCCTAAAATGATTAAGCACGTAATGAACAAGCACAACGCATTAACGTTAACGCAACTTATTGAGATGGCACAAGAACAAGATATTAAGCTGGTTACTTGTACGATGACAATGGATTTACTGGGTCTTCAAAAAGAAGAATTATTAGATGGTATTCAGTATGCTGGTGTAGCTGCTTATTTAGCAGATGCTGAAGAAGGTAACGTAAACTTATTCATTTAAGAGGTGACCAATGGAAATTGTAATTTTAATAATCGGAATTGTCGCATTTTTTGCTTGGCGTATGAAGCCAACAAAAGGAGTTAACAATATATCAACTGCACAGCTTAAAACAATGATTAACGATAAAGATAAAGTTTTTGTCGATGTACGCACACCTGGCGAGTATAAGGCACGCAATGCAAAGCAATTTAAAAACATTCCTCTTGGTTCTGACTTTTCAAAGTTGCCAAAGGATAAAGAAATTGTCGTTATTTGCCAAAGTGGAATGCGTTCAAAGCAGGCATGTAAGCAGTTAAAAAAATTAGGGTATACAAAAGTAACGAATGTCCGTGGTGGCATGAGTGCATACTAGGAGGAGTAAATATTGAAAACAATTCAACCAATAGAGGTACAAGCAAAATTAGAAGCTGGCGAAGCATTGAATCTAATCGACGTGCGTGAAGTAGCAGAAGTAGAAGCAGGCCATATTCCTGGTATTACGCACATTCCACTAGGATTACTTGAGTTCCGCATGCAGGAATTAGATAAAAAAATGCCTTATATTATGGTGTGCCGTTCAGGTGGACGGAGTGGTCAAGCAACAATGTTTTTAGAATCACAAGGCTTTGATGTAACGAACATGACAGGCGGAATGCTTGAATGGACGGGCGAAGTGAAGTAAATCTTAAATTTTATTATAAATAATACCATAAGTATAAATGGAGGTTTCTAATGATTAAATCAGACGTACAACTAGATGCAAAAGGTCTAGCTTGTCCAATGCCGATCGTAAAAACGAAAAAAGCAATGAATGATGTGGCTGAAGGGCAAGTGTTAGAAATTCAAGCAACAGATAAAGGCTCTGTGGCGGATTTAGCCGCATGGTCAAAAACAGTAGGTCATCAATACATTGGCTCAAGTGAAGATAACGGTGTGTTCTATCACTATATTCGTAAATGTAATCTTGAAACGAGTGAATCAGCTGAAAAGACATTTGAGCAAACAATTTCAAATGAAGACGCTGTTAACGGTGAAGGGTTAATTTTAGATGTACGTGAAGCAGCAGAATATGCTTTTGGCCACATTCCGGGTGCTAAATCCATTCCAATGGGTGACTTAGCGGACCGTATGAATGAGCTTGATCCAGCACAAACTATTTATGTCATTTGCCGTACAGGCACGCGTTCTGACTTAGCTGCACAGCAATTAGCAGCAGCAGGTTATACAAATATTTATAACGTCTTACCTGGCATGACAGGTTATGAAGGCGAATTACAGAAAGAGGTAAAGTAATATGTCAAACAAAGTAGCAATTATAGCAGCTAACGGTGGTCTTTTCGATGCGTATAAAGTATTCAATATCGCAACAGCAGCAGCCGCTTCTGAAAAAGAAGTAGCGATCTTCTTCACATTTGAAGGCTTAAACTTAATCCACAAGCAAGGGATGCAAGCACTTGAAATGCCTGCAGGAAAAGAGCACTTCGCAGAAGGCTTTGCTAATGCACAAGTACCAGCCATTCCACAATTAGTAGAAATGGCGCAGGAATTAGGCGTGAAATTCATCGCTTGTCAAATGACAATGGATGTTATGGACTTAACGAAAGAAGATTTCGTGGACGATATTGAAGTTGGTGGCGCCGTTACATTCCTAGAATTTGCAAAAGACGCAGCACCGACATTAACATTCTAATGACTAGCATTTTCTTTTCATATATGTAACATATCCATTGGTTCCGGTAGCAATTAGGCTACCTGAGCCGAAAAAAATTTAATTAAAATAATACCTATGGGGGTACAATTATATGACAGTAACAGCATGGACAGCAGCACAAGTTGCACGCAGAGTGATTGATAACAAAGAATTATTTATTTTAGACGTTCGTAATGCAGATGCATTTGAAGATTGGAAAATTGATGGTCATAAATTCGATTACTTAAATATCCCTTACTTCGAACTTTTAGATGGGGTAGAAGAAATTTTACCGAAAATCCCTGCGGATAAAGACGTACTTGTAGTATGTGCGAAGGAAGGTTCTTCTATCATGATAGCGGAAATGTTATCGGATGCGGGTCTTTCAGTGGGCTACCTTGAAGGAGGTATGAAATCTTGGTCAATGTACCTTGAGCCAATTAAAGTAGGCGATCTTAACGGCAATGGCGAGTTATACCAATTCGTACGTTTAGGAAAAGGCTGTCTTTCTTATATGGCTATCAACGATGGGGAAGCAGCGATTATCGATGCAGTACGATTTACAGACGTATTTACAAACTTTGCAAAAGAAAAAGGTGTAGAGATTAAGCACGTATTTGATACACACTTACATGCGGACCATATTTCAGGCGGTCGTCATATCGCAGCTGCGACAGGGGCAACATACTATTTACCATCAAAAGATGCAGAAGAAGTTGTATTTGATTACACACCACTTGAAGATGGTTTAAAAGTACAGTTAGGCACTTCTCAAATTGAAGTAGGCGCACTTTATTCACCAGGTCACACAATTGGTTCAACATCATTTGTGATTGACGGCAAGTATTTATTAACAGGTGATATTTTATTCATCGATTCAATCGGTCGCCCTGACTTAGCAGGTCTTGCAGAGGACTGGGTTGGTGACTTACGCGAAACATTATATTCTCGCTACCGCAGATTAACAGAAGATTTAATCGTGTTACCAGCACACTTCATGATCATTGACGAGTTAAACGAAAATGGAACAGTAGCGAAGCGCCTGGGTGATTTATTTGCTGAAAACCACGGTTTAAACGTAGAAGACGAAGACGTATTCCGTTCAATGGTTACAGATAACTTACCACCACAACCAAACGCGTACCAAGAAATTCGTACCGTGAATATGGGTAAAGTGACGCCTAGTGATGATGAACAAACGGAAATGGAAATTGGTCCTAACCGTTGTGCAGTACGCTAATTTAGTTTAGCAATGAGATGTTACACCTATGCTTGTCTCACGCTCAAAAGGCAAGTAACCGTTTACGTTTTATTCGGTAAATTAGAAAATCGCTTACAAAAAAGAAATTTACGAGAAGAGGAATTCAACATGAATATTACAAAAACTTTGGATGCAAAAGGTTTAGCTTGCCCTATGCCAATCGTACGTACGAAAAAAACAATTGACACAATTAACTCAGGTGAAGTATTAGAGGTACAAGTAACAGATAAAGGTGCACTTGCAGACTTCACAGCATGGGCTGGCGCAGGTGGTCACACAATTTTAGAGCAAAAAGAAGAAGCAGGCGTACTGTACTTTTATATTCAAAAAGCATAACAGTGTTTTGGGCGAGTAGAGCATTGTTCTACTCGCTTTAATTTTTATGAAAGAAGGACAAACAAATGGAAATCGATTTATCATTCACATTTATAGCCGTTATTTTCGCACTTGGATTTTTTGGATCATTTATTTCAGGGATGCTAGGTGTTGGAGGGTCTATTATTAAATACCCTTTACTTTTATACATTCCACCACTATTTGGACTTGCAGCATTCTCTGCACATGAAGTATCAGGAATTAGTGCGATTCAAGTGTTCTTCGCATCGATAGCGGGTGTTTGGGCGTACAGAAAAAGTGGTTTACTGCACAAAGAGCTCATCATCTATATGGGGGGCGCTATTTTAATCGGTAGTTTTATCGGTAGTTATGGTTCAGGTTTCTTATCAGAAGAAGTCGTGAATATCGTATATGGAATTTTAGCAGCAATTGCAGCAGTAATGATGTTTATCCCCCGTAAAACGGTTGAAGACACATCTGTTATTACATTTAATAAAGCGTTGGCAATTTCATTAGCATTAATTATTGGTATCGGTTCAGGAATTGTAGGGGCAGCCGGTGGGTTTTTACTCGTACCGATTATGTTAACGGTCTTAAAAATTCCAACTCGCATAACAATTGCGACGAGTTTAGCGATTACATTTATTTCTTCGGTCGGAGGTAGTGTGGGTAAAATCATTACCGGTCAAATTGAGTACTGGCCAGCGTTTATTATGATTATTGCAAGTATCATTGCAGCTCCTCTGGGCGCAAAAATCGGACAAAAAATGAATGTTAAAATTCTTCAATGGTTATTGGCACTTATGATTGGTGCAACAGCCATTAAAATCTGGATCGATATTTTATAGTACAAAATCGTTAGTTTAAAATAGAGTTCCTATTTGTTATTTACGAAGTTAGTTTGAGTTGATGCAATACGATCATGAATTTTTTTCGTAACTTGCGCCATACTGGATTAGAGGTAGGATTGAAGGTGTTGACTGTTAGATCGTAAGCTATCTTAGAATAAAATTTGTGAAGATTAGTTCATTAATTCGCTATAGAATCGTCACACCCATTTCAATTGAAGTCCATATTTCACTTATATAATTGAATTTGTAAAACTATCCATGTCGGAGGAGAATTATGAAAAAACTATTGTTTGCAGCACCTTTAGCACTCACTTTATATGCTTGTGGTGATGAGGAAGTGAAGGGAAGTGGTGAAAAAGCAGAGGTTTCACAAGAATCCCTAGAAGAGAAGAAGGTTTCGGTATCTGAACAAGCAGAATGGACTGTAGATGAGCGTTTACAAGAGCCAACAGAGGATACAACGTGTTATATGTGCAATATGAAAGTGTATACACGAGATCATGAACAAGGTGTCTTTTCTGCACAAGCTGTACATGAAAATGGCGAAGTGGTTTTCTATGATGATATTGGCTGTTTATTAAACGATGAGTATGTCAATAAAGTAGAGAATGAAAAATTTGTACGTGATTATCATACGCTAAACTGGTTTAACGTTGAAGAAGCATTTGCTGTAAAGACTGATATGAAATCACCAATGAACTGGGGCTACATTTTCTTTAAGTTTGAAGAAGATGCGGAAAACTACATTGCTGAGAACGAGCATGCTGCTATGGCAACAATTGATGAAATCAGAACGCAAGCAATCGAACGTCATAAGAAAAAGCAAATGAAAAATGGCGAAGAGCATAGTCATGGAGAGAATAACGATCATTCGAATGAAGAAAATAATACTAATGGTCACCAAGAAAATATGTCTTCAGATGAATCGAGCGAGTGATGACAATGAAAAACTGGATCATTGCCACTGTTTGTGGCGTACTAGTAGGTATTCTTACACCGATTGTTGCAGAAGCAAGTTCGGAGCATCAGCATGAATCACCTAGCTTTGTGCAACCGAAAAAACCGTTAAAGGGTGAAAAAAGCCAGTTGCAAAAATTAATAGATCGTACGGAACCAGGGGGCACGCTTTTCTTAGAAAAGCGTGTTTATCGTGGTTCTTTATCGATTACAAAGCCCATCACTATTATTGGAATGGACGGTACTAAGATTCACTCACTCACAACGGCATTAACAGTTTCTGATACACAAAATGTCGTGTTGGAGAATATCAGTTTTCAAGCAGAGAATACAGCGATTGTTGTAAGCAATGTACAAAATATTCACTTGAAAAATGTCGGAATAGGCGATTCGATGGCTGGTATACAAATTACGAAAAGTGAAAATATCAGTCTGCACGATGTAGATGTTCTCGGAAAAGAAGGACATTTCTCTTCAAAGGGACACGCTGTTGCAATCTATGAATCGAAGAAAATTACAGCTACAGATAATGATATAGAGCAAGTACTGGACGGATTTTATCTTGAAAGTGTCGAGGACATTCATTTGACGAATAATAGTATCAAAAATAGTCGTTATGCCATGCATATGATGTATAGCAATCATATCGAGTTAGCCAATAATAACCTATTTAATAATATGACTGGCTTTATGGTGATGATTGCAAAGGATGTACAGATTTCCGATAATATGGTAGCAAAAAATAATATGCTCAACAGTTTAGGAGTTTACGTATATGACGTTGAGAATGTGCTATTTGAAGACAATGAATTAAGGGAAAATACGACGGCGATGGATATACAAAATGCTCGTGATATCACAGTTGAGAAGAATGTCTTTTTAGTAAATGGTACTGTTTTACATGTACAGCGCTCACAAGAATTATTCGTTCAACAAAATGAATTTCATGGCAATATTTTAACTGTTCGTACAGATCAGCAAGGTTTCAGCTTAAAAAGGAATTATTATGACGATTATGAAGGAAAAGATTATAACGGGGATCAGATAGGGGATACCCAATATATAGCGACGAATTCATTCGGTCAATGGATGGTACGTAAACCCGTTTATCAATACTTTATGGAATCCCCCAGTGTTGTGACTTTAAATATGATGGATACAGAAGTAACGGAAAACAATACACAAGTTGTTGTAGATGAATACCCTATCATTTTAAAGAAGCCGTTTAGTTTGGAGATAGATATTCATATTTGGCAGTTGCTTATTAGCAGTATCCTTTTAATAAGCATGTTGATTATAAGGAGAAGATTAAAATGAAATTATTTAAATGGATTGGGTTTACGATATCGGTTTTCATTTTAGCAGCATGTAGTGAACAAACGTATGAGCCGAGAGAAATTAACGCAGAGGCAGATGTTTGCTATATGTGCAATATGAGTATTACACATGTGGATTATGCAGCACAGATTGTATTGAAAAATGGTGATCATGTCGCCTTTGATGATTTAGGTTGCTTAATGGAATATGTATTGGAACAGGGGAAAGAGAAAATAGGTGCAGGCTTTATTCGAGATACTAATTCTTCTAAATGGTTGAATATTGAAGAAGCCATTTATGTGTATTCTAAAGAATATTGGACGCCTATGAATTATGGGGTACTCGCCTTTAATTCACAAGAGGAAGCAAACGATTATATAAAAGCGCAGCCAGGCGAAATTGTTCCTTACGAAGAGCTTCTTACATTTAATTGGGGAGTACATGAGCACGAATGAGCATGCAAATGATTTTATTGGAATGTAAGCAGCTTTTACGTAGTAGATGGATACAGATTGTAACAATTTTATTTGCAATTGTATTTACTGCGATTTTAATGATTCAACATTTAGCTTTACCGGAAACGGAGGGCTTTACCCGTCAAACCGCCTCTTTACTTAATATTTTGCTGTTTTTGTTGCCGCTGTTTATGTTAACGATTGGCAGTATGAATATAGCGAGTGATCAAGAATCAGGCTGGTTGGGATTACTTCGAACATATCCTTTAACAATGGGACAGTATGTGTTGACAAAATATATAGCACTCTGCATAGTTTTCGCGGGAGTAGTCCTGTTTGTGTTTGCTGTGGCTTTTCTAGTGGGAAGTTTCTTTGGCGGGCTGAAGCTACCTCTATTTGCAATAGGTATTACAGCTTTGATTTTGCTCATATTTAATGCGGTGAGTATATTAGTAGGAACGATGGCAAAAAGTCGCTTGCATGCACTTGCAATGGGGTTAGGGGTTTGGTCTGTTATAAGTTTATTATTTTCTTATATGGTGATGGCGATCGGTACTGTTACGTCTGAAAACTTTTTACAGAAGCTAGTCATTGCAACGATTCACTTTAATCCACTTGAATGGATTCGTTATGGCTATTTCGTATTTTCCGAGCAAACAGCTGTATTAGGGCCGGCCTTTTATGGAATGTCGAAATTTTATTCTTCTCCACCAGGTTATCTTTTCTTCATCATCATTTCAAGTCTATGGGTCATCATTTCATTAGTTGTGGCGACAATTATTTTGAAGATTCGAGGTAAACGAGTATGACGGTACAACTTCATCATGTTACGAAAGTATTTAAAGGGGAACGAGGGATTTTTGATGTCAATTTCACACTAAAGCCAGGGCATATTACTGCGCTTGTCGGCTCCAATGGGGCAGGAAAAAGTACGATTATTAACATATTAACGAATTTATTGCACCCCGATAATGGAGAGATTATTCGCGAATCCCAAGAAGTAAGATTTATGCCAGATGATATTGAATTTCCTGATACGCTAACAGCTAAGGAGATTATGCACTTTTTAGGGAATTTGAAAAAGGTCCCAGTAAAAAGACAGATAGAATTATTAGATAAAGTAGGCTTATGGGAAGCAAGAAATTTAAAGGTTGGTCAATTCTCAAAAGGAATGCGGCAACGATTGAATTTGGCACAAAGCATAATGGGGGAAAGCCAATTTTATATTTTAGACGAGCCGACAAATGGGTTAGATCCTTTTTGGATTGCCCAATTAAAAGCTATGCTCAAAGAAGAGCGGGACAATCGGCAAATCATCTTATTTTCTACGCATTTACTAAGTTTAGCAGAAGAAATTGCTGATCAAGTTATTCTAATTCATCATGGCCGTATTTTGGCTTCAGGTGATATTAAATACTTATTACAAGAGGGTAAATGCCACACACTTGAGCAACTATGGCTACAAATAACAAAACAAGAGGTAGAGCGATGAAAAAGTGGTTTACGATTATTTTCGTTGTATCTGTTATGTTGTTTATATGCTGGGAACTTGTTGGAACCATAAAGGAATCGCAAGAACATGTTCCAGTTCGAGTGGAAAATATGATGCAAGCCACAGATTTTAAACTTCCAACGTTTGATGGGAAAAAAATTTCACTTCAAGAGCAACATGGGAAAATTGTTATTTTAAATTTTTGGGCTTCGTGGTGTGAGCCTTGCAGAATTGAAATGCCCCATTTTCAAACATTCTATGAAGAATATAATCAAGACATTGAAATTTTAGCTGTGAATGTTACAAGAAAAGACAAGATGAAAAATGTAGGAGCGTTTGTGGATGAGTATGATTTAACGTTTCCAATCTTACTAGACACATCTGGAGAGATTAGTACGATCTATGGTGCTTTTGCACTTCCAGCGACAATTATAATTGACCGAGAAGGAAATATTGCTCGTGAAATCTTAGGCCCAATGGATGAAGCTTTATTACTTAAATATGTAGAACCCTTATTATAAGTAAAGATCTAAATATATGGAAAGGATGTTTGAAAGAGTTATAAGTTTCAAACATCCTTTTATATTTTGATAAGTTTATTGGGCATTACATCTGGCACGTGTTGCAATGGGAATGGCATAAAAATGTTTGTGTATATTAGTTTGATCGGAGCTGCCGTTGCTGCATTAATTTCGAATGGCTGAGCTGAACTGTTCTTAACGCCAATTGTTTAGCGAAAAATGATTTTCCAGTTTATTTGGCGAGGGGTTATATTGATGGTACAACGAGCTAACCTTTTACCGTGAGTAACTTAGTCAATATCATATCGGCAGACATGATTGGGGAATAGCTTTTTCTATCTGGCAACGGTCATTATAATTGTTGCGGGTTTAATTGCAGCACCAATTGGGGTAAAAATAAGCAAAAAGATGGACACAAAAGTATTACAAGGAATACTAGCTGTTCTAATAAAGCAACTGCTTTAAAGAAATGGATAGATTTTTTAAAATTATCCAAACTAAATAATCAAATTATAATCTGATTAAATTATAATTCAAAATAGGGGGATATATATGGATTTTCATTTTACAGTAAATAGTGATAAATCAATTGATGAAGCGATTACATCTATAGAACAAAATCTTAAAGAAAATAAGTTTGGGGTTCTTTGGCAACTTAACTTGACTGAAACTTTGCTGAAAAAAGGCGTAGACAGCTATAAAAAGCCTTACCGAATTCTAGAAGTTTGCAATCCATTAGAAGCGGCACGAGTAATAGAGCATAATCCTTTAGTGGGTTACTTCTTACCTTGTAAAATTACCGTTTATGAAGAAGAAGGAAAAACCAAAATTGGACTTCCTAAACCAACTGCTATGATAGGTTTATTAAATGATACTGAATTAATTGCAATAGCAGAAAAAATTGAAAAAATCCTCATAGATGTATTAGAAAAAAGTAAATAATGAATTACCGGACAAGAATGTATGAAATAATGCATTCTTGTTTTTTCATTTTATTTAAGGATTACGGGTAATACTTATACAAGAATCACACCTAGGACTATCAATTGAATAATATTCTTTTTAAAAAAGGACAAAACATATTAGTCACTAAACTATGTTTTGTCCTAAAATTTGTTTATTTTGGTAGGTACAAATAATAGCTAAGATCTTGCTTTTACTGATTATCCAAACTACCTATTGTTGAATTGTTTTTGGTACATGGCGAAGTAAAGCCCCTGCTGACTGATTAACTCCGCATGTTTTCCTGCTTCGACTAATCTTCCGTTTTGCATGACAAAAATACAATCGAACTTGTCTAACTCTATTAACTTATGTGTCACGAGTATAAGTATCTTATTTGTTGATTCATTTAACAACGTTTGAAACAATTTTCTTTCTGTTTGAATATCTAAACTTGTAAATGGCTCATCTAAAACCAAAAGCGGGCTATCTTTTAATAAAAAACGAGCAAAAGCTAGACGTTGCTTTTCACCACCGGATAAATTCTCGCCTTTTTCATATACAACATCCTCTAGTTTTTTGAAGAGACAAGCTTTATTCAATATGAGTTGCATTTTTTCACGTGTTGCCTCTGGTTTCGCTAGTTGTAAGTTTGTCTCTATGGTTCCAGAAAAAAAATGGTTGTGCTGTAGCATTATACTTAATTGTTTATAAATTGAGTCAGTATCAAAGCTTGATAAAGGGTACATATCAAATAAAATTTCCCCGTTACTTGGTTCAAATTCATTCATCAATAACTGTAATATTGTTGACTTACCAGATCCACTTGGACCTATAATGGCAATCTTTTGACCGGATTGTACCGATAAGTTTATGTCTTCAATTGCTGGTCGTTCTATATTTGGATAAACATAGGAAACATGATTAAAATGAATTGAATGGATATTGTCTCTAAGTAAAATACCGTTCTGCTTCTCGATTGTTGGTGAGATTTCATTAAGCTCCTGCATGGCCTTTTTTGTATGTCTCACATAGTTAGGAGCCATTGCGAGGGGAATTGCAGACTCAAAAACCGTTAAAGAAACAAGAACAATCATCGCTAAATAAACTCCATCTAGTTGCTTCGTTGAAGTTAAATAAGCACCAATGAACAGAATCAAAAAGGTCGTAAATAGGGCAACAAGTTGATTCCCTAAAAATGCTGATTGTTCTTGATCCAATTCTTTTTGTTTTGCTTTTGCGAACTGCTTATTCCACTGTAATAAAGTTTGTTTTTTAGCTTCTAGCTGATTATGCAAGACTAAATCACGATAACCATAAAAATATTCCGTACCCTCTATTGTCATCATTTTTTTATCTTCAGTTGCTGTTTTATGCGGAATACGGAGTAATATATACGGCACGATAAGACTTGTTAAAACAATGCCTAATAGTAAACAAAGCGCAATCCAAGTTGAAAAGAAAAGCATAAATAAACATGTTGTAAAAAAGACAATGCCTGTCACAAACGGTGGGTATAATACACGTAAAAAAAAATTTTGTACAGTCTCCACATTTGTTGTAACTCTGGTTAGTAAATCACCACTTTTATAAGTGTTTAATAAATGCGCTTTAGGTAGCAGTTTATTAAAAAATAGCATTCGAATTTTACTGATGAAACGAAATGTTACACGATGTGTAATCAAGCGCTCGGTGTATTTACTAATTGATTTTGTTACACCAAATAGTTTTAAAAAGGCGGTTAGGATTAAAATGATATAAAAGGGTGGTAATAGCGCGGCTTTAGAAATAAGAAGCCCACTTTGTGCAAAAAGCGCAACTGCTGTTAAACCACCAATTGTTCCACATAACAGTGCTAGTAACACATCTTTCTTATCTGTCCAAATGAACTCAACTAATGATTTCATCGATAAATCCTCCCTTCATCATCTTTTGATAAAATGGATGTTGGACTAGTTCACCTTGTGTACCATAAGCAGCAATTTGTCCGTTTTCAACGATATAGATAACATCTGCAAAGCGAATACTTTTATATTGATGTGCGGCAATAATGACGGTTGCAAATTCACTTAATACTTGAATGGAATGTGTTAATAGTTGTTCTGTTAACACATCAAGTCCAGCTGTTGGTTCATCAAAAAATACAATGTGTCCCTTTTTTAAAAAGGCACGCGCAATGGCAACGCGTTGCTTTTCACCACCTGATAAGCCAAGTCCCCCTTCGCCAAGCGCAATGTCCAATCCTTGTGGAATCATTGAGAGCCAGTCCATAAGTTGGGCATCCTTCAATGCTCTTAAAATTTCTGCGTCACTATACGGCAGCCCCATACAAATATTGTCTCGCAACGTACCAGAGAATATATAAGGATGTTGTGAAATGTAGCTTACCTGAGCATACCAGTCCGATTCCTTATAGATTGCACGCGGCTGATCATTTAACATAACGGAACCTTGGTCAATTTCAATCAAACTTGAAAGCATATTTAAAATTGTACTTTTCCCATGTCCAGTTTGACCGATGAAAGCAACGGTTTTTCTAGGAGATATTGTACAAGATATAGGTCCAATGGTCGTCCCGTTTGCATAGCTGTAAACGGCTTGATTTAATGCTATTTTGGGCTGCGTTGGTAAGCTATTGGTACCCCATTGAACAGGGGCTGTTTTTTCAGTAAGTTGCTGTTCGATTAAATTTGCCGCACCAAGGCTTCCTCGTCCTGTATGAAAGGCACTGCCTAATTCCTTCAATGAATTATAATACTCAGGTGCAAGTGTCAAAATGAAAAAGGCTGGTGCAAATGCGAGTGTTTGAAAGACAATCATTTGAAAGCCAATCTCGAGTGCAATTAAGCCAATACCTAATGTGGCAATTAGTTCAATAAATAATGTCGATGCAAACGCAATTTTTAATACGCTTAATGTACGTTTCATAAAGCCTTCATTACTGGTAGCTAGCACTTGTTCCTGTTGTTTACTTTGTCCAAATAATCGGATGGTTTGCAGGCCCTGTAGTAAATCGAGAAATTTCCCTGAAAAACGATTTAAAGCCTCTAGTTGTTCTTCTGATTTTTTCTTTGTTTGCATGCCAATAATAATATACGTAATCGGCACAAACGGGGCAGTAATGAGCATAATCCAACCACTATTAGGATGAATATAAAAGACAGTGGCTAATATCATTATTGGCACAATGATTGTTTTAATTACTTGCGGAATGTATTCACGATAATAGCTTTCTAATTGTTCAACTGTATCCACAAAAAGTGTCACTCTTTCACCAGTTTTATGTTGAATGTGCTTCTCTAAAGAAGATTCAGACCACTTCGCTAAAAGCTCATGTCGAACAGCTATTTTCACGCTCGCTGCAAATATGCCACCGATTTTGCCAATCCCAAATTGAGAAAGCAATCTTCCGATCATTGATAAAAATAAGTAACCAAAAGACGGAAACGTATCCTGGAACGGTACGTGTTCGATAAACACGTCATTAACAATTGTTACAATGCTTAAGGCTTGTAATATGATACTTGCGCCAGTTATCCCGGAAATAAGAATGAGAAGTAATAATAGCAACTTATTTTTATTTGTAAGTTGTTGTAAAAAATGCATAAGATTCGCTCCTTTCGCACATCAGCTATTTATACGAATACTAAAACAGGCGAAGTAGAATATTTACTAGTGTTACGTGATTAGGATAAATTTAAACGCGTACAATAAGCGGGAATTATGAAAAAGAAGATTCGAACATTAATCGAAGCATCTCACCGTTTTATAATGAAAAACCTTTTAAATTTGCACTAGAAGAAAATTAAATTGATTAAATATTCTATACGAGGTGAATAACTATGCCTAAGAAAAAAGCAATATTTGTGACGAGCTCTCGTTATCAACCATCGTAATGATTTATGTTATAACCGCAATTTTTTTGGATGTTAGGAGGAATTGAGATGGAAGGCTCCTCGGTATTTTGGAGTAGGGCATTAACAGAATTAACTTTATCATTCCATATTATCTATGCAACGCTTGGTGTTGGAGTACCGCTAATGATTTTGATTGCACAATATGTCGGTTATAAAAAGAATGATATACATTACACGTTAATGGCACGGAGGTGGGCAAGGGGATATACGATTACTGTTGCTGTAGGTGTTGTAACAGGAACCATCATCGGCTTGCAATTATCATTATTATGGCCACAATTTATGGAACTTGCTGGAAAGGTTATTGCACTCCCATTATTTATGGAGACCTTTGCCTTTTTCTTTGAAGCTATTTTCTTAGGCATATATTTATATACATGGGATCGCTTTAAAAATCCAAAGCATCATATGCTATTACTCATTCCAGTAGCGCTGGGTTCAGCAATGTCTGCCATATTTATTACAATTGTAAATGCATTTATGAACTCACCTCGGGGCTTTGACATAGTCAATGGCGAATTGATTAATATTCAACCACTATTAGCAATGTTTACCCCCGCAATGCCTACTAAAATTGCACATGTATTAGTTTCTGGTTTTATGACGGTAGCCTTCGTATTAGCTGCAATTGCTGCTTACAAATTATTAAAAGGTGAAAACGAAATTTATCATAAAAAAGCCTTATCATTACTCATGAAGCTTGGTATTATTTTTTCGCTTGCTACAGCATTGGTAGGTGATTTTTCGGCCAAGTATTTAGCAGAATATCAGCCTGAGAAATTAGCGGCAGCGGAATGGCATTTTGAAACGACAGAAGGAGCGGATTTAATATTTTTCGGTATATTAGATGAAGAAGATGTAAAATATCAAATTCGCATTCCCAAATTACTAAGCTTTTTAGCATTTAGTAATTTTAAATCGGAAGTGATCGGTTTGGAAGAATATCCGGAGGAAGATCGGCCTCCACTGTATATTCACTATTTCTTCGATACAATGGTTACCATTGGAGTTTTACTGATTCTTTTATCCCTTGCTTTTGTTATTGGTAGATGGGGGAAATGGAAATGGATCCATTCCCGTTTGTTTAGATGGTTGATTGTACTAAGTGGACCTTTATCAATAATTGCTATTGAAGCAGGGTGGTGGCTTGCCGAACAAGGACGTCAACCATGGATTTTATACGGTATTATGCGTACTGAAGAAGGCGCGACAACAGCAACAGGCGTCGAATGGTTATTTATTGTTTTTGCGATTGTTTATTTAATTTTAGGAATAGGCAGTATTGTGGTATTAAATCGTATGTTTAAAAATAATCCTGCAGAGAAAGAATTGGCTGCACGTAAAGGTGGTGCAAAGTCATGGACATAGAAATTTTAGGGATTTCTGTACTATGGATTTTTCTATTTGGATATGTAATTATCGCTTCCATAGATTTTGGTGCGGGATTTTTCAATGCTTACAGTTTAATCACGAAGAAAAACCATATTCTCTCTAAAGTTATTAAACGTTATTTATCCCCCGTATGGGAAATTACCAATGTATTTTTAGTATTTTTCTTTGTCGGAATCGTTGGGTTCTTCCCACAAACAGCTTACTATTATGGGACTATTCTATTAGTACCTGCATCCGTTGCGCTTATTTTACTGGCGATACGAGGAAGTTATTATGCGTTTGAATCCTACAGCACTTTACGTGGACATAAAGGCTATGCATTTGCTTATGGAATCGCCGGTCTTTTCATCCCTGCAGCCTTTTCGGTTATTTTAACGATTTCTGAGGGAGGCTTTGTGACGATCCAAGATGCAGGTCCTAAATTAGATTATCCTGCATTATTCACTAGTACATTATCTTGGTCGATTGTCGCGTTAAGTGTTACAGCAGTACTCTATATATCAGCAGTATTTTTAACGTGGTATGCCAAAAAAGCAGGGGACTCAGATGCAAGCGATTTAATGCGTAAATATGCACTTATTTGGGGGATTCCATTAATTGTTAGTGCCATTGGTATTATTCTTGAATTTAAAGCTGAAAAACACTGGCATTATGAAAATATGTTAGATATATCTTGGTTATTTATTATTTCAGGTACTCTCTTCTTAGCAACGTATTGGCTTTTATGGAGAAAAGCGAAATACGGCTTAGCCGTCATTTTGTTAATACTACAATTTGCGGCTGCATTTTTTGCATATGGATTTTCGCATTATCCATATTTGTTGTATCCGCATTTAACCATTCATGATAGTTTTACAAATCAAGCCATGGCAATTTCACTTGTTGTTGTCTTCATTGCAGGGTTATGTTTGTTAATCCCTTCACTATATTTAGTTTTCAAGCTTTTTATTTTTAATAAAGGCTATCTTTCAGGTGATGATGAAACGCATGTATGAGGAGATGTGGAAATGGAAGCATTTTTAATAACTTATGCACCGATTATTGTTGTGATCATATCCGTTTTTGCTGCATTTTTCGTTGCAGCAAAAACGGAGTTATAAAGTACCTAACTGGAGGATTGAATCCTTTGTTTAGGAAAATATGTCGTTTTCATGTGTTAAGTTGTTAGTCAAGTATTGTATAAATTTTTAATAAAGGTGAATTATTAATGTAAAGGAGCATTCCTGTTAGAAAGATTTTCGGGGACTTGAAAATAAAAAAGCCCTCTTGTATGATGCTTGAGTGTCAACGGTCATTGACTCATACATCTACAGAGAGGACTCCATTCCAATGAATTTTAATACGAATGAGAAAATTAATCAAGTTTCTGAAAATACTCTAGTTATCGGCATCGACATTGCTAAACATAAACATTATGCATGTGCAATTGATGATCGAGGTCGAGTGCTCCAAAAATCATTTCCAATCGCGCAATCACGTATTGGTTTTGAAAACCTTTATGAACGCCTAATGGCGCTTAAAGCAACTTATGATAAACATGAAATTCTCGTTGGGTTCGAGCCAACGGGTCACTACTGGATGAACTTAGCTGCTTTTTTAACGAACTATGGGATTCCATTTGTGATGGTCAATCCAATGCACGTCAATCGTTCGAAAGAATTAGATGACAATCTGCAAACGAAGAATGATCAAAAGGATGCGCTAGTCATTGCTCGCCTTATGAGAGACGGTCGTTTCAGCTATCCCCGACATCTTGAAGGAATCGAGTCTGAGTTACGAAATGGAACGACTTTACGTTCAAAGGTTCAAGAAGATTTAAATGCCCTACAAAATCGCATTATCCGTTGGCTAGATCGCTTTTTCCCTGAATTCACACAAGTGTTTAAAAGCTTTGGGAAAATGGCGTATGCGGTCCTTGAAATGACACCGTTGCCAACAGATATTGTAGGCAAATCACCAGAAGAATTACTATTTTTATATCGGCAGGTAGAGGGTATGAAATGCCCGCAGTTACCAAAGGCAAAGCAATTAGTCGAGGTTGCAGAAAGCTCAATCGGACTGACAGAAGGTTTAGTGATGGCCAAATTCGAAATTGCCACGCTTCTTTCACAGCACAAATTGATGCAGGTTCAGCTTGATGAATTAACAACTCAGCTCGTAGAGTTAGCCAAACAAATGACGGATTATGAATATTTAGCATCGGTACCTGGAATCGGTGATGTTACAATTGTCGATTTATTATCAGAGGTAGGTTCCTTAACGCAATATGCACATCCACGCCAATTAATTAAACTAGCGGGACTCACATTGCGTGAAAACTCTTCTGGTCAGCAAAAGGGACAAAAAAGGATTTCCAAACGAGGGAGAAGAAAACTTCGTGCCCTCCTCTTTCGAGTAATGATGCCTTTAATCTTGCATAATCCAGCGTTCAAACAACTACATGAATATTACACTACACGCACCATCAATCCGCTTCGAAAGAAGCAGTCCATCGTCGTGTTATGTGGGAAGTTACTGAAGATTTTACATGCCCTATGCAAAAAGAAAACAATGTTTAACGAACATCAAATGATGACCGATTTCGCTAGTCTTCAAACGGCTGCTTAATATCACTAGTAGAAGTCAAAAACAAGAGGATGACACGGAGAAGCCGGCATTATTTTCACCATCCGACCGTTGAATGAATTCAAATGAGTCCCTAAAGGAGCATCGCCAGCCTCTGCCTTATGAATAGACCGAACGAAGGAATGTACGCGCAATTAGACGCCTAGAGACATGGGAGGGTCCGTCATCATAAGCAACGCAGAGATCCAAATGTGCATCAATATACGGTACTGGATCAGGATAGCTATTACCAATTAATGGATCATCCTTTAGCGAAGCGTTCGGACGCATTGTAAAAAAAATCAAGAATTACAAAATAACGATAGATGTATGTGTCATAAAAAATTTTTTTTGACACTCAGAAATGGCGCTAGCCATTGATATATCAACATTTATAGAGGGAGGAATTAACAGTGAATCATAACTTAACTGAACTAGAAGTTGAGCATTTACGTAGTTTAATTGGTGGGCATGGAAACGTTGCAAAAAAATTGGAAATGTATGCATCAAGTTGCACAGATACAGATTTAAAAGCACTCTTTGAAAGAGATGCACAAGCTGCTAAGCAAGCACAACAGGATTTAATAACATATTTAAACTAAGGAGGAGTGTAAATGTTTCAAGATAAAGAAATGGTCAATGATTATCTGGCCGGGTTAAATGCAAGCTTAACTGGATATGCCAATATCATCGCACAAACGAATAATGCGGAACTCAGACAAACATTAATCCAATTGCGAAATCAGGATGAATCCCGTCAACGAACTTTATACAGTTATGCCCTTCAAAAAGGATACTATCAACCTGCTGCACCAGCTTCAAAAGAGGTCGTTCAGCAATTGCGAAACCAATTAATGTCTGACATGCAGAACTAATATTTAGTAAGCCGAACTATGTATTCGGCTTTTTTTTTGCCTAAATCGAAATCTATACTTAGAAAACACATTATTAAAAGTTAGCATACAATAGTATATTATTTTCGAAAGGGTTGAAAAAATGTATTATTCCCCATACGGGTATCCATATCAACACCCATATTACAGTATTGCTCCGATGTATCATTATGCTGTGAATACAAATCAATGGAATCCTCAAGGTCCTGTTCTTGTAAATCAAACTAATTCATCTCAAAATAATGGTTTGCCAATCAGTGATTACGGAAAACGTCCTTTTGTTATAAATATTAATGAGGCAGCTAAACAAAACAATACTTATCGTACTGCTTTGTGGACAGGAAATCACCTACAGGCTACATTAATGAGCCTAAATCCAGGTGAAGATATCGGTTTAGAAATGCATCCTGACGTTGACCAATTTTTACGAATCGAACAAGGTCAAGGTGTTACTCAAATGGGTAAAAGTAAAAATCAGTTAGACTTTAGTAGAAATGTTCAGGATGATTCCGCAATTTTTATCCCCGCTGGAACATGGCATAACTTAACGAATACAGGGAATATTCCATTAAGGCTATATTCTATCTATGCACCACCTAATCATCCATTTGGCACGATTCACCGCACCAAGGCAGATGCAATGCATGCTGAGTAAGGGATTTCTTAACTTAATGGTAGCCCCGGAATTGATGGTATAACACCCAGACCTATGGATTCAAAGGTCGGAATTTTTAGTCAACGAAGGGTTGGAAGATGTTAAAAAAGAAAATAATATAAAACACATTCTTTAATAATTTATACTCATGGGAATTCTTGTAGGAAAAGGATATGTTCCAGAAAAAGCATATGAATTGGTAGAAGTTTAAGAAATCGTAATACCTGCTGTTGCAGCACCTGTAAGTACGATAATATCTGTAACACCTGTTCCACTAACAGAAAACACCATTGCTAAACGGTCACCAGCGGATACCGGAATATTTGATAAATTCGCTAATCCTTGGAAGGTAGTACCGACATTAATCGTTCCTGTAAGTACCGGCGTTAAGTTAACAAATGCATTTGTTGCTGTGAATGTGATAATTCCAGCAGGGGCGCGATAAACTTGTGCAGTAATAATAGCCGTTCCTGTAACATCAGCAATAGCTGTTTCTGTAAATGTTGCAGAAATAGCGGTATTAGTTCCTACACGTGGAACAGAAAAAGCTTCTGTTGTACCTGCTACTTCAGTTGGTAAGATAACCGTATTTCCTATTGCAATAGTATCAACAGCACTTCCAAAACCGATTGCAGACACTCCTCTAACTTCTCCAAGTTCTGGAGGTGTAAACGTTACTGTTACTAGTCCAGTTCCTGAAGAAAACGGAATTATGGAACCTATATTTTCAGGAGGACATACTGTACTAGTTGCTCTAAGTGGACCTGATGAAAAACATAGATTTCCACATTTAACCGATAGTTGATTAGAACTAACACTGCACCCTCTATTCATACAATTACACATTCTCTCACCCCCCTTCTTTAATATCCTATTCATAACAATATAAAATTGAAGTGCAGTTATTTATGATTCGCGCCTTACCAACCGCCGGATCATGACGAATGAGACTGCGCTCTTTTTGCAGACTCAAGCGGCATGGGCGGTACCGCGAATCGAATTGTAAGTCAAATTTCGAAAAAGTTATTCGACGCATTCAATCGAGTAATTCAAAAGGATTTAAAGAACTAGTTCAAAATTCAGAAAAACGATACAGGACGATGTTGTAGAGCTTTATGTATTGTATTTAAATCCAAATCGAAAGTGAGAAGGAATAGGCAGTAAGCTATTAGCAGCTATTACAAATGAGCAAATAGAAAAAGCGCTGTAGAACAATGGGTATCTGTTGCTAAAGATAATATGCATAAATTTATGCATATTTTACGCAAAAATAGGGAATCTTGACGAAGGATTTCGCTTTTTTATTCTGAATAAAAGTGTTTTAATAGTTCTTAAGATGGGAAAATATAATGGGACTTAAGGAGGGGAATAAATGAATTTAAGATTACAAAAGCGGGAAGTTGAAGATTTGATACAGGGATTTATTGAAGGTGAAATCGATAGTCATACAGCACCAATATTAAAAGGTGAACTAGAATTAATTGCTTTGTCAGACGGCTTTATTATAGAATTAGATCTTTCCAAAGTAACTTATATGGATAGTAGTGGTCTTGGTGTACTTGTTGCTTTCTATAAGAAAGTAATTAAAGAAAATACTTCCCTAAAATTGTTGAATCCATCTGCAAGAATGGCGAGAATGTTTAATATAACGGGCCTTAGTCAGTTTATGAATATTGAAATAAGAAAAGTCACTAGTGTAGGCTAAAAAAGCAATAACGCTAATGAATTTTAGTAAGAAAGCCAATTCAATTATTAATTCCATCACTGACGATGCTGACATTCTCCCTAACCCACCGTCCCACCCCTAATACATAATCGGGCGCTTTCCTTAATTAATACAACAAAAAAGCTCCTACATTTATGTTTCCTTAATGTAGGGGCTTAGAATTGTTTCTTGCTAAAATTTTTCTTGATATTTAGTAGGTATTTTTATACAAAATCGACGATAAACAATTAATCCAATTGCTACAATAAGGCTAAGAATCGATACAATTTGTGCTGAACGTAATTCCCCGATTAAATAAAGGCTGTCCGTGCGCATGCCTTCGATATAAAAACGACCAATCGCATACCAAATTAAATATGTTGCAAATACTTCACCCCGATTTAAGTGTTTGCGAATAAGTAAGACAATAATTAACCCGACTAAATTCCATAAAGACTCATATAAAAATGTAGGGTGAACATAACTACTCAAGCTTTCTATATACATCTGGTTAATTAACCAATTAGGTAAGTGTAATGATTCTAAAAATGCTCGACTCACTGGTCCACCATGAGCTTCTTGATTCATGAAGTTACCCCAGCGTCCTATAATTTGTCCAATTAGTAAACTTGGTACTGTAATATCTGCAACTTTGAAAAAGGATATTTTTTTTACTTTACAATAAATAATAGTCGTTAAAATGGCTCCGATTAATCCACCATGGATCGCAATACCACCGTTCCAAATTTCAATTGCTCGCAGAGGATTAGCCGCATATTGATCCCATTCCATTGTAACGTAGTAGATTCGTGCAGAAATAATCGAAATAGGAATAGCCCACATTAAAAAATCTGTATAAAAATCTTTTGGTAAGCCCCGTTTATCAGCTTCTTTATTTGCAACTATGTATCCTAAAAGAATACCTGATGCAATTAAAATACCGTACCAACGAATATCTATAGATCCAATGCTAAAAGCAATAGGATTAATGGTAAGCAATAACAAATTCACGAAAACAAAAACCTCCATTTCATTTAACTAAATAAGAATGACACAATTATGTTTATTTTAACATTAAAATGAAATATAAGTATTACCTCTAGATAAAGTTAGGGGGCATTTCTGCGTGTTTATTCCACAAAACCAGCTAATAGTTGTCAATAATTTTTATTAAAAATAATAAAAATATCATGTTATACTAAATTTGTGCATGCCAAATAACCGTCCAAATTCTTAATTTGGAAAGTTCAGGTTTACTTGGTTAAATTGTTAAATCAATCTATGTCTTGGAAAGAATTCTTGCTTTTTAATAGTGCATAAATCCAAAGTAAGAGTTTGTTTGCACAAGCTATTACAGCTACTCTAAATAGTTTTCCTTCTTCCTGTTTTTTATCATAAAACGCTCGTAATTTCTTATTACGAGGAAGGATTTCATCCGTTGTTTTCTGTTTTCGACAGTCACGAATAGCACATTTAACAGCCATATACAAAGCTTGCCGTAGTCTGCTAGAGCCTCTTTTGGTTATTCGGTTGTAAGTACCTTTGAAGTAAGCGCCAAATATAGCACACCTTCAACGAATTCAATGGCCATGAGACAATCATGACAATGAATGAAGTTGGAGGTTTTTTTATGAAACGATCAGAACGTCAGCTGATGTGGCAATCTCGTATTCAAGCTTTCCACACGAGTGGTGAAGCAAGCGTTGCTGCTTGGTGCGCAAAAGAAAATGTACCTGTTCAAAGTATGTATCAGTGGCTGCGTAAATCACGGACGCAGACAAAAATTCAACCTGCTCAGTGGTTACCTGTTGTTGTACAAGAGCCTGTTCTACCTGAAACGATTCCCATTACGATTAAATTAAATGGCATCACCATTGACTGTCCACCCGATTTTGATGAAGCGACTTTAACGAAAGTCCTTCAGGTTGTCCAACATCATGTTCACTAATTTAAGAATGGATCAAGTGTTCATTGCGTGTGGACCAACAGATTTACGGAAATCCGTGGATGGTCTCGCTGCAATTGTACAAGAAAGCTTTCAGCTTGATCCCTTTTCATCGCATCTCTTTGTATTCTGTAACCGAAAAAAGGATAAATTAAAAATCCTTCACTGGGACCATAATGGATTTTGGCTCTTTTATCGTCGTTTAGAAGATGGCCTGTTTGACTGGCCCGATGAAGCGACTACGCCATTGAAAATTTCAGGCAGGCAATTTAAATGGTTACTCGAAGGGTTACCTATGAATCAAAAATCCTCACATATGAAGATTTCTGCTAAAGTTGTCATTTGAAAAAGGAATTCGGCTATTCAGGTCGAATTTCTTTATCTATGGTAAAAATCGAACTTACTCCAACACTTACAATTGAAGAACTCGCAAAAAAGAATGCGGCGTTGGAAAAACAAAATGAAGCCCTACTGGCTAAACTCAACTGGTGGGAAGCACAGTTCCGCCTGAGCCAACAAAAGAAGTATGGTGCTTCAAGTGAAAAAACCAACCAAGATCAACTTACGCTGACGCTATTCAATGAAATGGAAATGACGTCAGATAACACGGTCGAAGAACCGACGCTTGAAACGGTTACCTATAAACGTAAAAAGCGTTCGGGTCAAATCGAAGCGATGTTAGAAAACTTGCCTGTCGAAACGATTCACTATCGTTTAAGCGAAGAAGAGCAGGTTTGTTTGTGTTGCGGTGAAAAGACACACGAAATGAGTACACAAATCCGTCGTGAATTGAAAATCATTCCGGCACAAGTCGAAGTGGTCGAACATGTTCAACACATTTACAGCTGCCGTCATTGTGAAAAAGAAGGAACAGAAACACCTATCGTCACAGCGAAAATGCCAGCGCCTATGTATCCAGGTAGCTTAGCTTCGCCATCAGCGATGGCTTATTTGATGAGCCAAAAATATTGTGAAGGTCTTCCGCTTTATCGACAAGAAAAACAATTAGAGCGAATGGGCATTTCACTCTCACGTCAAACGATGGCGAACTGGATGATGTATGGGGCGAACACATGGCTTATCCATTTATATCATCATCTTCATAAAAAACTACTACAAGAGGATATTGCCCATGCGGATGAGACCAGTTTACAAGTATTAAATGAACCTGGTCGCGCTGCGACAAGCAAATCGTTTATGTGGATGTATCGAACAGGTCGAGAAGTAGCGCCCATCGTGCTTTATGACTATCAAACAACACGCTCGGGTAAACATCCCAAAGCATTTTTACAAGGTTTTTCAGGTTATCTCCATGTCGATGGATATGCAGGTTATCACGACTTGAAAAATGTCGAGTTGGTCGGGTGCTGGGCGCACGCGCGTCGAAAATATGATGAAGCACTGAAATCCTTACCAGCAAATCTACAAAATACAGAGCAGCCATGTGCCGCAAAAATAGGCCTTCAATTCTGTAATCGTTTATTTGCGATCGACAAAAAGATTAATAAAATGGACGACTGTACACCTGAACGTCGCTACGAGGAACGTCTGAAGCAGAGTAAACCTGTATTAGATGATTTTTTAGTATGGCTAAAAACAGAAAAAGCCCGTGTCGCACCAAAAACAAAATTAGGTGAAGCCATTACATACTGTTTAAATCAGTGGCAAAAACTCGTGGTATTTTTAAAGGATGGTCGTCTAGAGTTAGATAATAATCGAGGCGAACGTTCGATTAAACCGTTCGTTATCGGTCGCAAGGCGTGGTTATTTGCGAGTTCTCCAAAAGGCGCAAAGGCTAGTGCTGTCATTTACAGTATTGTAGAAACAGCCAAAGAGAACCAACTCGATCCGCTGAAATATTTAACGTATGTCTTGGAACAGCTGCCGTTAATTGAACGAACAGACGACGCAGCGTTAGATGCGTTGATGCCTTGGTCAGATAAAATTCCGACCAACTGCCACGTACCAAAACGAACTATATAGATAACATAACAATAGCGGCTGCCTAAAACTAGGTGGCCGCTATTTGACGCTTACCCTTTGAATGTACCAGATTCAAAGACACTTGGATCAAGACCGGCAAATGCGACTAGTTTCTTAGGGTGATTAAACGTAAGCCCGTAATCAAACAACGCATATAAAACAGCAGGCACCTCCGGTACGATAAATGTATCAATCAAAGGAGGTGCCATTTATGTCTAAAAACAAATTAACCATTGTTCCCGTCAAACTCGATCCTCTTCCAGTTGAAACTTCTTCGAATCATTCTCTTCAATACACTGCTGAGCCAAGTTGTGTAATTAAAACCGCTGTGGCTGAAATTTCCTTCTTCAATGGCGTAGATGAGCGCATTATCCAAACCATTATGAAGGAGCTGAAGGGATGAAACAGGATTTTACGAGCGTGCAAAACATCTACATCATCTGCGGCAAGACAGACATGCGTAAAGGAATTGATGGTCTCGCAACGCTCATTCAAGATTCTTTCGAATTGGATCCGTATAGTGATTCTATCTTTCTGTTTTCTGGATGGAGCAAGGATCGTTATAAATGTTTGTATTTCGATGGAGATGGCTTCGCCATGCTTTATAAACGATTAGATAATGGGAAATTACAATGGCCAAAAGATGAAAATGAGGTACGCAAACTTTCGCAACAAGAGCTTCGTTGGTTATTAGAAGGATTATCTCTGCAACAGCCAAAGGCGATTGCAAAATCTACAAAAGGTATCTTTTAATAGCCCTATTTTAAGTGGTATAATCATTCATAACTTAAATTGAACGAAATGTGGTGAATGATTTGGGAAACGCTTCAAATGAAAAAGTGATTCAATTATTGGAAGAACAATTAGCCTACACAAAAGAACAAAATAAAAATTTAACCAAACAAATTGAAGCATTGACTGAACAAATTCGCCAATTAACAAAAGCTTTATACGGTTCTAAATCAGAAAAATCAAAGTATCAAGCACCAGATGGACAAGGCTCATTATTTGAAGACGATCCGTCTTTTAACGAACCTGAGCAAACAGAAGAACAAAGCACCGAAACGGTTAGTTATACGGTTACTCGTAAAAAGACAAATAAAAAACGAAATGACTCGTTTCATGAGGATATAGAAATTGAAGAAATTCATCATCACCCAGCCAACTTAGCTTGTGACTGCTGTCTTGGGGAGATGGTAGAGTTCAGTTCAACGTTGATACGTGAAGAGGCAAAATTTATTCCAGCCTCCCTGAAGCGTGTGCAACATTTTGAACATGTGTATGAGTGCAAAACGTGTAAAAACGATGCCCTACTAAAAGCTCAAATTAAACGAGGTAAAGCACCGCAAGGTCCAATCCAAAGAAGCATTGCCGGTCCTACTGTTTTGGCAAAGCTTATCTACGATAAGTTTATCCAGTACTTACCTCTTTACCGTCAGGTAAATGAATGGGAGCGCCATGGACTACATACAAATGATAAAAATCTATCCAATTGGGTAATACGTGTGGCAGAGGATTGGCTTCAACCGCTTTATAATTTGATGAACCAATTATTAACGGCAAAATCTGTGTTGCATATAGATGAAACCTATGCACAAATAATTAAGCGTTCAGATGGAAAGCCAGCTCAATCAAACGCTTATAACTGGGTATGTCGCAGTGTACAAAGTGAAGGTCCCATTATCGTTCTATTTAAGAGCGCTCTTTCTCGAGGGCGCGCTGTATTAGAAGATTTAATTAAGGGATTCAAAGGCACTGTGATCTGTGATGGGTATTCAGCTTACGGTCAATTACCTCATGTTCAATTCGCCAACTGTTGGGCTCACGTACGCCGTTATTGGCTAAAAGCCGATAGTAAAAATGGACGAATAGGCGTGCAGTATTGCGATCGGCTGTTTCATATCGAACGAAAAATCAAACATCTTTCACCGGAAGAGCGCGTGCAAGTTCGCCAACAGGAAGCAAAACCGATCGTCGATGAATTTATGGATTGGATTGATCGTTCGCCTTTCTTCGGTAAAAATGCCATTGCGAAAGCAGCTGAATATACATTAAGCCGTTCATCGGAGTTAAAGGTTTTCCTTGAAAATGGGTATGTCGCCATTGATAACAATCCCGCTGAAAATGCCATTCGTCCAAATGTCATTGGTCGCAAAAACTGGCTCTTCTCCGTGAGTGAAGCAGGTGCTAATGCGAATGCCATTTGTTTGAGTTTGGCTGAAACGGCCAAAGCAAACGGAATTGATTTTTATCAGTACTTGGTAAAGCTGATGACGGAATTACCTAATATATCGTTTCATCAACAACCTGAGATTTTACATAATTACATGCCATGGTCAGAAAATATTCAAGCCACATGTGCAAAATAGCCAGCTAACTGAAAAAAATTTCAGTTAGCTGGCCGTTCGTCGTGCGTACCGTGAAGGTGCGCTATTTTTTATATTTCGGGCTTACGATTAAACCTTTCAATTTCCCCAATTTCAGAAACAATCGTGGCAGCGATTTTTTTTCCGATTCCAGGAATTGATTGGATAATCTTAGATTCTTCAATACTTTTTGTTAAAACATCTATCTCATTTTCAAGTAGGGATAGATGTTTTTTGTATTCAAAGAGCATATTAACATACATATCTAAACTTAGGGAAAGACTAATATAAAGCCTTCTGAAAAGGGTTTTGAGCTGCTGCAGTCATTAGCTTTTCGGCCTGTTGATTTGCCCATTATAGAGAACGAGAATTACAGAATTCTTTTATTTTAGTTGTTAATACTTCATTATTGGCTTTCAATATATCTTTTGATGTAGGAAATGCCTGTAGTATTTTTAAAGAAACATCCGAATATAAGTCTCCAAAAACATTACTATATTCAGGGAAAACTTGATCTAAAACTGTAGGGGTTTAACGCTCGAATAAGGGTATCATGCCCGCCACTCCAAATGAAGCCGAGCTGTGCGTCTGAAAAATACACAGTGGGTTAAGTGGCTCACTATTGGGTTGCGATATATACACAAATCAATGACGAAGGATTATTCTTCTTTTCTAATCTAAATAAAAATGGTTAAATAGTCTTAAGGGAGACGAATATTACTGTAGATTAACGGAGGGGAAACTAAATGAATTTAAAATTACAAAGGCGGGAAATTGGTGATTTACTCTATGGATTTATTGAAGGTGAAATCGATACTCATACAGCACCAATATTAAAAGATGAATTAGGGTTAATTGTTTTGTCGGACGGTTTGATTATAAAATTAGATTTATCCAAAGTAACTTATATGGATAGTAGTGGCCTTGGTGTACTTGTAGCCTTCTATAAGAAAGTAATTAAAGAAAACACTTCACTAATATTTATTAACCCATCTGCAAAATTAACAAGAATATTTAATATAACGGGCCTTAGTCAGTTTATAGATATTGAAGTAAAAAACGAGAAAATTCTAGAAGTGTAATTAATATTAAAAGTAATAACGATGATTACCTATTGTTTTTTGAATAAAAAAACAATGTCTCGAAATAATTCGAAGTCCAATGGAGTGATAAATAAAAAAGAGGGCGATAAACACCCTCTATAGTTTGAAGTCTTTTCAATTGAAACTTTAGCTTTTATTCTTGTGTATAGTTTGCTGATTCCGTTGAGGGAGCAGCCTCTCCGGGAATTGGTGTATTATGAATATAAGCGGGTGCTTGCCCCAGTTTAGGTACTTGTCCCATTGCTTCAGGATTTGCAATATATTCAAAATTAGCCTGCTTATCCATACTTGGTCCGGAAGCCCATCGCCCTTGTGAACTTTCTTCCCCTTTTGAGAAGTTCATAAAAGAGTAAGAGACTTGCTGTTTTTCAAGTCCTTGTGGGAAGGTACTAGGAACAATTGGCTTTTGTTTTTGTTCTAACTCTTCTATAGCAGCCATCCATTGATTTTGGTGCATTGTATCCCGAGCAATTAAAAATGATAGCATATCTCTTATACCGGGGTCTGTTGTAGACTCATATAATCTTACTACTTGTAATCTTCCTTGAGATTCAGCGTTAAGATTTGCACGAAAATCCGCCAAAAGATTGCCGCTAGCAATCGTATAGCGTGAATTCCACGGGTAACCCACACTATCTGTTGGGGTTGCACCTAGTCCGGAAACAATAACATGTTGTGGATTCATTCCACCTAAGACGGCTCCTATTAGAGGATCTTTAGCAGCTTGTTCTTGTTCATTCACGGGAGCTCCATCAAGTAACTGGGCAATCATTGTGGTAATCATTTCGACATGTGCGATTTCTTCAGTACCGATATCTAAAAGCATATCTCGATATTTTTCTTCTCCTCGACAGTTCCAACCTTGAAATAGATACTGCATCATAACCGTTATCTCACCGAATTGTCCACCTAAAATTTCTTGAAGTTTTTTTGCATAAACCGGATCTGGTCGTTCTGGTTTAGCATTATATTGTAATTCTTTAATATGGTAGAACATTAAAAGCCCCTCCTTTAATTTTCCTTTTTATTTTAGACATTAAAATTCATTTTTAATCCTAAACCTTTTTAGGATTGTTTAATCATTGAATAGTGATAATAAATTTGGAGAAGCTATTATTAATTCTTTTAATGAACGGTGGTTATCTGTTAGATGGAATGGGATTATATATGGAAAGCTATATTAGTTGTTGTTGCGGGAACAGTTCTCTTGAGAATTGCAGGCAGGAAGACAATTTCACAAATGACATTGGCTGAAACAGTTATTATGATTGGAATTGGGTCATTACTTATTCAACCTGTAGCCGGTAAGGATATTTGGACAACCATATTAGTTGGAGGTGTGCTTGTTGGGACACTGTTAGTGATGGAATATATTCAAATAAAATCTGATATTATTGAAAAATTAATTACAGGTAAAGCAAAAATTGTAATAGATAATGGAAAATTGAATAAACAAAATTTAAAGAAACTTAGGTTATCCGTAGACCAACTGGAAATGAAATTGAGGCAAAATAGTGTATCTAAAATAAGTGACGTGAAATGGGCAACATTAGAACCGAATGGTCAATTAGGTATTGAGTTAAAACAAGATGCTCAACCTGTAACGAAAAAGGATTTCGAAGAATTTAAAAGAAATATGATTAGTTTAATAACTAATAATTCTCAAGATAATCATACAAATGAAGTAACCAATGAAGGAAATAATCAAGAAAATATATTCTTAGAAATTCAGAACAAGGGTCACCAGTCGCCACCACCAAAGGACCTACAATAATAGGGACTGTGTTCATTGGATACAATGATAATATTATTGTGACGCTAACTATAACTCCACCACTACTTATAAGATTTAATTTAGGGAAGTGAACGAGTATATAATACTGAAAAGCATCTGTTGGTTTACTCTATGCACAGATGCTTTTTTAATAGGTCCTTTATTCAATAGTTTCAAGATAGCGGTATAGTGTCGATTTACTAATGCCTGTCTCATTTTTAATATCTAAAAGTGTAAATTTCCCGGACTGATACATATCAATCGCTTTCTTCACATTATCATCGGATTTTTTAGGGCGCCCGATAGATTTACCTTTCGCTTTTGCATCCGCCATACCTAAAGTAGTCGATTGCTTAACGATATCGCTTTGAAATGTTAAAAAGAAGTGTAAAACCTGTTCAAGCGATTTTCCGAGTAATTGTGTAGATGTAATATTTTCCTCCATGAAATGAAGCGTGACTTGATCACGTTTACAAATTTTAAGTAACTCCTCTAAATGCCTCGTAGAATCGGCAATACTAAAGAAACGTAGTACTTGAATCGTATCTCCTTTTTCTATTGCCATGAGTAATTCTTCAAGAGCTATCCGCTTTTTTGCACGGCCATGATTTTCAGTGAAAACTTGGTCACAATTCATTAAAGCAGCCGTTTGTATGTGCATACCTTCATCGTTGTATAGTGGTCGTTGATAACCGTAAATCATTCATTTCACTCCATTTTCGTCCCATAAAGGTTCCTTTTTGGGAAAAGTATGCTATGATATTCTAGGAATTTATTTTATATGAAGGAGAATATCATGCAAAGTTTAAAACAACAATGGTTCGGTAATGTACGTGGAGACATCTTATCAGGGATTGTCGTGGCATTAGCGCTCATTCCAGAAGCAATTGCCTTTTCCATCATTGCTGGTGTCGATCCAATGGTCGGACTTTATGCGTCATTTTCTATTGCAGTTATTATAGCATTTGTTGGTGGCAGACCGGGAATGATATCTGCTGCAACTGGCGCAATGGCATTAGTTATCGTTAATTTAGTAGCAGATCATGGATTACAGTATTTATTAGCAGCCACAATTTTAACAGGGGTTATACAAGTACTATTTGGCGTGTTTGGCATTGCGAAATTAATGCGCTTTATTCCGAATTCAGTTATGTTAGGTTTCGTGAATGCTTTAGCGATTCTTATTTTTATGGCACAAGTACCCCATTTTTTAGGTGAAGGGACAATGACGTATGTTTTTATAGCCGTTACATTACTTATCGTCTATATATTGCCACGTTTCTTTAAAGCGATTCCAGCTCCATTAATCGCGATTATATTATTAACAGCAGTCACATTTATGTTTAATGTGGAATTAAAGACAATTGGGGATTTAGGTTCAATTACACAGAGCTTACCAAGCTTTTTCATTCCAGATGTACCGTTAAATTTAGAAACATTGTCGATTATTTTCCCATATGCACTTGCACTGGCATTAGTTGGCTTAATGGAATCTCTGATGACGGCTCAAATTGTCGATGATATGACAGATACGAAATCAGACAAAAACCAAGAAGCACGTGGACAGGGAATTGCAAACTTAATTAACGGTTTCTTCGGTGGGATGGCTGGTTGTGCAATGATTGGCCAATCGATTATTAATGTCAAATCTGGTGGGCGAGGTCGCCTATCTTCACTTGTTGCAGGTTTATTCTTAATGTTCTTGATTTTAGTACTTGGGAATGTTGTAGTAGATATCCCAATGCCTGTACTTGTAGGAATTATGATTATGGTGAGTATCGGTACATTTGATTGGGGTTCGTTTAAATATCTTGCAAAAGCGCCTCGGACAGATGCGATTGTGATGCTTGCTACAGTTGCAGCAGTTGTATATACACACAACTTAGCAATTGGCGTTGTTCTGGGAGTAATTTTAAGTGCATTATTCTTCGTAGCATCGATTTCAAAGGTTCGTATCCATCAGAATAGAGGTGTGTTTATTGTAGAAGGGCCACTGTTTTTCGCATCGACACAAAACTTTATTCAAACGCTTGAAGAAGCAAAAGAAAATTATGTCACGATTGATTTAACAAGTAGTCATTTATGGGACGAATCCGCTGTTGGTGCTGTTGTAAAAGTCGTCACAAAGCTGGAAGAGCAGGGTAAGACAGTAAAAGTCATCGGTATGAATCCTGCGAGTGAAAAGCTCTATAAACAATTATTAAATGTTAGTGTGTCACATTAAAGGGGGATTCTTTATGTATCAGCATATTTTATTAGCGGTTGACGGTTCTGAAAATGCTGTGCGTGCAGCTAAAGAAGCAGTGAAAATTGCTTCAGATGCTTCATTAATTGAAATGATATATGTTGCAGATTTTGAAAAGGCAAAAACCGAAGTTTTACATGCAAAGTCCAGCGAAAGTTTAATGTTGGAGCGTAAACGTAAAATAGCGCCAATAGAAGAAGTTTTAAGATCCGCTGGTAAGCAATTTAAATTAACAATTTTACATGGTACACCAGGCCCTGAAATTGTGAAATATGCTAATGAGAAAAAAGTTGATCTTGTTATCATAGGTAGCCGTGGCTTGAATTCATTACAGGAAATGGTATTAGGTAGTGTAAGCCATAAAGTAATGAAGCGTGTTCATTGCCCAGCATTAATTGTGAAATAACGTGATGTAATTAAAAAGTACTTATCACCTTTTGCACCCCAAAAAGTTAAATATTATATATTAAGTTAGGCAACTTCAGGATTGAATTCGGTATTGTACCGGACTCAATCCTTTTAATTTTTCTATAATCCGTTTGTGATTATAATACAATCGTAGATACACTTACTGCCCACTTGTATTTGTAAACCCAGACACATAAGACGTAATAGGGATTGTGCCTGGAGAATACTAACTGAGGCTAGATAAACGGCTTTAGAGAAAAAAGGTTTATTAAATACTTTAACTTATTAAAGAAATAAGCTGCGAATAAGAAAGAGTATGTTTTGATTAATCTTAATCAAAACGCTCTTCTTATTGTTTGAGATTAATAAGATTAATTAAACTTTATTACAAAGCAGCATTAATCAAGATTAATATCCTTGTTAGGTAATCTATTGAGTCCCTCTAGTTTAAAATTTACCGAAATATCATAATCATTTTGAAATGAATGTTTAACAGTACTTCTTCCAATGTAAATGTCAGTATCCTTTTCATATTTATTATTAAATGAATCATAATAGGTTACTAATACTTTCATTCTAGGAATTAATTTAGAGTCAAAATGAATACAATTTAAGAGTATAGCAATATTAAAAATCGCTTGATGACTTTTATTTAATAGAAAAGAAACTGATTGCTCTGGTCGTATATAATTAAAAGACTGATTATCTGTTGAATCCATATCATAATTGTGCATAGACTTCTTTTTAAAATCTTCACCGTATTCATACTGAAAAAATTCCATACCGTAATCAGTATACAAATTTCGTAAATTAAAAATTTTATCCTTATCCAATTCTATTAATTCATTGAGATAGTCTTTTTCAATATATGCCTTGAGTGATACATACTTTGCCACACCATTTCCAATATTCGTTATTTTAACTGGTAGAGGATTAACCTCACTGAATGAATCTCCAATGTTATTGCTCCATGAGGCAGCAAATAAGATTTCTTCATTTTGAAAATTAACAAATAACTCAACCGGTTCGATAAATAAATCTGGTTCTTGTGAATGTGTTCTTTGTAATTGCATTTCATAAACTTGTCTAACAACAGCCTTTAAATTAATCATAGTAAGTATAACGGTTATTACTGCAATAATAACCCCAAATATTGTGAAAATAGAAACTAAATTTTGTAGCAAATTTGATTCTGAATTTAAAAAATTAAGAAATTCATCTATCAAAAGTCTTCCTCCCTGCAACTAATGTTTAATTGTATTATATCAATTCCATATAGTAAGTGATAATAACCAGGATAAAAAAACAGCAATTCCATGATGGAATTGCTGCTCTAACTATATAGATACATATTTATTTATACATTTGTTTTATTTCTTGAACAATATTAATAATTCTACTTATTTCACGCTCATTAAAGTCATTCATTATGTTTAATAATACCTTTAGCTTCTCTTGCTTATTAAAAAATTGCTCATCAATGTCTAATCCTTCAAACTTTAATAATTCGATCGGTGATATTTCTAATCCATGCGCTATTTTTTCAAGTGTTTGCATAGTAATATTGCGTTCTCCACGCTCAACACCTGCTAAGTAAGTGGTATGTAAACCGCATTTTTCGGCCAATTCTTCTTGCGTTAAACCATTAATTTTCCTAACTTCTCTAATGTTTGCACAAATAACTTTAATTAGTTCTGACATTTTATCACCTCACTTTAAGATTATGTGAGATTTAAAAATCCAAAAGATAACCATAAGCGCAAAAAACTTGAATACTATACGTAAAAGTATTATTATACTTAGTAGTAACAAAAAGGAGTTAAGAAATTGAGTAATTTATTAAATTCTAATATTGCAATAGAAAATGTTGTTCAGACTAAAATGAGAGGCAGAGTAGCATATCAAGGTGCTGTCTCGTCGCAAATTGCTATACAGTTTTCTTATTCTAAGCTCTATAACGATCCATCAGGAAAAGGTTACCAGCGCCCAATAACGAAAAAGCGTTGTACTGATTTTGCGAATTATTTATCACAAGGTGAAGGCGCACTTTATACGCCTATTCTTTTAAATGCAGCAGGGAATTGGGAGTTTCATGCCTACGATAAAAATCGCCCGTCTTTTGGACGATTATTATGTAAAAACAAGGCCGCTTTGATGGATGGCCAACATCGTCTCGGAGGAATCAAAGAATATATGGAAGAGACAGGATCTACATTAAATGTCCCATTCCTAGCATTTCATTATTTAGATGAAGATGAAGAAATTTTACTTTTCGATGTCATAAACACGAAAGCAAAGGGGATTGGGACTTCATTAAGCCGTTATCTCAACCGAAATACGGATGATTTAAGCTGGGTAGCTACAAACCTCATTCTTAAACCCGAAAGTCCTTTTTTCTCTAAAGGAACTTTAATAGGTATGCGAAGTAAAGAGCGTAATATCACATTACAAAATCTTTATAATATCGTTCATCTTCTTACAAAAGGTTCAGAGTTAGCTTCACTGCCGAAAGAAAAAAAGTTAAATTTAGCGCTATTTTACTTCAATTTAATTAAAGAATTGTTTCCCGATGAGTGGGAGGATAATAAATTATATAGAATGACTCACATAACTTGTTTAAATGCATTAGCGATTGCAGGTAATACGATTCTAAATGAAAATTATCTTTCAAAATCGCAACAACCGGATTCAGTTAAAATCGCTAACAAAATGGCGAATTTAAGTAATATAGATTGGCTTTCTATTGGAGATTTAAAGTATTTAAAAGGGGTAGCCGGATCTAAAATGTTGGCTAAAGACATTTTGAATTGTGTTAAATAAGAATTTCAAGCTGGCTAAGCAATATGCTGTCAGCTTTTTTATTTTAAAAAAGTGAAATGGAAAAGATGTAAGCTGCCGACTTGGCACTCAAGTAGGGGACATTGATTACAAACAGTTGCTGGAATTGTGAAAGTACCGCTATAGGCATTTTGTGCGATGTGTTTAAATGATAAAGCTTTTGCAAATACTAAGGGGTTTGTCATGAATGAAAATGGCGTGAAAACGTCTTTTGTTAGACAAATCACACGACAAGATATGTTAAAGTAGCGAAAATAAAAATAGCATCAACAAAAGCTCATCGAATCGGTGGGCTTTTGTTGGTGCTGAGATATTCGTTATGAACGTGTTTTATTGGTTGCCCAGTACAAGACCGGAAGTAAAATAAAGCCGATTACTCCGCCTACAAATGCCAGTGTACCAAATGACGACATAGACATGAATACGCCTGACAGTAAACCAGCACTTGCACCGAAAACTGCAATGGATACATCGGTTGTTCCTTGGACCTTCGCACGTGTTTTCAATGTCGTCCCGTCAATAATGAGTGCTGTTCCACTAATGAGACCGAAATTCCAACCAACACCAAGTAAAGTTAACGCAATCGTAATGCTAAGTAGGGAATCAGCAGGTGAAAACGTTCCGATGACCCCTGATAAGAATAAGGTAACCGATGAAGCGATAATCATAACTGAACGCCCAAATTTATCGACTAACGCCCCCGTCACAAGGGACGGTAAATACATGGCTCCAATATGCATACCAATGACTAAACCAACTGCCGATAAGGAATGCCCATGATGCGTCATATGAATCGGTGTCATCGTCATGATGGCGACCATAATGACTTGTGTAACAATCATTACGATTGCACCTAAATAAATGAGTGGTCGCTTTTCAGTAGATTCGGTCGTTACTTGCGTCTTCGTTTCAATTGTTCGGGCAACGAGCAGTGGATCTGGTTTTAGTAAAAAGAATATAATGACGCCCGCTAAGCCGTAAGCTACAGCTGCTAGGATAAATGGTCCTGTTAATGTAGGAAGACCGATTGAATCTGCCATTCTACCAGTCGGTGCAACAAGGTTTGGTCCTGCGACAGCCCCAATCGTTGTAAAAACCATCGCCAAGCTAATCGCTTTACCTCTCGTCGTAGGAGTAGCTAAGTCGGTGCCTGCGTAACGAGCTTGTAAATTGGTCGCAGTCCCTGCACCATATAAAAATAAACTACTAAAAAGTAGCACAATGGAATCAATCGCTGCTGCATATATAACCCCGAGTGCCCCAATCGTTCCAATGAAAAAGCCTGTTGCTAACCCGATGCGGCGTCCCCTTTTATGTGAAATCGCCCCAATGGAAAAAGCGGCAAGTGCTGAACCGAGTGTAAAGAGGGCTGTCGGTAACCCGGCAATGGCATCACTCTCCATCATGTCCTTTGCTAAAAGAGCCCCAACTGTTACACCTGCTGCTAAACCTGCCCCACCAAAAATTTGAGAGGTGATAATAATCCAAAGTGTTCGTTTATAGAGTTTGCGTTGCTGTTGTTCTGAAAGCACTTCAGTATGCATATAGTCCCAACTTTCTTAAATTGATTATATTTTTGTAAAGTTTCTTTTGTTCGTAAATAGTTAAAGCTTGCTAGCATTGGTAAAACAGCGATAATCCCCATCGCAACCGGTAGCGAGTGCCAGTCCGCTAACAGCCCTGCAAATAGTGCTCCGAACGTGGAGTCACTGTTACGCCAAAAACGATAAATTCTCATTAATGAGCAAGCCATCTTGTTGGTGCCATATCACTAATGGCAGTTTGTAGCGTTGGATAAACCATCGCGGTCCCAAGTCCAACTAAAATTGCTCCAATGAGCCATGCCATATAGGAATCCTCAAGTAAAATAAGCCAAATCGAGCTCGCCTGTACTCATATCCCGCCCACAATCAGTCCTTTACATCCAATTTTATACAATAAGCCACCTGTGAACAATTAGAAAATTCCCCACGTTGCATGATAAACAGCAATGATCCAACCCATTTTGCCAACAGTTAAACCACCGGATAGGTGTGCGGAGATAATATAATTATTTAATTTTATAATAAAGTCCTTTAAAAAATAATAAAGTTGTTTAATTCATATTGAACTAACGAAGCAGGTTAGTGAAAGAAGGATTCTTTAACCCAAAGAAGTATATTTTAAAGTAAGTTTACTTTTATAATATCTTTAAAACCTAACAAAGTAGGCAATTTTCATTTACGATTCCCTCAGTTAAAATAAAAACACATAATTTAAAACATTAATTCAATTAAATTCAATTAAATTAGAAAGGGGTTAAAAACCTGCTGTTTTTGCTTTTAATTGACCATCAGCAAAAAAATAAGAAAGCTTTATACATAGAGTATAGGGCTTTTTCTTTTAGTAAAATCTTAAAAGGAAAGAAATAATTATTAGGAAAGTATATTTAAAGTTATATAAGAGTAATTTACGCTAATTTAAAAACTTTTAAAAAAAGTGAAGTAAAAGCGTTGACATATACCTATAGGGGTAGTAGTATGTGTATTAGATTGATGCGCAACATGTAAAGAGGTGAACATTATGCAATACGATGCGAAAGTCACAGTCCGACTAAAAAAAATTGAAGGTCAGCTGAAAGGGATTTTACGTATGATGGAAGACGAAAAAGATTGTAAAGCCGTTATTACGCAGCTAAGTGCCGTTCGTTCTGCTGTCGATCGTTCAATTGGTGTGATTGTTACTGAGAATCTCGTGAGTTGTATGTCAGAAGAAAATAAAAAAAGTATGAATCAAGATGAAATGATCAAGCAAGCAGTTGATTTATTGTTAAAAAGTCGATAGGACTTTTATTTTTAAATAATTTAATACCCCTATGGGTAGTGGAGGTTGCGATGGAAAAGAAAAGAACAACAATCGTTTTATTTAGTGGAGATTATGATAAGGCCATGGCGGCTTACATTATTGCAAATGGTGCAGCAGCGTATGATCATGAAGTAACGATTTTCCATACATTCTGGGGAATTAACGCATTACGCAAGCAAGAGCCTGTTGAAGTGAAAAAAGGCTTTTCAGAAAAAATGTTTGCCAAAATGATGCCACGTGGTGCAGAGCAATTAGGTCTATCTAAAATGCAAATGGCAGGTATGGGTCCTAAAATGATTAAGCACGTAATGGAAAAGCATAATGCCTTAACATTGACACAATTAATCGAAATGGCACAAGAACAAGACATTAAAATTGTAACTTGTACGATGACAATGGATTTACTTGGCTTACAAAAAGAAGAGTTATTAGATGGCATCGAATATGCGGGGGTAGCTGCCTATTTAGCAGACGCAGAAGATGGCAACGTAAACTTATTTATTTAAGGGATGCGAAATGGAAACTTAGATTGAACTTGAAGTACTTATTAGGATTTTAGCATGGCGTATGATGCCAACAAAAAGTGTAAAGGCGATTACAACGGCACAATTGAAATCGATTATTAACGATAAGGACAAATTTTTTATCGATGTTCGCACACAAGGCGAGTATAAAGCACGCGGTTTATAGCAGTTTAAAAACTTACCACTTGGATCAGCCTTTTCAAAGCTACCAAAGGATAAAGAGATCGTTGAGATTTCTCAAAGCGGCATGCGCTTAAAGCAAGCATGTTTAAAATTAAAGAAGTTAAGGTATGAAAAAGTAACGAATGTCCGTGGTGGCATGAGTGAATACTAAGGAGGAACTTTTAATGAAATCCATTTCAACAACAGAATTACAAGCGAAAATTGAAGCTGGTGAAGCAGTTAACTTAATCGACGTGCGTGAAATAGGAGAAGTTGAAGCAGGCCATATTCCTGGTATTACACATATTCCCCTTGGTTTATTGGAATTCCGTATGCATGAATTAAATAAAAACGAGCATTACTACATGGTATGCCGTTCAGGTGGTCGCAGCGGTCAAGCAACACAGTTCCTTGAGTCCCAAGGATTTAACGTAACGAACATGACAGGTGGCATGTTAGATTGGGCTGGAGAGATAGAGTAATCCGCTTCTTAAGCAAAAAAAATTTATAAAATAATATACCCTAATAGGTATGGAGGTACATGATGATTAAAGCAGACGTAAAATTAGACGCAAAAGGTTTAGCTTGTCCAATGCCAATCGTGAAAGCGAAAAAGGCAATGCAAGGCTTAGAAGATGGTCAAGTATTAGAGGTAGTGGCAACTGATAAAGGATCAAAGGCGGATCTAGCAGCTTGGGCAAAAACAGTTGGGCACCAATATATCGGTACTACTGAAGAAGGCGACGTTTTATATCATTACATCCGCAAATGTAATCCTGAAACGAGTGCAGCAGCTGAAAAAACATTCGAACAAACAGCGACAAATGAAGAAGCGATCGCAGCAGGCGCAACGATTTTAGACGTGCGTGAAGCAGCGGAGTACGCATTCGGCCACATCCCAGGTGCAAAATCAATCCCAATGGGTGAGCTTGCAGACCGTATGGGTGAATTAAATCATGACGAAGTCATTTACGTGATTTGCCGTACAGGTACGCGTTCAGACATGGCAGCAAAACAACTGGCTGAAGCAGGATTTACAAAAGTATACAACGTCTTGCCTGGAATGACAGGTTATGAAGGCGAATTACAGAAAGAGGTAGAGTAAAATGACAAACAAAGTAGCAATCATCGCAGCGAACGGCGGACTTTTCGATGCGTATAAAGTATTCAATATCGCAACGGCAGCAGCAGCTTCTGAAAAGGAAGTAGAAATTTTCTTCACATTCGAAGGCTTAAACTTAATCCACAAGCAAGGTATGCATGCATTAGAAATGCCAGCAGGTAAAGGGCATTTTGCCGAAGGCTTTAAAAATGCACAAGTACCAGCCATTCCACAATTAGTAGAAATGGCTCAGGAACTAGGTGTGAAATTTGTAGCTTGCCAAATGACAATGGACGTAATGGGCTTAACGAAAGAAGACTTCGTAGATGGCATCGAAGTTGGTGGCGCCGTAACTTTCCTAGAATATGCAAAAGACGCAGCACCAACATTAACTTTTTAATTAGCGGTATTCAATTTACCAAATTGTTTTATATAATACACAATTTTCTTTACTTGGTTTCGGTAGCTTTATGCTACCAAATCAAAAAACAAAAATTGTCCCTATGGAGGTAATTAATTATGACAGTAACAGCATGGACAGCGGCTCAAGTAGCACGCAAAGTAATTGATAATAAAGAATTATTCATTTTAGACGTTCGTAATGCAGATGCATTTGAAGACTGGAAAATTGACGGTCACAAATTCGAGTATTTAAACATTCCTTACTTCGAATTATTAGACGGTGTAGAAGAAATTTTACCACAAATTCCTGCCGACAAAGAGGTATTGGTTGTTTGTGCAAAAGAAGGTTCTTCCATCATGGTAGCAGATATGTTATCTGAAGCAGGTCGCGAAGTTGGCTACTTAGAAGGTGGTATGAAATCTTGGTCAATGTACCTTGAACCAATTAAAGTCGGGGATCTTGCAAACGGCGGTGAACTTTACCAGTTCGTACGCTTAGGTAAAGGCTGTCTTTCTTACATGGTGATTTCTGAAGGCGAAGCAGCGATCATCGACGCAGTACGCTTCACAGAAGTATTCACAAAGTTCGCTGAAGAAAAAGGCGTAGAAATTAAGCATGTATTCGATACACACTTACACGCAGACCACATCTCAGGCGGTCGTCATATCGCTGAAGCTACTGGTGCAACATACTACTTACCACCGAAAGACGCAGAGGAAGTTGTATTTGACTACGCACCACTTGAAGACGGTTTAAAAGTACAATTAGGTGCTTCTGAAATCGAAGTAGGCGCACTTTATTCACCTGGTCACACAATCGGTTCAACATCATTTGTCGTCGACGGTCAATACTTATTAACAGGTGACATCTTATTCATCGATTCAATCGGTCGTCCAGACTTAGCAGGACTTGCTGAAGACTGGGTTGGTGACTTACGCGAAACATTATATTCTCGCTACCGCACATTAGCAGAAGACTTAATCGTTTTACCAGCTCACTTTATGATCATTGACGAGCTAAACGAAGACGGTACAGTTGCAAAACGCCTTGGTGATTTATTTGCTGAAAACCACGGGCTAAACGTGGAGGACGAAGCAGTATTCCGCTCAATGGTAACAGATAACTTACCACCACAACCAAATGCTTATCAGGAAATTCGCCACGTTAACATGGGTAAAATTACACCTGATAACGACGAGCAAACGGAAATGGAGATTGGTCCAAACCGTTGCGCAGTACGCTAATTTAGTTTAGCAATGAGATGTTACACCTATGCGTGCCTTACGCTCAAGAGGCACGCAACCTGGTTACACGATAAACTTATAGGTCGCTTACAACAAACAAATTTAAGAATAGAGGAATTTCAATGAATATTACACAAACATTAGATGCAAAAGGCTTAGCATGTCCAATGCCAATCGTAAAAACGAAAAAGGCAATCGATAAAATTAACTCTGGTGAAGTACTTGAAGTTTTAGTAACAGATAAAGGCGCATTAAACGATTTCAAAGCATGGGCAGGTGCAGGCGGCCACACAATCATAGAACAAAAAGAAGAAGCAGGCGTGCTTTACTTCTACATTCAAAAAGCATAATTTAAAAGGTTGTAAGCTGTCGACGCAACAAGTTGTGAAGGCAGCTTTCTTCATTTCAGAAAGAAGGAAAAGAACATGGAAATGGATTTATCTATCATGTATATCGCCGTAATTTTTGGGCTTGGCTTTATCGGTTCATTTATTTCAGGGATGTTAGGTGTCGGTGGTTCAATTATTAAATATCCGATGCTGTTATATATTCCACCACTATTTGGTTTAGCAGCGTTTACGGCACATGAAGTATCTGGCATTAGTGCCGTTCAAGTACTGTTCGCATCGATTGCGGGAGTTTGGGCTTATCGTAAAAGCGGATTACTGCATAAAGAGTTAATCATTTATATGGGGGCTTCAATTTTAGTTGGTAGTTTTATTGGTAGTTACGGCTCGGGCTTCTTATCGGAGAATGCGGTTAATATTGTATACGGAATGTTAGCTGTGATTGCGGCTATTATGATGTTTATTCCGCGTAAAAAAGTGGAGGACACAACAAATATTACGTTTAATAAACCGTTAGCGGTAAGCTTAGCGTTAATCGTCGGCATTGCATCAGGGATTGTCGGTGCAGCAGGTGGCTTCTTATTAGTACCGATTTTGTTAACGGTGCTTAAAATTCCAACACGTGTTACAATTGCGACAAGTTTAGCTATTACGTTTATTTCATCAATCGGTGGTTCAGTTGGTAAAGTGATGACGGGTCAAGTTGAGTACTGGCCAGCATTCATTATGATCATTGCGAGTATTTTAGCGGCGCCACTGGGGGCAAAAGTAGGCCAAAAGATGAATGTCAAAGTATTACAATGGTTATTAGCAGTTATGATCGCAGGTACTGCAGTTAAAATTTGGATGGATATATTAGGATAAAATCCAACAGGGGAAAAAGTAAAATAAAAGAATTGCTGACGATGTTTCAAAAAAGGACGTTTAATTTATTCTATTAAGAATAAAGTTGTAAACCTAAACATTTTCACAGACATATGAATTAAACCAAAAACGCTTTATGGAAGAATATATCTACCATAAGGCGTTTTTAGTTCTCTGTTATTCGATTAAATTCCCAATTACTAGTTTATACCGTTAAGTAAGATATTTGTGTCAAACAACTATGAGAAAATTTCAGAACGAATTTTCTAACTTGAATTAAGTTTATAAGGGGACAGGGAGTTGGACTAATCGAAAATTAATTTACATTCTTCAGGATTTATTGATACAAAAGCTTCGATAACTGGTTGTCTTAACTTTTTTCCATTAATCCATTCAAGAAAGTGAACTTTCACAGTAATTAATGGTTCTATCCAAACACTATCTTTACTAATAAAGTTTTCAAAAGGGGAATTATTCCTAATAAATGAATTTATTCCTACAGTAAACTGCAACCAGTCTTCCTTTGTTAACTTTCCAGTGCCAACACTACCTATATAAACTAATTGTTTATTTTCATTATATAATCCTAAGTGAAGAGATTTTACTAATGAGCCATTTAAGGTTACACCTCCAACTATAGCAACTATATCTTGATTTTTCTTTTTCTTTAGCCATCTGTTATCTTTACCATTTATAATATAAGTGCTATTTATATCTTTGAAAACTGCGCCCTCCAAGTCATTTTCTATACAGGCATCGAAGAGTGCTTCAGTATCAGAAAAGTTCTCTACAACTTGTACATGGCTATTTGGAATAATCATTTCTTTTAAGATTTTTTGTCGTTCAATTAGTGGTAGGTTTGTAATCCATTTATTATTAATTGATAGCAGATCAAAAACCATATAAACAATCGGTGTATTCTCAATAAGTTCTTTGTTTTTCTCAATGTTTTTAATTTTATCTCTTTTCATAACCTCATAAAATGATGGAACACCATCTTTAAAAGCTATTACTTCGCCATCAATAATAAAATTCTTAGTATTGGAGTACTCTTGTGGAGTCATTAACTCAGGGTACTGTTTTGAACGTTCATTTAAGTTCCGGTTGAAAATTTGTATGTTTTTATCAGATGAATAAACCAAAATTCTAGTTCCATCCCACTTCACTTGTCCAATCCAATTATCATCATTAGGAATTATCTCTGTAACAATAGGTTCAAAAGGTTTTATCGGCTTTATTTTTGTCATAGTATTTTTTCCTTTTATATTTATCATTTACAATTACTCTGTGATTAATGTGCCATTATAAAGAATTTTTTATTTAGGGAGTTAAAATTTGTCAGTATAACACAGATAGTCTGATTTAAATGTAATTTTAAAATCGATTAATCTATATTAACTTGGACAAACTGAGGAAGAGGTGATTTTATTGCAGAATATCTGGAAAGTTGATGGAAAAAAGTCGGAATTTAGTGGTTTTTTTTTGTATTGGGTTTTAATAGTCAGAATGAAAATTTCCTGGTTGGTTTAAAGAAAGATGATGCTATTGTTCAAATTGGTACCTTTTCAAAGGGAATGAAAACAAACGAAAAAGATTCTTTAATCCAATCCATTATTAAGAATGAAAAGAGAAGAGTGTATTTGTTAAGCTAAAACTGAGCCACAAACGCAATTGAAATATGAGCCACTTTATATCAAAATAATCCTAACTGTTAAAAGTTAGGAGGATATAGAGGTGATCAGTTTGGAGAAAAAGCAATTGGTATTGATTGAGTACTACCAGCACAATACAAGTCAGCGTCAAATTGCAGAGAAGCTTAATATGTCACGAAATACTGTTAAGAAATATATCGAACAAGACTTAGCGGCAAGACAACAAGATACAAGGAATTTACCGATTACAGATAATTACGTTACGCCTCCGGCATATAAAAAGCGTAAGGGAAAAAAGAGAGCTTTAACAAATACGGTGATGAAGCGTATTCGCGAGATGATGAAACAGAATGAAAATAAGCGTGAAGTAAATATGCATAAGCAGCAATTAAAGATTATTGATATACATGACAAACTTTTAGATGAAGGGTTTAAAATCGGCTATACGACAGTTCGCAATTTCGTGAATCGTGAGGAAAAGAAGCAAAAGGAAGTATTCATCCGCCAAGAGCCTAAAGTTGGTCGTGAAATTGAGTTTGATTGGGGAGAAGTAAAGTTATTTATCGATGGAAAACTAAGAAGTTTTTCAATGGCCGTATTTACTCTAGCCTATAGTAACGATCGCTTTGCGCGACTCTACGAATCAGAAACAATGGTTTGTGTACAGGATGCACACGTAAAATGTATCGAAGCTTTAGGCTTTGTGCCACACGTTTTTACATACGATAATATGCGTACAGTTGTCAAAAACTTTATCGGTTATGATCGTTTTATTACCGACGGTATGAAAAGTTTATCCTTGCATTATCATTTTCAAATACGACTTTGTCAGCCTCGTAAAGGCAATGAAAAAGGCCATGTGGAGCGAAGTGTGGAATACATACGTCGCAAAGCATTTGCGCATCGAGATACGTTTGTTTCTTTAGAAGAGGCACAGGAGTATTTAGTTTCTATTATCGAAAAATTAAATGGTCGCGTTCATTATTTGAAAGAGAAAACACATCATGAATTGATGTTGGAAGAAAAAGCTGAACGAGCTGGCAGTTTAACAGCGGCACCGTTCGACCCTGCAGAATTAGTGGAGCTACGTGTGGATAAATATAGTACGGTTACCTACCGTCACAATCGCTACTCTGTACCCGAGGGGCATGTAGGAGAATACATTAAGTTAAAAGCTCGTGCAGAGGAAGTGCTTCTATTTAGCGAAGGTGAATGCATCGCGAAGCATAAACGAAGCTGGCAAGTTCATGCCTGGGTGATGAATATCTACCACTATTTAAACACCTTGGAAAAGAAAAAAGGTGCCTTAGCCCAAAGTGAATGTTTGAGCCAAGCACCAAAAGATATAAAAAATATCTACCACCGCTATTATATCGGAAATGAAAAAGATTTTCTAGAACTACTTGTTTATGTCAAAGAACGAGATTGCCTAACAAGAGTACTAGAAGTCATTACTGAACTAGAAAAGAACCCTTTGGTTCATCTAACAACGGAAAAAATCATTTTCTTAGCAGAACAGTCAGCTGAAGTACGTACTGTTTTAACTGGCCAAGATGATGTCACCAGTCAATCTTTAGATAATTTATCTTCATTAGCAGCATTATTTCATTCTAAAGGAACAGGAGTGGTTCATTAATGGACAAGCAAAAAGAGATGATTGAAATGTGTAAAGAATTACGTTTACCAAGTATTCGTTCTTTACTTGAACAAGAAGTATTATTTGAACAACATACAACCCCGGCTGACTTTCTCTATTTCGCTTTAAAACAGGAAATGGAGGACCGATACGTGCGAGCAAAAGCTAATCGAATTCGATTAGCCAACTTCCCAGAGAAAAAGCTATTAGAGGAATTAGATGTAGAGGCACTGCCGCAAAATGCGGCGGTTCGCCTTCCTCATTTGAAGGAACTAAAGTTTATACAGGAGAAGCAAAATGTATTATTAATTGGCTCACCTGGTACCGGTAAAACCCATCTTGCGATTGGATTAGGCATTGAAGCCTGTTTAGCGGGCTATAAAGTGTATTTCACAAGTGTAGCATCACTTGTGAATCAATTAAAGGAAAGCCGTTCTGCGAGAACATTGCGCTCCTTTGAACTAAAATTTGAGAAGTATGATTTAGTCATCATCGATGAACTCGGGTACATTTCATTCGATAAAGAAGGAGCAGAACTTCTGTTCACGCACTTATCGTTACGTGCCGGTCGAGCAGCGACAATTATAACAAGTAATCTAACGTTTGAACGCTGGGAAGAAGTATTCCACGATCCAGTATTAACATCAGCTTTAACCGATCGACTCACGCATCGAGCGCACATCATCAACATGATTGGTGGCTCCTATCGAATTTTAGAAACGAAAGAATGGATCGAACAGAGCAATTTTTAGTGGCTCATATTTTAATTAACAATTGGCTCATATTTAACTTGCGAAATACAGAAGAGAAAATGGAAATATCTTAATCGAACCAGGAATATGTGTAAAATTATTTTTTAAAACGATAAAGGAAAATGAGTTAATAAATCCTATATTTAATTCATTTCAACTAGAGATTAGCTGGGAGAATTGTACATGGGACAGATTAATTATAGATAATACACTAGTTGAAGGTGGAATGAAGTTAACTCACTCTAAAAAAACTTTATGGAAGACACCTTATATTAATAAAGAAGGGTTTCTATCTTACTTAATTCAGGTTTCTTCGTATATGTTACCATTTTTAGAAAGACGAACTTTAACTACTATTCGTTATCCACATGGTATACCTGGTGATTTCTTTTATCAAAAGAATTGTCCAGATTATGCACCTAGCTCAATATTGACGAAATCAGTAGAGGGCATAAATTATATAGTTTGTAATGAATTATCAACTTTACTCTGGCTAGGTAACCAACTTGCAATTGAATATCATATTCCATTTCAAACAATTGATTCATTAAAACCATCAGAAATTGTTTTCGACTTAGATCCGCCAAGTAAGGGGGATTTTCACTTGGCAATAAAAGCAGCATTAGAAATGAAGAAAATTTTCGACAGCTTGGAAATAAGAAGTTACCCAAAACTCTCTGGTAATAAAGGTCTGCAAATTCATATACCAATTAAGGTAAATTCTCTTACGTATGAGGATACTCGAATTTTCATGTACTTTATAGCGAAATATTTAATCGAAAAATTTCCTGATGATTTTACAATTGAAAGGTTAAAGAAAAAACGAAATGGTAAACTTTACATCGATTATCTGCAACATGCAGAAGGGAAAACAATTATATCCCCTTACTCAACCCGTGGACAAGAAAATGCCACAGTTGCTGCACCCCTTTATTGGGAAGAAGTGAACGGAAATTTAAGAATAGAGAAATTCAATATTCCATTTGTACTTGATCGACTTTCAAAAGTTAAATGTCCAATGGATGATTTTTTTATACAGGAGAATGCAAATCTATTAGAAATTATTTCTACTTTAAAGGTAAATCTTTAGAGATAATTCTGATTAAATGTACATAATTGGCACAGTTATGTACGTTTTTTATTTATGTACATCACTATTATGCTTTAGATAATGTTGTCTTAAAAGGTTTAGGATAAGTTTCATTGATATATGTACATCTATTTTATGTAGATACTCGCCAAGAAGCGTAACAGCAAATGGCTGGAAGATACGAGAACGAAAAGCTGGCTGAAAATAAAAAACTGGAAGCACGTAAATGTCATTCTTACAAAATTTGACCAATCAAACGGCTTCTTTAATGGGGCAATTTATAAAGAAAATATGCTTTTGGAGATTGTATCGTTTAAACATGGTTTATCTGAAGAAGAAAGTAAAACGTTGACCACCTTTTTTAAAACAAATGGGACACTGGTGGCAAAAAGCATATTGGAAATTCCTCCTTCAATTTGTGTAACCGTTGACTGTATTGATTTTGACGGCACTAAACTGAGAGAACCGCGCTTTCATTCATTCCAGCATCATCTGGAAGCTTCAGATTGCAACTGGCAGCAGATGCATAGACAGTTAAACCCGATTCCGGAAAATGTAACAGTGACAAGTCCCGATAAACCGGTTTTTCCTGCAAGCAAAATTACAAAGGACGATTATTTATATTATTTGCAGACGGTTGCGCCATTAATGCTGCCATTTCTGCAGGACCGGCTATTGACAGTCATCCGTTATCCGCACGGGGTTCCGGGAGAAAGCTTTTACCAGAAAAACTATACCGAAAATTTGCCGGCTTTTATTAGGGCGCAGTTAGTGGACGACACGAATTTTATTTTATGTAACAATATTGAATCCCTTTTATGGTTGGGTAATCAGCTTGCATTGGAGTTTCATATTCCGTTTCAGCCGGTTACTACGGAACAGCCAACAGAAATTGTATTTGATTTGGATCCACCGTCCGTTGACGAATTTGGATTGGCGGTAAATGCCGCATTAAAGTTCAAAACAATTTTGGATTATTTCGAACTGACAAGCTTTGTCAAAACGTCAGGCGGAAAAGGTATGCAAATTTATATTCCATTGCCGCTCCACACATTTTCCTATGAAGAAACGGGTGTATTTACGGAGTTTATATGCCGATTTCTCGCACAGCAATATCCTGATTCGTTTACAATCGAGCGGATGAAAAAAAACAGAGGAAAAAGGCTGTATTTGGATTATGTCCAGCATAGGGAAGGGAAAACGATTATTGCACCGTATTCAGCGCGCGGCAATCATAATGGATTGATCGCCACACCGTTATTCTGGGAAGAAGTAAATGAAAAATTAACACCCGATCTTTTCACGATTCCAAATGTAATGAAGCGTATAGAGAGCAAAGCCAATCCATTTAGAGATTTCAGGGAAGCCGGTGAGCGACAGCCATTCGAAACTGTTCTCGATCAAATAAAGGGAAAACAAGGGTAGTCGGCAAACAGTTAAAAAAGCCTTTCGCAAGTTATGCGAAGGCTTTTTTACATTAAGAAGGATTAATCACAATTGGGGCGTCCTCATGATGGGCTTGATGACTCGGGGATAAATCATAAGCAATCAACGTGACATTTAATTTTTGTTCCAGTTTCTTAATTTCTCCGATTTTATCGCGATTCAAATCGGCAAATTTCGTTTCTTCCACAAAAATCACATCCTTTTTAAAGTATAGAGTTAGTATGAAAAGTTGTTTTATATTTATTCATGCTGCATGTTATTGGTATACCAGTGGAGACAAATTAAAAAGAGAGATAAAATTATCTCTCAAGAATTAATAGCATTATAGTTTAATGGATGAAGAATATTTGTAAATACATCTTTTTTTACTATAAAGTATGTTTTTTTATTATATGTAACCACGACTTGCCCCGGTTTAACAAACACTTTCGCAGTTTTTAAATTAGCATATGGTGCACCTAATAATTTTGAAATGTTCATGATGATTACCCCTTTTTAAGTTTCTATTTTCGTTATTCCCAAAATAATAATAGCTTTAAACTATTTCAAATAGATTTATGCTGTAAAAAGGTCTTAAGTAACAAATTCACTATACAAATATAGAAGAAAAGACCTGAGCGACCACTCAAGTCCATAAAATGACCACTTATTTATATATATGTTTCTTAGTTGCAAATTATTACACTTCAAAACTTTAGCTTTGTGTCTTAACTACCGGAATATAAATATCACAAATCTTCCCATCCTCCAACATACAACGGTCATCGTACAATTCAAAATCGTTACAACCTGGTGCGTACTCGTAACCGGACTTAGGGAACCATTCATTAAAAATGTAATTCCATGTGCCCTGTATGGCAGCTACAAAGTTTGTGGCATCAGAAGGAGGTGTTGAAAAGACAGCATACGTTGCGGGAGGTACTTCACTAACATGGTATTCGCCAGCGATTTTAGCGCCGTCTTCCGGTTCAACCCCGATCACATATTCAAATTCTCCGGTTGTCGGATCTTCCGGGAAGCAGACACCGTATTCATCGTGCTTTTTAATAAAGTTTTCCGAATGAAGTTTTTCCATTCTTCCTCCGCTCATATAGTCGTCCCAAAAAGCCGGGATTGCGGTAGAGTTTTCGCCGCCAGTTGACGTCGTTTTAATGGCATAACCAGCAAGTTTAATAGCAGGCAGTGTGACAAATTTAGGTTCCATAACAATTCCTCCAATAAAGTATTTGTACGTGCAGGCAAGGCTTGGCGGAAACGGACGATTACTGTGCGCATGCAAACGGTAAGTTCCCGGTGAACAGCCGTAATGACGCCGAAAAGCTTTACTGAATCCAGAGTGAGTTTCAAACCCATATTCTATTGAAATATCGAGAATCCTCTTGCCCGAAGAAAGTTCATGTGCGGCAAACGCAAGTCGGCGGTTCCGGACATAGTTCATCACCGAATATCCGCTACCCCATTGGAATACTCGGCTGAAATGCCATGTTGAATAGCCCGCTTGTGCAGCCAAAATATCCGGACTTATATTTTCAGTAATATTCTCGTCAATAAACTCTAAAATCATCTGTAAAGTTTCTCTTGTGTCCATTTAAATTCCCCCAGCTGTAAAGTGATTCGTACAGTAAAATCAGTATACCAAAGCACAGGTGGAAAACTGTTCCAAAATTGCTGTATTTGGAAATTAAATGCTTGCATAAATAAGCGTTCATTTGATTTGTTCAAATACTTCAAAATTTCCTATGTTTAAAGAAAATAACGAATCATTATCCTTACAACTCATTCACTTTAGCGCTATAATACCTCTAGAGGTGAAGAGAATGTTTATTTCAGAAACAACAGTAGAAGTACGTTATGCCGAGACCGATCAGATGGGGGTCGTGTATCATGCCAATTATCTAGTTTGGTGCGAAATCGGACGTACACAAATTGTGAAGGATTTAGGATTTAACTATGCAAAGCTTGAGGAAGACGGCTATTTATCGCCTGTTATGGATTTCTCGATTCAATATAAAGCGGCGATGCGCTATGGACAAACGGCTACGGTTCGCACATGGATTGAGGAACATACGAAGCTGCGCACTACATACGGCTATGAAATTTTGCATGAAGACGGTACCGTTGCAGTAACGGCGAAGTCTCAACATATTTTAGTGAAAAAGGAAAACTTCCGTCCGGTCGCTTTGAAAAAGATTGACGCGGCATGGGATGCCAAATATGCGGAAGTTGCGAAAATTCAAAGTTAATCGACATGTCCTGTTAAATTGATAACAGGGCATTTTTTCTTTAATGAACAGACGAATATTGTTATAATCATATACGTCCACACGGAACTGTATATAAAAAACTATGAGGGAGGTGTGTTCATGGCACCAAAAACAATCGCGAATATTCAAACCCGCTGTCATATTTTATTGACGAATACGGCACGTGAAGCGATGAAGGAGCATGTTCCAGATGAACACGCCTTTTTTAATTTACAGCAATATTTCATTGTCGCGATTGAAAAAGTATCGGTCGATGCAGAGCAAACGCATTTGAGCATCTTTTTCGATAATGATAAAAACGTAAAACTAAAAAACAAATTCGAAGAACGCGTCGTCATCATGGACTGTGTATTTGACCGGAAAAACGGACTTGTAGCGAAAAGCTTCCGTACACGCGGCAAAGGAACACCGGTTGTCACAAATCGCCGCGCCACAATGAAAATCCACTTTGTTGCATCCCGTATTAGCGGCCATACATACCAGGAGCCTTTCCTAAAAGCCATTGATGAACTGCCGATTGCACAGGAACGCTTTGATTATGTCAATAAGCGGATCAGCAGCTGGGAAGGCTATTTAAAAGTATTAAATAAAAATGCGGACATTGAAGATATCCATGCCCGTTTTTCAAGTGTCACGTTTGATGCCGACTTTTCTCATATGACAGTGCGCATTAACAATCTCGATAAAAAGCAGTGGAAGCAGCTGGAGGGCCTTAGTGCGCGTTTGCGCGGCTATGTCCAGGAAATCGGGGATGTTGCTAAAATCCGCCGCAATGAAAATACCGTTGAAATTGCGTTAAAACCGCATTACAGCAATCTGGCGCGGAGAAATGAGCTCCAGTTCCAATCGGAAGACATCGAATTTTCCAATGCGGCGACGAAATCACAGCTAAAACGCCTATTAAAAGGGTTTGAACGGTTAAAAGAAGGCTTGGCCGCCAATGCGAACCTCGAAACGATTTTATTCGAAGATAAACCGGTCATCGCAGAGCGCAAAAAAACGGTTCCTCTCGATTTTCATAACCGGCTGAATCAGTACCAGCAGCAGGCAGTTGAAGGGGCGATCAGTTCCGAAGATCTGTATGTCATTCAAGGTCCGCCGGGTACCGGGAAAACGACGGTCATTTCGGAAATTTGCTATCAAAATGCAAAAGCGGGTCTGAAAACACTCGTTGCTTCCCAATCGAACTTAGCTGTCGACAATGCATTAAGCCGGCTTTTATCGAACAAAGACATCCGGATTTTGCGCTACGGCCGTACAGAAAGTATTGAAGAGGAAGGGAAAAAGTTCATTGAGGAAAATGTTGCGACCTATTGGCAGGAGCAGACATTTGAAGCAATCGGCCATGAAATTTCGCTGCATGAAAGAAAAGAACAGCTGTTAACAGATGAAATCAGTGAAACACAAATTGAAATTGCAGCGCTAGAACAACAACAAAAAGAGCTTAAACTGCAAATCGAACAAAAAGAAGCGGCAAAAGCCGAACTGCATGTTTTGGCCGAAAAGATTTTGACATTAAAAAAAGAATTGACCGAATGCAAAAAAGAACTGGAAGACAATGAACGTAAACTGGAAAAACTGCAGGCAACACAAAAAACAGTAGCTGAAACCGTTGCCAATTTTGAACAGCAAGTAAAAGACGGATTGACTGTCGAGCAACTGACAGAACAAGCACAACAGTTAAAAGAAACGAGAGAAAACTACCAGCAGCAACTTACGCAAAGTCATTATAAAGCGCAACTTAAACAATTCCAGCAGCGTTTTGATGCTGTTAAAACGAAAATCGAAAAGGCCAATGAAACGTCCCAGTATGATTTGCTCGTTGATAAAATCGCCTCTTTGAAAAAAGTGTACGAAATTGAGGAGTTCATGAGTGAATACAATATTCGCCGGAACTATGCAATGGACCGTTTACTTACGGCGCTTGATCGAATTCAGCCGCAAATGGAGCAGTATAAGCCAATTAAAGATGTGAAGGAACGTCTGGAAAAGGCACTACACTACAGTGAAACGGCGTTAGGTATCCATGTGACACCGGACAGGCTGGATATGGGCCATCATTATACGCTTGAAGAGATCCAGGAATTTTTGACGAAGCTTAGTATCGCCTTTAGGGACCGTCGCGTAAACGCTCAAAACGGCACCCGCTCCATCCAGGGGATTCATTTGCGTATGCAATACATCGAACAGCTGAACAATAAATATATGGATGCGATCCGTGAAACCGTGCTTATTTTCGAAAAGCTGAAAGAGGAAATCATTCTTCAGTTTAAAGAGCAAAATGATGTGAAAGCACAGCATCTTCAGCAGCTGGAAGAAGAGGCAACAGCGGTAAAATCCCAAATGGATGCGGTCAATGAAAAAATCGATCCGTCGATTACGGTGAACCATTCAACTGATGAGCTGGAAGAACTGCTCGCAACAAATGAACTCGATCAGATGAAAACCGAAACACAGCGCCAAAACCGTGAAAAAGTGGAGCTTCAACTGAACAAAAAAGCGGAGGAACTGGCTGTCTTAAATGAACAGATTGCCCTTGGTACCGAGACTGTAGAACAGTTAACAGTTCGCTTTAAAGGGATCAACAGCGAAGGCGTTCAGCTTGAAAAACGCCGGACAGAACTCGAACAGCTGACAAAACTGAACCCTGAACAGGCGATCATTGAAGTAAATGAAAAGATTACACTTCTTACTGAAAAAATCGAGACGCTTGAAGTGAAAATCAGTTTGCTTCCGGTAACGGCAGAACTTCAAAATGAATGGCACGGTTTACTGAAAAATGCCAATGCCCATGACTTGGACGAAATCCGCAAATTGTATGTGAAACATGCCAATGTGATCGGCACAACTTGTGTTGCATCAGCAAATAAAGAGTTTATGGACAACTACCCGACATTTGATGTCGTGATTATTGATGAAGTTTCGAAAGCAACACCACCGGAACTGTTACTGCCGATGTTAAAAGGCGCAAAAATTATTTTAGTTGGGGACCATCACCAGCTGCCGCCGCTTGTAGGCGATGCGACATTTGAAGAGACATTGGAGCAAGTTGTGAAGGAAAGTACAACATTTGAAGAAAAACGGGAGCTTGAAAAGTTACTGGAAGAATCATTGTTCGAGCGTCTTTACAACAATTTGCCGCCTCAAAACAAAACGATGCTTGCACTTCAATACCGCATGCATAAAAATATTATGTCAACTATTACACCGTTTTACGAAAATGAATCCGAACAGCTGCAATGCGGGTTAGAGGATTCGGATGCCGTACGTGATCATTTCCTTGAAACATCCAAAATTACACGAAATCATCATTTGCTATGGCTCGATATTCCGAACGCCAAGCCGTATTTTGAAGAGCGTATGAAAGAAGGCTCGAGTTTATTCAATATAGCGGAGCTGGAACAGATTAAACAGCAGCTGCTTGAATTAAATGCCGCAACGGAACAGGCGAAAGCACAAGGGCTGATTCCGCAAGATGCATTAAAATCGGTTGGTGTTATTTCCTTCTACGCGGAGCAGGTGAAGCGCATCAATCGTTTAATCGAACAGGATATCAATGTACCGCATTTGCACATCCGTACAGGCTCGGTCGATAAATTCCAAGGGATGGAGATGGATGTCATTATTGTCAGCATGGTGCGGAATCATGACAATGAGCGCGGAGAAATCGGGTTTGCGAAAGATTACCGACGTTTGAATGTTGCACTGTCCCGCGCACGGGAGCTGCTCATTATGATCGGCAGTACCGAAATGTTTACAAAGCGTCCAAAAAGCGCGAAAACACGGGATATGTATGCCCATGTATTAACGACAGTAAAAGAGCAGGACGGCTATTTTGCTGTTTAGAAACAGGGGGATTGGATTGAATGGATTTACAAAATACAGTTTTACAGCTGCAGAAAGAACTCAGCCAAAACCCATCCATTGAAATCAAAAAGCAAATGCAATATGCCATTCCGATTCACACATTGGAAGTGAAATATCATCCGGTGATACGTAATGCCATGGATATTTTAATGAAGATGATGCTCATTTCATTTGAGAAAGCAAAGCTGAAAAATGTGGAGCTATTAGCCGAAATTTTATTGGTGGAACCGTTATTTATTCATGATTTGACGAATAAAATGTTACGAATGGGTATGATTGTGAAGGAACAGGAATTTGCGCTAACCGCTAAAGGGAATGCTCAGCTGGAATCGGGCATTTTTGAAGAGGAACTTGAAGAAACAAGTTATTTTATTCAATACAGTCCGATTCATGAGCAGCCATTGGAGGGCGATCTGGAGGAATTTGCGGATTTGGAAGAGTTTCCGGAGCCTTTCCCGACAATCGAAACAGAAGAGATCGAAGCGATAGAAGAAACGGTGCTCATTGATTTCATTCAACAGCAACTATCCGAACAACCCGTAGCGGAAGAGGAAGTGCCGCATTCTATTACAAGTATTGTTTCGACGGAATCGATCCAGATTAATGATATACCGGTCCTATGTTTTTTACTGTTCGATCAAAAGGAAAACAGACATTTTGTGCGGGTATACAATACATTGACACGGGTATGGGATGAACGACTGGAAACAATCTTATTCAATATAGAAAAAGAACAGCTTCAGGAAGAGTAAAATATTTTTGGAATTATTGCAAAATTACAAAGTACATGTTACACTAATGACAATTTAATAGACTTATCAAGAGAAGCGGAGGGAACTTGGCCCAATGATGCTTCAGCAACCTCTAGTCCAACTAGAAAGGTGCTACTTCCAGCAAGGTGTTGACCTTGGCAGATAAGAACGGGTAAAAGCCCCTCTCAATTCTGATTTGCTGGAGTGAGAGGGGCTTTTTATATTGTTCTGGAACGGGTCGTTTCGCTCGTAAAACAATGCAATGCCTGAACATCACAGATTATTAAAAGTTTATTGAAAAAGTTTATGAGGGGGAAAGTGGAATGCCGATTAATATTCCGAAACATTTACCGGCGGGTGAACTGCTTAGAAAAGAGAAGATTTTCGTCATGGAGGAAGACCGTGCGAAAACACAGCAAATTCGACCGTTAAATATTTTGGTATTTAATTTAATGCCTGAAAAAGAAAAAACCGAACTGCAGTTGCTGCGCTTACTCGGTAATACACCATTACAGGTAGATGTGACATTTTTAAACACGGCTACATACGAATCAAAAAATGTTTCCAAATCGCATTTAGATACATTTTACCGCACGTTTGACCAAGTAAAGCACCGTCGTTTTGATGGTCTCATTATTACGGGTGCGCCTGTAGAGAAAATGGACTTTGAAGATGTAGGCTACTGGAATGAAATTACGCATGTTATGGACTGGGCAAACGAACATGTCACTTCGATCATGTATATATGTTGGGGCGCTCAAGCTGCTCTTTATCACCATTTTGGCATCGGGAAATTCGAATTGCCGAAGAAGTGCTCCGGTGTTTATTCCCATGTGATTACGGATTTAACAGTAGATCTAGTACGTGGCTTCAGTGATGAGTATGTGGCACCGCATTCACGTCACACATCGGTTTCGATTGATGAAGTACGGGCACATCCCGACTTGCGTTTACTAAGCTATTCGGATGATGCAGGCGTGTTTATCGTGCAATCGAAAAACAATAAACACATTATGATTACAGGACATCTGGAATATGATGCAACGACATTATCGGATGAGTACTTCCGCGACATGGAGAAGGATCCGGACAATACGGACATTCCGCTCAACTATTTCCCGAATAACGACCCGCTGCAGGCACCGAAAAATGTTTGGCGTGCCCATTCGCATCTGTTGTTCTACAACTGGCTGAACTACTACGTATATCAAGAAACGCCATATGAATGGCATTACGTCGATGAAAATATTGAATATCATATTTAATGCTTATAAATGAAACGAACCAGCAAGAGATGGACTCCTGCTGGTTCGTTCTATTTGATTGCGACCCAGGCACGTTCGCGTTCGATCTGCAAACTGATTTCCCGCCCGAAGAAATCGCTTAATACTTCGTCTGTTAAAACAACTTCCCGTGCATTGGCTTCGACATTTTTTCCGTCCTTCATTAAAAGGACATGGCTAAAACAAGGCAGAATCTCTTCTACATGGTGCGTCACATAAATAAGGGTAGGGCCGTTTTCAGTTTCTGCGATCTGTTCAATCGTCTGCAGCAGATTTTCCCGTTCGATCAAGTCCAGCCCGCCACACGGCTCGTCCAATATCAGAATTTCCGGATCTGCCATAACGGCCCTTGCGATCTGTACGCGCTGCCGTTCACCTTGTGACAAATGCTCGAATGATTTATTCGCTAAATGGTCACAGTGAAAATGTTTCATAACCGAAACTGCATGATCAATTTCTTCTTCCGTCACATCATTAAACAGACGAAGGGCACCGAATTTTCCGCTGAGCACGATTTCAATCGCGTTATCCTGCCAGTTGAAGTTATCGATCATCGCATTGCTGACCCAGCCAATCCGCGTCCGCAGTTTCGGTATATATGTCTTCCCGTATGTTTCACCCAGTACCTGTACTTTACCTTCATTTGGCCAAATATAACCGTTAATGACTTTCAGCAACGTTGTTTTGCCGGAGCCGTTTAACCCTAAAATAGCCCAATGCTGTCCCTTTTGTACATGCCAGCTTAAATCATTTAAAATCTGTTTGTCATTGCGATATAAATGGATATTTTCAATATGTATCATTTAAAAACACCTCCACTTACTACTATGCACTTTTTTCCATTGTTTCGAAAGTATTTTTTGAAAATTGTAATAATTTAAATATAAAAAAAGAAAGCAAACGCATAGTGCCTGCTCTCCCCATTATTTATATAACGACACTTTCAACACCTGCTGCGCGGTGGAATAGCTTTCCGTTCCATTTGAGCGCCCATTGTACGACAGGCCCTAAGCCGAACGCCATAAATACTGTACCGACTCCAACTGGTCCGCCCAATATAAAACCTACAACAGCAACCGTTACTTCCATTGTCGTGCGTGCGCGGTTAACACTCCAGCCAAGACGATGCACCAACAGCAGCATTAACGTATCACGTGGTCCTACACCGAGGTTCGCTACCATGTACATCCCGCAGCCGAAGCCCAGCAGGACAACGCCAACAGCAAATGCCAATATTTGTTCTAACAGTGTATTCGCATCCGGTAATACAATCAAAAATATATCAATAAAAATCCCTGTCAGGAACATGTCCAAGTAAGTCCCGACTTTCGGCAATCTTTTCGTGAAAAACGTATCTACAGCCAGAATGAGCAAGCCTAAAATAATCGACCACATGCCGACCGTTAAGCCCAAGTTTTTTTGTAATCCGATATGAAGGACATCCCATGACCCGACGCCAAGTATCTGTCCTTTAATCGTCAATGCGACGCCTAATGATAAAACAATGATGCCTGCAATAAAAAATACGCAGCGCCAATAAAGTTCCTGTTTCACTTTCACATGTAATCCCTCATCAATCCTCGATATAATCCTTACTCATTATAACGATTGAATCGGCAAAAACGGATTTACAATAAATTCGAAACATTTGAACTTTTTAACCGGCAAAGTGTTCGCATGAAGAAGCGGAAAAAGGGCTCTTTATTTTTCGTATGAGTAACGTAATTCATCGGATGAATCGGCGACATCTACAACTAAATGATGTTCATTAAAAAACCATTCATCGGATTTTTCGATATAGAAATGAACATCTTCCACTACCGTTTCGATGCCTATTTCATGGGGCTGCTCGCGTGTCATTCCCAACGAAAACCCTTCATGAAAAGGTGAAGAACCTCCATATCGTGCGTAAAAGCGAATAAAATCACCTTTTTCTACTTCCATTTCTTGTTTAAACCAATTAAGTGCTTTTTCTGATAATCTGATTTCCATATATTTCACCTCTACTGCCATTATGCAGTAAATGAAAAAAACTTACAAAGCTTGCGTTCTAAATTGCAAGTACAAAAAAGACTGAAAGGAAGCCCCTTCAGTCAATTGTTTAAAATCCTTTAATTTTCGGTTCAGTACCGGCTTTAATCCGCTTAATATTTTCACGGTGCCGGTAAAAAATAAAGCCTGCCAGAACGACAACTAAAATGAACAATGCATATTCACCTGTCACCATCCAATGAACAATTACATAAATAACGGCCGCAGCGGATACAATCATAGAAGACAAGCTGACCATCTTCGTTAACTTTAAGGCGATGACAAATACAATAATTAAAATTAAAAATAACGGTAAATTATAGCCTAAAATTACGCCACCGCTTGTAGCAACCGCTTTTCCGCCGCGGAAACTAGCGAAAATCGGGAACATATGGCCAGCAGCCGCGATGACACCCAAAATTAAAGGGTGGACCGTACTGTCTGCGAAAAAAGGCAGTAACGGGAGCAAAACCGCAGCCGTCCCTTTTAATATATCAATGAGCAGAACGGCGATGCCCGGTTTTTTGCCTAATACTCTAAATGTATTGGTTGTTCCCAAATTGCCGCTGCCTTGTTGTCGAATATCCGTTTTGTAAAAAATTTTGCCAATCCACAAAGCTGATGGAATGGAACCGATTAAATAAGCACAAATAATAATTAACGCGTTGATCAAGTGTTGTGCTCCTTTCGAATTCAGAATTACTACTTGGTACTAATAGTATGTATTGAATATTTTACAATGTTTTTTAATAGAAGGAAAGAGGTATTATTTTTTCACCCAATGCAAAAAATAGGGAAAAAGTTACAATTTACTGTTCACTGTTATAGGATATACTTTTAAACGTTCGTTTTTGATGATACAATTAATCTTTGCAAAGCCTAAATCCGTACCTTTAAACATTGACATCATGCATATTTGAGCGTACGATTAGGTAGTAAATAGAACGTTTGTTTGTATTTTTGGAGGGGATTACATTTGGTAAAAAACCAAACCGGTATTTCGTATAATGAAGATGCCATTCAAGTATTAGAAGGTTTAGAAGCCGTACGCAAAAGACCAGGGATGTATATTGGTTCTACAGATAGTCGAGGTCTTCACCACTTAGTGTATGAAATTGTAGACAATGCAGTGGATGAAGCGCTTGCTGGATATGGACATCATATCATCGTGAAGATTCATGAAGATAACAGTATTAGCGTGCGTGACCATGGTCGTGGTATGCCAACAGGTATGCATAAAATGGGCAAACCAACCCCGGAAATTATTTTCACCGTCCTTCATGCAGGCGGAAAGTTTGGACAAGGCGGCTATAAAACAAGTGGTGGTTTACATGGTGTAGGTTCATCAGTTGTAAACGCCTTATCAACATTTTTGGAAGTAACAATTTACCGTGACGGCCAAATTTACCGCCAGCGCTTTGAAAAGGGCGGAAAGCCTGCTACATCGCTTGATTTGATCGGAAAAACGAAGGAAACAGGAACTCTTGTACATTTCCTGCCAGATCCATCGATTTTTTCTGTCGTTAAATATAATTATGATACTTTGGCAGAGCGCTTACGCGAATCTGCGTTTTTATTAAAAGGATTAAAAATTGAACTGATCGATGAACGCGGAGAAGGACAGCATGAAATTTTCCATTATGAAAGCGGTATTGAAGCATTCGTCACATACTTAAACGAAGAAAAAGATGTATTGCATCCGGTTAAATATGTAGAAGGTACCATTCAGGAAATTGAAGTGGAGTTCGCGCTGCAATTTAATGACGGCTATTCCGAAACCATTTTGTCGTTCGTTAACAATGTCCGTACACGGGATGGCGGTACGCACGAAACGGGTGCGAAAACGGCTTTAACACGTGTATTCAATGAATATGCCCGCAAAATTGGATTACTGAAAGAAAAAGATAAAAATCTGGAAGGCACTGATATTCGTGAAGGCCTGACAGCAATTGTTTCTGTACGTATTCCTGAAAATCTGCTGCAATTTGAAGGGCAGACAAAAGGGAAGCTTGGTACATCTGAAGCACGCGCTGCTGTTGATACCGTTGTTTCAGAGCAATTAATGTATGTACTAGAAGAAAACGCCGAGCTGTCGGCTTCATTAGTGCGTAAAGCCATTCGTGCCCAACAAGTTCGTGAAGCTGCACGTAAAGCACGTGATGATGCCCGCAACGGGAAAAAGAAAAAATCGAGTACGCTTCTGTCGGGTAAGCTGACACCTGCACAGTCAAAAAATGCTTCAAGAAATGAATTATACCTAGTAGAGGGTGATTCGGCTGGCGGTTCAGCGAAGCAAGGCCGTGACCGTACATTCCAGGCGATTTTGCCGTTGCGCGGTAAAGTAATCAATACCGAAAAGGCCAAGCTGCAGGACATTATGAAAAACGAAGAAATCGCGACGATTATCCATACGATCGGTGCCGGTGTCGGAGCTGATTTTTCGGTGCAGGATGCCGCTTACGATAAAGTGGTCATCATGACCGATGCCGATACAGATGGTGCCCATATTCAAGTGTTATTGCTGACATTCTTCTACCGTTATATGCGTCCGCTCATCGAAGCAGGGAAAGTGTATATCGCGTTGCCGCCTCTTTATAAAGTATCGAAAGGGTCCGGCAAAAAGCAGGAGCTTATGTATGCCTGGACTGAACAGGAGCTGAGTGCCGCAACGAAAAAAATCGGCAAAGGCTATATTATTCAGCGCTACAAAGGGTTAGGTGAGATGAATGCCGACCAGCTTTGGGATACAACGATGAATCCGGAAACACGTACATTAATCCGCGTAAAAATTGAAGATGGTGCCCGTGCAGAACGTCGTATTACAACATTGATGGGCGATAAAGTAGAGCCCCGCCGTAAATGGATTGAATCAAACGTCAACTTCGGCATGGAAGAGGATGCAAGCATTTTAGAAAATGAATTCATCCAGCATGAGGAGGTTAACGAATAATGAGTTTTGTTGAAAAATTTCAAGATCTGCCATTAGAAGAAGTAATGGGTGACCGTTTTGGTCGCTATTCCAAATATATTATTCAAGACCGTGCATTACCGGATACACGTGACGGGCTAAAACCTGTACAGCGTCGTATATTATATGCGATGTTCCATGAAGGTAATACGTTTGATAAACCGTTCCGTAAATCAGCAAAAACGGTCGGAAATGTAATCGGTAACTACCACCCGCACGGAGATTCTTCGGTATACGATGCGATGGTCCGTATGAGCCAGGACTGGAAAAGTCGTCAAATGCTTGTCGAAATGCATGGTAACAACGGTTCTGTCGATGGAGACCCGCCGGCCGCAATGCGTTACACAGAAGCGCGACTTTCAGCAATTGCCGCAGAACTATTACGTGATATAAACAAAAATACAGTTGAATTCGTACCAAACTTCGATGATCAGGATATGGAACCAACTGTATTGCCATCTCGTTTCCCGAATTTATTAGTCAACGGCGCAACAGGGATTTCGGCCGGTTATGCGACGGATATTCCGCCACATAATCTGCAGGAAGCACTTGATGCGGTTTTAATGCGTCTTGACAACAAAAACTGTACAGTCGATGAACTGATGACCGTTATTAAAGGTCCCGATTTTCCTACAGGCGGAATTATTCAAGGTATTGACGGCATAAAAAAAGCGTACGAAACAGGTAAAGGGAAAATCATTGTCCGTTCACGTACAGAAATTGAACAGTTAAAAGGCAATAAAGAGCAGATTATCATTTCCGAAATCCCGTTTGAAGTAAATAAGGCCAACATGATTCGTAAAATGGACGAGCTGCGCGTAAATGACCGCCGTTTAGATGGTATTTCCGAAATTCGCGATGAATCGGACCGTGATGGTTTACGAATTGTTGTCGAACTGAAAAAAGATGTGCCTGCACAGGGGATATTAAACTTCTTATTAAAATCGACGGATTTGCAAGTTTCATATAACTTCAATATGATTGCGATTCATAACCGTCGTCCAATGATGATGACATTGCCGCTCATGTTGGATGCGTACATTGATCACCAGAAGGAAATTGTGCGACGCCGATCCCAATATGACTTAACAAAAGCAGAAGATCGCTTACATATCGTTGAAGGTCTTATGAAAGCCTTGTCCATTTTAGATGAAGTGATTGAAACCATCCGTGCATCGAAAGATAAACGCGATGCGAAAAATAACATTATGGAAAAATTCGGCTTTACGGAAGAACAGGCAGAAGCGATTGTCAGCCTTCAACTTTACCGTTTGACGAATACCGATATTACGCAACTGCAAAAAGAGCAAGATGAATTACATGAGCTTGTTGTGAAACTGAAAGCCATTTTAGAGGACGAGAAGAAGTTGATCCGTGTTATTAAGTCCGAATTGAATGACATTAAAAAACGCTTTACATTACCTCGCCTTTCTACAATTGAAGCTGAAATCGAAGAAATTAAAGTAACGCGTGATGTATTGGTGCCAAGTGAGGAAGTTGTCGTAACCGTGACAAAAGACGGCTATGTAAAACGTACAAGTCTGCGTTCACACAGTGCATCCAACGGCAAGGATTTTGCGATGAAAGATTCCGATTACTTACTGTATGAAGCGAACTTGAATACGCAGCATCATTTACTTCTGTTTACGAACAAAGGGCACTACATTTACCAGCCGGTACATGAATTGCCGGATATTCGCTGGAAAGATCTAGGGCAGCACATTTCAAGTATTGTGCCGATTGACCCAAATGAAGAAATTATCGAAGTCATCGGTATTGAAACATTCGAACAACCGGATACGTATGTATTCACCGCTACAAAAGAGGGGCAAATCAAGCGTTCGGCACTTGCCGATTATATCGTCACTCGTTATTCGAAACCGATTAAGACAATGAATTTAAAAGGTGCAGACGAGATGATTTTTGCGCGTCTTGTTACGGATAAGGAAGAAGTATTGCTTTCTACGAACACAAGCTATACAATCCGTTTCCCTATGGAAGATCTTCCGGTCACAGGGGTAAAAACAGCAGGCGTTAAAGGAATTATTGTTAAAGAGGGCGAGTATCTTGCGGCGGTTGCATTGTTAAATCCCGAGAAGGAACAGGAACTCGTTATCGTCACACAGCGCGGTGCCGTTAAACGAATGCTGTTATCGGAACTGGAACTGGGCAACCGTGCAAAACGCGGTGTCGTTATTTTAAAAGAGTTAAAATCGAACCCGCACCGTATTTATACAATTTTAGTTGTCAACTTTAGAAATACAATTACAATCGAGACCGACAAAGGCATACAGGAAACGATTTCAGTGACATCCTTAACGAGGGCGGACCGTTATTCAAATGGTTCACTACGGATTGATACAGAAGGCGATGGAGCAATCTGCCGCGCCTATGTTGAAAAGACGGAGTAGGGATTCATGTATAATAGCCGAATTCAAAACATATGATAAAAGTAATTCATTGACATGAAAGGCATACTTTCATACAATGAAGTTAGTAAGATTCATGCGTGATGGATCTACAGTAGTACAGAGCGGTTGGGTGGCCCCCAATCGCTTTTTTATTTATTCATTTTTAATGAAACAAAAAACACCACCTAGATGGCGAGTCTAAGTGGTGAAAATAAATTTTTTACAGCATCATCCGGAAAAAACGATAAATGGTATCGACAATACGAAAAATGTCTGTCGCATAACGAAAAATGGCGAGTTTTTCCTTACGCTTTTTTTCCGAAACAGCCTTAGCCTTTTCTTTGCGTGATGGATAAGACACAGTAGTACACCTCCTTTACAAAAGGAGTCAGCTGGATGCTGCTTTTCTATTGTATCATGAAATATTAAGGAGAATATTCCTGTTTTTTATAGAAAAAAAGTATAGTAAAAGCGTCAAATTCCGGCAAGAAATTCTCCGGATTTTGACGCTTTTTTATTCGTGAGCATTTTTACAAAGGTCCATTTTTGTTCAGGCGGCAAAAGAATATTATTTTGTTTGACCGCACCGATCGTAAATCCCGTATAATCTTTTTCGACGACAAACTGGTAAATATCCTGCTGTTCATCATTCGTTCCAGTAAACTGAACGACATGCTGGCCATTTCGCGCGGTAAAGTACTCCCAGTAGGTCAATTCATAATGGCCACCGAATACTTCAGCAATGTGCAACTCTTCGTTAAAAGGCCATTGCTGCGCTTTTACATAATCGATATAAGGGGAGTCCGTTTCAATTTCTTCCCCGTTCAGTACAAAGCCGACAATACAACCCATCACTACGACACAAATGAATACGCGTATATGTTGACCAAGCGTCATCGCCTCACTCCTCATAATAGAATAGGGGAGATTTCATCATAACAGTGAAGTTATAAAAATCAGCCTCTAACACAGTTAGAAGCTGATTCGTTTTTTCCTCAACTCGTCAAAGTTAGGAAGGTTATTTTTAGTGAGAAATGTCCTGTACAGAAATACCAGTTTGCGCTTTTACTTCAACTTCACGGTATTTCAGATCATTTCTTTCTTTAGAAATGAGTGTACCGATAAACCCGCCCAGGAAACCAAGAGGTACGGAAATTAATGCAGGGTTCGTTAACATAATTAACGGCTCACCCACAAAGATTGCTTTACCTTCAACCGGATTCCATACGTTTGGAGATACTGCAACTAAGATCAATGCAGAGATTAAACCTGTTAACATTGCTGTAACCGCACCTGATGTGTTGAAACGTTTCCAGTAAATTGTGTAGATGATTACCGGTAAGTTCGCTGATGCCGCGATACAGAATGCTAATGATACTAAGAATGCCACGTTTAATGTTTGAGCACCTAAAGCTAACAGAATCGAAACAACCGAGATAATGATTGAGCCGATACGGGCTGCTTTAACCGCTTCTTTTTCAGTAACTTTCCCTTTTTTAATAATCTGTCCGTAAATATCATGTGATAGGGCAGATGCACCGGAAAGTACTAAACCTGCTACTACCGCTAAGATTGTCGCGAATGCTACCGCACACACGAATGAGAACAGAATGTCGCCACCAAGCGCTTGTGCCAATAGTGGGGCAGCCATGTTTCCTGCCGGGTTCGCTTCTATGATTTTGTCTGCACCAACGAATGCTGCTGCACCGAAACCTAGGAAGATTGTTAATACATAGAATAAACCAACAATCCAAGTAGCCCAAATTACTGAAGAACGAGCTGTTTGTGCGTCTTTTACTGTGAAGAAACGCATTAGGATATGTGGAAGACCCGCTGTACCAAGCACTAACGCCATCAGCATTGAAATTGTATCAATACCGTCTGTATAACGTAAACCTGGATTTAAGTAAGCTGCACCATGTTCAGTTTCAGTTGTCATTTGCGTAAACATTTGTGCAATCGAGAAGTCGAATTTTGCTAATACTAAAAATGAAATAATGACAGTACCTAACATTAATAGCGCTGCTTTAATGATCTGTACCCAAGATGTTGCCGTCATACCACCGAATAATACGTAAATTGTCATCATGACACCAACTAAAAGTACCGCCATCCAGTATTCAATACCTAACAGTAATTGAATAAGGGCACCTGCACCTACAAGCTGTGCGATCATGTAGAACAATACAATTGTAATCGTAGATAATGCTGCTGTACCACGAACTTTTGCTTTATCGAAACGAGCTGTGATCATGTCGGCTAATGTGAATCGGCCTAAGTTACGTAATGGCTCAGCTACGATATATAAAACTACTAAATAGGCTACAAGGTAACCGATCGAGAAGAAGAAGCCATCGAATCCGAACAAGGCAATCGAACCCGCGATACCCAGGAATGATGCTGCCGATAAGTAGTCACCGGCAATGGCCATACCATTTTGCCAGCCTGTTAACCCGCCGCCAGCTGTATAGAAATCCGACGCGCTGGATGTACGTTTAGATGCCCACCAGGTAATGACTAACGTTAAACCTACGATTGCTACGAAGAAGAAGACGGCTGTAAAACTCATCCCATTCATAATTTACGACCTCCTTCATATTCCGCAATAATCGCTTTCGCTTCTGCGTCATATTTGTTTGCACGCGCTACATAGAAGTGAGCTAAGCCCCATGTCATTACGAACAAACCTGCTGAATACAGCCATACCCATGTGATATCACCAATCGCTTTTTGATGTAAGATTTCTGTAAACGAAGTTAAGATTGGCAGTAACATATAAAGTACTAAAAAGATTGCGGTAACCGACCATAAAAATGAATTCTTTTTCTTCGCAAGTTGCCTGAAAGATTGCTGTGATGCAATTCTCTCATAATCAATAATCGGCTTTTGATTATTCCCCATGAACATTCCCCCATTTTGTGATAATTATTACTGCTTAATGTACGTAAAATTCTGCTTTTAGGATTTTACATTTTCATTCTATTTTAGCTGTAACAAAATTGCAACACTTTTTAAATAAATTATGGGGAAAAATTTATTGCAAAAATAAGTTTAATAGAGAAAAAATAATACATTAAGGGGAGAATATTAAATTGTTATATTTTAGATATTCAATGCAAACGTAGTATTTACATGGGTTTGGAGGGTCCTGGATATGAAAGTATTACAAAAAATCTGAAAATTAATCATAAGAAAATATTATTCAATTCTATAAGTAAAAGTAATATTTAAAAAATGATTTATTTTACAAAAAAATAAATTCAGTATATTCGAAAAGTTATATTCATGTAAAAAATGGTATAAAAAAGCAAAAAACTGCTCGAAAACAGAAAATATTTTCGAGACAGTTTTTATTTATTGAAATCTTTTGTTCTATTTTATTTTCTTATAATAATTAGTGGGAAACATCTTGTACAGAAATACCTGTATGTGCTTTAACGCGGATTTCTTTATAAACACGTTCCGCCTCTGCTTGTTCCACTTTGTGTGCTGTTAATATCGAGCCTAGGTATCCTGCAAAGAAGCTTAGAGGAATCGTAATGATGGCAGGTACCGCTAAATTCACGATTGGTTCACCTACAAAAATCGCATTTCCTGTAGGACTCCAAATATTTGGACCAAGCGCACCTAATACTAGACAAGATACTAAACCCGTTACCATTGCAGCAACCGCGCCATTTGAATTGAATTTCTTCCAATAGATTGTATAGAGGATAACCGGTAAGTTTGCCGATGCCCCGATACAAAATGCAAACGATACTAAGAAGGAAACGTTTAGGCTTTGTGCAAATAATGCCAAAATAATAGAAACAATCGCAATGGAAATAGAACCGATTCTTGCAGCTAATACTTGCTGTTTCTCCGTTAATTTTCCGTCTTTCAGAATTTCACCGTAAATATCATGGGAAATCGCTGATGCACCTGTTAATACTAAACCGGATACAACCGCTAATATAGTAGCAAATGCAACCGCACAAATGAATGACAGTAAAATATTGCCGCCTAAAAACTCTGCCAACAGTGGGGCAGCCGTGTTACCTGCAGCATTTTCCGCGATGATCTTATCAAAGCCGACGAAATGCATGGCACCAAAACCTAAGAAAATCGTCAGTGAGAAGAAGATCGCCGTAATCCATGTTGTCCATGAAATGGATGCACGTGCCGTTTTCGCATCTTTTACAGTAAAGAATCGCATTAAAATATGTGGTAAACCTGATGTACCGAGCACTAAGGCAAGCATCATCGAAACCGAATCGATTGTAGATGTGTACTTCATACCCGGCACTAAGTACTCGTCCCCGTAATTTGTGCTGACCGTATCAAACATTTTCACTAAATTGAAATCAAACTTCGAAAATACTAAAAACGCCAATAATGTCGTACCGAACAACAATAGTCCCGCTTTAATAATCTGTACCCAGCTCGTTGCCGTCATTCCGCCGAACAATACATACGTCGTCATCATGACACCTACGATCAAAACAGCCATCCAATACTCGATACCGAATAAAAGTTTAATTAATGCACCGGCACCAACCAATTGAGCAATCATGTACAAAATTACGATAATAATCGTACCTGTAGCCGCTACACCGCGAATTCGTTTTTCATTAAAACGCGCAGTCAGCATATCCGCTAATGTATAGCGTCCTAAATTACGCATCGGTTCTGCTATTATATATAGAAGAACTAGATTTGCGACAACATATCCGACAGAGAAGAAGAAGCCGTCAAAGCCTGTTAATGCAATCGCTCCGGAAACTCCAAGGAATGCAGCTGCAGATAAGTAGTCACCAGCAATGGCAAAGCCGTTTTGCCAACCTTTTAAACCTCCGCCAGCTGTGTAGAAATCGCTTGCGGATGAAGTTCTCTTAGAAGCGATATATGTAACGATCAGTGTTAAACCTACGATACCAATAAAGAAACCTGCTGAAACGAGATTCATCGTTATGCACCTGCCTTTTCGTATTCTTGTAAAACAGCTGCCGCCGCTTTATCGAAATTTGCTGCCATTTTTACATAGAGTGTACATAAAATAATTGTCATAATGAATAGGGCAAGCGAGTAGACCCAAACCCAAGTAATACTGCCGACAGCCTTCTGTTGTAACACAGGTGTGAATGCCAGGATGGGCAGTAAGATGTAAAATGTCAAAAATGTTATAGTTATTCCGAATAAAAATGTGTTTTTCTTCTTTACAAACTGATTGAATGTTTCCATGCGATCGATTTTATCATAGTTAATGCCATCGCATTTCGCTGAGATTTTGTTTTCTAATTGACTCAACGGAATTCCCCCTTATGAAAAATTATTCTGTTTTAAACGGCATATTACTATTCGAATCCGTTAATAGTACTCATTGTAAGAGGGGATAGAATATAATGCAATAATAATTTTTCTGAAAAGTTGGAATGTTTAAAATGCGAATGGAGTAGAATTATCAAGTTTTAAGAAGATAAAATGGAAGGAGATATGTTTGGGATTTACAAAGGAATACTATTTGCGGAAAGGAGATTAATGAAAAATATATTTTAGCTAGAAATTAAAACACATAAAGCACAATATTATATTTCGATACTTAAAATATCTGTAATTTAAGTTAATATTGAGTCATTCAGCACATTGTACTATAACACAAAATGAATAGTAAAAATCTGATATACTAACATTGTGAAAATTTTTATTTTATAGGAGGGAATCCTTTCTTCTAGAACAATTATGTTATTTACAAAATATGAAAGTAAAATAATAATATTTTGACTTGGTTTAAGAAAAAACCCGAGTTATTATAAATAAATAATCAAAAAAGTATTAAATTGGAGGAATATCATGTTGAATTTGAATACGAACCGGTTAACATTTGAACGGTATAAGAATGAGGACCTCCCATATGTTATTGACCTCGTTACGGATCCCTTCATGATGAGATTTATTGGAAATGGACAAATAAAGGATAAGCAATATGCGAGTCATCTGATTGAACGGATGATTGAACAGTATCGAAACTTTGGGGATTACGGCTTACATAAACTAATTCATCGTCAAACGGGAGAGTTTATCGGACACGCGGGTCTTGTTGCACAAGTTATTGACGATACATTTGAAATCGAGCTCGGGTACTGGATAAAACGAGCATACTGGGGACAAGGCTACGGGTTTGAAGCGGCACAGGGCCTTGCGGAGTATGCAGATGAAGAAATATGGTTGCACCGGTATATTTCAGCGATTCAAGTTGGAAATGAAGGGTCTAAAAGAATTGCCTTGAAAAACGGGATGCATTTGGAGAAAATCATTGAAATGGACGGAAAAATGGTTGAAATCTATGTTAAGCTCAATTCATTTGAAGAAGATGAAACGGAAGCTTTATAAGAGGAGTATCGACATATTGTGAAAACTTATTTTGAGAGCTACAAACAGTATAAAAGGCAAGGTAATTCAATCAAAACAACAACCATTACAGCGAAACAGCTGCTGCCGGCGCTTATTGCCCATATGGAGCGCATGGATAGGCAGTTTACACTTCATATTAACGGCCAGCTGCCAATGCCGATTGATTCTTTAATTAAGGAAGCTTTTGATCAGTGCCATCTGGAACAGCCGTTTTATACCCAGCATTGTGAAAAGCGCAGCTACAAATATCGCCAGTTAACGAAAAATCGGATCAAGGTGGAATTTACGATGCGTTATCGTATGGCACGTCAGGAAGAGAAATGGATTGTTGACGAAATTCACAGCATTTTAAAAAATCGAATTCATCCTGACATGTCTGCACTGCAACAGGTTTTCATTGTCCATGACTATATTGCAAGAACGTATAGCTATGAACGCCATACTGATGCTTCACCGTTTGCTGTGTACACGTTTATGAATGAAAAACACGGTGTTTGCATGGCATACGCGCTACTGTTTGAAAAGATGATGGAAGCACTTGAGATCCCTTGTTATTATGTCATTGGAAAAGCAGCGGGTGAGGGATCAGAGGGGCATGCTTGGAATATGGTGCAGCTTGATGATGATTGGTATCATGTAGACGTGACTTGGGATGATATCGGTTCGATTCCCGGTAAAGAAGTTCGCTATCGCTATTTTTTAGTTGCGGATGAAAAAATGCGTCTTGACCATGAATGGAATGAAAATCATTATCCAATCTGTACGAGTACTAAATTTGAAGCGTTCCATCGTTTAAATGATGGCTGTCTCGTCAACACTAGTTTATATTATGCACATCCTGTAAATGGCTACTTGTATGAAATAAACTTCGCAGATTATCTTTTTCAGGCAAAACAGAAACTTGCGGTTAAAATTCAATTTTGTTTCTATATAAATGGATTGTTATATTTCAGGAATGATTCTCATAATGGCTATTTGTATCAATTGAAGCCAGATACTGAGGAATTGACACAAATAAGCGCGGAACAAGTTATACGAATCTATGAAACTGATATGGCACTAGAAGTCGTGTATGCAGATCAAACGACTGAAAGTATTCAGAAAATGATTTCCGTGGATGCAGTAAGAGAAAATTCATTATTAGGTGAAACTGCTGAAAATCGCTTGGAAGTCCCGTTAAATACATTTGGGGACAGCTGGGTAGCGACAATTGATCAGCAAGATGAATGGCAGCCGATTGTGTTTAAAAGCGCGGATGGAATCGAATTGAATATAGATGATCCATACAAACAGTTAACGGTAGATTTATATATTAATAGAGGTTTACATATTCAAATGATGAGTAACCGAAAAAACGTGGAATTTAAGCAGCCGGCACAATTGAAGATGCCAATTATGTTAATACCAGGTTTAGAAAAACAATTAAGTAAACAAAACGCGCTGGATTATTTTGCTGATGATGAGTATGTTTATATACAGTTATATAAAAGCGTAACGATCCAACTCAAAAAGTAAGCGAATGGCCATAATATAACGGGTTCGGTAATGTTGTGGCCATTTCATTAAAAAACGCATTTCGTCTCACTATTATAAGTATACTTTTGAAACGAGACCTAACTTCCTATAATATATATTATGACCGTGTCCCTATTTTTAAAATGAGTTGTAGCCTTTTCGCTCGCCACTTGGAAATTGATGTACAATTACAAGAACTTCGGGACACTCTATTTTTGGATATTAATACTGAAAACTTAGAAGTTCGGGTCTGAAGTTCTATCCATATTGGATTTTATAATAGATAATCAAACCTGCTCATCTAATAACGGGACAGGTTTGATTATTATTTAACTGGAGTATTGATCTCTTTTATAAATGCTGCATAATCAGATTGTTTTAATACAAATAAATTAGTATTATTCCAATGACTTATATCAGCTAAAAACTCATTACTTGAAATACTTTTTTTAATTTATTATTCCTCCCTTTTTCACTTAATATTTCTTCGAAGTCTATAGTATTTTGTGTACATTCAGATATATAGTCTTTAAACAGCTATTGTTTTCAATAAATAATAAAAACCTCGATAAATCTTGTTGTTCTAAACCTAGGCAGTGTCTTTCATAAAGTAATTATGTTCAATGATGCATTCTATATTTGTATTAGATAGAATTTCTTCTTTCTAATAGCACATTATCTTTCCATATTCCATCTAATTGAGCGATCTTTTCTCGCACTCCAACAATACGAAAGCCATTCTTGATGTGTAAGTTGAGGCTAGCAACATTCTCTTTAAAGATTTTGGATTCTAGAGTCCAAAAACCTTCCTTTTCAGAAGCTATAATCATATGCTTTAATAATAAATCACCGATTCCTTTCCCTTTAGCGTGTGTATCTATATAAATACTTACTTCTCCTACCCCCTTATACACATTTCGTTTGGAAACGGGAGATAATTTACACCAACCTAAAATATGAATTTCCTCATATGCCACAAATGAACATTGAGGATTTGCTTCACCAAACCATTCATCATAGGATGCTGGTGCTTTCGATTCGAATGTAGCCATTTTTGTTTCTATCCCTGCTTCATAAATTCGTTTTACATCTTGCCAATCTTCACTTACAACAGACCGCACTTTAATTGCCATCGATTAACCTCCATATAAATTAATTGATAATCAAAATAATAAATACAATAGTTGCATTTTACAAGTATTTTTGATTTAATTTTATTAGAGGTGATTGAATGGAAAACAAACGCGAAATTTTTCACATACTAACACGAAGATTTGGCTTATTAAACAAAAATTGCTGCACTGTTGGATCGTTTGAAATTTCTACAATCCAAAGTCATATAATTTATGAAATCGATAAAAAGAAAACACCTTCTATGCAACAAATAGCAGAAACACTCGCAATGGATATTACGACATTCAGTCGTCAAATTCAAACACTTATAAAAATGGATTTGGTGAAAAAAACACCGTCTCCACAAGATAAACGTGTGTCGATTTTATCATTAACAACACAAGGGAAATTTGTCGCAACAACAATTGATGAGTCCATGAATACCTATTTAGAAGAAGTATTTTCACATATGAATGATTTTGAAAAAGAAACTGTGCTACGCTCTATTCAACTACTAAATGAAGCTATGTCCAAATCAAAAGTATGCTGCACCCCTCTTTACTAAGCAAGAGCAATCTTGCTTTTCATTTTCAAAATATAGTTGTACTTTGCAACTAAATAAATTTGATGGAGGATTTTCAAATGGAAATTAAATTAACGGTTAAATCACAAACTTCAAGTTGTTGTTCAGCTACTCCTGAACCAACTACAACATGCTGTGGATCTACTGAGCAAACTAAAAAAGAAACAACAAGTAATGAAATGGCATTTCATTTAAATAAACAATATCCTGTGGCGATACTTGGTGCAGGTCCAGTTGGTTTAGCTGCAGCAGCACATTTAGCAGTAGCTGGTGAATCTTTTATTGTTTTAGAAAAAGGTGCTGACGTTGCTAAAAATATAAAATCATGGCAACATGTTCGTCTATTCTCTCATTGGCAATATAATGTTGATAAAGCAGCTAAAGAGCTTTTACAAAAGCACGGCTGGAAAATGCCACAGGAGGATCAGCTTCCAACAGGTCAAGAAATTCGCGAACACTATTTACAGCCACTAGCCAATATCCCTGAAATTAAACCATTCATATCATTTAATACAACAGTGGTTGGTATAAGTAAAAAAAATCACGATAAAATAAAGTCTGCTAACCGTGATCAGGCTCCGTTTGTTTTATATATTGAACAAGACGATGAAACAAAACAAATTTTAGCAAGTGCAATCATTGATGCTACAGGAACGTGGACTCAGCCAAATCCGATTCTTTCAGATAATGTATGGACAAAAGCTGAAAAGCAATTAGCTAATAATATTTTTTATGGCATTCCAAACGTAGATGAATTGAAAAATCGCTATTCAGGAAAACATGTCGCTGTTGTAGGTGGCGGACACTCTGCGATTAATACAATTTTAGAGTTAGAAAAGCTTAAAGATGTTGAAATTACATGGATTTTACGTAAAAAACGTGTGGAAGATGCATATGGTGGTGAAGACAAGGATGCACTTGCCGCACGAGGTGAACTAGGTAGCCGAATTCACAACTTAGTTGATGAAGGTAAAGTAAAAGTATATACACCTTTCTATATTCAGAATCTTGAACAAACAAAAGATGGCATCATCATCAAAGGCGAAGATCCAGACGGTGAACAACAACTTCCTGTAGTTGATGAAATCATCTCCAATACGGGTAGTCGTCCAGACTTCTCTTTCTTAAATGAAATTCGATTATCGATTGACGCTGCTGTTGAAAGCGTAGAGACGCTTGCACCACTGATTGACCCAAATGAGCATAGTTGTGGTACCGTGCGTCCCCACGGCGAGCTAGAGTTGCGTCAACCAGAAGCTGGCTTCTATATTGTTGGTATGAAGAGTTACGGACGCGCACCAACGTTCTTAATGGCAACTGGCTATGAACAGGTTCGCTCCATTGTCGCTTATTTAACAGGTGATATAGAGGCTTCGCGTAAGGTGGAGTTAGATTTACCTGAAACGGGTGTATGTAGTTTAGATTTAAGTGCATCTAATACCAAAACAACATGTTGCTAATTAAAAGGGCCACGCTAGCTGAACTAGTGTGGCCCTTTTAATTAACAAGAAAGTCTTGTCCATGTACATCAATTTCTAATCAACAATATGGCCCAAAAACGCGAACTTCTTATTGAAGAATCGCGTCCGAATGTTTAATAATATTGATTTATATTAACTGGTTAATGAGTACTATTTAATTCACCATTTTTTATTGGTTTAATTGTAGAATAAATTAACTCGCCAGTTTCGGAAAGTGCTCTAATGTTTACAGGCATTAACATCTCATAATCTGATTTAACAAAGAAAAATTGCGCTCCCACACTGTTAACGATCAAAGCATCTTCAAAGAAGTCTTTCTTTGTTTCAACTTCTATTCTCTTAATAATAGGATTGATAATTTGACCAAAATAGTAGGATCTGTTTCGTTCCTTTGAACCTGATGCACTCCAAGTAAATTCATCATCTTCAATAGGTGGAAAATATGTTGAAATTAATGTAGATTCTAATCCCTCATCATTTCTTAACTCCCAATTCCCCAACCAATTTTGCTCTAACCGAGCCATCATAATTGAATCCCAATTTCTAAGTATGGTTAACCAGTCCCCATCTATTTTTCTAACAAGATAGACCTCTTCTGTTGCAGAAGACCATTTTTCCGTAAATTTAAATACATCCTCTTCTGTGGGTGGTTGTTTGTGATTATAAATTAGAAATACAGTTATCGATACCGTTAATGTTACTATCCAAATAAATATCTTCCTCAATTAATCCCCCCCTTTTTCTGAAAAAGGCGAACTTCTTTTCAAGAATCCCGATTGTGGAATATTGTTTTTATGTATCCCCAAATTTTTCGTTTGGGAGCGTTTATTGAATTTACTATTTTTATCCTTTTTCACTAATTTTGTATTATTTATTTTGCGATAAACATGAAATATTGTTTAATAAGATTTTTTATCAGTGGATTAAGTCCTTCAGGTAACTCACTTACTCTAAAAAACATTACTTCGGTAGTTTCTTGACCATCTGCTTTAAGAACACCACCTTTAATTTCTTTTGAAATATATGCAATTGTAACAGGGTAAAATTGGTCGCCGTTTGGTAACTTCACAAAATGCTGTTTTCCAGAATAGACACCCACTAAATCAAGTTTACCTATTTCAAGCCCTGTTTCTTCTAATACTTCTCTTCTTCCTGCTTCTTCAGTAGACTCTCCTAATTCGATAAACCCGCCGGGAACACCCCATTGCCCATCATTTCTTCTTTGCAGCAATAAATCTCCATTTCCGTTAACCACAGCTACCGCAACTCCAACTAAATTGAGAGGTTGGTTACCCACAATCTTGCGTAAATCTTCAACATATCCCATAGTTTCCTCCTAAAAAATATAATAAGTGTTTACCAAATTATATTTCAACAACTTCAAAAAATTTCCTTTTATAAACCTTGAAAAACACTTCCAGGGCCTCATTCGAAAGCATTTCTTAAAAAAATGTTATTATAGTGATAGGTAAGCCTTTGAAGTTATCTCCAGCTTTTCCCCCACTTCACACCGTACGTGCGAGTTTCCCAGCATACGGCGTTCCAATTAATTCAATTCATTTGATTTTTATGTAAGGACAAGATGTAATGTAGAATTAGATTGCTTCGTTCAGACATTGCTCACGCAATTCATTTACTTTCATTAGTTGCTTTTTATCTAATTGAAGTACTTTCATGAGTACTTCAATTTTCTTGGGGTCTTTAAGATGAATTAATCTATGAACTGATTTATGTAAAATAATTAAGTTACTATAAGAATCATCTTGCGATAAATAATATGGGGTTCTATGGTGACAATGCCAATTATTAAAACTAAGTTCAACCCCAGTTACAGCACATTTACCATATTGCGCAATAAATCTACTTATCCGATTATCGTTATACTCAATGGAACGTTGAGGGATAAACTGTTGCATCACATTTATAAGTGTTTGCTTGTTAATCGCTCTTAAACTATGATGAATTTTATTTCTACCTTCGGTAGTATAATTACAGATAATTTGTGAGAAGTTTAGATTTATTCGGCAACGTTGAGCATGAATTGGAGCAAGTGCCATTTCTTTAACTTTATAAATCTTGCATTCGTACCCCTTATACCTTTTTCGTAAAGATTTCGTAAGGTCTTGAAACGTTGCTTCTTTTCTAATCCCTTTCAAACGATTATGTAGCGTTCTATGGATACGATAGTTCAGCTCAGCTAAATCATCTGTTATGTGTGACGCTGCGGAGTAATAGTTTTGAATACCCATAACTACCGTATTAAACCGCCAGACATTTTCAATACATTGATGTTTTTGTATTGTCTTTACCGCCTTTTTCAACTTTATTTGGGCATTGTTTAGAGCCTTCTTCGTCATATGTGAATGTGCAACATATAGGGTACGCTTCTCTGTTTTCTTAGGATGAGCTTTAATACGAAAGCCAAGAAATTCGGAAGAATTTTTCTTTAGATTCACAACTTTCGATTTCTCGTCGCTAATATCAAGATTCAAGCGTGTAGAGAGGAAATCTTTAACTGCATAAAACATGCGTATTGCTTGTGAACGTGTACGACAGATGATTTTAAAATCATCTGCATACCTTACAATATAACAATGCTTTAAGTTCGATTTCTTTAATGCCTGATTCATATTCACTTTGTTTTTATAAGCCTTCTTCGTTTCAAAGCTTTCCCACTGTTTACTAACCCACCAATCAAGCTCATTTAATACAATGTTCGATAGAAGTGGTGATAGTATTCCTCCTTGCGGAGTACCTTTTACTGGAAAACCCTCGCCTATAATTTCAGCTTTTAAGAGGCGTGAAATTATAGATAGAAGAGCTTTATCACGAATACCCATTGTCCACATTTGTTTTAACAGTTTCGAATGATTAACATTATCGAAAAATCCCTTTATATCAACGTCTACACAGTGATATAAACACGCTCGATTTATCAATGTTTCAAAACGTGCCTTCGCATGATGTGTACTACGATTGGGTCTGAATCCATAGCTATGCTTATAAAATCGTGCTTCACAAATTGGGTCTAAGACTTGTAAAATACATTGTTGAAATAACCTATCCCAAATTGTCGGAATACCTAGCGGTCGTGTTTTCCCGTTTGCTTTTGGAATAAAAACACGTCGTACTGCTTGTGGACGATAGTGTGCAAACATCTTTTGTATCGTTGATACAACTTTAGATATTTCAAGTTGCTTAATATCTTCAATTGTTTGACCATCAAACCCAGCTGTTTTACTACCCGTATTTTTCTTGATATTACGGTACGCTAATTGAATGTTTTCACGCGATTGCATTACATCTAATAAATCATAAAAATTTTGACCATCAACACTGCGAGCATATAACCTATCAAATTGATTTTGCATGTCATAATATTCGTTATGTCTCAGTTTCTTTCGTTTTAACAAGTCGGTGGCTCCTTTTGGAGCTGAACCTCTATTAGTCTCACAAGAACCTTATTAATCGTTGAAGAACTGCCTTTCATGGTGAATAAATCTTGTATTAATCTAGTGGCGATCCCTCCACGTTCATTACACGCTTCAACGGTACTGTGCCACCACTTTCACTGATATTAAGGAAAGTTATATACTCGTTAATCTCACGATTATTTTCCTTTCCAACGTTTCATCGAGAGTAAGCTCTCCACGTTATCAGCTTACCACGTTGAATATTAACTATTATGGAACAAACTTAGGTGCCTCCTATGAGCCTGTTAGCATTACATGTGCCTGTAACACAAGATGGACTTTTATATTGTTGATTCTTACTCATCCATAGCTAATCTCACATTTAGTGATATACACATTTCTATGTATTGCCAGTCTAGACCCGTACATTCAGAGGTTCGTCAGCAAATTAGGTTTATTATCCTATTGGTTGCATTCTCACCATATTTGTTCAACCCAAGCACCATGATTTACACCACCCCATCGGGTAGGATTTCGTCAGCTAGACTGTTACGGTAAATTCTCACGCCTATTAACCGAGCTTATAACACGCTTTTCCTTACTAAGCAGCGTGCTATTCGACGCAGGGGGAGCCTTTCAGAGCGTTACCTCATCATTCGACTCCTTGATAATATCCTTCAATTAAATATAAATTGCCTAGCCTTTACCAAGATTGTGTTAACCACATCTCATTTAAGCTAGGAACGTGTCGCACCAATAATATGGCCCTATAACGGAAAAACGCGATCTTCTTATTGAAGAACCGCGCCCGATTGTTAAGTAATATTAGATTTTTATTGGTTAATTCTAAATACACATATCTTGGGGACACATTACAGATGAAGTAAACCTTTGATGGAATTTAAATACATAATTGACCTATCAAAAAAACTTTAAAAAATGTTGAAACTATTTCTCGTTTTTTCCGTCGGTACAGGGCATTACATAATAAAGGAGACTTAATAATGAAGAAAAGTATCAAAAGGAGGTCTTTCATGTTGAAAGCCAAACTAACAATAGTAGGGATTATTTTAATCATTATTGCTGCAAACCCATTCCAAGCACAAGCGGCTACTCAGTTTTCTGATGTGAATAGTCATTGGGCGAAGAAAGAAATCATGTATTTATCTGATTTCAATATTATCGGTGGCTATCCGGATGGAACATTCAACCCGAATGAGCCGATCACGCGATCACAGGCATCTGCTATGCTCATCAAAGCACTAAAGATTCCGTTGAACGAAGATACATCAATTCAGTTCAAGGACGTGGCGAAAGATTCCCCTTACTACAAAATTCTCGCGACGGTGAATGAAAAAGGAATCCTTCGCGGTAACAATGGCTTCATGCGTCCCGGAGAAGAAACATCACGCGCGCAAATGGCTGCAATCTTACGTCGTGCATTCGACATGCCGCTTGATAAGCAACCGACATTCATTGATGTCACACCAGCACACTGGGCATATCAGGATATCAACGGAATCGCAAAACAGCGTGTAGCAGGTGGTTCTAACGGCAAATTTATGCCAAAAGACGCTGTCACACGTGCGCAGTTTTCGGCATTTTTAGTGCGTGCAATGGATGATAAAATGAAATTAAGCAACTATCGTTCATATGTCAGCATAAAAGGTAAAGCAATTGAACAGGATGGCTTGCTCTACTCTATCGCTAAAGACAAAGATGGTTATAATCAAATTATTAAAGAAAATATGGAAACCGCTAAACAAGAGGTTTTATTAAAAGATGAAGACATCCCACGTAGTACTTGGGATTATTCCCCTTTGTACTTGCATAACAATACTCAATTGATTCTCTATAACAATGAAATTTTTATTCCTTATCATAGTGGCGATTTTGCTGAAGCAGACGAAGTTCCATATGCTTATGCAGTAATGAAAATGAATACAAATGGACAGGAACTGAAGAAAATGAAAGAACCTTCAGGCAGTAACTTCCGTAATATGTTCGTTTGGAACGACCGGATTTTCTATACGGATGTAGATGCAGAGAATTGGAATTACTTGAATCGTCGTATTGTACAGGACAATGAGAAATTTGTGGACAGCAAGCTAGAACTTTATTCTACAAAGATGGATGGCAGTAGTGATAAGAAAAAAGAATTCAGCTTTGATGCGCGTATAACTTTTGATGTATACAGTTACAGTTACGGGGATGGAACACCTATCGAGGCGGGTGGAGAAAATAAATCTGTATTATATGACCATTCTTCAATTTATTACTTTAACAATAAAGGTATCTTCAAATATAGTTTGCTTGATAAAACGACAAACAAGCTTTCCAATGTTTTAGCTAAGGATATGAATATTTCAGATACACAATTAGTTGTGACAGATCTAAACGGAAAGAAACATACACTAAAGAAATAACCTATAAACAAAAAAGTGGTCTTTTGATAAATCGTACTTACTTATGGTACGGTTCACCCATGTTAATCCAAAAGCCTTTTAATTTACCAATGAGTCCTTTGAATTCTTATTCAAGGAAGATCGTTATTCAACTAAAGGCCCTGGAATCGAAATATTGGAGCGAAAAAAATGCAGGTTTACAGCGTTAATAAATTTTCTCTGTATACAGGTTTTTATTCAAATAACAACTCATAACGTTTTCTCCATGTTTATATACCATTGCATAAAAAGCTGTATAAACAAGGTTACATACAAAAACCCACAAACGTTGATTTAACAATGTTTGTGGGTTTTCTGTACGTGTCCAAACTTTCATTTGGGAACGTTTATTTTATATTTAATGTATGATTTATACGAATCTTTTTTGCACATAACCAAAATAAATAGCGGACAGTAGTAAAATTAGCCCCGAACCAATGAAAAGCCACTGAACAGAAAAGATAGTTGCTAACGCCCCTGCAAGCAATGTTGATAAACCAAATAATAAAGATGTTAATACACCTTGGGCACTATAAACTTTCACAAGTTGTTCATCCGTTGCTTTTAATTGTAGCCACGTACCAAGCAGAATGCCTTTGAACTGGTCAAAAACTCCGAAAAATAGACTTAATATTAGTGCTACTATTGCAATTTGGTTTAATCCAAACAATAACATCACAATAGCAACAGCAACTGATGAAAACAATACGATATTTTTTAAATTCCTCTCGAAAAATTGGTCAAATTTAGTGAAAATAAAACCACCAATAATCAATCCAATGAAGAAGGTTGTATTAATATAACCCCACCATGCCTCAGATACATGTAGTACATCAGCCACAAAAAGATACATAATGGCTGCGACCCAAACGACATTTGCAATGGATTCAAGGATAATCATTACATGAATCGTACGGAACGAATGATTATCCCAAATAAGTTTAAAGCCCTCTGTTAGTTCCTGTTTTTTAGCAACATTTAATTTTCTTTCGAATCGCGTATTGTCTGTAACGAACAAAATAAAAAATGTAGAGAGAATAAAAAGGAATAATGTCATCCAAATCACTATTCCCCCACTAGTTGCTGCCACAAGTATCCCGCCAAGTGCCCAACCACCAAGCCGTGTTGATTCATCAAGCATTGATAAAATTCCATTTGCACGTAGAAGATGTGAATTTTCTACGATTCGAGGAATCAGCGCAGTACTAGCTGGTTGTGCAAACCCATCTAAAAAAGCGACTGCAAAAATGATTATTAGCATAAAGGATAATGACAGTATATAAAGCGAACCTACTGCCAAAATCAACAATAAAATCGTTTTTAATGCTTGCGAAATAACAAGTAATTGTTTTAAACGGTAACGATTAAACAGTAGAGGCGCAAAACTGCTACTAATCATGCGACCAGCCATATTTAAAAATGGGAATAGTGCCATAAAGAATGGTGACTCACTTGCTTGATATAAAATAGAAATTAACCCGACGATATAAAAAACGTCACCTAAGTTGGCAAATAATTGACTAATCCATAAATAATGAAACGATTTTTTCATCTTCACTACCCTTTCTTGTGTTAAAAATTCAAAAGGTAGTTAAAGTTACACTCGTATCTCCTCCAATTCACTCCGATACACCACTAGCTAACATTTAAATATAAGAACAAAAACGAACTGTAATTATCCATTTTTGGCAGGAAGATGAAATGTTTATTTTAATTATAACGTAAAAATTATGCATTTAAAACAAGTTCCCAAAGCGATGTTTGGTCACATTTAGAAATATTTGTTGCACTAAGCATCCATTTCTAAATTCCGGTTCCTTTTGAAAGTTTCTTTTTAATAACAAAGTAAGTTACTACACCTAAGCAAATGTATATAATCAACATATAACTTCCCAATAACATTGAGTTCTTAAATACAATGGTTAGCGTGTAGGCGGCTTATGTTTCAAATCAATCTTAAATTTTTCATATCCACAGTCAAAACTAAAAGACACAACCATTAACTATTTCAATCGTTATTCCCCTTTCTGCTTTAATAACCTTCCCCGTTAGCTTAAGTGGCCCTTTAACTGAAAAGGTTCCATTCCGTATCCAAGGAAAGCGCCCGATTACGATATAAGTAAAAACCTATTTAGTTGTTTCCATTGAGGGAAGTATGAGAAGACAAGCTATACCGATAATTAGTAGATAGGCGGATAATATGAATCCTAAGCTAATGATACCGATTAAGTCTATTAGGTAGCCAAATAGCAAGTAACCTGGTATGCCTCCCCCAACACTAATAATATGATAAACACTAAATACACGCGCAAGGTGTGTACCCTGTACATTGGTTTGAAGATAACTCACAACGAAAATATTTAATATACCTTGAGAAACCCCGCCAACTATTAATAAAAACTGTAACAAAGGCAATGGCAATTTCAGTGCAAAACATAAAATAGCAAAACTAAAAGCAAATAATGATATTAAGAACCCATATTTTTTATTTAAATTGTTGTATAGAAATGGACTAATTAATGAACCTATTACAATTCCGAGTATTGTCGGGGTTGTAAATAAGAAAAAGTATTCGGCTCCTTTACCATATATCACTTTTAAATAACTAATTAAGTAAATATCAATTGCAGAGCCAACCATCCAACCTAAAAAAAATATAATAAACAGCCTGAAAATGATTCGATCCTTTTTAATATAGAGAAGACCTTCTTTAATTGAATTCACTAAGGGAACTTTTTCTGATATATAAATGTTATTTTGATAAGCAGGTTGAATAAAGAAAACAGTTAGAAGAGAAGCAAAATAAAAAATAGTCACGACGAGTAAACTATCATATATAGTAAAACCGAATTTAAATAACAGAGCTGCAAAGGAATAAGCAATCAGTTTACCTGTCATATTAATGATACGAAAAAGGCCATTAGCTTTAGGGATTGACTGACTATCTATAATATGTGGAATTAAGCTGGCACTTGAAGTAGTGAAAAAAGCATTCACGAGTGTGATTAAAAAAATCAGTACATAAATTATAAGAACCGATTTGTTTTGAAAATAACTGATGTAATAAAAGAGCAACAGTAGGGCTATTCGAATAGCGTCGGAAGAAACCATTATTTTTTGTAATGGTTTTGCTTCAACAAATGCCCCGATGTGTAAACCAAATAATAAAACAGGAAGTGCCGAAAATAGAAAATATAGCGAAGTATCGACACCAGTCCCTCCCAATGTCTGCAGCATACTCAGTAAAATAACAAATAATATTGCATCTCCAAACGCACTAAAAAAGTGAGCAGAAAATAGTAAGAGGAATTTTTTATTGTTAAACATGTTTCACCTCATCCATTTTAATTGACCAGTGGTTAATAAAGAGTGAAAAGAAAACTCTAGCGAACTAGAGTTTTTAGTAAAAAATCGGTATAGGATTGTGCTTCTTCTTGTGCTTGTTCGAAATTTTCAACGCGTCCTTTATAATAAAGGACAAAGCCGTGAAGCGCTATAAATGTCGAGTGGATGTTATTTTCATCTAATGTATGCTTATGTAGGCATTGTAAAGTATGAATGAACTTTTTTAAGCTTTCTTTTGGAGCGATTTGTTGTAAGGGATCATTTAAACCATCGTGTTTAACAAACATAAAATCATACTGGCTTTGATTGTCTAAGCCAAATTGAATATAGTTAGTTAATACATATTTAGTACCTTCAAGGCAATCAAATTTTAAGGCACTATCTAATAAGTTGTTTAATATTGTGAAATACTTTTCAATAACCGCATTAAATAAATCTGTTTTATTTTGAAAGTGGTAGTAAATAGAGCCGTGACTAAATCCTAAAGCACTTGCAATAGAACGCATCGACACTTTTTGAAAATCAATTTGAAGAAACTGTCGGTCTGCCTCCTCGACAATCATATCCTTTGTTAATCCATTCTCAACTTTCTTTCGTCCCATAAATTACACCTCTATTTGACCAGTGGTTAATTATATAATAAAGCATAAAATTTATTAATGCAAATTAAATATTGGTTAAACCAAATACCTGCCATATAGATTGCATTCTGTGTAATTACTGCTGCTTTAAGGTGTGCCGCATACAGATTATAATTTGGATCTGAATAATCATAGTATACGTCATCACCATAGGTATCCAAAATGTCTTCAATTGCTTCAATCGGATTTGAGTTTAAATTATCAAATGAATTAGTTCTAAAATCTATGAGAACCCCCTCTTTGCTTGCCAAAATTACCTCTTCCTATCTTTAGTTCTACATATAAGACGTTACTAACAAGAATAATATTGCATTTATTTACAAAAAGAGCTCAATTTGTTAAAAAACAAATTGAGCTCTCATCAAATTACCGAGATTATTCTTTTTCTAGCAATGAACTTGGTGCCATGCTTCTTATAGGGGAAGCAGAGGCACTCGCTTCCCTTATACTTAGTCATTCAACCTTACCAGAAACACATTATGTAAAGCACTACCTTTGTGAAATCCTATTACCTAATGGTGGCCCTACCATTAGGTTTATCCATATACTCTAGGTAATCCCTGACTTGTAACTAAAAATTCTTCACTAAAACGATTTAGAAAAAAATAATACCGTTTGCATACTCATTTCTAGTGGGCTCTTTTGGTAATTACTTTTACACCAATGATTAATAACGCCTATCGTGGCACTGATACAAAATGTGTAATATAATTCCTCATCCATTTCGCTTTGCCCTGATTTTGAAATAATCTCCTTTGGAACTTGCATATAATATTGGCTGAAAAGTGAAAGATATTTCGTTGGTAACTTTTCTGAAAAGAGTACATTATAAAACACTCGGTTATTTAAAATATGTTGAAAAACATTCGTTAAACCTGTTTTTTCTCCAACAGTAATTTGTTTGTGTGCCTTTTCATATTCAGTTGTCAATTCTTTCATAATGCCAATCATATGCGTTTATTCGTTTGTAATAATTGGAGCAACGCTTGAAATAATGTTTTTTGCGTTTTATGTATACGTAAGTCCTGTTTCATTCCATCGTCCCCCATCCCTTTTTTCCAACAATATCACACTTTATGTTGGATAACATACAATTAATGTTTCTTTGTTGTTCTATTGGTTGCAGCAATCTTTATAATTTAAAGTACTTATACATCCTTAGTTGTATAAAGTGAAGGAGGACTCCAAATGAATAAAGTTGTATTAATTACTGGTGCTGCAACAGGTTTAGGCCGTGCAACTGTTTTAAAATTAGCAAAGCAAGACTATAAAATCGCTGTTGTAGATTTTAACGAGGTAGAAGGTCAAAATACTGTGACAATGGCCAAAGATTTAGGGGCGGAAGCGATTTTCATTAAAGCGGACGTATCAAATGAAGAGCAAGTAAAAAATTATGTGCAGCAAACAATTGAAGCTTTTGGCAAAATTGACGTATTTTTCAACAATGCAGGCTTAATGGTGCCATTCCGTTTAATTCATGAATATGATGAAAACGAGTATGATCGTATTATGAATGTAAACGTGAAAGGTGCATTTTTCGGCGTAAAATATGTGATACCACATATGCTTAAAAATGGCGGCGGAACAATTGTGAATACCGTTTCTTCAAACTCTTACAAGCCAACAGCATACAACGGTGTCTATTCAATGTCGAAGCACGCGGTAAATGCTTTAACTAAATCAATCGGTCAAGATTACCAAGAGAAGCAAATTTTTGCTGTCGGTGTAGCACCTAATGCGATGCTTACGAATATAGCAGCAAATGCAACAGTAACAATGAACGAAGAAATCGGCAAAGCGATTTTCGTCACTACACCACCAAACATCGCAGCTACGCCAGAGGAAGTAGCAGATGCAATGCTGTTCGCAATGAACAATAGCAAAATGTTAAACGGCTCAACGATTAACTGCGCTGGTGGTCAAATCTTTAACTAATGTTGCAAGCAAACATTGCGAAGGAACCACTCAGGCTGAAGCAGCATTATGGCTTATGTAAGAGCAATCTTCATTTGTACTAGGACAAACATTAAATGTTGATGGTGGTTGGACAGTCAACTAACTAAATCAACAATATAATCAACTGAAAATCAAGATCAATAAAACTTTCATATACAAAATATCATTCAACTATTAAAGCAGCTGAGATTAAAATGAAATCTTAGCTGCTTTAAGTTTGATCTTGAATTTTCAATATATATATTAGATGACAGGATGAAACCATTACTTTAGCATCTTCTTCTGTAAAGAATTAGGTTTAAACGGATTTTTTTGTTACTGATTTGGTCATCATTATTGCCTCTCCTAGTTAGATTAAATAACACTTGTCAATAACTAAGATAGTACAGCCTGAATATTATCGCCTGTTCAAAGATTCCACTTACCTCTCGGCGACACATCTGTATACTTATTTTTTTAACTCTTCGTTTACAAACTGCTGTATACGAGCACCGATCGCATCCCGTACTTGCTGGAACACTGCCCATTTTTCTTCCTCTGTACCCGTAGCTTTAGCGGGATCTTCAAATCCCCAATGCTCACGGCGCACACCTGGAGGAGTCATTGGACACTTATCCGCCGCATCTCCGCAAAGTGTTACGACTAATGTTGCTTTGTTTAAAATATCTTGGTTAATTAAATCCGAAGTATGGTGAGTAATATCGATTCCTACTTCATTCATTGCCTTAATCGCATTGGGATTGACACCATGCGTTTCAATTCCAGCTGAATACACTTTCCAATCTTCCGGTAATAGCTTTTGTGCCCATCCGTCCGCCATTTGTGAACGGCATGAATTTCCTGTACATAAGAAATATAGTGTGTTTTTTGTCATATTATAAACTCCTTTAAAAGATTCGTAATGTAATATAAAGTCCGATTAATGTAAAAATTAAGATCGGCACCGTTAACACAATCCCTGTTTTAAAGTACGTACCCCAAGAGATTTTCACACCTTTTTGAGACAATACATATAACCAAACCAGTGTCGCAAGTGACCCGATTGGTGTAATCTTTGGACCTAAGTCTGAGCCGATAACATTAGCGTAAATTAATGCTTCACGTAACGTACTATCCGTCGTCGTTTCTGCAATCGCTAAAGCATTGACCATCACAGTTGGCATATTGTTCATGACAGATGATAGAAATGCCGCGATAAAGCCCATTCCAACTGTAGCTGCAAACAAACCTTGCTCTGCTGTCCATTCAATTACACTAGCTAACATAGGGGTTAATCCTGCATTGCCTAGTCCGTATACAACAACGTACATCCCGATTGAGAAGAATACGATATTCCAAGGTGCCCCTTTCACAACGGCTTTTGTATCCACGACAGCACTTTGTCTTGCCATGACTAAGAAGAAAATCGCGATAACGCCTGCTACGAGCGAAACCGGTACACCAATAAATTCACTTGAGAAATAGCCAACTACTAAAATTGCAAGTACAAACCAAGATAACTTGAACATTTTCATATCTTTAATCGCAAGGCGTGGTTCCTTTAACATCGATTCATTGTATTCACGTGGAATCGATTTGTTAAAGTAAATCAGCAGTACAACAATCGTTGCCGCAAGCGAGAACAAGTTCGGAATAATCATACGTGAAGCATACTCCACAAACCCAATATCAAAGAAGTCTGCTGATACGATGTTGACTAAGTTACTCACTACAAACGGTAAGCTCGTTGTGTCTGCAATAAAGCCACTCGCCATAATAAACGGGAAAATCATTTTTTCGCTAAATTGTAAATTTCGCACCATCGCTAACACTATTGGCGTTAAAATTAGTGCCGCTCCGTCGTTCGCAAATAATGCAGCCACAACCGCTCCAAGCAAACTGACAAACACAAACATTTTTACACCATTGCCTTTTGCTGCCCGCGCCATATGTAATGCAGCCCACTCGAACAGACCAATCTCATCTAATACAAGTGAAATTAAAATAATTGCAATAAACGATAATGTGGCATTCCATGTAATATCTATTACTGTCCCGACATCGTTAAAATCGACCACACCAACAAGTAATGCAACGATTGCTCCAGCCATTGCCGACCAGCCAATATTCAGTCCTTTTGGCTGCCAGATGACAAAAATCAGGGTAATGATAAAAATGAGTGCCGAAATAACAAACATATTCATATTTTAGCCCTCCACACAGTCACTGTTAATTTTACATCCACATGTCGAATCCTCATTAATTGAAGCAAGTATATTTTGCATTAACGAAGTTTGATTTTCATGAATACGGTAATGCTTCCACGTCCCGACTTTACGTTCTGTAATAATGCCAGCTTCCTTTAGCTTTCGTAAATGCTGACTCACAGCAGGCTGTGAAATTTTAAGGACGTCCGTAAAATCACATACGCATACTTCCCCTTTTTTCAGACAGGCTAAAATGCGTAAACGATTGGCGTCCGCAACAGCCTTCAACTGCTTTTCCATTAAATCGAGCTCCATCATATCCCTCCATAGCTATATAATAATATGCTTATATTATGATTAAAAAATAAATCACTATATAATGATATGCTTATATTATGCTACGAGAAATATTTATGCAACCCCAAATTTGTATTTACCGCTGTAACTTGAAATAATATGAAATAACAACAAGTTATTTACCACGTAAAAAATAAAAATTCCCCCTACGCAAGGCCTTCGACTGTCTCAACTGCTCTTATGTATGGACTGGGTACTATATGATCAATGGATTCTGAACTCAGTATTTCTGTCACTTTATCAGCATCTTTTTTACCTTTTCCAATAGGCCTCTTCTTTGTTCATTTTCTATATCAAAAACAGAATGTGCGTGTCTCACACAATATAGTTCTGTGTTCATTACTAGTACCTTCCTTTCATACTTCCAATTATCTTATGAAATCCGCGCTTTGCTTTTTTAGCTTCCTCGATAACTAGCCCAGTCTCTTTTTTTATCCTACCCATAGTTTTTCATGAATCCAAAACTGAAAATACGATTTAGTATAAAGAGAATTGCTCCAGGGTAGACTTTTTAAAAAAAAATCTGGAGGTGCGTTTAACGTGTTAGAGAAAAAATTGGCAGTTCACGAAACAATGGAATTTCATGAAGTTATAAACTTTATGACAACTAGTTTACTTAAATCAAAGTTAAGTCAAGGTGTTGTCTTTGATGATGATTTAAGAGCATTATTAGACAAAAATGTAAAATTATCTACCCCAGCACTTGCCGCAATGGTTAAGCTCTACTCTAAATCGGAACTGGTATATTAGGAGGTCAATTTTATGGAAGACTATTTAGATCCGATCAATTCAATTGGAATGCCTGAACTAACGGATTCTGGAGTTGCACTTGAGTTTTTGCTAACAACAAAGACAGGTATTCGAAATCTTTCAATCGCCTTAACCGAAACAGCTTCCCCGGCTCTTCAAAAAATTATGAGAACGCAGTTGAATGTCATGATTGATCTATATTTTGAGATTTCTGAGCTTATGATGAAAAAAGAATGGCTGAAGCCTTATCATCTGGAAGGTCAAAAAGAGTTGGATATTAAATCTGCTGAAAATGCGATAAGTATTGCACAGTTGGATTTATTTCCTAAGAGCATGAACCGCAAAGGAATGTTCCCTACCCCACCAAAAAAGTAAACGGAAACGAGGGATTTTTTAATGAAAGCTGTTACTTTTCAAGGTATAAAAAATGTTGAGGTCAAGGAAGTAAAAGACCCTAAAATAAAAAAAGCCGATGATATTATAATCCGTCTAACAACAACAGCTATTTGCGGATCTGACTTGCATCTGATGCATGGAATGATACCAAATATAGGCCAGGATTACGTCGTTGGGCATGAGCCAATGGGGATTGTGGAAGAAGTCGGCAAAGATGTGACGAAGGTTAAAAAAGGTGACCGGGTTGTCATTCCCTTTAATGTCGCATGCGGTCAATGCTGGTATTGCAATCACGAGCTGGAAAGTCAATGTGATAATGCAAATGATAATGGTGAAATGGGCGCCTACTTCGGATATTCAGACACTGCTGGTGGATTTCCTGGAGGCCAGGCGGAGTATATGCGTGTTCCCTATGGCAATTTTCTCCCTTTTAAAATCCCGGAGAAATCTGAAGTTCCTGATGAAAGTCTCGTTCTCCTTGCAGATGCGGCCACCACTGCTTTTTGGAGTGTAGAGAACGCCGGTGTGAAAAAAGGAGATACCGTTGTCATCCTTGGCTGCGGACCTGTTGGGCTATTGGCGCAAAAATTTACTTGGCTGAAAGGTGCGGAAAGAGTAATCGCAGTAGATTACATCGGATATCGTCTCAAACACGCAAAAAAGACAAACAAGGTCGAAATCGTCAATTTTGAAGACCACGAAAATTGTGGTGAATATTTAAAAGAGATGACTAAGGGCGGCGCGGACGTTGTCATTGATTGTGTCGGGATGAGCGGTAAAATGACGCCATTGGAGTTTCTGGCAAGTGGTGTAAAACTGCAGAGCGGTGCTATGGGAGCGATCGTTACAGCAAGTCAAGCTGTACGCAAAGGAGGAACCATTCAAATTACCGGTGTTTATGGTGGCCGGTACAACGCTTTCCCGCTTGGTGACATATTCCAGCGCAATGTAGCGATTCGTACGGGACAAGCCCCTGTTGTTCACCTCATGCCTCATGTCTACAACTTAATCGCTGATGGGAAAGTGAATGCAGGTGATATTATTACACATGTCCTCCCCCTTGAAAAAGCGAAATATGGGTATGAAATATTCGATGCAAAACAAGAAGACTGTATAAAAGTTGTTTTAAAACCTTAAATATAGTGGTTCGGTACTTTTGCAGCCCCTTGCAGAAGTGCCTTTTTTATTATAATAGTTAACCTCTCGCCAACTCCTTACCGTGGGAATATGCATCAGCGACTCTCTCCATAATAACTAGCACATCTCCCTACATATATTTTTAATAATTTTGTAACATTTTATTTGATTTTTATTGAATATATCAATTTATTAATAAACATTAGCTATATATAAAAATATTACCAGTATTATTATCCTACCATAACTAGTAATATAGATTTATTGTCAAAAAGGAGGATTTACCGCGTTGAAGAAAGTATTTAAACTTGGTTGTGGCGGATTTTTAGCCCTTATTATATTAGTAGTAATCATTGCCATGTTCAGTGACGGGGAAACATCTGAAGTGGATTCAGACAAAACAGTTGAAGCGACAACTGAACCGAAAGAACAAGCAGCAAATACAAAAGAAGCTGTAAAAGAAGAGCCGAATGAGGAAGCAAAAGAAGATAATGTACCGCGCGAATATAAATCGGCATTGAAAAAAGCGGAAATGTATGCAGAAACAATGCAAATGTCTAAAGCCGGTATTTACGATCAGTTAATTTCGGAGTATGGAGAAGGTTTCCCTAAAGAAGCTGCGCAATATGCAATCGAACACCTGGAGTTTGACTGGAAAGCGAATGCATTAGAAAAAGCAAAATCCTATGCTGAAACAATGGCGATGTCTGACTCTGCCATTTATGATCAATTGATTTCCGAATACGGAGAAAAGTTTACGGCTGAAGAAGCTCAGTACGCAATCGATAACTTAGAATAAAATGAAAGCCTTCCATTAAATCGGTGGAAGGCTTTTACATTAGAATGCATCAATTTCCTTGATGACCGCTTTTAATAGATCAATGGAACTTACTGGATCGTTTTTATACTGCAAACTGTGATCTGCTCCTTCAAGTAGTCTTGTTACCAGTTTTGGATTCTTGGCGAATTGACGATATCTTTCCGCATTATAGTGCGAGTCATCATCCCCAATCAAACATAGACTTTCATTTCGGCTGTGTAACATGAATTCAAAGACATCATCCCGATTAAGAAGCGGTGTTAACCAGACAACCTTTGCATTATGAAAGATTTCTCTATCTAACAGTGATACAATAGCAATCGTACCTAAAGATTTCCCGACAAGGTAATAGCCTTCATACGAATTTTCTTCTAATACTTTATCAATGACGGCATCTACATCATGTTTAATCGCTTCAACGAGCTCCTCCATAGTGAAATGATCGTAAAACTTATCGTTATACGTATAATTCACCTGCAGCACATCCACCGATTTATGTAAAAACACACCCGTCGAATAATGAAGAAGTGGTGCTTGCGCGGTATAGCCTGCTCCTGGAAGCAAAATCGCCAATTTAGAGGCATGCTCATCGGTACTTAAAACTGTAAAATGAATAACCTTTTCTTTATAACCTGTGATTGAATCTGTTTTTACTTTAAACATATACATAACCCCTTTTATTGATTATTTATTACTCGGTTCAGTTGCATTTTGATCGACATCAACGGTCCATGAAATAATCGTTGTACTGTCCCGTACGCCCTTTGCTTCAATCTCTTTTAATAGTTGCCATACAGCATCATGCTGAGACTGGAAATGGTCAAATACCTTCATAATATCTTTCGGGTTATCAAATGTAGCATTGGGGCATTCCGTTAGTCCGTCCGTTGTCATAAAAAGCCGGTTCATTCCTTTTCGCAACTCCCTACGCCCCATACTGTAACACGGCACATCCAATTCAAATGTATTGACATACCCGATCCATTCGTAGAAATTTCTTTGATTTAACTGATATTGCTGCATTTCAGCCAGTTCAGGTTGAAATAAATGAAAAATACAATCTCCAACTGAAAACCACCAAATATATTTGTCTTTCCTTAACACGATCAGACATGCCGTTTCCCCTTGTACTTCACGGCAACGGGCTATAAAGAGCGGATCTTGGAAAATATGTATAATATGATGATCCAATTCCTGAAAAGCTTCGAAAATTGGCTTGCTAAAAATTGAAGTCAGGTTATTTTCTTCTTTCGAGATCGTCTCCACGACAAGCTCGGCACTTTCCGCGCTGTTATGAGCGTCCAGAATGACGACAAATTCCCAATTCTGTTCTTCATTCACCCAGACGATACAACCATCTTCGTTTTTATATTGTCCTGCTGATGAATTGCCGCCAAACCGTCCAATTGAAAGGTTCTTGTATTGCTGAAGATGCGGTGAATCAACAAAATGCTTTTCGCTCCCTACCCAAGTGAACTTGAACATTGCTATTAACCTCCTTATTCACTTTATAGATTTCCATAGTATAGCACTTGCACGATAAAAAAAGCTAATTATGGCATAAATTAGGAGTATAGAGTGTGGAAATGAAGAACATCTCTTAATTCGCAACTTTGTATAAATTACAAAAAAGCAATCGGTTCCCCAATTGCTTTCATCATTTTCAATATTAAACTTCCACACGGTAACGCCAATTTGCATGCTTTACATCCTCGTAATTGATATACGCCACACTTGCTTCTATGACGTCGTTTAAGTTCAGGTTGTGGTCTTTTGCAAATACTTTCAGACTATCAAGTAATTCTTTATCGCATGTTGTCCGAAATTCGATACGATCTTTTGGCCGATTTTTTTTATCGTAAACGATTGTGCCGGATTTAATTAGATTACTATATCCATTTTCCAATAAATAACCGATATGCGTGTCATATTTTTCGGCAAGCTGCTTTAAACTATTAATAATTGCCGCGCTCATTCGCGTTTTGTATCGGATTCTTGACTCATCTGTTGTTTGAATCAGTTTTCCATTATGTATCTTCCACATTGTCATTCTCCTATCAGCAATTCATTACGTATATTATAGCCAATATCACACAAAAGAAAACACTCCTTATGGCATAAGGAGTGAAAGGGGTAAAGTTGCGGTCGGTGTTGCTTATTCAGTTGTAATGTTTCGTACGTTAGTTTAACATCAAATAAAACGTTTGAGCTGAAATTTTCAATGGTATATCTCAATTCGTGTATGCATTTCGCTCGCCTAACTTTGGTTGGCATCTTTCGAAAATCTTCGTTAAAGCATTTGGTTCATTAATTGCCTAAAACAAACTGTGAATGTTGCTTGATAAACGCATACAACGAAGCTAATAGAAATCATCATATAGATAGTCTAAACTAGTGGTTAACTTACATCTACTCTTCAGTGACCGCAACCTTACTTACAAATAATATACCACCTCAAAACATCCTTAAACCTAATTTGCGAACTTTTTTTTCGGAATTTTTATGATTCAAGTATATAATAGTAGAAACGGAGGTGTCTTACATGCTAAAAATTAAAAAAATCGAGTTTATTAAGGTTCTGTATGATGACGCAATAACGCAAAATATATTTTCTATCGCGAATATTACGTTTTCAAATAGAAGTCCGATACAAGGTGCCCTCCTCTACTGGCAGAAAAATGAATCAAAGGAGCCTTATACAAAAGAAGGCGACTACAAGTTTTTCTATGACTTGGCAAAAGCGCAGTATTTTGCGGCTGTAAAGTTTCCGAAAGACTGTGAGTTAACACGGGATGAACGCCAGGAACTCGCCTATATTTTACTGGAAGAGCGCGGAGCAATCGGGACGTACAGTTTTGTCTCGACGAAGCCGAAAGCAACATTCCATTTAAATAAGGTTTTTCAGGAAATCCCTTTTCCTGAACAGTTTTCAGTAGATGATTTTAACAATTTGTCCGTTGTGAAAATGCTGGAATCCAATGATGAGACAGCTTACGAGCAACTTCCATATGACGGCGTATTTTTGGAAGCTTATAGAAACTGGTGCCAACAAGCAGTTCAGTTGCACCCTTCACGCCTAACAGCCTATTTACAATACTTGCCGTTTTCATATATATGTTATGCGAATCCGCTTTTATCAGAGCAGTTTTTAATCGATTATTTGCCTGCAGCGGACCTGGAAGCACTCCAGTATAACAAGCCGGTATTATCTCGGTTATCCGTGTCCTTTAAACGTTATTTAGTTTCAACATTAATGGCCGACAAAAAGCGTCTGAACCCGGACTTTGTCGATCAGCTGGATGATTTTATTGAAAGCAATGCTTTTTACAATTCATTTGAACTCATCTATTTACCGGAAGCCGATGAAATACCGGATATGGATATGCAGCTTTTCGAGTATGACCGCGGTTCGTATAAATGGCCGGGCAGTGAGCATTTAGTAAAAGGAATCCCCTCACTTGTCAGTCAGAAGTATAACCGGTACGGGGATAGACGATTAACAAATGCCGAAATGGATAAAAAGTTTAAGACATACAGTGATGAACAAAAGCAGTTATTTACAGCAATTGCTGAACTGCATTGGCTGAATAAATATAAAAATGAGCTGGATTGGGCGTATATTTGCCAATATAATGTGCATTTAACGGAACAATTTCTAACGGCGCATATCAATTATGTCGATTTCGATGCGCTGGGCCAAAATACGGATATTGCAGTAAATGTAGAGTTTTTATCAACATATTTGCACCGGTTCAACCACCAAAAAGCGGTTCCGTTAATTATTTCCCATTTAACAGAGCAGTTTTATTTAACACATAAAGATGAAATTAAAGTCGATCTCGATTTGCTGTATAAGTATATGGATAATATTGATGAGGAAGAGTTTTTGCGAATTGAAAGTTATTTACTTGATTAATACAGGGCTGCTTCGTAATCAGATTACGAAGCAGCCTTTTGTTCTGAAAAAAAATCAACCTACAACGGATTCGTAGATTGATTTAATACAGTAGATTAAGTTGTAATTTCATAAACACCTCGATGCAGCATGGCGTAGTTTGCAGCCAAATGGGACATTTCCATCGTCAAATCAGGCTGGATATAGTGAATGTTCACAAGTTCGATTGAATGAAACGGCATTGCATCCTTATAATAAACCGTTTCGGTATGAGGGCTAATCATTTTGTCTCATCTCCTGTTCCATTGCATAGCCATTGTACGCAAGTAATTGCTGATAGGAAAGCTGATTTACGTAATACCGGAAATTCAGCGGCTGTAATCCAAACTGCTCACACTTCTCTACATACATTTGATACCCTTTTTCAAAATAACTCATTATTCTTCTCTCCTTTGTTATATAACAGTTTTTATTTGTAAATTAAATATATAACAGTTTATGTGCAGTGTCAATGAATTATCTGAATTTTTATTTTACTTTTAAAAATTTTAGATAACGGATTTTTATCAATATACCGCGGTATTCAATCATTTCATCTTATCGACATCTTTGTTACCATAGGAGTCGGGAGGAATTAGATGAATCTTATTTACAAAAAACTTATAGAACTTGGATTAAGTCCATTATTTGCTGAATATCTTTCAGTAGCGCTTATGATTATATTCATAGTAATCATTTGCTTAATTGCAAACTTCATCACGAAAAAGATCGTCATCCGATTTATTACACATGTTGTGAATAACAATAAATATCAGTGGGATAACATTCTGTTGGAAAAGAAAGTGTTCCATAAGTTATCTCATATTGTGCCGGCGATCATTATTTATTATTTTGCGGAAGCCTTTACGTACCAAGCCCTTATCGAAAAAGGAGCTGTTACGTATATCATAATAGTTGTATTAAGCCTAATAGGCAGTTTATTAAATGCTGTTCATGATATTTATCAAACATTTGAGATTTCAAAAGTACAACCGATTAAAGGCTATATTCAAGTCGTGAAAATAATTGTCTATGTTCTCGGGATTATCCTGGTCATCGCAAACTTAATCGGAGAAAATCCGCTGATCATTCTAAGTGGACTGGGTGCCTTGTCCGCTGTACTACTGCTCGTTTTTAAAGATTCCTTATTAGGTCTTGTCGCTGGGATCCAATTAACATCAAATGATATGGTGCGTGTAGGTGATTGGATTGAAATGCCGAAATACGGCGCGGACGGTGATGTCATCGATCTTTCATTAAATACAGTGAAAGTCCAAAACTTTGATAAAACCATTACGACGATTCCAAGTTATGCACTGATTTCGGATTCTTTTAAAAACTGGAGAGGTATGCAAGTTACTGGTGGAAGAAGACTCAAACGCTCGATCTTTATCGATACAACAAGCATCGCGTTTTGCTCCGAGGAAAAGATCGAGAAGTTACGAAACATCCATTATCTTACGGACTATATTGATACGAGACAACGGGAAATTACGGAATACAATGTGAAACATCGGATCGATACGAGCAATCAGGTGAATGGCAGAGCACTGACAAATGTCGGGCTGTTCCGAATGTACATTAGCAACTATTTAAAAAACCATCCAGGAATCCATAAAGAAATGACTACGATGGTAAGACAATTGGCGCCGAGCGAACATGGATTACCAATTGAGATATACGCCTTTTCAAACGATATCAACTGGGCGGTGTATGAGTCGATTCAAGCGGATATATTCGATCATCTCTTTGCAATCGCAACCGAGTTTGACCTGAGACTCTTCCAAAATCCAACCGGCAATGATTTTAAAACAATGAGTTCCTTACAGAATATAACTCAAAGCGAATCATAATAAAAACACCCATTTTCTCTTGGTTAGAAAATGGGTGTTTTATTGATTATAGCACGGGGGTGCCGCTCGTCTTCCTTGTTATAAGGCTCGTATATTTATTTAGTTTACATAATATAATTATCATAAATTATTGAATGGATTGTTTTTCAGTACTTCCTGAATTTGTTCATCCTCGATATGCGTGTAGATTTGTGTTGTCGCCACACTGGAGTGGCCAAGAATATGCTGTAATGTTCGAATGTCCGCTCCGGATTTATACATCATGGTCGCGGAAGTATGCCGCAGTTTATGCGGTGTCAGTTTTTCTTTCGGTGACTGACTGTTGCCATTAATCACTTTCACGATGCGTGCAATCGACTGTCTCGCAAAACGTGTCCCTTTTTGAGAAATGAACAGCGGTTCCTTTCCTTCCCCTTTATATGCATGCCGCTCCTGTAAATACTTATCTAATGCGTTTATACACGCATCATTTAAATATACATGGCGTTCTTTATTCCCTTTCCCGATCACCGTCAGCATCCGGCCATTGATGGAATCGATATTGAGTGAACACAACTCGGAAACACGAATGCCGAGATTCAGGAAAAAGACCATCATGCATTCATCACGCGCACTGTACGACTGTATCTGTACTGCGCCGATAAAATCCTTTGCCTCATTATAATTTAAATAAACTGGCTGGCGTCGGCCGATTTTTGGTGTTTCCAGATGCTCGGCCGGATTTTCATCAATGAGACGACGCTTGCCTTTTAAGTATTTGAAAAAAGATTTCAAGGTGGCTACTTTGCGTGCACGGGCTGATGAGGAATTGCCGCGCTGAACTTCGCAATACTCCATAAACAAATATAAGTCTTCGAGAGACACTTCTTTAATTTGATCGATTTTAACTTCAGAAATGTCGATTGTATGTAAACGGTCTAACGGAATATCTTCTTCAATCGCTTTTAGAAAACGCAGGAACAATATTAGATCATATTCATATTCTTTTCGGGTTCTTTGGGACTTTCCCGTAATCGTTGTTAAGTAAATCAAAAAATCACGTAAAAATTTCGGCAGCTTCAATTTCGTCCAATCCCCCTCTATTTAGCTCTTATTATAGCATAAAAAATGTTCCCAAATTTATATTTGGGAACATTATTGCTAATTTAGAAGATTTAAGCGGTATTTCGACAATAAATAGAAACATACGTTCTTGTTTTGTGAATTCGCTCTCAGACGAAGTGAAATGTCGATTCGTGGATGATGATCCATGTCGAATCGTCTGAGAGCGATTTTTGTCGAAGCTCTTTTTGGTTAAGTTTATCGAATTTTGGGAATAGATGTTCCAGGAGGTGAAAGGATGAATGCGCTAAAAACCCACTATGTTTTTTATTATCCTTTCAATTATCGACAGTACGATTTTGAAAAGTTACAGCAGAATCTAAAGCGCAACAAATTTTACCATTTTACGATCGATGAAGAGGAATTTAACGAAACGCTTTACGGACCCGACATCAAAGTTTCCCCACAATTGTTAACGCAATTCTTTTATCCTTTCATGGAAGAGAAATTATTGAATGACGAAATTTCCGTACGAAACTTCAACCGCTACTCGAAAAAAATCCATTGCGAAGGAAAATTGAAGACGGCATTCGATGAAGTTCCATTTACGATATTGAGCGCGGATATTAATCTGTGTCCATTTGGTATTGGGATTTTAGCGTTAAGAATTCAATTGGCAGATAATGTGGATATGAATGCCGCATTATCATTCGGACATTATTTTAGAGTACTGCGACCGAAAATTGAGGAAGAGTTGGGCGCGGAAATTTATTACGATAATTTTGTCTTTCAAAATACAGATGAGTTATTATTAAAAAAAATCGCCCCGTTTTTAGAGCAGTACTTCATTGATTATTCATCAATCCATAAAAACATAAGCAAAATCCCGTTTTTCGAAGATGAGCGCATGTATGTCAGTGCTTTTTTTCATATGGGAGAAGAAACGAAAATCGACGATTATTTATTGTACCGGGCTGGGCAGTTAAATGGACGGGATAATAACGGGGACCCGTATATTTCGAGTACAAATAAGGAATATATTAAACGCTTTGTTGAGGAACAATGCCATGACAGATGGGCACCAATATTTCATATTATTACAACATTGCAAGGTCACATTCACCTATCATCTGTAGATGACAAGAGCATGAATAAACATTTAAACAGCTTTCACTCCGTCTCATACTATACATTGCTCATTCATTATTTCTATAAGCTGATGCTGTTGAAACTCGTCTTCGAGCATAGTGAACTGAAGTTTTCAAAAGATAAGGATATTGTAAAGGAGTTAATCGAACAGATTACGAAGTTTGCATCCAGGTATTACTTTTCGGAGGTATCGGCACGTACAGAGGGGAAAGAAATCTCGCATTATTTCAGGAAAGTATTCCGTATTGATGGTCTATACCGCGAGACGAAAGAAACACTGGAAGAACTGTACCGGATACAGGAAGACCGTTCAACAGACCGGTTAAATAAACTGATTTTTATTTTAACGATATTCAGTATGATTTCAGGTATATACGGCATGAACCTGGTTATTGAAATGCTGGCCGAGCCATTTAAAATATCCGAGATTTTTAGTTTCACATTTTTTGAATGGATTGCACTTATACTGATGGTTATTGGCTTACTGACGCTGGCACTGCTTATTTTAAACCAAGTATACAAATATTCAATAAGCTATTACGGAAAGTTAAGCAGGCGAAGACAACGCTAAAGGAGGATATGGGAAGAGTCGATTGACTGCTCCCGTATCCCCTTTTTACTTTAACTACACATAAAGTGTAAGCAGTTCTTTGTTTCGCTCGACTTTCCAGTTTGAAGAAAGCATTCCGCGGATTTGCTGTTCAGTGATCGGATCGATTTGCAACGATTGCAGACCGTTTCCTTCAGGCAGCAGTTCGTACTGGTCATCGGATATTTGAAAACGCATGCGCAGCAAGTTTTTCAAACCATTGATTGTTACAAATTTCACCTTATAGTTTCCTGCAAAAGCCTGTTCCATTTCTAAAGCATTATCATCGAATAAAGTTTTAAAGCGATCAGTATCTATATCATACTTATCTGTTAATCGATGAAGTTCATCATTTTCAATTAAGTGTTTAATTTGTTCAAATGTATAAGGATGGGTTTTCAGTAATTCGATCGTATATGCATCCATCATTGAAATTGCCATTGGTTCTCCCTCTCGATCTTTCATCAATCATTTATATTACTAGCCGTTTTTCGGGAATCGTTGTTCTCGTTCAAGCAGGACACCTTTTCTCGCATAGCCGAACTGCTCGTACAAAACTTTCGGATCCTCTTTTTTCGTTAATAGTTTTTGAATCGCATGGTAGCGCATATTTGTAGCCGTCACTTTAAACCGGAGCTGTTCAGACATCGCCTTGAAAATCCGTTCGATTGTCTTGACGGAGACTGGTTCCCCCATTTTATTGCCGACGCCGAGCCAAACATATGGTGACATTTCGGTTTGCGGCATGAATTCAATTGTGTGGCGTTTATAGTCCTCGAGCAGTTCAAGCAGTTTTTTCGAGCACTGTAAAACACGATAGCTTTTTGATGCGAGTACAGTGATTTCCTGTTTTTCGGGATTTATATGTTTCCATTCCATACGCACAAGCTCGGCTGGTTTAATCCCAAGCTCCGCTACTGTAAAAACAATGACGGTATTGCGTAATGCAAGCCATTCATGTTCCTCATTCAGGGCAATCTCATACTGCTTCGGCCAATAGGCTAATGCCCGATTGAATTGTTTTTCTTTTAGCACGTTCAGTTCCGTTTCCTGTTTAGTCAACGGTGCGATGATTGCTTCATTATATACGGAAATTACACCGCGCAGCTGCAAGAAAACAAGAAAGTGGCGAATGGATGCGAATTTTCGGTTGACTGAATTGAACGACGGATACTTTTCCTGAATCGTTTTTGAATAAAGCTGCAGTGCTTCATTTATCTGATTCTCGTGCTGAATAATCTCCGCGAATTGCTTTGCGTCCAATGTATATTGTTTCGTCGTATGAAAAGATTTATTTAATGACTTCAAATAAGCTGTAAATGCTTTAACATACGGTTGGATTTCTTCCACATTTTTCGCCCCTTTCTTTTTATTGTATCATGTGAAGTGGTAAGAATTACATGGATTTCATACAGTAAATTGCTGAATATTCGATAAATTTACTTGAACCGTCCGGATTGCATGTTATTGTATATTGTTTCGTCTATAATGACTATGTATACATAATTAAGGGGGACCACAAATGCAAGTACGTACGACTAGGCTTGAAGCGGAAGAAGCGAAAATCATTTATCAGGAAACTGCGGGGCTCGCCATTATTACGATTCATCGCCCGCAGCTTAAAAATGCATTAACGGCGAATATGTGGGATCAGCTTGCAAAAATTGCACTGGGCACATTGGAAAATCCCAAAAACAAAGTGCTGTTATTGCGCGGTTCCGGCGAGAACTTTACAGCAGGGTCGGATATTAAAGAATTTAATTCAATTTCGCTGGATAAAGCGGAAGAAGCATTCGTGCATATGGAAAGAACGATTTCAACAATTGAAAATTTGCCGATTCCTGTGATCGGTGTTATTAACGGTCCGGCAATGGGTGCTGGACTGGAGCTTGCCCTTGCATGTGATATTCGCATCGGTTCGGACAAAGCGAAAATGGGGATCCCGGTCGGTAAGCTTGGCATTACATTGAATAATAAATTTGCCAAGCGTTTAGTCGATCTGGTGGGACCTTCTGCAACGAAAGACTTTGTATTTACAGGACGCATGTATAAAGCGGAAGAAGCATTTAAAGCCGGAATGCTGAATTATTTAGTTGCTGAAAAAGACTTAAACCGATTTGCCATCCGAATGGGTAAGCTTGTTGCCGGCATGTCTCCGGATTCTTTATTAGCCGTAAAACGTTCGGTTAAGGAATGTATAGATTCAGCTCCTGCTTTATGGGAAGGATCAACACCGTTTGTTTCCGAAAGAGACTTTTCAGAAGGTGTCCGTGCTTTTGTCGAAAAACGTCAGCCAGTTTTCACAAGACAGCTTCCAAAACAATAGAAAAACTGCCCCAATACACCGGGGCAGTTTTTTTGATTGCTAATACAATACATCGAAGTGCTTAGATTAGACGTAATTCGAGCATTCCGCGCAAAGTCGTTTGGACTGTTTTTAACGCGACGCTTGTCAGATGCTGTAGAATTGCCTCTAGTGCATTAAGTTTTTATATATGTTCTGTATCCGTAACGAATTTCGACAAACCGCCATATTTCAAAAGACATTAATCAAGAAAAATTTTGCCGGGGTTCATAATATTGTTCGGATCAAATACTCGCTTAATCTCTTTCATCCACATATAGGCAAGTCCATGTTCTTGCTGCTGATACTTTTTCTTCCCATATCCTACACCATGTTCCCCGGTACAAGTTCCTCCAAGAGACAGTGCATATTCAACGACATGTTCATTCAGTTCTTTCGCTCTGGCAATTTCTTCTTTACTGTCCATATCAACCATAAGCAAAATGTGATAATTGCCGTCACCTACATGGCCGACAATCCCCGCGTCGATCTGCATGCTTTCAATTTTTTCACGTGAGTTTTGAATCGCATCCGGCAATGAATTGATCGGAACGACAACATCTGTAGACATCAGTTTTTTTCCTGGCGCGGAATGAATATATGTATAAGCCATATTATGACGAAGCTCCCATAAATGATTGCGCGCACGTTCATCCTGTTCAAATGCCAGCTCGATACAGCCATTGTCGTTCAATAATTCGGTCGCAAATACAACATCTGCCTGTAAACCCGCCTCATTCCCATGGAATTCCAGAAATAGTGTTGGTGTTTCAGGAAAATTTGTTCCGGAAGCAAAATTTACTTTTTCAATACTTTGTTTATCGACTAGTTCCATTCGTGCCATTGGTATACCGGCTTGTTTTAGTGAAACGACAGCATCTACTGCTTGCTGGACCGTCTCAAATGTTGCGCGGCCCGCAACAATTCTTTCCGGAATCCCGTAAACCCGCACTGTCAATTCCGTAATGACCCCAAGTGTCCCCTCCGAACCGACCATTAAACCATTCAAGTGATAGCCCGAAGAAGATTTTGCGGCCAATCCCCCAGTATGAATCACATCACCATTCGCCAATACCACTTCTAAATCACGGACTTGGTCACGCATAATGCCGTAGCGTACAGAAGTTGTTCCACTTGCATTCGTTGCGGCCATTCCGCCTAATGTCGCGTCGGCACCCGGATCGACAGAAAAGAATAAGCCGTATTTTTTTAATTCTTTATTAAGCTGACTGCGCGTTACACCTGGCTGGACCTTTACTAGAAAATCTTCCGGACGGACTTCTAAAACAGCATTCATCAGCGATAAATCCAGGGAGATTCCGCCTTGATAAGGAATCACATGTCCTTCCAGACTCGTACCAAGACCAAATGGCACTACTGGAATTCGCTGTTCATTTGCCAGTGTTAAAATTTCGCTTACTTCCTGTGCCGTTTTCGGGTAGACAACAACATCCGGTAAATGCGGTTCATGATATGATTCGTCTTTCCCGTGCTGTGTACGTAACACTTCATTTGTTGTCACTTGCTCATGTGATACTATTTGCTGTAACTGTTCAATGTAAATCATTTCATTTCCCCCTTACCATTATCGTAGGACCTTTAAAGATTTTGGTCCAATCAGTATTCAATAATTAGAATATACTTAATCAACTAAAAATAGAAACTACTAATTTATTATACGATATTTTCCATTTAAAAAAGCTGACAAATTTATGCCAGCTTTTTTTATCACTGTTTATTTGATTCCTTTTATTTGCACATGAATCGTTTCGGGTTCTATACCAAAATGCAGTGAAAATTCCTGTGAAATTTCCTTTTGAAGTTCATAAAGATAATCCGGCACAACATAGGAAACAGGTGACTTTAAATAAAGCGCAATAGTTATTTGGGGTACACCGTCTGTTTGAATATTGGCTATTTCAAATTTAGCAAGTTTATCCTGCTTTTCCAGAACGTGATCCAGCACATCGGTAAATACATTCTTAGAAATATAAACACTGTTTTGATGGAAGTCAGGCTGTACAATTGTCGTTTCCCCAAGCTTAACTTGTGATGAAGAGAAAATTTCTTTCCCGCGCTGAATAAGGCGTTTGAAAAAATTTTGTTCTACTTGGCGGTACGGGACAGGCATCACATGTTTTCCCTGAATTTCCCGTACATATTTGGCAATGCGAATTTCTTTTTCCGTTCGGATATTATGGACATAGTGGAATTCATCGATTTCTCCAAGCTGTAGCCGAGCTGCGATTCTTTTCGTCATCTTGTCGGACGTGCCGATCAGTAAAATGGAATTTACTTCATGGGAGCTAATCGCCTCCAGTACTTCCTCTTTATGTATGTCATCATCCAAAATGGCGCGGCGCACCGCTTTTAATGTGTTTTTCTCAAATTTAGCAGATGTTCCTGCTGCTTTTTCCCCGTTTACAATCAATATGCCGTCATCAATGATAGCCTCAATGTCATTGTCATGTGCAAATTGCAAAGCACTTGTACTTTTGCCTGTCCCGCTTGGCCCGCTTAATGAATAGATTTTCATCCTACACCTCTTAATTATTTATTTTCCTAAGAATAATATTCTCCAGTACTTATATCGCTATTCCATTACGGTTTCGTGCTTTATGTAGTGAATTAATTCTCTTTTCTGATTTCATCCCCATTATACGTGATGTGTATGATAAAATGGTGCTTACAATTGAAAGATTTAAGGAGTGTTAAAGATTGAATATCCAACCGTCTAAAAAAATGTCATTATTTGTACCTGCTATATTTGGTGACTTAAAAAAACATGCCAAAATGCAAGAGGAAAAAGGAACGGAACTCATTGATTTAAGTCTTGGAAGTCCTGATATTGCTCCAGCAGAGAACTTACGCCAAAAAATGTCCGAGCTGACGGCACTCTCTTCTTCTTACGGCTATACTTTAACGGGTATTCAAACCTTTAATGATGCGGTATGCCGCTATTATAAGCGAGTAAACAATGTAGAGTTAGATCCGGCAAGTGAAGTAGTGCAAACAATTGGCTCACAGGAAGGTTTAGTCCATCTGCCAGTCGCTTTCTGTGATCCTGGTGACATTGTACTTACTACAAACCCGGCATATGTTGCTTATGATGCTGGAATTCATTTGGCTGGTGCGACACCTTATTATATGCCATTAACAAAAGAAAATCAGTATTTGCCTGATTTAACAGCCATTCCTGAAGAGATTCGCCAAAAAGCAAAATTGCTAATTTTAAACTTGCCGGGCAACCCGGTACCGGCAATGCCATCGATCGCTTATTTCGAAGAAGTCGTGGCATTCGCGAAAAAGTATAATATTATCGTTTTGCATGATGCGGCCTATTCCGAATTTTACTTTAAGGGAGATGCCCCAATCAGTTTCCTTGCCACACCTGGTGCGAAGGAAGTCGGTCTGGAAATCAACTCTTTATCAAAAAGCTTCAGTCTGGCTGGTACTCGTATTGCCTACATAGTTGGTAATGCCGAATTAGTGGCGATTATGAAACAGCTGAAATCGAATTTGGACTTTGGTATTTTCGAACCGATTCAGCAAGTAGCGGCATTGGCATTGGACAATGCCGAACAAGTTACAAGTGTCCTAAGAGAAACCTTTTCTGTCCGTCATAAAACTCTTATGGAAGGCTTAACATCAATCGGCTGGGAAGTTGCACCAAGTGATGGCGGGATGTTCGTTTGGGCAAAATATCCTTATGATATTAATTGTATTGACTTCGCTTATAAGGCAATTGAACAAACAGGTGTCGTCATGGTGCCGGGTACGGTGTTTGGCACAGCCGGTGAAGGCTATATGCGTCTTGCATTGGTGCAGCCTGTTGAAAAGCTTCAGGAAGCTGTCAAACGACTGTCAACAATAAAATTATAAATTATAAGTGAAAAGGCGCTGCTGTATGCAATTACAGCTGCGCCTTTTCAGTTATTCCATCGTGCTATACGTAATAATACCTTGTTCTTCGATTTCTGTGCCGTCTAAAAATACAACGGTCGTTTGAAAAATCAGCTGCTCGTCTTTACCGCATACCCAGCGCTCGTCTGGAATAATCTCAAATGGAATAATTTCACCATCTTTTGATCGGATCCCGCCAACTAACTGAAACGAGTGTTTGCCGACAATCGATAATTCGCCATCCAATTCTTCACAGAGTACTAGTAAAGAAATGTAATCGATTTTTTCTTCTTCATCTCCTGTAAGGCTTGTAACATAAACAGAACCATTTAATATATCGCCTTCAACAAGCTCTGTCTTTTCAATGACGGTTTCAACCTTTACGCCATTCTCTTCCAATGATGTTAGCCATTTGCTTAACATGTATACTCCTCCATTATAAATATGTAATTGGTAAAAATTTCAAAAAGGGAGCGTGTTAAAAGTTTTCGCTTTTAACACACCCCATCTTTACATTATCCTGTTTAATGTTATTTCACTTCTTCATACAGATTCGTCTCGTCAGACTGGAAACGGTTGTAACGTTGTTTAAAGAGTCGATATGTGTGTGAGATGAGAACTTTAATTAAAGCATAACCAGGAATACCTAATACGACACCCGGGACTCCAAATAAAGAACCGGCTGTTAATAAAACAAAAATAATTGTAATAGGATGGATACTTAATGATTTACCCATAATTTGAGGGGATATAAACTTCCCTTCGATTAATTGTACAATTGTCCATACAATAGCTAATTTTACTAAGAGCCATGGTGAATTCACAATCGCAATAATTGCTGCAGGAGTAGCAGCAATGGCTGGTCCCAAATATGGAACAACACTCGTAATCATCGCAAGGAAGCCAAGTAACAAAGCATATGGCATACCGATTATTAAAAATCCGATAGTCATCATGACGCCAATACAAAACGATACTAAAATCTGGCCTTGTATGTAGGAGCTAATCTGCTTGTCCATATCATGCAGTACACTTCCAATTTGCTCCCGCATACGCGGAGGAAACAGGAGTAAAATGAAGCGCGGCATTTTTTCGCCTTCATATAATAAATAAAATGTAATAAACGGAACAATTACAAGTGATAAAATGATGCCTGTAACGGTTGACAGAAAGCCAGTAATCCCAGTGGCAACTCCGGATGCTAAACTTCCTAGAGTAACTTTAACTGTTGTAATAAAACTGTCTGTAAAGTCCATTAAAATCTGATTGTAATCAAAGTTGATCTTTTCAAAATACTCGCTGAAATGAGAGTTATTTAAAAATGCCAGTAAATCATTCGCAAGCGCCATTAAAACAACAGGGAATTCTTGTACTAAGTTTGTAAACTGATCACGTAAAAACGGGAAAACCAGAAGTACAAGTAATGTGATCAACGCAATAACTACTATATACAAAATTAGAATTGCTAAGGCGCGAGGCACTTTCCATCTTACTAAAAGTTTCAATGGCGGGCGTAATAAGTAAAACAAAATGACCCCTAGTACACCAGGTAAAATGATGACTTCAAACAGTACATGTAACGGCTCGAAGATAAAGGAAATTTTATCGTATACGAATACTGTACAGCCAGTTAATAAGATGATCACTAATAAGAATAATAAATTTTTACCACCTAAAAACCGAATAAATTTAGAAGAGAAAAATTTAGACGTTTCCTCGGGTAATGAATTCACTTTATTCATTTCTTTTTTTCTCTCCAAAAGACCACCTCAATATTTCAACAATATTTAATTTATACTCTATTTTATCATGAAAAATCATTCGACATATAATGCTTACTCGTTTAAATTCAAAAAATCATGTAAAATTTCCGAATTTTTCGCTACATCAATTTCCAGTACTTCTCCTGCATGTCGGTAATTACTGATTTTATAAGTACCTTCTGCCGGTATCGTCATTTTTTCAACAGTGATTTCCCCTCCGGATACTGCTCTAAGCGCAGTTGTCACCTGGTCTTTGCTTGATAAATCCGTCGTAATATAACCTTGGGTAGCACCGATGAATTTAGGCAAATTCGCTACATTTTTTGGTGATAATAATTCATTTTTTAATGCTTCGATTACTTTTTGCTGACGTACCACACGTCCGAAATCACCGTCAGCATCCGCACGGAAACGGGCATAGCCGAGAAGCTCTTTACCGTTTAAGTTTTGCAGGCCTTTTTTAATTTCCACATCAATTAATCCGCCCATGTCTTTTTCCACATCCATCTCAATACCATCTGGAGCCAAAATATCAATCATTGTTTCAAAACTTTTAAAATCAATCATTGCATAATGGTGAATCGGTATATCGAACATATTATTTAGCGTTTCCTGGAGTAACGGTACCCCATCCAAATAATAGGCCGTATTCAGTTTATAGGATTGATATCCAGGTATGTCCGCGTAAATATCACGCATAAAAGAAACGAGCTTCATATCGTTTGTTTTTTGGTTCCACGAAAGAAGCATCATCGTATCAGAACGCGATTTTTCTTCACCTCGAGTATCAACACCGATTATTAAATAATTTTCTATTGTCGGATGGTTATCATCTGGTTCAAAGCCTTCTACTTCAATTTTATTATCGCTTGCCAATTCTTTCCCCTTATTATATTGGACATAGCTGTATCCAATGATACTTAAAAGGAAAAGAAATACGACTACGAAAAGTAACCGGCCTTTACGCAATCTTTTCTTTCGATAGCGGGTGTGACGCGACTGTTCTTCCATTGCTGTAACTTCCTTTCTATTTCTGTGAAGTTTAGACGATTTACATTAAATTTAGTTGCAAATTACTTATAGTATACCATTTTATCCACATTTTCTTCCTCACTAATGAAATGTCGGTATATCTTTTTTCTTTATTTTTATTACACGACAGAATATTATATGCTATTAAAAGCTTAATAAATTGAATGTCATTCTTATCCATGTTAGAATACTTCATATTTAGCAGCTTTATTCAAGTAAAGTAAAGGTTGAATATGTATGTTTACTGGTTTATGAGGAGTGATACAGAATGGAAAAGGCAACATTTGCAGGCGGTTGTTTTTGGTGTATGGTAAAACCTTTTGATCAATGGGAAGGCATCGAAAGAGTAACGAGCGGTTATATGGGTGGTCATGTGGAAAATCCTACATATGAAGATGTAAAGCGTGGAGACTCTGGTTATAAGGAAGTTGTCGAGATTGAATTTAACCCAGAGATTTTCAGCTATGAAAAATTATTGGATATATATTGGATGCAAATTGATCCAACAGATGCTGGCGGTCAGTTCCATGATCGCGGCGAGTCTTATAAAACAGTGATTTATACGCATAGCGATGAACAATATGAGGCTGCACTAAAGTCTAAGAAAAACTTGGCCGAAAGTGGTCGTTTCAAAAAGCCGATTGTAACTGAAATTCAACAGGCACAGACTTTTTGGCCAGCGGAAGACTATCATCAGGACTACTATAAAAAAGAAGAATCACATTATCAGGAAGACCGCGCCAAATCCGGACGTGATGAGTTTATTGATGCACACTGGAAAGAAAATTAAATCCTATGCATAAAAAGGAACGTACCATTTGTAATTACGAGCGGTACGTTCCTTTTTCAATAGGTGCTTAAAAGTTAAAGGAATATCTCATTGAAAGCTTTGTAGATAAATTTTTTATAAATGGTCTCGGGAAAGTCTTCGACACCATTTTTCGCGAAAATAATATCACGTTTTGCAGCAACTTTATCCATTTCATAATAAGAAGATAATGCCCGTACAGCAAAGAACTGATAATATTTAGCTAAATCAATGGGATGGTGTAAATAGTTAGGAATGGTTAAAGCAGTTCCGATTTGGAGTGCTTTCGAGTAGTTTTGTAATTTAAATTCCGCATACATCTCTTCACCGATGAAGATTGGATTTTTAAATAAAAATAAATAATCCTGCAGTTTGGCTTGGTAATGTTCAATCTCTGGAACGATTTGTGCGTAATTCTTTTCGACAATGTTCATATAATGCAGTTTGCTGTATAAATATCGTACTGATATGGCCGGATCGTCAGCAAACTCCGATAAAAGCATTAATTTTTCTATGTACTCTTTACTCTTGTTAATATCCTCATTTGCAATGGATTGGATAAACAACAAATGATAAAAGCGGTCCATTCGATAAAATATTTGCTTCTTTTTCGCCATGTTCAATGCCTTTTGTAAATAATGATCCGACATTTGAATATTATCTGCCGCCGAATAGGAAATTGTTAAGTTGTAATACAAATCAAGGATTACCATAGGGTCCATCATCAGCTCATAAGGTTCAATACGTTTTTCCCCTTGCTTTAAAATGGCTAGTGTTTCGCTGTAGTTACGCTGTTCAATCGCAGCCTGGCATAAATAGAAATAACAGCGAAGCATCCGGCTATAGGCATGGATTTCTTCGTATTGATCGATAAACTTCCAATATTCGTCGAGAGATTTTGCCTTATTAATAGTACGATTCATTAAAAAATAAACTTCTCTTAATCGAATTTGTTCATAGTTTGTACCTTGAATTTCCGGTAAATAAGGTTCTATTTTCTCGATTATTTTAATCGTAAGGGATTGGAGCTCTTCAGGATCACGTATGAGCTTTCTGCGCTCTACATCTTCTTCAATTGTGGTATACAAGTTTCTGAGCATTGTCAGTGTCCCGTCATCCAGTAAATAATCAACATCGACATTTAATTGTTTGGCAATAAAACGAAGACTTTCCATCGAAGGCTGTGCTTTGCCATTCTCAATTAAACTTAGCATACCTTTCGTTAAACGTTCCCCTACTACCTCGGTTTGAGTTAATTTCTTCTGTTTTCTCAGCTTTTTGATGCGTTCTCCTAGTATATTCAATATTTCACCTACACTTCTTAACTGAATATTCTTATTAAACTATGAATACAGAATTTTTACAATATCTTAACTTAAAGTTTAATGATTTAAACAGAAAAATAGTAAAAAAAGAACGTACTGCACTTAGCAATACATTCCTTTAGTATAGTGAGATAGCAATTTTAATGAGCAAAATGAATGTACACGTTAAAAGTATTTTTTAGAATAAATTACATGACCATAAAATAATTGAAAAAGTTTAATTTTGACCAATAGCTAACTCTGTAATTATTTAACAAATTATTATGAATTTGCAATAATTGCCTCGATAAAAGTCTTCCCGTATTTCTCCAGTTTGTTTTCCCCTACACCGCTAACCTCTAAAAATTGATTACTGTTCCTAGGTTTACGTACACACATATCTTTTAATGATTTATCCGAAAAGATAACAAAAGGAGGTACTTTCTCACGGTCGGCAATTTCCTTCCGTATTTTACGAAGAACTTCAAATAATGGATCGTTAGGCTCGACTGTTGTTTCAATAATCCGCGCTTCTTTACGTAGCACCTTTTTTTGACCGAGTAATACTTCCTTTCCCGAATCCGAAATGGATAACGTCGGGAATTGGCCATTATTTACGACTATGAGTTTTTCAGAGATTAAAAACTCAATAAAATTAGCGATTTCTTTTGCATTCATTGCACGTAAAATACCATATGTCGGCAACTTATGAAAGTTAAATTCAAGCACTTTCTTACTGCGTGACCCTGCTAATACGGAAGCGGTTAATTGCTTCCCGAATTTTTGACCCATTCGTACGATACAGGACAATACTTTTTGGGCATCTGTTGTTACATCCAGCTGTGGACGGTTATCCGTGCAATTTGCGCATCTGCCGCAATCTTGCCCGGCTTCATCTCCGAAATATTCGATAATATAACTTTGAAGACAGCGCTCTGTATGACAATAATCAATCATTGCATGCAGCTTTTGCAGTTCAAAGGGAATTCGAGAGCGATCTTGTGCCTGATCGATTAAAAAACGCTGTGTTTGTTCGTCGGATGAACTGTAAAGTAATATACACTCGCTATCCAGCCCATCACGCCCTGCACGGCCTGCCTCCTGATAATAGCTTTCCATATTTCGCGTCATGTTAAAATGAAGAACATAGCGTACATTGGTCTTGTTTATTCCCATTCCAAAAGCATTTGTTGCGACCATTATTTGAACTTCATCATTTAAAAAGCGATTTTGTTCATATGTACGGTCTTCTTCAAACATCCCACCATGGTATTTTGCTACGGCAAATCCGGCTTTGCTCAGCATCTCATAGACCGCTTCCACCGATTTTCGAGTAGCAGCATAAATAATGCCAGCCTCATTTTCATTTGCTTTCACATATTTTTTTATATAGGCTTCTTTGTTTTCACCAAGTAAAACCGAGAAAGTTAAATTTTCGCGTGCAAAGCCGGTAATAAAAGTATTTTCCTTTTCAATGGAAAGAAGCTGTTGAATATCTCCACTTACCTCTTCGGTAGCAGTAGCCGTCAATGCAATAACGGTCGGTTTCTTTTCCCATAAATGCAGCAGTTGCTGGATTGAACGGTAACTTGGACGAAAATCATGCCCCCATTGTGATATACAATGTGCTTCATCAATTGCTAATAGAGGCACATTTATTTGAGAAAGTTCCATACAAAAGCGCTCATTTTCAAGTCTTTCCGGTGCAATGTAAAGCAATTTGATTTTACCGCTTTGTACACCATACATTACGTCCTGTACTTCTTCATAACTTAGCGAACTATTGATATAAGCCGCTGAAATTCCACTGGAGACTAGCATGTCTACCTGGTCTTTCATTAGCGAAATCAATGGTGAAATTACAAGTGTTGTGCCTTCCATACAGAGTGCTGGAATTTGATAGCAAAGGGATTTCCCTCCACCCGTCGGCATAATAACAAGCGTATCATTGTTATTCAATACATTATCGATAATTTGGGTTTGACCTGGACGGAAAGTGTCATAACCAAAGTGTGTTTTTAAATGTTGTAATGCTAGTGAAATCATAATCCCTCCTCAATAACTTCAATTTCTTTATTATACATGCAAATAAAAGTTCGTAAAAGGATGTTTAGTTTACATAATATAGTTATTGGTTTATTTGTTCTAATACATTGGATAGATTTTCAATGATATATCCCCTATTTCCAATAATTTCGACATATATAAATAGAACCCTTTCGCTATCCTAGAAACAATTTTTTTTCATTATTTTCTGGTTTGGTTTATTTCTTAGTGGCTTATTTTAATAAATAAATTTCTATTAAATAGTGTCGGATAATATGTGTATTTTAAAAAGGGGTTGTATAACTGTTCTAATTGGGCTGTGGTTTTGTGAGGTTTTCTTATAAAACTGTAAATGTTCTAATATAAATTTATTTGTTCTAATAAAAGTCGGATGTTCTAATATATCGACGTGTTGTTCAAATAAATAGACTGAATGTTCTAGTACCATGGAGGGATCTTCTAATATCACTCCCCCATCTTCTAATAAAGCACTGAATTGTTCTAATAAAATCCAAAGTAAAGTTCTTCCCTAGTAACTCATCTGTCAGAAGCATTAATCGGCACGATTTTTTCTAATATGTGGGCGCAATGATCTAATATCATCCTGGCTTCTTCTTATAAGCCCCTCCGATTTTCTAATAAAACCTCAGCGTCAGTATAGTTAAAAATAATAATATTATGTAAACTAAATTCCCTTCAAAAAAAAGAAGTGACTGAACCGATTCAGGCACTCCTTCATTATACTGATTTCTTTTGCCTTTGCATGCCAATGATCGAAAATAACATAAAACCGAATAAAATGACGATAATCCATTTTGTAACGTAATGCGTACCTGTCTTATCATACACGATACCAATAATAAGCGGGACAATCGCACTCATCATAAAACCGCCCGACAAAACCATCGAACTCCATTCATTTGCTTCGGCTTTGTTTTTTGCTTCATCCAATGGAAGCATTAACCCGATCGGGAATAGTCCGCTGAGAACAAAACCGAATACTACCGCGCTCACCCATATTGCCCAATTTTCATTGATAAAGAATATAACCGAACCGATCAATCCAATCATAATTAAACTATACAGCCAAACGACACGATTAGGATAACGATTAATGAAAGACGGAATGAGTAGATTCCCAGCCAACTGAACGATTGTCATCAGTGTTAATACGGAACCAGCTGTCAACAATGCCATCCCCTGTTCCAGCGCTACAGAAGTAAGCCATGTCGTCAAACTGAAGAACAGCGATGTTTGAAAACCGAAGAACAAAAGAATCGACCAGGCTACTTTATTTTTCCACGGATTCCGTTTTTCATCGGTTTGAGAATTTTTTATGGATGTGACAACTGGAGCCTTCACTGCAGTGAACCAGCTGATCATCGCAATAACTGCCAAAATACCCCAAATTCCTAAAGCCAGTGCCCAATTCCCATCAAATGTTTTATAAATAATGGCAGTAAATCCTGCACTTAATGTAGCACCAAAACCCATCGCAAAGGAATAGACTCCAATGACCGGTTCCATTTTGGTCGGAAATATTTCTTTTATATAGGCATTTATAATCGGACTTATTATTGCAATGGCAAAACCGGCTAAAAAACTCGTTACTACAAGTGCACCATAATTGGAAAAAAAGATCCTAGCAGCTGTAGCAAAACCGATTATTGCAACTAAAATTGTAACCGACCAGCGATAACCGTACTTGTTTTGTATTGGAACGGCCAGCGGTGCAAATAAACCCATACAAAATACCGGGATCGATGTCAGTAAACTCATATGGGTACTTGAAACTTGTAGAGCTTCCCTAATGGTCGATAATATCGGTCCTACAGAAGTAATGGCCGGACGCAAATTTATGGAAACAAGTATAATGGAAAAAATAATGAAAACAGATTTCCATTTTGATAATTGCTTCATATTCGTTCCTCGCTTTTCTTTTAATAACTCGATAGTAAAACGGAATAAAAATGTGTGACAACTAAATGATTCGGCTTATAAGATTCGGTTATTTCCGATGCGCTGTTATTTAATTTAACAATAAGACATGCTATAATAGAAACATTGTGTGCAAAAGAGAATTCTCTTTTTTAAGCAATCGAAAATACAAAGAAACAATTCAAGGAGGTACTTGCATGATTCAAGTATCAGGTGTAGGTCTACGTTATGGTGACCGTAAATTATTTGACGATGTAAATATTAAATTCACTCCAGGTAACTGTTATGGTCTAATCGGAGCAAACGGTGCTGGTAAATCGACATTCTTAAAAATCTTATCTGGTGACATCGAGGCACAAGAAGGCCACGTATCAATGGGTAAAGATGAGCGTCTTTCAGTATTAAAGCAAAACCACTTCGAATACGATGAGTACAACGTATTGGATACAGTTGTAATGGGTAACAAACGTCTTTGGGAAGTAAAAGCCGAAAAAGATGCAATTTATATGAAACCGGAAATGACAGACGAAGATGGTATGCGTGCTGCTGAACTTGAAGGCGAATTCGCTGATATGAACGGTTGGGAAGCTGAATCTGATGCTGCCACACTTTTAAACGGACTAGGTATCGGTGATGACTTGCACTACATGATGATGGCTGACTTAGAAGGTTCGGACAAAGTAAAAGTATTATTAGCGCAAGCTTTATTCGGGAAACCGGATGTATTACTGCTGGATGAGCCTACCAACCACTTGGACTTAAAAGCGATTAAATGGCTGGAAGAGTTTTTAATTAACTTTGAAAACACAGTTATCGTTGTATCCCATGACCGTCACTTCCTAAATAAAGTATGTACACATATCGCAGACTTAGACTTCGGTAAAATTCAGCTTTATGTCGGGAACTACGATTTCTGGTATGAGTCTAGTCAATTAGCGCAAAAAATGATGGCTGACCAAAACAAGAAAAAAGAAGAAAAAATTAAAGAATTAAAAGAATTCGTTGCACGTTTCTCTGCAAACGCATCGAAATCTTCTCAAGCAACGTCTCGTAAAAAAATGCTTGATAAAATCGAGCTGGATGACATCCGTCCTTCAAGCCGTAAGTACCCGTTCATCAACTTCCAAGCTGGTCGTGAAATCGGGAATGACGTATTAACAGTCGATGGCTTAACGGCTTCACAAGATGGCGAAACATTATTCAAAGACATCCGCTTCTCTATGAACAAAGAAGATAAAATTATCCTTCTAGGTTCTCCAAATGCAAAATCAGCATTAATGGATATTTTAATGGATCGTCAAAAAGCTGATGCCGGCACATACAAATGGGGTGTAACAACATCTCAAAGCTATTTTGAAATGGATCATGACCAATACTTTGGCGGTAACGAAAAGTCATTAGTTGAATGGTTACGCCCATATTCTCCTGAAGATGAAACAGAAAGCTTCCTACGTGGTTTCTTAGGCCGTATGCTATTCTCAGGTGAAGAAGTGAAGAAATCTCCGGCTGTATTATCCGGTGGTGAAAAAGTGCGCTGTATGCTTTCTAAAATGATGCTTTCAAACTCGAACGTATTATTATTGGATGAGCCAACAAACCACTTGGACCTTGAATCAATTCAAGCATTGAATGAAGGTTTAATCCGCTTCAAAGGTGCGATGATCTTCACATCACATGACCACCAATTCATTCAAACGATCGCAAACCGTGTCATCGAAATCCGTGAAGACGGTTCTATTTTGGATAAACCATTATCATATGATGAGTATCTAGAGTGGAAAGATGCACAAGGCTTAAGCTAATAAATGAAAAAGAAGGAGGCAGTTATTCTGCTCTCCTTCTTTTTATTTGGAAACTTATTCTGTAATCGTATTTTTATAAATGTCGAGTAGTTCAAGCAATTGTTTTTTCTTTGTTTCATCCGCCTTTAATTGATCCAGTTTGTCTATATATTGTGTAATTGAATAACGGGAAAGGACCGGTAAATCAAATGTTTGCACAAGCAGATCAAAAAATATTTGCTGTTCATCCGATAAATAGACCGTAAGCGGGTAACGCTCAGTGAAAACATATTGCCCTTTAATATTCTTACCAATCTGTGGTGCATATTCCGGTATGGAAAAAGATAACTCAGGTTGTGGCTCCAGTGCTTCAACAATTTCATCATCTTTCATCGACCACATTTTATCGAATTTATATTCCCATGTGAAGTTTGCAGCCATTCGGTAACGCGCTTCGGTCCACCCTTTATTATATCGCCGATTTGTATCAAGACCGATATTTTGTTCATTCATTTGCTCTAAAAGCAGTTGATATTCTTCATTCACTAACAAATAATCATCGATATACGTAGATAATGGAATCTCAAAATTCTTCAGTACATCATCCATATATTTTTTAAAATAAGGATTTCCCATTTGCTCTGCTAAAGAATTTTCAATCTGTTCACGCGCATAGATACGAGCCGCTTCATCTAATTCAATTTCGAAATCCTGCTTCAAATAATTAAATAATCCATACATCTCCCCTATTTTTTCATTGGCAATTCGATAAGCAAAAAATTTATCAGGGATGTTTTCATCCAAGTGATAATTTTCATATTCCAACAACTGTAACGTGATATCTTTATGCTTCCTCAACTTGCTGGGATCAAATGAAGGTATTTCATTGAACTGATAATTTAACTCTTCACCTAGTTCCCAATCTATACTCTTCTCCGCAATTTCAAATAGTTTCAGCAAATCGCTCACAACTATACTATTTTCATTTCCTGCAGTTGCTTCTTGCTCTAATGCATTTTGATACTGTTTGAAACTATGCCGCGACAATTCCTGAAAGTTGTTCTCTTTTTCTATCAGATAAATCAAACGGGATTGCTCTTCTGTAAACCGATGCCGGTCAAAATCCTCTGAAGCAAGAATGATTTCTCCAGCCTGATTTTTAGCAAAATCAAGATAAAGATTAGAAACTGCAAAAGGCAAATCTAAATCTGTCCCAGTAGAATCGATATGAATAAATTCACTTAAAGCTAAATATTCCCGATAATCGAAAGATATTCCCAACTTCTTTGCATACCAGTCTTCCTGGTCGCCTTTTGAATAAATTGTACCCGAATCATGCATATTCCTTTCTAAAATTTCATGTTCTTTATTAACAAGTAAATATTCCTCGATATAGTCCTGTTTGCTAATTTCAAGCTCTTGGAACATCTTCTCAAAATATTGTTTTAATAGTGGATTTTGCATATCATATGTAATTTGCTCTTCTAAAATTTTCAGCTGTAATTGGCGCTTTTCATCACTTAACGTAATATTTTGCTGCTGTAAATAATCGATCAGTGCATATTTAGTGATCGCTTCATTTAGTGCAGAAGACTTTACCGCTTCTTTTGATCGTATATTTCCGTCTCGGTAGAATTTCTCATATTGATTAATTTTTAAATATGTCTCGATTAGGGATTTTTTATAATCTTGACTTTCCGCAAGAACGTTCACTTGTTCATCGCTTTCCTTACTTTGCTTTTTCTCATAAAACGATGCAAAAAAACAAGCCAATACTAAAATAATAATAATAATTCCCCATGTTAATAATCTTTTTTTCTTAGTACTTAAACTATGTACTTTTCTTATTGGAATCTCAACCTTCCTTCAGTTTTCCATAAATTATATCATTATATGTAAATATTTGTTATACAAAAGAAAAAGCTGCGTAAATGAATACGCAGCTTCGGAATTTGTACGATTATAGTTTGATTACATTAGATGCTTGTGGTCCGCGGTTGCCATCTACAACTTCGAATTCCACTTGTTGTCCTTCTTCCAATGTTTTGAAACCTTCACCTTGAATTGCAGAGAAGTGTACGAATACATCGTTTTCCCCTTCTACTTCGATGAAGCCAAAACCTTTTTCTGAGTTAAACCATTTTACTGTACCTTGTTTCATCAATAAATACCTCCAAAAATAAAAGTTAACAATTAAAAAACCAAATAAAAAACACATATTACAAGAGTACCGATCCACTAACTCGATTACTATTTGTAATATGTGAAGCCATTGTATTCGGTCAATCTTTCAATTGTTAAATATAGTATATATAGCATAATAATAACTGTCAATTGCCATTTGGTAAATTAAGCAAATTTTCAATCAAATGTAGTTATTGTGTAATCGCTTCTGGCGTCAATACAATGATGCCATGATAAATTTGGGCATCATCATCACAGGCTTCACAAAATTCACATTCATCCTCTGACCAAAATGCATAAAATCGTTCATTTTTATGTGCTTCAAACTCATATTTATTTCGAAATTGAGCAAGCAAATGATTCAATGCCATTTGGAATTGATGCTCTGTATCATATTGCTCCGTTGATACGATATACTCTTCCCAACCGTCAAATTGCCACCAAGGCTCATAATCCGCCTTCATATAAATAATTTTATACATATACATTATCCTTTCTTTCTCTATATTTTATACACTTTTATCCGTGATGTCTAATAATGCTCACTATAATTAGGGAGAGAATGGAAATCATAATAATTGTTCAGCTTTTCAAATCTTTTTACTTTTTAATAGAGCGAAAACTTGTTACGATTAGTAAAAAGCCGCTATTTTAAATTCGATTGAAATATGTGGTGAATAATAATTAATTCCTTAGATTTTCTTCATTATAGTAAGTAAAATTGAAACTTTTTTTCGTTTCATACGTATCAATAGTATCGAGTAAAGGAGGTATGACAATGCTTGGTCCTATTAATTTTCTAACAAGGCATCTAATTAATGTATTAGTTTTTTCGACAGCGGTTACACTTACGTTTGTTAATTTCACCGGAATAACAACGATGCTGGCATTACCTCTTGGAGCAGCAGCATATTTCATTAGTAATAAAGTTACTTACGCTATTCAGAAAACGACACAGAGTAAAAAAATTGGGCTATCCAAATCGGAATACAATTTAATCGAAGCACAATTAAAACAGGCCCGTTCACATATTCAGGCTTTAAACCAGCAATATGTCAGAGTGCGTTCGGTACGTTCTTTCAAGCAAATAAATGAAATGTCAAAACTGGCAAAACGCATTATCAATATTGTGCAAACAAACCCGCACAAGTTTTATGCAGTGGAAGATTTCTTCTATGCACATTTGCCGTCAGCCGTACAGCTTTCTGATAAATATACGTTACTAACAAAAGAACAAGTGCCTGGTACAGAAGTGCATTTAGCATTGGAGGATACGCGCAGAACTTTAAAAGAGCTGCAAATTACGATGGAATCCGATTTGAAAAGTGCATTATCTTCGGATATCGAAAACTTGAGAATTGAACTCGACTTTGCAAAATTGTCGAATGAAAAGCGTAAAGATCGATTAAAAATCGGCGGTGAGTAACAAATGAATATGACAAATAATCCATTTGATGCCTTTACAGCGAGTGAAAACGTTGACTTGCAAGTAAGTAAAGAACAATTTGCGGTGAATGTTGCAAATAATGCAGCCTCACCGCTTTTCGCATCGTTATCAAATGATATGAAACACCGGGCACTGCAACTGGCCCAAAATTTGGAGCCGAAAAATTACGAGACGGTTCTTGCCTTTGGTTTGCCTGCACAAGAAGCATTGAAAAAATTCACAACCCAGATGCTTCAGTATATTCAGCGTAAAGATGTACGGAAAGTCGGTGAAGTATTATCCGATTTAATGCAGCATTTGGAGATGATTGACCCGGATGCATTAATTGAACAGGAAAAAGGTTTCTTTGCCAAGCTGTTTAGCCGTTCAACAAAGTCTATTCAAGAGATTATGACCCACTACAACAAATTGAGTAAACGCATCGACCGATTAAGCATCCAGTTGGAATATAACCAAAATGCTTTATTAAACGATTATCAGTTTTTAAATAAACTATATGCAATAAATGAGGATTATTTCCAGGAAATCAATGTTTATATTGCGACACTGGAAATTAAAAAACAGCATATGCGGGATGTTGTCTTACCTTCGCTGCAAAAAGAAATTGTAGAAGGACAAAATCCGTTTAAACAGCATGAATTGAAAGACACTGAAATGCAAATCGAATGGATTGACCGCCGTATGTACGATCTGGAACTATCTCGGGAAGTAGCCATTCAGTATGCGCCTCAAATCCGGATGATTCAGCAGACGAATCAGATGCTGATCGAAAAAATTCAAAGTTCGATTATGACAACCATTCCACTCTGGCAGTCACAAATTGCGATATTACTAAACATGAACAATCAGCGTCGTGCGATACGGTCCCAGGAGCGTTTGATGGATGCATCGGAGCAATTGATGCGTAAAAACGGGAAGATGTTGGAAGTGTCCAAGAAAGCGGCTAATAGACCGGCATTATCCCATAATGATATTGACCGGTTTAAACAAACCCAGTTGAAATTGCTGCATGATATTGAAGATACATTACGCGTGCACGTTCAGACCGACGAAAAGCGTCACGAAATCGAGCATACGATACTGGAACAGAAATAAAAAGGGTGTGCGAAAAGTCATAATGACTTTTTGCACACCCTTTATTTTTTAAGCGAAGTATTCTTTGTAGAATCCGCCAACTTCACCTGTGTTATCGATGACAAAAATGAATTCTTCAGTTTCATTTTTCACTTCATACTCTTTACCTACTGTTAAAACATTTGATACTAAATATTTCGATGCATCTGTATGTACACATTTTACTGTGCGAATTGTCGGCGCATCTTTCCAATTTAAATGTAGCATGTTGTTCCCTCACTTTTAACTAATATCGATACTCTCCTATTTTATATGATTTTCCTTCCAGTGGAAAGCTCGTTGTAGTAAAAATCAACTTTTCTTGTTTCTAGATGTATTCTTTAAAGTCACATTCTTAAATTTATCGATGTTTGAGATATTTGATAGAACAACTTTTCCATGTTAAACTCACAAACAGAGGTGGAAATAATGGTATTTGGTAGTGTTCCGATGTGGTTTTTCGCGATTGCCATTGCTTTTGCAATTGTATTTATAATAATAAGCGAATGGAATTCACGAAAATAAGCTCGCAGTTAACTGCGAGCTCATTGCTTTTACCGTAATGTTCGTTTCAGGAATTCTTTTGTGCGGTCGTGTTTCGGATTTACAAGCAATTGTTCCGGAGGGCCTTCTTCCACGATAACGCCTTTATCCATGAAAACAATACGGTCCGAAACTTCTTTGGCAAACTCCATTTCATGTGTAACAATCAGCATCGTATTTCCCTGGTCTGCCAGATGGCGCATTACTTTCAATACTTCCCCTACCATTTCAGGGTCAAGCGCTGATGTCGGTTCATCAAACAGCATGACATCCGGATCCATCGCCAATGCACGTGCGATGGCGACACGCTGTTTCTGTCCACCTGATAAATGTTTCGGTTTCGCATTTTTATAGGCGTTCATCCCGACTAGTTCCAAATATTTCATCGCATTTCGCTCTGCTTCTTCTTTTGAACGTTTTAACACTTTGATCTGACCAACAATACAGTTATTCAGTACATCTAAATTATTGAATAAATTGAACTGCTGGAATACCATACCTAAATGTGTACGGTATTTTTCGATATGATGACCGTCATTTAAAATATTTTCACCGTTGTAGATAATTTCCCCCGCTGTTGGTGTTTCCAGTAAATTAATACAACGTAACAGTGTAGATTTCCCGGAACCCGAAGAGCCGATCAATGTTACGACTTCCCCTTTGTTAACTTGGAAATTAACATCTTTCAATACTTCATGATCACCGAATTTTTTATTTAAATGGTTAATATCAATTACAACCGTCATCTTATTCACCATCCTTATCTAGCTTGTTGCCTGTAATGAGCTCCACTTTATACGAAGATGGTCCATCCATCTTTTTCTCGAATAATAGTAAGAAACGAGTAACCGTAAATGTCATAATAAAGTATAATACCGTCGCGATAAAGAATGCTTCAATATATTTATAGTTACTGCCCGCAATCGAATTCGCTGTAAAGAACAGTTCCACTACCGAAATGACACTTAATACAGATGAATCTTTAATATTCATGACGAACTGGTTGCCTGTAGCCGGTAAAATATTTCGCGCTACTTGCGGCAGCACGATATGAATCATCGTTTGCAGGTGATTCATACCAATCGCCTGTGCGGCTTCAAATTGGCCTTTATCAATCGATACGATACCACCACGCACGTATTCGGCCATGTATGCTCCTGTGTTTAAACTAATAACGATAGAAGCTGCTAAAAAGCGGTCAATATCGATCCCTAAATAGACAAGGCCGTAAAATACGACCATCGCCTGTACCATCATTGGCGTGCCTCTGAAAATTTCCACATAGGCCGTTAAAATAAAATTAACTACCTTCAAAATAACTGACTTAATATTTTTTTTGCGTTGTGGAATGGTATGCATAATTCCGATGAAAAATCCGATCAGCGTTCCGCAAATTGTCCCGATAATTGCCAACAGAAGTGCAGTCCAAGCTCCACGGACGAATAAATCCCAGTTGTTCGTAAACAAGTTCCATGATGATTCTAAAAATGCCATCGCCTTGTCCTCCATTTCTTTCTTTGTTTCTATTATTTATGTATGATACTACAATTTTAATAGAAAAAGGTTGTCTTCCGTCTGCCGGCAAGACAACCTCTTTAAAACTGTTAATCCAACACGATTATTGTGCTGCTGGTTGATTTGCAATTGCGTCTTCCATTAATTGTTGACGCTCTTCTTCCGAAATTTCAGCTAAAACTTTGTTAATTTGGTCACGTAAATCTGAACCCTTTTTCAAACCTACCGCTACAGCTGTTGACGCTTCGTCTGCTTCGAAGTTTGGTTCAGGTACGATGTATTTAATGTTATTCAGTGCCATCTCAGCAGAGATACCTTCCGGACGTTCTGAAACATATCCGTCAATGGCGCCTGACTGTAATTGCACACGCATTGCGCCAAAATCAGTTGCCGCTACTTGTTTTTGAACACCTTCGATTTGATCGATTACATCATAGTGTGTTGTCGCTTGCTGACCAGTAATTTTTGCACCTGCAAAATCAGATAATGAAGTTGCATTTGCATATGGGCCGTCTTCTTTTACGACGATGACATAGTCACTTGTATAATAGTTTTCTGTGAAATCAATTACTTCCATACGTTCAGGCATTGGTGACATACCAGCAATGACCAGATCAATTGCACCGGATTGTAATGATGGAATTAAGCCATCCCAGTCTGTCTTAACAATTTGTAGTTCCATGTCCAGACCATCAGCAATTTTCTTCGCGATTTCCACATCATAGCCTGCTGCGTATTCCTTAGAACCTTTAATTTGAACACCGCCATTGGCATCATCTTTTTGTGACCAGTTAAATGGCGCATATGCTGCTTCCATTCCAATTTTGATCACTTTTTTGTCTGAATCAGAACCGCCTGTAGTACCTTCATCGCTTGAGCCACATGCTGCCAGCAATAGCATTGTCATGGCAGTCAGTAAAATCAATAGTCTCTTTTTCATAGAAATTCTCTCCTTTTTTGTTAAATTTCGGACGCCGTATATGCAAAAAACGACCTAAAAGAAGAACTTTAGGTCGTTTAAATTATAATTAGCCCGAATCCTCTACAGTTCCCATTTTGAGATAGCACAACTCAACCATCAGGGATATAGATGATTGAGACAGTTCTGCAATTGTTCACTGCAGACCCAGCATAGTAAAATTGAGCATTTACAACACTTCGGCGATATTTCCTTCTCTTATATTTCACAGCCTGCTCATGGCTCCATATAAAACTGTTAAGTATCGCGCCTCTACCTCACGAGAGTGTGAGGTTTTAGTATGAAATTGATATGTTTATATTACATTATTGCGACATTTCCGTCAACACTCATTTTTCAGAAATTTTACTGTAAGAACAAAAGCGCTAAAGCGCCCGTTCAACTCCGAGGGGGCATAACGCCACGTCCTTGTGACATGCCCCCAATGACTCACATCGTGTGAGCCGCAAGACTTGGAGGGCCCGACGCAAAAGTAAACGCTCCATCACTTTTGCACGGAGGGGCCTAATGGTGCAAGGATGCAAGGAGTTGGCGCTTTAGCCTAGACGTGGATAAAACTATATTTTTACGTCATCTACAATGCGATACTCTATAATTTCCTTAAGAAAAAAAGCTAATGCGCAATATATAAGAATATTGCGCATTAGCATAGTGGAAGCTATTAAGAATTTAATAATAAATCTTCCGGATTTTCAATCATTTCTTTAACTGTTTTTAAGAAGCCAACAGAATCTTTACCATCGATGATACGGTGGTCATAAGATAATGCTACATACATCATTGGACGGATTTGAACTTCACCATTAACAGCTACTGGACGGTTTACGATTGAGTGCATACCTAAAATACCAGCTTGAGTACCGTTCATGATCGGTGTTGACATTAATGAACCGAATACACCACCGTTAGTAATTGTGAATGATCCGCCAGCCATGTCGTTTAAGCCTAATTTTTTGTCGCGTGCTTTACCAGCTAACTCCGCAATGTTTTTCTCGATTTCAGCGAAGTTTTTAGCGTTTGCATCACGAACTACTGGTACTACTAATCCTTCTTCTGTTGAAACCGCAATACCGATGTCGAAGAAGTTGTTTAAGTGAATTTCATCACCGTTAATTTGTGCATTTACATATGGATATTTCTTTAATGCTGCTACTACAGCTTTTGTGAAGAATGACATGAAGCCTAATTTAATATCGTTAGCTTTCACGAACTCGTCTTGTTTACGCTTACGTAATGCCATAATGTTCGTCATATCAATTTCGTTGAAAGTCGTTAACATTGCAGTTGATTGTTTTACTTCTAGTAAACGTTTCGCAATTGTTTGACGACGACGGCTCATTTTTTCAACTGTTACACGGTCTGTATCAGCTGCTGGTGTAAAGATCATTGGACCATTTCCTGCTGCTGGTGCTTGAGCAGCCGATGCTGCAGGAGCTGCTGGTGCTGTACCATGTGCTGCAACGTCTTGTACACGTACGCGACCTTGTGGGTCAACAGGTGAGATTGCTGCCAAGTCGATGCCTTTTTCACGAGCTAATTTACGAGCTGCCGGTGAAGCGATTACACGCTCACCTGAAGTTTCTTCAACTGCAGCTGGTGCAGGTGCTGCTGCTTTAGGAGCTTCTTCTTTTGCTGGAGCCGGAGCTGCTGCCGGTGCTTCTTCTTTTGCAGCTGGTGCAGGTGCTGCGCCTTCGCCAGCTTCAACTACTGCGATTACTTGTCCTACTAATACAGTATCGCCTTCTTCAGCTAAAATTTGCTTTAAAACACCTGCTTCTTCAGAGATGATTTCAGCATTAACTTTATCAGTTTCCAACTCAACGATGAATTCGCCTTTTTCTACGCGATCTCCAACTTTTTTCACCCACTGGGCAATTGTACCTTCAGTAATTGATTCTGCTAATTCAGGGACTTTAATTTCAGCCACGTTCATATCCTCCTTTAATTACGCTACACATTCATTGTATAGCAAGCCACTTCTATTTTAAATAGAAGCAGCTTTTTTTAAACAAATCATTTATTACTTTTCAAGTGCTTCGTTCACTAATTTAGCTTGTGCTGCTTTATGTGAATCGCCATCGCCTTCAGAAGTTGAGCTCATTGCAGGACGTCCTACATAGCGCACTTTTTTACCTTCTGCGATATCATATAGTGTTTCAAGAACATATGTCCATGAACCTTGGTTTTTTGGTTCTTCCTGTACCCAAACAATTTCTTTGACGTTCGGGAAACGAGCGATAATATCTTTCACTTGTTGTGCAGGGAATGGATAAATTTGTTCTACGCGAATAATGTGTAAGTGATCCAGTCCTTCGCCGTCTTTCACGCGTTCAGCTAAATCGATCATTACTTTACCAGTACCAAGCACTACTTTTTCAACCGCTTCTGTGTTTTTGCCTAAACCTTCTTGCTCGATTACTTCCTGGAAGCGACCAGTTGCAAGCTGTTCAGCAGTAGCTGCAGCAAGTGGGTGACGTAAAAGTGATTTTGGAGAAACCACTACTAATGGACGAACACCTTCTGTACCTAATAATGCAGCTTGACGGCGTAATAAGTGGTAGTAGTTGCCTGCATTTGAACAGTTTGCTACGAACCAGTTATTTTCTGCAGATAATTGCAGGAATCGTTCCATACGGCTTGATGAGTGTTCCGGACCTTGACCTTCATAACCATGTGGTAATAGAAGTACGAATCCAGATTTTTGACCCCATTTAGCGCGTGCACTTGAGATGAAGTTATCAAACATTACTTGCGCCATGTTTGCAAAGTCACCGAATTGTGCTTCCCATACAGATAGTACATTTTGGTTTTCTAAATTATACCCGTATTCAAACCCTACTACACCCGCTTCTGTAAGTGGTGAGTTGTAAACAGTGAATGATGCTTTTGCACCTTCAATGTGATGTAATGGAGTGAATTCAGAACCATTATTTTTATCATGCAATACTAGGTGACGTTGAGAGAACGTACCACGTTGTGCATCCTGACCAGTGAAACGAACCGGTGTACCATCTTGAGTGATAGTTGCATATGCTAGTGTTTCAGCATGACCCCAGTCAATTTTGCCATCTGCGAAAGCATCACGGCGTTTTGCTAAAATTTTCCCTAACTTGTTTTGCGGTTCGAAGCCATCTGCAAAGACAAGTAAATCTTCATTTACTTTAGCCAGACGCTCAGCATCTACTTTAGTATCGATTTCAGGGAATTCGATTTTTAGTTCTTCCGGCATATCAGGCGTTAAATGCTCGTCTTTTTCTGCCATTTCTTTTACATGATCATACGCAGCTTGCATTTCCGCATAAATAGCAGTATCCAAAGCTTTAACTTCATCTGCAGATAAAATACCAGCTTCTGCTAATTCAGCACCATATAATGCGCGAATCGGCTCATGTTTTGCAACTAATTTATATGTTTCAGGGTTTGTTACTGTTGGATCGTCCGTTTCGTTATGACCGTAACGGCGGTAACCGATTAAGTCGATTACGATATCCTTTTTGAACTTCGCACGGTATTCCGCCACAAAGCGACCAACAGCTGCCACTGTTTCAGGGCTGTCAGCGTTTACATGAATAACCGGAATGTCATAACCTTTTGCAGGGTCAGACGAATAAGTAGATGAACGTGAATCATGTAATTCAGTTGTGAAACCAATCATGTTGTTCGCGATAATCTGAACTGTACCGCCTGTTGTGAATCCTTCTGTTTGAGAGAAGTTGAAGCCTTCCGTTACAATCCCTTGACCAGCGAATGCCGCGTCACCGTGCAGGATGATACCGAATGCATTTGATGGATCATGTTTTGCAACACCTGCTGCTGATACTTCGTCTTGTGCTGCACGTACAGAACCGATTACAATCGGGTTTCCTACTTCCAGGTGAGATGGGTTGTAAGCTAATTTAACGTTCAATCCAGAATCATGAGTGTAAGATGCACCCATATGGTATTTAACGTCGCCAGTCCAGCCTTTTGTAATTTCCAATTTACCGTCTTCAGGGAAGAAAAGATCATTAGAAACATGGGCGAAATCAGAGAACATCATATCGTACGGTTTATTTAATACGTGAGTTAATACGTTTAAACGACCACGGTGTGCCATACCAATTCGAACGTTTTTTACACCTTTAGTTTCAGATGATTTGATAATTTCATCCAATAAAATGATTTGAGTATCCAGACCTTCTCCAGAGAAACGTTTTTGACCTACAAATGTTTTATGAATGAATTTTTCAAAGTTTTCAATGCGTGTTAAACGCTCTAATACTGCTTTCTTTTCTTCAGCAGATAACGTTGTTTTGAACGTACCGCCTTCAACTTGCGCTTCGATCCAAGCACGTTCTTCCGCATTTTGTAAATGTGCAACTTCCACACCAATTTTATCTGTATAAACAGATTTTAAATAATCAATTGCTTCCTTACCGTTTGTAACACCTGCAGGAACATTTGCAAAAAATACTGATGCAGGAATAGCCTGCAGATCTGCTGCTGTTAAATTGAATACGCTTTCTTCAATGCGTGAAGTATCTAATTGACGATTTTTTAATGGGTATAAATCTGCTGCTAAATGACCGTATTCACGGATTGATTCTGCCAACTTAACGGCTGCTAATACTTTTTTGTAGTCTCCAGTACCTGCTACTGATGCTGTTGCAACCGGTTGTTGACCATCTGCGAATACAGGACCACCGTAAGCTTGGAATAATTCCACTAATTCCGGTTCTACTTCTTCAGGAGATTGCAGGAATAAGTCATACTGCTCTAATACATAACCTAAGTTAGGACCAGAAAACGCTGACCATGGAGAACCTGCAGGTAATACATTGTTCGACATGAAAATAACCTCCAAATTTTGCCTTATGGCTGTTCCAATAATTTACTTAAAAAGGTATAATATTGTATATTACAATACAAAAATCACCTTCTTTTGTAAGTAGATAAATTAAGTACCCTCTTTTTATCTACCAAAACAAAGCAAATAATATTTTATCATTCTTCCACATGGACTAAAAGCACATTTTTAAACGGCGGAAGAACATTTTTTCCATCTCAATCTTACTACTCTTCACAAAAAATACAACTCTTTTTATCAAATTAAGCAATTTTTTTCGTGAACTATTGAAATAGTAATTAGATTGACTAAAATTATTCATTTTTTAAGAAATTTCAGGTAAAAAAAGGTACCTTTCTGTAATTCACTTTCGATATCAATTTCCACTTCATATTTGTCTGCGAGCATTTTCGTAATACTCAATCCTAGTCCGGTACCGGCGACTCGATTTGTTCGTGATGCATCAACCCGGTAAAACCGGTCAAAAACATGCGGTAAATGCTGTTCGGAAATTCCTATCCCATTGTCTTCTATCGTAACGGATATCGGAGACTGCAATTCATTATAATCGATTGTTACATGAAGATCTGGAACATTGCTATTATATCGTATACTATTACTTAAAATATTTCTAAAGATTTGCGCTAGCGCATGTTCGGTAATGGAGGCGGCCGATTTATCACCCTTAACAGCCAGGTGAAACTCAGCGTTAGGATACAGTTGCAATAATTCTTCTTTTACTTGTTCATATACTTGTTCTATATCAGCAGAAGCCTGTTCATCCGCTTGCTCCCTTCTTGCCAATTGCAATAGCTCTTCAATCATTTTCCTCATTCGCGCGATTTCGGTTAATGAAGTGTTTAATGATTCTTCCATTACTTCCGGTTCATCCTTACCCCACCGTTTGATTAATGATAGATGACCTTCAATGACTTGAATCGGCGTTCGCAGTTCATGCGAGGCGTCTGCGACAAACTGCTGCTGCTTTGTAAATGAAATTTCAAGTTCATTCATTAAAGTACGGTACATATACAGCAGATCGCCAATTTCATCTTTTGCCGTATAATCAAATTCAGGTTGTGCAGTAAAACCGTTTTTTCGGACAAAACTCATGGCGTCACGTAACTGTACAAGCGGTTTCATCAGTATATTCGCCAAATAATAGCTGATCATAACCGAAAATACAATGGCACCGAATCCAATAATGAAAATCGTCGTCAAAATATAGTTCATCATCGATTGGAATGTTGCTAACGGGTGAATCAGTTGCATGATTCCCTGAAATTGTCCGATTTGAACAACTCGGTGGATGACGTAGTTTTCAGACCCTGAAATCGTCTGCTTTTCGATCATCGTCGAAAAATAATTTTGAGCGTGAGGAAGTTGTGCAGCTGGTGCGGTATCATTAATTCGCATTACTTCGATACCATCCAGATTAAATACACGCACCGTTTGTTCCTGATTTAAAATGGCTTTCATTAAAGCGGTATTGTTTTGCAGTGCCTGTACTGTAACAGTATTCCCTTGTGATTCGAAGTAGGTTGTCATATCATCAACCGTTCGCAATGCATTTTTTTCTTCATTATGAATTAGCCATGTTTGCAGTGCAATATACAAAACGACAGATATGAGGGCATAGCTAACGAAGATTGTTACACCTACCGCAAGCATCCACTTTGATTTTAAAGAAAGGTTCAAAAATTTATTTTTCATCATCCTCACCCGCGCATCACATATCCAACACCACGTACTGTCTCAATGTACGGAGTATTTTCTGTTTGCAGTTTTGAACGTAAATGGCGAATATATACATCCACTACATTAGTTTCTACCTCCGTATCGAATCCCCAAACCATTTCTAAAATACGTTCACGAGTACATACATGATTTCTGTTCTCCACAAGCAGTTTCAATAAATCGAACTCTTTTCTTGTTAGCTCAATTTTATTATTTTCAAATCTCACTTCATATGCATCCACATCGATTTCCAAATCTCTTAAAAGGAGTTGTTTAGATTTTTGGGTGTGCTGGACTCTCCTCAAAATCGAACGAATCCGTGCCAGTAATTCTTCTATAGCAAATGGTTTTACGATATAATCATCCGCTCCGGCATCCAACCCTGAAACACGATCCATCACTTCATCGCGTGCTGTAATCAACAGAATCGGTACATCACTTGTTTTTCGTATTCTGCGACATACTTCGATTCCGTTTAATTGCGGCAGCATGACATCGAGCAAAACACAATCAAATGGTTCACTTTCCGCCATTTCCAGACCCGCCCTTCCATCATATACAACAACGGTTTCAAATTGCTCGTGTTTAAGTTCCAGCTCAAGGAAACGTGCTATATTTTTTTCATCTTCAACAATTAAAATCTTTTGTTTCATCAGCTTCCCTCTCTATCTACAATATATATCAGGATTATTGTACCACTAGTATTTTACATTAAAAAAAGAATACGGAGTAAATATCCGTATTCTTGCACGTGTAAAAGGAGCATTGAAATTTACTTGACGGAAGATTTTTTTTCCTTGTATAATGCCTGGTCTGCTAAATCGATAAGGACATCCAAACTCTTACTGTCTTTTGGATAAATCGAAAAACCCATCGAGGCGGTTGGTGAAAAATGCACGCCTCTTATCATCCATCCAATTTGCAGATTTTCTTTGATCCTGTCCATAATATGAGCTAATTGAACAGAGCGTTCTTTTTCGTAAATGGACAGCCCTGTTAAAACAATTAAAAATTCGTCTCCGCCCAGTCTTATAACGAGATCTTCATTACGCACGCTGTGGACGAGCGAATTTCCGAATTGTATTAAAAACTCATCCCCCACATCATGTCCATACACATCATTCACTTGTTTAAAATTATCACCGTCAAGGTAGAAAATAGCGAGGCATGTATCCGCCTCGTCCGCCTCTGTTTTAAGTTCCGGAAAGTCCTTGTATAGTTTCCGTCGATTCCCAAGCTGCGTCAGGCTATCATGATAGGCTAAATAGGTCAATTTATCCTCCAGCTGCTTGCGCTCGGTTATTTCTCTTGAAACCATGACGATTTCCGTGATTTCATGATGTGTCAAATCAAACGTTAGCGTATAATTCCCTTCCGTCCAGATCGTGCTTTTATCTTTTTTATACAAAAGCAATTCAATTTTTTGTTCTTCCACAACATCAACAGTTTTAGGGTTTAATGCATCATGCCATAAAGGAACACTTTCAGGCTTCAGCAATCGATCATAAGGTAAACCAAGCAGCTCACGTTCCCGATAGCCTAATTTCCTCGAATACGATGGTGAAGCATATTTAATCTTCCCGTAGCGGTCAGTTACAACGATAAAATCATTTGTATTTTCAGTAATCGCTCTGAAATTACGCTCTATTATATAGAGTTCGGACATTAATCGCTTTTCAGACGAAATATTATACTGAACCATTAAAAACTGCTCGACTTCTCCGAGTTCATTCTTTAAAGGAATCATTGTCGAGTCCACCCAATAAATATCGCCATTCTTTTTACGGTTGCTCACTTCATCACGCCAAATTTCTTCTTTACTGACTTTTTGCAAATAACCCATCGAAGCGGAGTCGGACTGATAGGTTGAGTGTAGAAAATGGTGCGGCTTACCGATTAATTCTTCGCGGTTATAGCCTGTATTTTCAATAACCCGCTCATTAACGTCCATTATAATTCCGTCAGCATCCGTGAATATAACGTCAGCCAAAGAACTGATCGCATTTTTGAACATTTCCAGGCCATGCGATGCTGTACGCAATGCCTGTCCTTGTTTAACAAATTCCGTAATCTCTTGTAATATAATAAATACGGCAATATTTTCACCATTACTTGTCAGCGAAGAGAATGAAGCAGTAAAACATCGCTGTTCATTGTATTTATCGATAAAAAACAGCATTTTTGATTGGACATTTTCTCCTAGGCGTGCCCGTTTTAAATAGCTTTTTAATTTTTTTGCCGTTTTTTTATCTATAAAAGGCATTTCTAACAAACTTATCCGGGAAGCATCTTCCATCTGAATATTGAACTCTTCCAAAAAAGTTGTGTTTGCTTCTAGTAATTGCAGTTCATTGGAGACTAATATCGTTGATAAAAATGAATTAGAAAATAAGGAGCGCATAAATAAATATTTATCTTCAAGTTCAATACTCATCGATACATCTTTTGTTACTGCCAATATATAATTCTTACCGTCTTGTACTACTGGAATAGTGGTCGTTCTTTGTTTTCGTACGTTCATTTTTTTATAAGTGAAATCTTCAAATTCAACTTGTTTATTTTGTTCGATTGTTAAATTATAGTGATGTATAATTGTTTTTGCTAAATGGGGCGGGATTACCTGCTCGATCGTTTTGCCGCAGGGATTGGTATTAATCAGATTTGCTGCAGCATCATTAACAAAAATATAACGATACTTTTCATTTATTTTCTCCATAAAAAACACAGCATCATTACTATTTTTATATAACAAATTCAATAGATCCATTGAAAAAATGGAACTCACCATACTTTTCCCCCTACTATATACTGATATCTACAGAAAGCTTTCTATTTTATCTTTCACAAAAGTTTTACATCTTTCATATTGAATTTGCTCTTTTGCAGGATGAAGATGGATTAATTTTATTGTTTCACCTTGAATTTCGAACTCATAATCCCCTAACACTGTTGCATTTCCGATAAGCGACAATTCCCAGCTATCCTCAGTTTTTGAAACTTCACATTGAACAAAGCCACCTGGATTATAGACAGTTACTTTATTGTTTGTAACGTAGCCTTCAATAGAAGCAACCAATGCGGAAGCAGTCATTGCAGTGCCGCAAGCATTGGTAAAGCCTACTCCCCGTTCGAATGTTCTGACAAATATTTCTTCAGAAGATAATGGCTGGACATAGCTTACATTCACTCCGTCCGGGCAATATTCATTTACGCTGTTCAAATAGGCAGCGAGCTGTTGCTGATGTGCTGTATTTTCGATATATTCTTTACCTACAATTCCGATTAAATGCGGGTTCGGTACAGAAATCGCAGTAAATGGAATGTCCTTTGAAAGAGCAGGTATGACTTCATGGCACAATTGTTGTTTGTTGTCTATTTTCATCGGCAATGATGACAATTCAAATGAGATTGGCGAAATTTCTACAGAATATGTAGGAAGCTGTTCAAAAATGGAGGCCTCTCGTTTCACTTTCAAACAGGCATGCATCGTTTCCATAACCGCTTCATCGACATTTAATTTTTCGCAGACATAACGTGCGACGCAGCGCAATCCATTTCCGCACATCGAAGCTTCCGAGCCGTCTGCATTGATGACGCGCATTTTTGCATCTGCTACGGATGAAGGAAGCACCAGTAGTAAGCCGTCCGCGCCCCCATCATTAGAAGGATGACATAATTGTTTGGTGATTTTCACAAAATCAAATTGTTCATCATATAATGCTTCGTATAAATAAAATGTATTTCCGGAACCATGGACTTTTTTTAATTGAATATTCATATTTTGTGCCTCCGCGTTCTCTCTTATTTTATTATATTATACTTTTAAGAAATTCATCTTGTCATTAATAGTTTTTATTTGCGGATTTTTCTGAATATATAGACTTTTTACAGAAAAAAATGTTTTTTTCGAGCTTGAAAGTTGCGGCAAGAGAATATATTATAATAAAATGTAGATATATTTCTTATTTCGATATTGTTATTAATTGTCTAGGATAGAGCGAGACATACGAATTATGAATAATAGTTTAACGTCAAATTCTTTTAGGTAAGATCAAGCTCGAAATGACTACTGCCTTATGATAAAGAACCTTTTAGCATCAGAAGATTATTTGCACCATTTCTTTAACAACAGGCTCTACCATTTTCTTCTTAAAAGGAGGCGTTTCACATGTTAAAACAGAGAGAACTTCACGAAACAGCAGAATTATACGAATTATTACGTCATCCGTCTGTGTTTCCATTCGTACGTCAGAAAGCGACATCAGCCGAAGAGTACTTATTTATGACTAAGCAATTAATCGAAGAAGAGCAAAACGGATTAACGATTTCACGTACAATTGTAGATGATTGGGGCGCTCCCATCGGTACGATAAGTATTTTTGATATCCAAGATGGCGCAGGCTTTTTAGGAACGTGGATCGGTAAACCATTTCAAGGCATCGGTTATAATCAGAAAGCGAAATTAGCGTTTTTAAATGAACTATTTTTCGACTATGATTTCCATACAGTATTTTTACGGATTCGTGAAGAAAATGCCCGTTCTCAGGCAGCTGCATTAAAATTACCTTATGTAGTTGATGCTGAGCAGACAAATCCTTCACTTTACCAGGAAATTAATCAAGGCGTAAATAAATTCCGCCTATTTAAAATCCCAAAAGATCTGTTCTATTTAACAACTGCACATACGCTTGAGGAAGCAGAAGAACAGGCAATGTAATAAGCGAACTTTCATTCTTGATACGAATACCTTCCTTACGCTTATATGAAATCGGGGTCAAAATTATTCCTGATACAAAATAAAAGGGTTACCTGAAGTGTTTAAACTTTCCAGGTAACCCTTTTTTAATCTGCTATTTTTCATACTGGGTGATTAAAGCGACCATTTCTTTCGGTGTTTTCGGATGTTCGACTTCGAGCATCTGATCAATCATTTCTTCCGCTTTCTGTTCAAGTAATCGTATCGCCTGCAGGAATGATTCTTTTGTCAGTTTCTCTTCATCCAATACTTGTGCAAAGCCCTGTTTTTTAAATAAGTTGGCATTTAAAATCTGATCGCCGCGGCTTTTGGCTGCTGATAAAGGAATAAGCAGCATCGGCTTATGAAGTGCTAAAAATTCAAAAATCGAATTCGACCCGGCACGCGACACAACAAAATCAGTCGCATACATTAGATCCGGCAATTCTGTTGTCACATATTCAAACTGACAGTAGCCTTGCAGATTATCAAGTTTTTTATCGGCGTTCCCTTTACCGCATAAGTGGATAATCTGATAGTTCTCAAGAAGTGCAGGCAAATTTTCACGAAGCGCATCATTAATAATAACCGATCCTAAACTTCCGCCCATGACAAGCAGAACTTTTTTTTCAGTTGTAAATCCACACAACGCCAAGCCACGCTCACGATTCCCTTCAAATAGCTGCTGACGAATGATCGAGCCTGTGCAAGTAGATTTGTCGCTCGGTAAATGTTTCATCGTTTCTTTAAAAACCGTAAAAATATGGGAGGCGAACGGCAATGAAATCTTGTTCGCTAAACCAGGTGTCACATCTGATTCATGGACAACAACCGGGATATTTGCCAGTTTTGCCGCAATAACTACAGGCACTGATACGAATCCGCCTTTAGAAAAGATTACAGTAGGCTTAACCTTTTTTATAATCGAGAAGGCCTGTGTAACTCCTGCCATTACTTTAAATGGATCTGTAAAATTCTGTACTGAAAAATAACGGCGCAGTTTTCCGCTCAATATACTGTGATAGGGTAATGAAGGAAACGCATTTGAAATGAGTTCCTTTTCAATCCCATCATGGGAGCCTATATAATGGACATTATACCCCGCTTCCTGCAATGAAGGGATAATCGCTTCATTTAGTGATACGTGACCGGCCGTACCCCCGCCTGTTAAAATAATTGTTTTTTCGTTCATAAACTTCTCCTAACAAAGCAAATGTCATTGCATCTATTTTATGCAACATGACATTTCAACATGCTTCGATAAATATCTTATTTATTTGATGTTACATTTTATTTTCATGATTATTTTAATAATACTCTTAATAGTTCCTTTTAAATATTTATAAGTTATTTACAATTTATTATTTCAAAAAAATGATTTATGTAATTATCACTTCTATTCCTGAAAATTTCACCCCTTTTCATAAGAGGCTTTTAAAAGTATACCGTATATTGTAGCACATTTTGACACTTTATAAAGCATTTCTCTAAAAATGGGTGTTTTCACATACAAAATTATAAAGTTCGAAAAAAATAATTGATATTCGATAAAAGTATTTTTATTGTTTTAATAATTCGGTTAATACCTTGAAAACAAAAAAACTACCCTTTTCAGTTGGAAAAGGATAGCATCAGCAAATTACGTTTTAATAAATTATTATGTCCAAATATTACCGTCCTGCACATAACCTATTATAAAGCTATTGCCGAATTAAGATTGAGAGATAACTTCAAGATTGTTGATGTTCTCTCCGATGATGACCAAATTCGGTTCCATCTTAATATATTCCGGCAGCCATTGGACCATTCCATAAGCATATTGGAACAACATTGGATTTTTGACGCCTTCAATCGGTACATAGCCTTTCATACGGTAAACCGTATCCGGCAAAGTTCGAACCCAATCTTCAAACTGTTCTTGTGTAAAGCTTGTATCAAATCGCACGAGACGTGAACCTAAATTAAAGCTTTCCCCTATACGCGCTGACACAATGTCTTCTTTGGAAACACGAGCAGTAGACTGCATATTCTGCAATAACTTCAACGGTACTCGGCCATTTGTCGTCTGGAGGATGAAAGCATTTGCATTAAATCCTTGCAGCTCATAGACTACTTGTGCCTGTTCCGATTCCGTAAGCAAATCCGTTTTATTTGCCAATAAAAGGTGGGCATGACGAATTTGTTCCATGAATAGAGACCGTACCTGTGGTGTAAGGCTTGTACGGTCTAACCATAACCGACTGTCCGCCACCGTCACAATTCCTTTAATATTTAACTTATCCGCAAATAAAGGCGAATAGACTGCATCCAGAGCTTCAACAGGGTGGGCAGCACCAGTTGTTTCTATTATAAGTACATCAAATTCCTGATCGTGTAAGAGCGATTGGATTTGCGCTTCCGTTTTTTCCGCTCCGCTGCAGCAAATACAGCCTTCCAACATTTCTTTCAATGGTACATCCTGTTCCACTGCCTGTGAATCAAATGGAAGCTTCCCTAATTCGTTCATAATAACTGCCGGCTTCAAATCGGCTTCTTTCAACTGGCGAATGACATCGGTTAACATGGACGTTTTTCCGCTTCCTAAAAATCCGCTAAATAAATATACATCCTTCATCTCTTCACTTCCTATAATAATGGGCTGGCAATAAAGTATTTCCACACTTTTTGCCAGCCCGCATTTTTTATTCGTTTGTCTTTTCTTCAGGCAATGTATCCAGTAATTCTTTCGCCTTTAAAATTTGAGGATCTTCTGTTTTCAACTTTTCGCTAATTGCATCCATTAACGCATATGTTGTATCCCCAGTTAAGATACCCGTCACTTCAAGTTCATTATCTTGTTGATATTCTTTTAATGCTGCTGCTGTCGATTCATCAAATTGTGTATCGACTTCACCTGGTTCATAGCCCAATACTTCCAAAATGCGTTCCGCTGTTTTGATGGACGCATGATCGGAATTTTGTTCATATGTCTGACTCGGATCAATATATGGTAAAGAAGCATAATCCGGATAGCCAACTTTCACATCCGGTGCAATTCCTTTTTCATTCACCCAGTTACCGTCAGGAGTTAACCATTTGCCTGTTGTGAATTTCAAGTTTGCGCCGTCTTCCATATAGATGATCTCCTGCATTGTCCCTTTACCAAAGGAATTCAACCCGACAATTTGGGCACCTGCAGATTCTTTCAGTGCACCTGCTAAAATTTCAGAAGCAGAAGCACTGCCTTCATCGATTAAAACTGTTATAGGCAAATTATATTTAGAACGATTGTCCGCCGTCACAATTTGTGGCGTTGTATCTCGTTCTTGAATTTGAACGATTGTTTTTCCTTCTTCAACGAACAAGTTCGAAATATCGATTGCCGCTTTTAAATAGCCGCCAGGATTTTGGCGTACATCTAAAACAATCCCCTTCATCCCTTGTTTTTCGTATTCAATTAGCAGTTTTTCAAGTTCTACCGCTGTATTTTCACTGAATGAAGTGATCTGGAAGTGAGCAATACCTTCTTCATCAATATCACCATATACCGTTTCAACCGGGATATCATCACGCACAATTGTCATATCAAAACTTTCTGCATCTCCGCGTTGAATTGTCAAAGTGACTTCAGACCCTTTTTCACCGCGAATCAATAACACAGCTTCTGTAGAGCTCATGCCTTTTACGCTTTTCCCGTCAACGGCCAATACCATATCTTTCGGCTGTAAACCTGCTTTTTCGGCAGGTGTATTTTTAATAGGGGAAACAATCATAATATAACCATTTCGTTCTTGGATCTCCGCACCAATTCCTTGGAAACTAGAAGACAGGCTTTCATTAAACGAACTTGCCTCTTCTTTATTCATATAATCAGAATAAGGGTCTCCCAGTGCATCGAACATTCCGTTGATCGCACCATATACCACTTCTTCTTCATTTATGTCCTCATAATATTTTTGCTGCAGTGCATCATACGCATCATATAGTTTTTTGAATTCCGCCCGTTCCACCGGTTCTTTTACTTCTACAACCTTTTTTTCACCGAATGTCAATGCAAAAATTGTTAGACCTGCTGTACATAAAATTGCCAGGAAAATGACCATTATAAAAGCAAATGGTTTCATTCGAAGATATTTTCCTGCTGGCTTCTCATTTGTAGTTTGCTCTTCGTTTAATTTGTTTTGTTCCTCGTCTCTTTTTTGTTCATCCATTTCAATTTCACCACTCTCATATTTACACTATCTGATGTCACACTATACCAATAATATCAGTTTACAAGCGACTAGAAAAGGATAGACATCATTTTTTTTCTTTCGTTTCATATTAAATAGAAAAAAGCAGCGATTTCCGCCAATAAGTGGCCTCGCTGCTTGATTTATTATTCGGTTTTAGCTTGTTTGATCACTTCATTCGGTATATTGATTTCTTTTACTTCATCAAATTTCGAATAGACAATGTTCGCATCATTTTCAATCGTTGTTTCCTGGCCCTCTACATTTGTAATGATTTTAAGGTCCATATCCATTTCTTTTATATCAAACGTATCTTTTGCCACAACAATTTTATATTGTGAATCTTCAAAAGACATGTTCTCAAGAATTTCACCATTAACCTCCATAGATTCACCTAAACTTGCTCCCATTTGCGATAGTATAAACTGCTTGAACTCATCGCCTTCAATGTTCAGCGTTAACAAATAATTTTTAACATCCTGTTCGAAGCTGAAATCTTCTATAAATTGCTCAAGCTGTTGGAGTTGCTCTGATGCATCTGCCTGAGCACCGGTTTGAGCTAAAAGTTGTTCATACTGTTCATCAGGCATTTTCAACCATTCATTCGACTCGCCGTTTAACATGTAAAAGCCATCTTCTTCTGTCATATACATTTCAATTGGCATTTCCATTTTTTCGTCGCCCATATTCATCTCAACGGTACCTTTCGAGTACATCGCCGTCGGATTTTGCTGAATATCCATTGCCAGATTGGAGTTGCTTGTGATTTCCATCGATTGACCCTCCATCACGAAGCTTGTCACCTGATCCATCGTTGTTTCGGCATGAACACTTTTCAAGTTCTGCTGCCGCTGCAATGCATTCTCGTATACTTGCTGTAATGTTAAATTCGCTTCGCTATCAGTACCCTCGACCGGTTCGGCTGTATCTCCGCAGCCTGCAACAAGTGCAATCGATAATGTGGACATCGCGAATAAGTATCGTTTTTTCAAATTGATTTCAACCCTTCCTTAAGTAAACTTCTCTATCCATACCCTAATTTATTGTATTTATATCGTGAATTTTGAAATTAGTTTGAATGAATTAAGTACGCTTTGAAAATATTGTCTGGATAGAGTGCATTATTTTAGGAATGACGGATAAAATAAAAAGTGTCTACAGGCATAGACACTTTTTATTCCTCACCAATTCAATTTAATTCCGTATTGTTCATTTAAAAACACATGCAACTCTTTGTACGTACAAAGGGCAATCCCGATGACAATTTCATTTTCATTCATGTCTTTTTCGATTTTGAGGTTGTTTTCAAAAATGTGAAAGTTCATCGGCAAAGCTTTAATGTCCACACTAATATTATGTGCAGCTTTGTTGCGCCAATAATTCAGCAGCCATAAGTTTTCAAATAGTTTTTTTTCGATTAATCCTAATGCATAAACAGAATATACTTTAGTGCTGTAATTGGAGCTCGCCATTGGGATATAAGTTGACTGATCTTTAAAGCTCCTTACTTTCGGCAGCTTTTCCTGAATCAAATGGTTAATGGCATTTTCACAAAACAGACTAACCGTGACAATATTCGCTAACGGATCCACTGTGCTTGAGATTCGATCAACAAATTTCTTCGCTACTTCCTGACTCATCCCCTCACTCCTTTTTTTCCTATTTGGCCGTCATTTATGTGCTTTAAAATTGTCGGTAACTCAGTTTGCCCACCACATGAATATGCTATGCCAATATTCCAACAGGAAATTCCCCCAAAAAGCCCCAAATGTTTATAACAAAATAGGAAGGGTAAAAATTGTTTAATAGAATTTCAAATCTGGATTTTCTATATTATAAAAATCGGAAAGAGATGCTTATGAATCGTAAATTAGAAGAAGTGCAATTCGCTCGAGCATTTGCTATGTTCGCAGTACTATTTGTACATTTTAGTTCATCTGGTTTAGGTGCAATGGAAGTTGGCACGAATATGTTTTATATGTATTCAAGCTTCAATACACTAGGTAAACTTGGTGTTCCGGTATTCTTTTTCTTGAGTGGACTCGTCTTGCTGTATAGTTACCGGAATCGGGATTTCAATTTTGGAACGATTAAAGCCTTTTACATTAAACGCATGAAATATATTATTATCCCGTATATATCGATTTCACTCTTATATTTCATCGGTAAGTGGATGATTTACTATGATTACACGGCCGTAGAAGCAGTAAGAACATTTACGGTGCAATTATTTACCGGAAAAGTCTATATGCATTTATACTTTTTGTTTGTACTTATTCAATTTTATTTAATATTTCCGTTTATTTTGTTTATATTTAAAAAATTCAATTTGAAAGTATTGCCTGCTTTGATTGGTTCACTTATCATTCAATTTGCTTGGTATTACTTAAACAAAAATTATTTCGTTGTTACATCACGCGGCTCCTACTTTATTTCTTATTTACCTTTCTTCGTAACAGGTGCTGCAGTTGGTTTTCATTATTTGCGGTTGGATGAAAACTGGAATCGTTCAAAGAAGTGGCTATCATTTTTTATAGTAGCAGCATTTTTAATTTCAGCAATCACACTAATAATCGGGGATATTACATTACAAATGAATACGTTAAGTAACTGGCTACCACCATCTGACTACCGTACGCTTATTTTGGATGGCTTTTATACCGCTCTTGGACTAACGGGCGGATTTATGTGTATTTGGCTTGGAAAAATGGTCATCAGTATAGATAATTATAAGTTAACTGATTTTTTAAACCGATTGGCAGCAATGTCTTTTGGCATTTATCTATTCCATCCGTTCTTCCTGATTTTCACCAGATTGTTGATACCAGGTGGTACACCTGTCGTCTTTCATTCATGGCAGCTAATTACAGCCGTTGTGGTTACAGCCATTAGTTGGATGATTACGCGCCTAGTTTCAAACATCCGATATGGTTGGTTATTAATCGGAAAATAAAACAAAAGGGGCCGGAACATAACCCAAAAACACTATTTTCCTCTGAGAGGAAAATAGTGTTTTTTTGCTAAGCGTTAAAATTGATTTCCATTCCGGGACGCTTTCCACGGGCACGGCCTTACACGAACGTCTCAGGCGTCGTGCTGTTCCCGTAGGAGTCGCCCTGCATTCCAATCAATTTTCCGAAATATCCGTTTCTTAATAAAGAATTCCTTCTTAGTCACTGGTAATTCTACTTATGTCCCAGCCTGTTCATTGTTCAAAACCTGATCGACATAAAATCACTTGATTTAAAAAGATAAAAAGAGGCAAGCCACCTTTTTGGTCGCCTGCCTCTAGTTTTAAGGGATCAAAGCCCTTTTAATCACTGTTAGTCTTGAATCGCCGCTTCCAACGCAATTACCATCATGTCATTGAACGTAGTTTGGCGCTCTTCAGATGAAGTTACTTCACCTGTCAGGATGTGGTCAGATACTGTTAGTACTGTTAAAGCTTGACGGCCGAATTTCGCTGCTAATGTGTATAGTGCAGATGTTTCCATTTCAACTGCTAATACGCCATATTGCGCTAGTTTTTCGTTTTGTGCTTCGTCAGAATAGAACATATCAGCAGTGAAGATATTTCCTACACGTACGTTTAAGTTCGCTTCTTTTGCAGCATTGTAAGCTTTCAGTAATAAATCGAAATCCGCAGTAGGTGCATAGTCGATTGTCCCCCCGAAAACAACACGATTCATGTTAGAATCTGTAGATGAAGTTTGTGCAATAATAACGTCACGTACTTTCACGTCTTTTTGGATCGCACCACAAGTACCTACACGGATCAGTTTCTGGACACCGTATTCTTGCATTAGCTCAGTCGCATAAATTGAAATAGATGGTACACCCATGCCTGTCCCTTGTACAGAAACGCGCTTCCCTTTATACGTACCTGTATAGCCAAGAATATTACGTACTTCATTATATTGTACAACATCTTCTAAAAATGTTTCGGCAATATATTTTGCACGCAATGGATCTCCTGGTAATAGTACGATTTCTGCTATGTCGCCTTTTTTGGCATTAATATGAACGCTCATCTAAAAACCTCTTTTCATCATAATTCTTCTAAATTGTAAACGTTTTCGAATAAACATTCAATCGTTAGACGTCTTGCTTCTCAAAAAAATTGAAGAAAAAACAATATTTGGACAAATTAACGAATTTTTTTACGAAGGCACGTCCTATTTCAATATACCCTATCTGACGTTTAGCATGCAAAATATTGCTTATAATGAAAATTTATTCTCATACAGGTCCCATAATTGGTCAAAAGCGCCTATCGTCATATATTCATCGGATTGAAATTCTATATAATTTGTGAGTTCTTCAAAGCTGTCGGACATTTTTGGAAAGGCGTGATCGTGAAACATACTTTCGGCAAAACGCACCTTTTCGTCCGACCACTCCCCTCCTCTAAATGTAAGTGCAAAATGATAAAATGATTTTTTCAATTTTTTCCCTCCTTTATATATTTTTCACAATATATAGTGTAAATTTCCTATCCATGTAGTAAAATAGTTAAATACTGATTTTTCAGAAAGTGGTGAATAATTTGCGAAAAAGCAAGAAAACTAAACCTGATAAAGAAAAACTAAGGAAAAAATTTATTAATCCGAAAGCCTCATTTCACTTTTTTCATTTAATACGAGGTAAAATTCTACTTACTTTCACTATTTTAATGGCAATAATTATCGCTATGCAAATTTTGTCGTATATTAATATAACAAATTTGGAAAAAAACTTGCGAGAATTTGCAGAAGAAAATTTACAGCAGCAAATGCATATTAACAGTTTAGCTTCAGATATTGCAAAGCTTTCAAGCCATGAACAAACTTACTTAATTACAGGTGACGAAAAATTTCTTCAATTATATGAAGAGACAAAGGAACGAATACATACAAATTTAACATCTGTTGAAGCGTCATTCAAAAATCAGGATGAAGAACTCAAAATTGTCGGGTTAATCCAACAGTTTTACGCTAATTATTTATCCTATTCTAAATCGACAATTGAAGTGCGTCAAAAATATGGCTATGAAAATGCCGCCAAACTTTTTGCCAATAGCGGAAGTCAAAATTTCAAAAGTTATATTGATGAAAACACGGGTAAATTGATTCAAATACTTGAGCAGCGCAATGAAAAAACTATTTCAGACTTGGAACAGTTTGCATTCGCCTCTAAAATAATGATTTCTGCCCTAACAGGAGTTGCTGTTATTTTAACAATTTCATTAGGTTATATTTTATCGAAATCAATACGGAGAAATACGAAAAAGATTAATGAATCGATTCTGGATATCGCCCAGGCTGGCGGTGACTTGACACGGCGCGTGAATGTGAAAACAAAGGACGAATTTTCAATTATAGGTGATTCCACAAATATTTTAATCGACTCGATATCCGCATTGGTTAAACGTGTCTCAAGCCTAGCCGAAAACGTATCCGGAAGTTCACAGGAATTAATGGCACTTGCAGATGAAAATGCTCGAACAATAGATTTTATTGCTGATTCTACGATGAACATCGCGAGTGACAGCAGTGAAATTTTAACCAGTATCGGAAATGCGGGAAATGAAATGCAAAAATTGGAACAATCGATGCACGTATTAGATGAAAAGGCACGAGAAGTTCAGCAAGCTGCATCTGAAATGAAAGAGGCTGCACATAAAGGAAGCAAATCGGTGAACCATTCATCAACTGTCATGCTTGAAATCGAAGAGACAATGGCTACAACTTCTGATACAGTTGAAAAATTAGGGGAAAAATCCAAAAATATTACTTCTATTATCAGTACAATAACAGCGATTGCCGAACAAACAAACTTACTTGCATTAAATGCGGCGATTGAGGCTGCTCGGGCAGGAGAACATGGAAGAGGTTTTGCTGTTGTAGCGGCTGAAGTTCGTAAACTTGCCGAACAATCCCAAAAGGCTGCGAAAGAAGTATCGGCCATCGTTGGATCCATTCAAGCAGAAGTCAAGTCCATTATTGAGCAAAATCATACAGGGGTTGAAAAAGTAATCCGTGGTGTGGATGTGACGAATGAAACGACCAGTTCTTTACAAAATATATTACTGCAAACAGAAAAAACATCTGATATTTTAACACAGATGGTTGCTCAGATTGAACAAACTTTAAATAATAGCCAAGGTGTAACTACATCGTTCGTACATGTTGCCGCGATTGCAGACAATACTGCTGTCAATACGGAACGAAGTGCAGCTGCCGCATCTCAGGGATCTGCCTCTATGGAAGAAATTAATGCATCTGCTGTGGAATTGGCATCACAAGCAGATCACCTTCGAAGTGTTGTCAATGAATTTAAAATATAATATAAAAAACTCGCTCATGGGACATCCATAAGCGAGTTTTTTTATTCAAACAATGATTTATATTCAGCGTAACCTTCTTTTTCGAGATCCTCTACAGGAATAAAGCGCATTGCCGCTGAATTAATACAATAACGCAATCCACCTAATTCTTGCGGACCATCCGGAAATACATGACCTAAATGGGAATCAGCTGTTTTACTGCGGACTTCTACACGACGCATACCGTGTGATGTATCAAAATGCTCGGTCACCTCTACTTTTTCAATTGGCTTTGAAAAAGATGGCCAGCCGCAGCCTGCATCATATTTATCTTTTGAGCTGAAAAGCGGCTTTCCTGAAACGATATCCACATATATACCATCTTCGAAAACATCATTGTATTCATTGCGGAATGGAGGTTCCGTTCCTTGGTTTTGTGTAACATGATACTGCATATCTGTTAACTCTTTCAAACGCTGCTCTTTATTCATTTATTTCGCCCCCCAGTGTTTTTCAATAAATCCTGCACGCCCTGAACCAACAGAATAGCGTTCGTAGTGTGCCGGGTTCTTCTTATAGTAGTGCTGATGATAAGCTTCTGCTGCGTAAAATGGCTTTGCTTCAAGAATTTTAACGGCAATCGGTGATTTGAATTTTCCGCTCGCCTCCAGTTTGGACTTAGATAGTTCCGCAATCTGCTTTTGAACATCATCATGGTAAAAAATCGCCGTTGTGTATGATTCGCCACGGTCATAAAATTGACCGCCCGCATCTGTCGGATCAATCAGTGTCCAATAAAGTTCAACCAGTTTTTCATAAGGATAAATTTCAGGATCAAACGTAATTTGAACTGCCTCCAGATGGCCTGTTGTTTCACTGCATACTTGTTCGTATGTCGGGTTTTCAACATGCCCGCCCGTATAACCAGAAACGACCTCTATAATCCCGGGCTGTTGATCAAACGGCTTTACCATACACCAGAAGCAGCCCCCTGCAAATGTCGCTTTTTCATATGCCATTAACATTACCTCCTATTTACTTCGTCTGGTTTGGAATAACTACTTCCAACTCTATTTTATCATTCGGTAAATCAATTTCCTTAGCGCGCACTCTTGAACCGCTAGCGATATTGATGCGCGACAGATCAACATAAATTTCCTCGTCATTTGGTTTCACCGTTATCCAGTTTGGAAAATTAACCGCATCATCAATCATTTTCAGGACGGTTTTTGGAGGAATATTTACTTTGCCCACATGGACAGCCTCTTGATTCAGTGTAATATTACCATTATTTACAACAGGAATGAAATCCATCTGTATCGGTAATTCGATATTAAAAACAGTTAGTGTACTGTATAAATAAATTTTATCATCCACTGTCAGCTCTACCGGTACCGGTGACTGGTTCATAGCTTCCGATAAATATTGTTTTGCGATTGCTTCGAATTCTTTAGCTGTCGTTTCCACAGTCAATATATTGCCCTCAACAGGGAGTGGCGGCTGTTCGGTTGCCTGTTTAACATCAGCAGTTATTAAATACAGCAATGTGGCAAATGTTATGAGTACTGCTCCAGCCAATAATAAAAATGCGACTTTCCATTTGTTCATCTTCTCACTCCTCAAATCCTAATAAACCGTCTGACATCTGCTCAATATCACATTGTTGCATTGTTTCAATGATGCGTCTTGTCATACGATCATATCCTGTGCTATTCGGATGAAAGAAGTCTACATGATATACCATATCCTCGTTTGATACAAATAAATCCTCTACAGATACGAAACACGCATTTTCATCTGTGGCAGCAAGCTTTTCGATTTCATCATTCCACTCCGATATAATCGGATCAAAAGGTGTTATCTCATCGACTACGATTGAAAAGGGATTATAAAACCCAACTAAAATAATCGGCGCATCAGGATTTACTTTACGAATTTCGGCAATAACTTGCTCGTAGCGCTCAGCAAATCGTGGCAATTCCTTATCAAACATAGACTTTTTCATTGAAAACAAATTCTTTTTTACAATTTTCATGACATCATTACCGCCAAGTGTAATCGTGATCAGATTTGCTTTTTGGAGCTCTTCTTCATAGTGGCCCCGCTCTAGTAAACTTAACAGCTGGTCACTGCGTCTACCATTTTTACCTCGATTATCGAGTTCCACTTCCTCTACCATCGGCCATTTTTCCAGCTCCTGCTGGAGACGAATCGTGTAGCCATAATCCTGGGTTTCGTCTCCAACACCACGCGTAAGGGAATCGCCTAACGCTAAATAATAAACCGATTGTGCATCTTCTTCCTTACGATCAGACCAGTCTAGTTGAAATACATCATTTATAATATCAAAAAAGCTCGTATTGATTGTTTCTTCGTTTTCGGCTTCTGTTTCTGATATAGACAACTCATTGGATGAATTGTCGGATTGTTGTGCTTCTTCTATTTGTGGGTCAATTGTAACGGAGCATGCGGACAAGAAAATGACAGCTAATGATGTGAGTACTAACCGCCACATGCAACTTCCCCCTTTTTATTTTGTTATTTCATTATAAAATATTTTCCCCGCCTTTAGGAATGATTTGCCTATAAAAATAGTGATATATCAGAAAATATTTTTTTCAGTTTATAAAAAAAGTAATTCTAAAGTGAAAATCCTTTAGAATTACCTTTGAACTATTCTGTATAATAAATAAAGCCGATTGCACCTTCACCTGTATGTGTACTAATTACCGGTGACGTAAAGGCAACTTCCACTTTACCTGTATAACCCGATGATTTTACCTGTTCAATCAACGGATTCACTAATGTATCCATTGCATTCGCATGAGAGATGCCGACACCAGCCACTTTTTTACCTTGAGTATCCTTTTCAAATTCACTCATTAAATATTTCACCACTTGCTTATAGCTGCGCGGTTTTGCACAAATCGTCACTTCCCCGATATCCAGGTGACCAATTGGCTTAATATTCAATAAAGAACTAACGACAGCCTTACCTTTTCCAATTCGGCCGCCTTTTACCATATTCTCCAGCGTGTCCAATGCAACAAAAAGACGTGTGTTTTCACGTACACGATTCACACCCGCAACAATTTCCTCCACAGTAGCACCCGCATTACGCAGACGGATCGCTTCCCGAAGCTGAAAAGCCAAACCAAAAGCAATATAACGCGAATCCATTACGGTTACGTCAGAATCACTCATTTGTGAAGCTTGATTGGCTGACTGATATGTACCGCTCATACTGCCTGTCATATGGATTGATACAATTTTTGATCCATCTTTTCCAAGCTCGTCATATAATTCTTTAAATACACCGGGAGACGGCTGAGAACTTTTTGGAAGTTCTTTTGCTGTTTTTAATAATTCAATAAATGTATCCGGTTGCAAATTTACACGATCTGTATACGTTTTTTCATCAATTTGTACTGTTAATGGTACTACATGAATTCCATGTTCCTGAATTTCCGCGTCTGTTAAATCGCAAGTTGAATCTGTTACGATATGAATTTGACTCAAAGAAAACACATCCTTTTTCTATCTTCCTTACTATTATAAAGAAATCATAATTGTTTACCAATATGACATTTGTCATTGAAGAATGTCCCCGTTTATCACTATTTACATATGACATATAGCAGTATAACATCATGACAACCATCTATCACGAATATTTTAGTTAGGAACTATACTAATATAAAGGAGCGTGATGACTCATGCACAATTTAGACGCATTTGACTACAAAAACTGGAAAGAAGAACTTTGGAATGCCATAACACATGGTATAGGTCTTGCCATCAGTATACCTGCGTGCATCCTATTAATTATTCATTCAGCTGTAAACGGTACCGCCCTACATATAACTTCCTACGCTATTTTTGGCTCATCATTGATTTTACTGTTTTTAATGTCGACATTATTACATAGTGTTCCGGAAAAATATAAACGGTTCTTTTCCATTTTGGACCATTCTTCAATTTACATATTGATTGCGGGTACCTATACCCCGTTTTTACTTGTAGCAATCGGTGGCGTAACAGGAATTGTCATGCTGTGTATTATCTGGTTTATTGCCATATTGGGCGTTGTGTTCAAATGTTTGTTCATCCATCGATTCGAAAAATTATCATTGATACTATATATTTTCATGGGCTGGCTTATTATTTTTGCCATTCGACCATTATATGAATATTTGACGTTTGATGGTTTTATGCTCATGCTTATCGGCGGGCTGCTATTTACATTCGGCGCGATATTTTACGCTTGGACACGCCTTCCGTACAATCATGCGATCTGGCATTTATTTGTTATCGCAGGATGCGGATGCATGGTGGCTTGTGTATATATTTACTTAATTTAAAAGCAAAGGACGTGCCGGATTTAATCATTCGGCACGTCCTTCTTCTATAAAATTCATTTTTCATAAATGCAATACTGGAAAGTGTATCCTGCGTCGGACTCGATAGGCTCGAGGCATGAGATTTGTTTCCAGTCATCGTATGACGGGAAATAAGTGTCACCTTTAAAACTATGGTTGATCAGCGTAATATATAATCGATCGGCAATTTCCATTGACTGCTCAAATATTTGCGCACCGCCAATGATCATTACTTCTTCTTCACCTTCAACAAGTGACAAAGCTTCTTCCAGACTTCCAACCACTTCAATTCCATCGGCTGCAAAGTCTGTATTTCTTGTAATGACAATATTTCGGCGTCCCGGCAGCGGGCGTCCAATGGAATCGTATGTTTTACGGCCCATTATCATCGGTTTTCCCATTGTCATTTCTTTAAAATATTTCAAATCACCAGGTAAATACCACGGCAAATCGTTTTGATAGCCAATGACCCTGTTCTCATCATGTGCAACAATTAATGAAATCATTGTGATCCCCCTTTATACTGCAATAGGTGCTTTAATTGATGGATGCGGATGATAGCCTTCCAGCGAAATATCTTCAATTTCAAAATCAAAGATCGATTGCTTTTCAAGATTTAACTTCAAGATCGGCAATTGCTTCGGCTCACGTGCAAGCTGTTCTTTAACTTGCTCAAAATGGTTTGAATAAATATGGGTATCTGCCATACTGTGCACAAACTCACCTGCTTCCAGACCACATTCATGGGCGATTAAATGCGTCAGCAATGCATAGCTTGCAATGTTGAAAGGCACCCCTAAAAATGAATCAGCACTGCGCTGTGTCAGCATACAGCTTAATTTCCCATCAGCCACGTAAAACTGGAACATTGCGTGACATGGCGGCAAAGCAGCTTTACTGCCCTTTCCTCCCGCATCGATCACATCTTCCGGGTTCCATGCATTCACGATAATGCGACGCGAATCCGGATTATGTTTAATTAAATCGATTGCATCTTGTAATTGATCGATCGATTCTCCCTCGGAAGTTGTCCAGTTACGCCACTGTTTCCCGTAAACATTGCCCAAATCCCCATATTTCGCAGCAAATTCATCATCTTGTAAAACACGTTCGCAAAATGAAGATAACTCAGTTTGATACCGTTCATTAAATGCTACATCAGTAAGGCAGCGTCTACCAAAGTCACTCATATCAGGCCCGCTGTACTCTTCTGATTCTACCCATTTTTTAAATGCCCATTCATCCCAAATATGGTTGTTGTTCTGAAGTAAATAACGGATATTCGTATCACCTTTTATAAACCAAAGAAGTTCACTTGCTACGAGTTTGAATGGTACGCGCTTAGTGGTTAATAGCGGAAAGCCTTCCTGTAAATCGAAGCGCATCTGATAGCCGAAAACGCTGCGTGTTCCTGTTCCTGTACGGTCCGATTTATCGGTACCGTTGTCCAATATATATTGCAATAAATTTAAGTATGTATGATCTGCATGTGCCAATGTATTCACTCCTAAAGAATGTTCTTTCGTTTATTATATAGACTTATGGTAAGAATAACACCTAATCCGTAAAATCGAACCGAAAAGACTACTTAGAAATTTAAAATGTCACAATGAAATCGATATGTATGTATTAAAAAGTGCATAATAAAAGGCGCTACTCGTATTTCGTCTGCTGAGTAGCGCCTTTAGTCAAATGTGTCTAAGTCATCGTATAGCTCAATCGTTTGCGTCAATTTTTATGTTGCCTCCCTAAGTAATGTTTTGTTGTTTTCAAGAATTTGAATCATTTGCAGTAAAATTTTGTCCTCAATTTTTTGAGTACCATTCACTTCTTTCGCAATAATTTTTGTTAATTCCAAAATTGTATTTACGTCGAGCTTATGTTTTTCCGCTAATTGGAATGCTCGCCCTAACTGACCGGTTATCATCGGCAGTCCTCCTTTTTACTATAGTATACAAATATTATACCTTGAGTTACATAAAAATTCACCTTTAATTTTTAAATTTTTCGTAAATTTATTTCAAAAATAAAGGTACACTTTGCTGTCGCATAATAATATTATGATAAATTGCCGGATACTCTATTACCAACGTTAAATAAATAACTTTTGCTTTATTTTCTACGAATTCCGAACTATATATTCTCCTCTTTTTTACTCCGGATATTAATTCCTATTTTTATTTATTTTTATTTTCCAAAGCACATTTTTATTCGTCATTTGATACATTTTCTTTTTAAAAAAAGAAGTATAAACAAATGGTTACCGGGAAAAATACGAGCAGAAATAGATACTTGAATTTCTTCAGTATGTGTTATTACATACCGAATGAACTTCTTTATCTAAAATAAAGGAGATGTTTTTAAATGGGCGCATTATATAGAATTGCCCTCGTACTTGTCATTATTGGGGCAATTAACTGGGGACTTATCGGCTTTTTCAAATTTGATTTAGTCGCATCATTATTTGGCGGACAAACTGCCGGATTATCACGAATTGTTTATGCACTTGTCGGTCTTGCCGGTCTTGCATGCATTCCGCTGTTAATGAAGAATCTTGACGAAGAAGACAATGCTACCGTTACGCATACAAGAGCAACGAACAGACCGAACTATAATATGGAAGCCGGGAAAGAAGCGGATTTCTCAGAATATGCAAAGCAAAAGAACAAAAGCAACAATAGCGACAATAACGAAAAGTAATAAAACTAATAAAGAAACAGACCAGGCTCAGTAATGAGTACCTGGTCTTTTTAAGGTATCCAAAACTTATGTTGGGTAGCCCTTCTCCGAATATTACGATGACTTATAATAAACCAGTAATTATTTTTATCCATCCGAAAATTGAGGTCCATAATATAACACTTAAAATCAAGCCATTAAATAACCCTAAGAAAAACCGGTTTTCCAAATTCACCACTCCTTAAAATTAAGGTTGGCCAAACGAAGATTATTTAAGCTTAAATTTCTTATTTTTAAAATGATGTCCTGGATTTTTTAATTCCCAATTAAATGGTTTGGATCTTATATTCTCATACTTAGTAAAAGTAATGCTTCAACAGAAAACAGCACAGCAGAATATGCTCTGTTATTGATGGATCATTTTGGAATTTATACTGAAAAGTTGTATAGTGAAAGTAGCAAATAAGTTTAATCGGGGTGAATAATGAGTTTTTGGACATGGATAGCAATCATTATTGCATTAGTTAGTGGAATTTTTGCAGCTAATTCCGGAAAGAAGAAAATCGAGAAATAAAACAAGGCTTTAAAAGCTCCAAAAAGCACCCGACCAATAGTGAAGTGACCCCCAAAAGTTAGACACGGTTATTTCGCTTAGGCAGCTTGGGTAAAATGAGTTCGGTAGTGTACCGGACTCATTTTAAATTTGGCCTTTAGACGTTTCGTGTTGTAATAATGAATATATTTTTCGAGCTCTTCTTTAAAGTGCTCAATACTTTCAAATTCTTTTAAGTAAAGGAATTCTGATTTCATGATGCCAAAGAAATTCTCCATCACCGAGTTGTCGTAACAGTTGCCTTTTCGTGACATGCTTTGCACAATGCCTCTTGATTGGAGCGCATGGCGATATTGCTTCATTTGATAATGCCAGCCTTGATCGGAATGCATGAGTAGCTGGTGGTCTTCTGGCAAACGCTCTAATGCTTTATCTAACATTTCTGAAACAAGAGAGAAAGTAGGTCTAGAGCCGATTGTATAAGTAATAATTTCACCATTAAACATATCTAAAACTGGCGATAAATACAGCTTTTCGCCAAATAATTTAATCTCTGAAATATCCGTTGTCCATTTTTCATTTGGTGCTTCCGCTGTAAATTGGCGGTCTAAAATATTTGGGGCAATTTCGCCCACTGAGCCTTTGTACGATTTATATTTTTTCATACGCACCAAACATTTCAAGCCAAGCTCTTTCATGAGGCGCTGTACCTTTTTGTGGTTCACTTTTTGCCCACGATTCGCCAGCTCATCCCGAATACGACGGTAGCCATAACGACCATCATGTTCCTTATAAATGGCTTGAATATCGTCTTTTAATTTCGTGTCTGGATCAGGCAAATCTAATTTCTTTGCGATTTGATAAAACGTACTGCGTGGAATTTCTGCGTACGCTACAAGTGCTTTCACCGAATAAATCTCCCTTAATTCACAAATGACTTTTACTTTGTCTTTCGTGGTGATGCTTCCTTGGCTTGAACTAAGGCATTCAACTTTTTTAAATACGCGTTCTCCATTTCTAACTGCTGAATACGTGCTTGAAGTGCTTCTGTAGAGCCTTCTGTTACTACTTTCTTAGATTGTTTAGCTGATGCTTTTTTCATGGATTGACGCCCCTTTTTCTTTGGCTGAAGGGCGTCCTCTCCTAAAGTTTCGAATTGGTTTTTCCAATTTCGTACGGATGAAGCACCTGCAATTTTAAAAATCGCAGCTGTTTCATTAAGGGACGTACCATGTTCAGTCATATAGTTAAGTACGTCTAGTTTAAATTCTTTTGTATAATTTGTACATCGTCTGACGAACGCTTCTACACCATTCTTTTGATATTGATTCGTCAACGTGAGTAAATAACGATGTGAAATACCAAACTCCGCAGCGACGGCTCTGGAACTTTCCCTGCTCGTTAAATAGCGTTCAACCGCTGCTAATTTTTGTTCGGAACTCATTTTAGCCATGAAAAAAACACCTCATTCGTTAGTATCGTGTCTAACAAATGGGGTGCAGTTCATAGGCGGGTGCTTTATTTTGCTATGATAACCATTTTGGCGATCTGTTGAATTTATTCAGTATAATGGACCGATTTTTCAATTATACCTAAGTGTATTAAATCATTTTCCAAGGAATGGGGGTACTCGATTATTATTGATTTGTTCTCCTGTATCCAAAACCTAATAAATTGTAAATTATTGAGTGAATCCACTACTTTTTGAACTCTATTTCTAATTCTGGGAATGTCCGGATTTGCCATTACATATAAAGATTTTTCGTTACCAATGTTTTTATACTCCATGAGCTTACCTATCTGATTATAGGTATGAATTTTTATTTGCCCCTGTCCAAATACTGTGTTGCTATCATGATTATTTGCATGGGATCCTTTAGATTCGACATAAATCATCCATCCCAATTTTGTCCCTTGCACGTCAATACCTTGCTAGTTCGCTTTCAATGGGTTAGGACTAGAAAACCCTTTCAGTTTCAGAAATTCCCATACCGAATTATTTACTGTATCTTCATTCATTACAAATGGATCAGGCATTATCATTTTACTTAAAAGCCTCGGCATACTTATACCGCCCTTTCTCAGTAACTGTAAAATATCAAAACAAAATGAAAACAATCTTTCATTGATCTCAGACATAAAAAAAGCTTGCTTATCTCTTTCCTCCTACACTTTTCAATAAATACTTTTTTCATAATAAAAATATATATTATTCCAATTTTATAGTAATTATGACTATTTATCCCTATAATAGAAAAGTACTTATCGATAAGGAGGATATCAATGAAAAAATTAATTTCTGCTTTAACCATTTTTGTATTAATTATTATGGCTAGTCCGTTTGCAGAAGCCCATTCTGGCAGAACGGATGCCAAAGGAGGTCATAATTGCAGTCAAAAATCCATATCAAAAGGCTTATGTAGTGGATATCACTACCATAACGGGGGCAGTAGTTCGGGATCACAAAGCAACAGTTCGAATTCCAGCAGCTCAAGTAATTACATAAAGCACCAATACACTCCTACCCCTGAACCTTTACTGACTACAGTGGATGTATATATTGACAACGCTTGGAAAAATTATGATCCAAGTGCTTACATGAAGAATGGTACAACATTAGTTCCGATGAGAGCTATTTTTGAAGGCTTAGGGGCATCTGTAGACTACAACAACAATACAAAAACAATCACAGCTCACAAGGGCTCTAAAAAGATTTCCCTTGCAGTAGGTAATAAAACGGCTTATGTCACTACAGATGGCGTTGGTAGTTCAATAAGTTTATCTCACCCTGCCGAATCCTATAAAAATACAACAATGGTTCCACTTCGCTTTATCAGTGAAGCTTTAGGCGCTACTGTTGAATGGGATAGTATTCTATTGGATGTGAATATCACAACAAGTAAATAGACTATTCAACCGGCTCCAGTTCAATATCTCCTTAAAGCAGAAATACTTATATATCAATGTTTTAAGACATAAAAAAGCACCCGACCAATAGGCGGGTGCTTTATTTTGCTATGATAACCATTTTGGCGGTGTGTTTTTGCTCCAGTAAATTTCGCCAAGGTCGTAATGTTTTGAATAGTTGTCTTCAAACGTATGATAGTGGAAATTGTAGTAGTAGCCATCGAAAGGACGATTTTCTGTTCGTACATGGAAACGGATTACGTCTGATTTCGATTGGCTGTCAACAATATGGAAGATTTTTTCCGAGTAATCTCCACTCGGTTTTTCGGAAACTGTTAAGTTACGCAGTTTTTCATCGCCAACTCGTTCCACTGTCATTGCAATCGCTTCTTCGATTTTCGGGAAAATGTTTGTTTCGAATTGTTGTTCAATAACCGGTCCGACTTTTGTTCCAAATTTTATGTATGATTGTTCTTTTGCGGCGGACACAAAGTCATCGGTTGTTGGCAGCGGTTTTTCATCAACGATAATATCATCCAACTGATAGGCAGCTGAAATATGGTTGTCGCTTGGCCGGTCCAAAACCGATTTGCCAAGGCGGTCTTCATCAAAATTTGCCCAAATTTCATGCTTTGGCGTAATTAAACCAAATGATAATAATGCGACAGAAACAACGAGAGATTTGTAGATCCATTTTTTCAAGTCTATCACCCACTTTTATTATGTATAATTTTAAAACGCTCTTACTTAATATATACGAATATTTCAACAAATAGTTTCATCTTTATTGTAATCATTGTACAATAAAAAAGGAAGATATTGTAGGTTATATTAAGGGAGGTTGTAAAAAATGGACATTGTTATGGGTCTTGGATTATTACTAATGCTTGGGTATATGACTTCTTTATGCTTCACGGACTAATAACTTTATTATGCTCTAAGCAACATCAATACGCCCTAGAATCTTTTATTCATCATATTTCTAGGGTATCTCTTATTTCATCAACTTTGCAGAATAAAGTAAATTGATGTTTCTTTATGGGGCAATTTGGGGCTAGCCCCACAATCAAAATTCACGCTTTGGTGGGCATGTTTATAAAGATGAAAAAAGCAGAACTCTACAATTGCCGTAGAGGAATTCAATTATGTCAGATAGCTTATGTATTCTGTAAGCGACCTCCAACGATTCTTCTTCACTCTTTTCTCCATTTGCTTCTACTTCCTCTGATGAAATTTCGGGATAATTAAATACTTTTTCCTTAAAAATTAATTTAAAAAATTTTCTTTAGTTAGAAATTTTAATTCCACAAGCTCTTCCATTATTTCAATTAATACTGATTTATCAATTTCAACTACCAATTCAAATGCTCCTTCTCTCCCTTTATTCTATTAATGTTCCAATTTTTCTAATAGATTTGATAAAATAATTTTTACATAAAGGAATAGGAGGTGAATATTATACCTGATCAACACGTAATCCCTCATCCAGATGGCGGTTGGCAAGTGAAAGGCGCTGGCAACGATAGAGCTACTTCTAGACATGATACACAACAAGAAGCTATAGAAGCGGCCACTGTCATTGCAAAAACCCAACAATCTGAAGTAGTAATACACAAACAAGGCGGACAAATCCGTGACAAAAATAGCCACGGTAATGACCCTTACCCACCAAAAGGATGACTTACACATGAGAACGAGTGCGTGATATGCGTACTCTTTTTCATTTCCTCCTCCCTTTTCCATTCACCTTGTGGTAACGGTCAAGATTCGTCCCCATAATTTCTTCCCAATCACGTTTGGATAATCTTTCTTCTTCTTCGGACGATGATTGGCATTTAATTTATCTCGTGTATCATCATCGATCTTTCAATGTTTGAGTGTACTAGAAAAAGCCACATCCGTTTGGATATGACTTTGAGTATCACTTTACCTCTTCTATAGAAACAATGTGGTTTGTAAATATTAATTCTGATTGTTCTTCTTTTCCTTCATTTAACACGAATCTTATATAACCAGAATGAAAGGAACCGTCATCTTTTAAATACATTTCTTCGAATTCCTCAAGACTGGCTTTCATCTCTACCTTTTCATCATTGCTTAAACGTAGAATTAAACTCATAACTATCCCCCCTTCACACTAATCATAATGTGAATGGAAATGATTGTCACTACTATATTCCAAATGAATTAATGCCTACCTTTTGAGTGAAGATTATGTATTTATTACTGAAAAGGACAATTATTACTGGTCAATTTGTGTATTTTTATTGAAAGCTGGTGTAATAAATGAACAAGCTGTCATACCGGTAATTGTGAAGTTAATTTTCGCTTCAAGGACTACTAATTTTTATGTGCCATCCAAACCGGTTTGGATGGTTTTTATTTGGAGAATTGGACAAGGGGCCCCCAAGTATTGGGGACCCCTTTAGTATTTAATAGATAGATTTATAAATAAATGAAAGTCTCAACCCGATCATCCGGGGAATTTATATTTATTCGGAGTGCACAACTCCAGTTTTAACCGCGGTAAAATTCTACTAATCTCTTCTAACTTAAGCAACATAGTCCCAACCTGCTACTATGTCCTTGCAGCCCTGAAGCTTGCGCCAGTGTGAATAAGTGTCTTCAAAAACACTAGCAGAAATGCCAATTCATTTATAGCACTATCTAAAATAGCACAAAAACAATCATAACACATATGTTCGCGTTTGTAAACTGATTTTAAGTCCGTGCAAATTCTCCTGATGTCCGCTATACTTGAAAAATCGGAATTTAAAAGGAGCTATGTAAAGATGAATGAAGTTGAAACAATATTATCGATCCAAATGAAACGGATGGCTGTTACATTGCTGGATATGCAGCAAAGCCGTTTTGTGTCTGCAAGTGAAACAATGGATTTATCCGCACTTCAATCTGAGGTGTATAATCAGTTTTTTGAATCCTACATAGATGCAACGATGAATAGTCCGAAATCTGTTGCATGTAAATTTTTAGACCGTGACAATGATATTCTGACAAAAATGAACCGTTATGTAGAATATCCTGATGATACCCACTTCTTATCGCTGGCCAATGATTTATCCAATAAACTGTATCAAATTATGCAAACCGTATCGAACAGTAATGGTTCGGTATTTGTCGCGCATATCGAACTGATTGGTGAAGATTATATTCTACTGTTGAAGCTCGATCCAAAAGACGCGGTACAGATTGATTTGGAAACATTGCATTTGAAAACAATCGAAAATATTTTGCCTGATGCATCCAGCCGTGTACAAAAATGTGCACTCATTCGAATGAATTATAATCCGCTCGAAGAAAATGTTTATGTATTGGACAAGCAATCGGATGGCGAACCGGCAAAGTTTTTCATGGAAACTTTCCTGCAGGCCACTCCGATCGCGTCCGACAAAAAGAAAACAAAAATGCTTATGAAGGAATTATATGAAAAAATCGCGGAATCGATCAATGAAGAGGAGACTCACCATCTACAAAGAGCGATTGACGAGGAATTTGAACACGGTAAATATATCGAGCTCGACGCATCGGTTCATAATATTTATGAAGCGATCGCACCACCGGAGAATCGGGAGGATTTCGTTGAACAAGGCGCCAAATTGTTTATCAATGAATTTACCGACCGCAATCCAGACTTCACGCCTACATTCGAAGTGAAACGGGATGATTTGCATGTTGTCTATAAATCGGCAGAAGGTGAAATTCTCTTCCGCTACGATAAAGGATTGGACAATATTGATGTAAGGCACGACCAGGTAAGCGGTACGTATACGATCACAATCCGTGATGCGGATACAGTAGGGTTTACGCTGCACAAAAAACCGCTATAAAATCATCGATACTATAAAAGAATATAAATAAGGGGCTGTGTTTTTTCACAGCCCCTTTTTGCAACCTATTTCGATGTTAACGCAATAAACTCCTCGACATCTTTTTCACAAAGTGCGATTCCTTTTAGCCAGAACTCTTCTTTCGTAATGTCTTCGCCTAAATGCTTCATTGCCAATTCTTCAACTGTCATGACCGCTGTGTCACGCAACAGAGCCATATACTTTTCTTCAAAGCCCTTACCTTCTTCTTTTGCTTTCGCGTAAATGCTTAATGAGAATAAATAGCCGAATGTGTACGGGAAGTTATAGAAAGGTACACCTGTAATATAGAAATGCATTTTTGATGCCCAGAAGTGCGGATGTGTTTCACCTAACCCGCCCGCATGTGCTTCAATTTGAGCTTCTTCCATCAGTTCGTTCAAGCGTTTCGTTGATACAATGCCTTTTTTACGTTCATCATAAAAACGCGTTTCAAATAAATAACGTGCATGGATATTCATAAAGAAAGCAACTGAACGCTGAATTTTATCTTCCAGTAACGCAATCTTTTCCTGTTCGGTTGTTGCTTCTTCAACTGCTGCATCTGCAACAATCATTTCTGCAAACGTTGAAGCTGTTTCGGCGACATTCATTGCATAGCGGCGGTTCAATGGATGAACAGGGCGCAGTGCATACGAATGGAAAGCATGTCCCAGTTCATGTGCCAGTGTTGAAACATTAGACATCGTGCCGGAGTAAGTCATGAAAATACGAGATTGCTCTGATAAAGGCATTCCTGTACAGAAACCGCCAGGACGTTTATTATCACGGTCTTCCGCTTCAATCCAGCCATCTTCAAACGCCGTACGTGCAAAGCTTTCCATTTCTGAACCAAAGCGGCCGAAATGCTTCAGGATAAACTCGGCACCTTCTTGATAGGACATTGTAGCCGTCGAATCCGTGACCGGAGCATCAAAGTCAAACCAATCCAATTGCTCTGTACCTAACAGTTTTGCTTTATGCTGCAAATAGCCTGCAAATGTTGCCTTACGGGATGTAATGGCGCCCCACATCGCATCGATTGTTTCCTGTTTCATACGGTTAATTTGCAGCGGCTCTTTTGTAACGGAGTCCCAGCCGCGCTTTTTATAGACGGCTAAACGGAAACCTGCCAAGTGATTCAATGTTTTTGCAAAGAACTCTTCCCGCTCTGTAAACACTTTTTCCAAAGCATCAAATGCCGCTTTTCGCACTGTGCGGTCTTTATGTGAACTTAAATTGTTCGCTTGTCCTACTGACAGTAATTTCTTCTCGCCATCCACTTCTACTTCCACTTTAATATCGCCGATCAGCATGTTATAAAGCTGGCCCCAAGAACTGTAACCATCAACACCCAATGCTGAGATTAGCGCTTCTTCTTCTTCGGATAATGATTCTTTCGATTTTTCGCGCCATTCCGTTAAGATGAATTCGAATTGAGCCAATTCTTCTGTCTGCAATAATGCTTCGAAAATTGACTGCTCGATTTTACCCAATTTTTGATTGAAGCTTTCCAGGATCGGCGATAAATTTGCCGCAATGCCGGATAATTGGCCTTGCAGTAGTAATGCATCACGATCCGTCGTGTCTTGTGCTGTTAAGCAAGAAAGCATCGCCCCTGCCTGGGAAATATGCAGCATTACTTCTTTGATGCTTTCCAGTATCGATTGGATTTCCAATGCAGCGTCACTATTATGTGGTACTTCGAATTTGTCGATTTTCTCTTTTAATACTTCCAGTTTAGGTGTCAAACTTTCAATATGCTCGATTAATTGTGGAGAAGCACTACCGCCAGGAAAAAACACATCCAAATCCCAAACTTCAGGATATTTAACATTCACCATTTCATTACCCACTTTCTGAATTGTATTTCAATTCTTATTTTACTAAAAAGTAAGGTGAAATGCTCGAAAATATTTCGGTTTTAGAAATAAAAAACTAGCCTTTGTGATCGGCTAGCTCCTTTATCATAAAATCGGTGATATTAAACGCGAAACGGATTCCCGAATTTTTGTCCAATTTTTACGTTCGTCATATTGCTCCTTCGTTAATTCAAAACTGTCCTCAATATCTGCTTCAAACAGCTCCCTGCACTGTATCGCCAAATTGGAATCATAAAGAATGGCGTTAATTTCGAAATTCAGGCTAAAACTGCGGACATCAATATTGGCCGTACCAATTGTCGCCACTTCATCGTCTATGACAATCATTTTTGCATGAAGGAAGCCTTTTTTATAACGGTATACCCGACCGCCAACCTCCAACAAGTCGCCGCTGTATGCTGAATTGGCTCCATATACGAAAGCATGATCGGTTACTTCGGGCGTCATAATGCGCACATCAACGCCTGATGAAGCAGCAATTTGAACCGCATGCATAAATGGCTCGTCCGGTACGAAATACGGAGATTGAATATAAACATACTTTTTGGCACTTAAAATCATCCGGATATAGCTGTTTTTAATCGATTCAAAATCCGTATCAGGGCCGCTCGATACGATTTGAACAGGTGTGTCCGCATCAACTGTAAACGTTGGAAAATATCTTTGTTCGATTTCAGTCAGCTCTTCTTTTCTCGCCTGGTACCAGTCAAATAGAAAATGCGCCTGCATGTTGTAGACAGAATTACCCTCGATTCTCAGATGCGTATCGCGCCAATATCCGATATCGTCATCCAGACAGGCGTATTCGTTCCCGACATTAAACCCTCCGATATATCCAATCCTTCCGTCAATAATAATAAGCTTCCGGTGATTCCTGAAATTGATACGCGGATTAAACAGCTTAAAATAAGATGAAAAATACGCTTCCACCTGTCCGCCGGCATCCGTTAATTTTTTCAGATCCTTTTTCCGTAATGTCCGTGAACCTAGATCATCGTACATCATCTGCACTTCAATGCCCTCTTTTGCTTTTTTAACGAGGGCATTAAAAATACTTTTACCGACATCATCCATTTTATAGATGTAGTACTGAATATGGATGGTCTGTTTTGCATTTTCGATATCTTCAATGACCGAACGGAATTTTTCTTTCCCTTCAGACAGTATTGTGACATCATTTTTTGAACTCAGTAATGAATGGTTATAATCAACATTCATCTTAATTAGTGCTTCATGTTTTTTTGTAATGGCATTCGGAAATTCATATGTTCCCTCTTCCAATGCAATTTTCTGATTTTGAAATGCATCAAGTGATTCCTCCTGCTGTACTGCATGCCATCGTACAAAATGTTTCTTCTGTAAATTCCGTCCTAAAAGTAAATACAGAATAAAACCAAAAATCGGCAAGAAAAAGAGCACGAATATCCATGCCCATGTAGATGAAGCGCTTTTTCGGCTGATGAATATTAATACGAGGGCAAGTAGTATGTTCAAAGCAAATAAGGTGACGGTTAAAATACCAGTGACTGTCATGAAATTCATCTCTTTTCATTATTTAATTTTAAGAGGAAGCAACTGTTAAATGTTATAAATTACTAGTTTCTTCTACTATTTTCCTATTCCCTTCAATTAAAGTTTTGAGACACGAATATACATTTTTTAAAGGAAACGATTCATTATTCAGGCAGGATTTGCATTTAACGTGAAAATGAAAATAACGCTTACCTGTTAAGTAAGCGATGACTAGTGTTAGTTACTAAATTCCAATTCGATTTTTTGAAAAGATAATGGCGCTGCAATCTCCTTACTCCATTTATTATAGCCCAATCCTTCTTATATTCAATGACTGTTCAAACTAACAGACCGCACAAAAAACAGATGCACAAAGTCTGTGCACCTGCTTGTATTTATCTCGCTTTCTTTATGCTTTTTGATATTTGCTTCCATTTACGTTTTTCGGCAAGCTGGGCATCTGTATTCGCTTTTTTCTCGATATAGGCAAGTTCGCGCTGCAGTTTAAAGAAGCTCGTCAACCTTCCAGCATCAAGCGCTCCTTCTTCAACTGCCTGCAAAACAGCACAACCGGGTTCATTTTTATGCTTACAATCGCGGAACCTGCAGTTTTCTGAAAGCTGTTCAATATCGGAAAAACTTGTATTTAGACTGTCTCCCTGATCCCAAAGCTGCAACTCCCGCATTCCAGGAGTGTCGATCAGGCAAGCACCGGATGGTAAAACAACAAGTTCCCGGTGTGTCGTCGTATGACGGCCTTTTGCATCATCTTCACGGATTGTGGATACTTTCATTTGTTCTGTGTTTAGCAAAGCGTTCGTAAGTGTTGACTTCCCTGCACCGGAAGAACCGAGTAATGCCGCAGTTTTCCCTTCAGTTAACAGGGCATGTAATGAAGCCATTCCTTCACCAGTCTGCGCACTCACCGTCATCATATCCACACCAAAAGCAACCGATTCAATTTCTTTTAAAAACGGCGTGACATCCTCACATAAATCCGCTTTCGTTAATACAATAACCGGTGTTGCCCCTGAATCCCATGCAGCTACTAAATACCGTTCTAAGCGGCGGATATTAAAATCATCATTTAAACTCATGACAAGAAAAATGAGATCTACATTTGTCGCCACGATTTGTTCATCGACTTCAAGACCTGCCATTTTTCTTGTGAATTTGGATTTTCGATCAAATAAATGATGAATAATGGCACGTTCTTCTCCCGGCATTTGTTCGATGATTACAAAATCACCGACAGCCGGGTAATCTTTTCTTGATAAGGCATGGTAAGCAAAGTTTCCTGACACCGTTGCCAAATACTCCCCCTGTTCTGTCAGGACACGGTAGGAATGTTTATGTTCGAGGATGACGCGGCCCACAAGCTTTGTCGTCATATCAATTGATAATGTTTGTAGTTGTGTATCAAAAAATGTTGTAAAACCTAATTGTTGTAAATTCAATGGAATTGCCTCCTAATGGCGTATGATAGTTTATTTGTTTTTCAGGCAAACAAAAAAAACCTTATGACCAGCAATTTTGCCCGTCATAAGGTTTCATACGCACAGTAAAGAAGCGTGACTCTTCTGTATTAGAAGGCACTATTGTGGCGAATGTCATATGACAAGCATAATTGCATTGATTCAATCTCATGTAATTTAGTCATATTCATCACCATCTTTCTCCATTAGTTATTCCAACTATAACAATAGATAGAATGTTTTGTCAATACAGTTCCCCAAGTTTATTTAATACAAGAATGCATTTATTTTTTGTTGCATTTGCAACAATAATCTTTTACGCTAAATGTGTAGTTGCATTTTATATTACACACTTAAAAGGAGCTGAAAGAGATCACTCTATTACGTGAAATCGGGATGATAGCCCGTGCACTTGATTCGATTAGCAATATAGAATTTAAAGAATTTGATTTAACAAAAGGGCAATATTTGTATGTCGTTCGTATTTGTGAACAACCCGGAATTATTCAGGAAAAACTGGCAGATTTAATTAAAGTAGACCGTACAACAGCGGCCCGTGCAATAGCAAAGCTTGAAAAAAATAACTTTATCGAAAAACGGGATGATCAGGTTAATAAAAAAATAAAAAAACTGTATCCAACAAACAAAGCTTTAGCAATTTACCCTTCTATACTGAATGAACATAAACATTCTGAGAATACAGCCATGTCGGGATTTTCTGAAGAGGAAAAAGCCCAACTTGCTACTGCATTAAACAAAATGCGAAAAAACATTGAAAAAGACTGGGAAAATGTAAAGCGAGGAAAAAAACGCAATTATTAAGGAGTAATTATAATGAACATTCAACTAATACATTGTACTACCGAAAATTTAGACGCATTACAAACAATCAGCCGGGATACGTTTTACGAGACGTTTCATGAGCAAAATAGCGAAGAGAGTATGACAGCTTATTTGAATGATGCTTTTTCAGCAGAAAAACTGACAACCGAGCTTGAAAATAAACACTCACTATTTAAGTTACTGTATGTAAATGATGAGCTGGCAGGTTATTTAAAAGTCAATGCAGATGAAGCACAGTCAGAACAGTCAGGGCAAGATACTCTTGAAGTAGAACGAATTTATATTTTAAGCCGTTTTCAGAAACTCGGTTTAGGGAAAGTATTGATGGATGAAGCGATTAAACTGGCCAATGAAAAGAATAAAAACAAAATTTGGCTCGGCGTATGGGAAAAAAATCTGAATGCCATTGCTTTCTATGAGAAAACTGGCTTTGAGAAGACAGGCTCTCATTCATTTTTCATGGGTGAAGAAGAACAAATTGATTTTATTATGACAAAACATTTGTGAGGGAAAACGATGTATATTCCAAAGCAGTATCAATTAACAGATAACCAAAAAATTCGTCAACTCATTAATGAGTATAGTTTTGCGACAGTAGTTTCCATTCATCAAGGGGTACCGACCGCCACTCATTTACCACTCTATTTAAGTGAAGACGGAAAGTTTCTATACGGGCATTTTGCACGTGCCAACACACAATGGAAAGATATTCTCGATCAACAGGTGCTCGCCGTCTTTAATGGCCCTCATAGCTACATCTCTTCTTCCTGGTATGAAACAAAAGATTCAGTACCAACTTGGAATTATGTAGCGGTCCATGTAAAGGGGCTTATCGAAATGATGGAAGATGAAGAAGAAATCCGTCTATCTCTTCACCATTTAATTGAAAAATATGAAACTCCAAATAGCACCTATGATGTAAATGCGGTTGACTCCAAATATATGACCGGCTTATTGAAAGGGATTGTGCCATTTAAAATACGGATTAGTTCCATTGATGCTGCAGCAAAATTAAGCCAAGGTCATTCGAAAGAACGCCAGGCACTCGTCATTGATGAATTATTAAAACGGGATGACGGATTTGATGAAGAAATCGCAAAATTAATGCTGAAAAATTAACGCCTTGTAAAAAGTTTGAATTATTGAAATAGTCTTATATATTAATTGACACTCTTCTCCTAATATGGTAAATTTATCTCGAATTCAAGGTAAAGATTTTCTTGAGTTTCATTATAGTTGGGAGGAATTTATCATGGCAAAATGGCAAATCGATCAGGCACACTCAACAATTGGTTTTGAAGTCAAGCATATGATGGTGTCGAAAGTTAAAGGTCAGTTCACAAATTATTCAGCGGATGTAGAAGTTGATAATTTAGAAGATTTAACATCGGCACAAATTGAAATTACTATCGATACGACGAGTATTACTACAAACAATGAAGATCGTGACAACCACTTAAAATCAGCGGAATTCTTTGATATTGAGCAATTTCCCGACATTAAATTCAACTCAACAAATGTCACAAAAGATGGTGACGATTATAAAGTTTCAGGCGATTTGACGATTAAAGATGTCACAAAACCGGTCGTATTTGATGTGGAATATGGCGGCAAAGGAACAAACCCATGGGGTGTGGAAGTTTACGGTTTTGAAGCGGAAACGAAAATTGACCGTGAAGAATTTGGCCTGACATGGAATGCTGCACTTGAAACAGGCGGCGTTTTAGTAGGCAAAGATATTAAAATTAAAGTAGAACTTGAATTAAACCCAGCACAATAATCATGAATGAACAGCCGTAGCTATTTTCGAAACGGCTGTTTTTTTTTGGAAACTTTCCGTTTTTTAGAACGTCAAATGACAAAACATAATTTTCCAGTTGAATGTGAGGTACTGTTTTGCGGAGTTAAACGAAGAATCATTCGGCTTTAAAATTAATACGAGGTGAAGTTAATGCAAACAGCAATTATTTTTGATATGGATGGCACTTTATTTCAAACCAATCTTATTTTAGAACCGGCGCTTGAGTGTACATTTGAGTATTTACGTCATAAGAATCTTTGGTCAGGTGCTGCCCCTATCGAGAAATACCGGGAAATAATGGGCGTTCCTCTTGATGTCGTTTGGAAGACGCTGTGTCCGGATCACTCGGATAAGATTCGTAAAAAGAGCAACGATTATTTTCAGGCGGCACTTATTGAGGAAATCCGACAAGGAAACGGCGCACTTTATGAAAACGTATTGCCGACACTTCAATCGTTGAGTGATTCTTATCCATTATATATTGCCAGTAATGGCGAATCGGCTTATTTACAAGCAATTATGTCTACTTATCATTTAGACCGTTGGATAAAGGGGTGCTATAGTATTGATATCATTCCATCGAAAAATAAAGCCCAACTTGTTGAACGAATAATGAAGGAACAGAATATAGTCAGCGGTTTTGTCGTTGGTGACCGCGCATCCGATATTAACGCGGCGATTGACAACAATTTAATAGCCATTGCAGTTAACTTTGATTTTGCCCAGCAAGAAGAAATAAAAAAAGCCCATCATATCGTTGAACAATTCCCGCAGCTGATCGATATTATAAAAACCTACCGAATACAAATACAGGAGGTTTAACATGACAATCTCGACCAAAAACTCGGATTTGCTTAAATTAAGCAGTATATTTGCAGTCTTTGGGCTACTAGTAATTGTTTTTAACGGATAGATTGCCAATACACTCGGTTCAATTAGGATTCGGTCTCTCGGTGGTATATCAGATACGAATGAATACATATTTATAAAGGCAAGTTACGCCAACGCATCACATGTTGCTGGCGGGATATTGTTGAGCATCGGATTATCAGCAATGCTGTTCAGCTGGTATCAGCTTAGAAGTTAATAATTTTTACAAAACAAAAGCATCGACTATGGAATCGATGCTTTTGTTTCATATATTGAGATGAAAATTATTTGTTTTTACTTTTATATGTTTCATGAACAGAAGTTTCCTGAACCGGTTCATCAGGAATTCGGTTGTACGATTCTTTTTCAGTTTCAACTTTTGTTTCTCGCTTTAGCTGATTGCCTTCGACATGACTGCGTTCATCATAATTTTCCATCTCTTCATCATTTCGCTCATCCGGTAATCGATTATATGACTCTTTTACAGTCCCAACAGATTTGTCTGTATGACTGTCCCCTTCCACATGACTTCTCTCATTGTAATTTTTCATCACTTCATCATTGCGTTCGTCCGGTAAACGGTTATATGATTCCTTCACCGTCTCAACAGTTTTATCTCTTTTTAAGCTATCTTCTACATGGCTGCGTTCATTATAATCTTTCATTTTTGTTTCATCACGCTCATCCGGTAAGCGGTTATACGATTCTTTATTCGTTTCTAGGCTTTTTTTTTCCTCATTTTCTTCGATCTGACTGAGTTCATTATAATTTTCGATTTTCTTATCATCACGCTCATTCGGTAAACGGTTAAACGATTCTTTATTCGTTTTAAGCAATAAATCATCTTTCATAGATTCATTTTGCACATTTACGTGATTCGTTTCATCAAACTTTTCTACTTTCTCGTCTTTACGTTCATCAGGTAAGCGGTTATATGATTTTTTATTTGTTTCAGATTCTTTGTTTCCCATTTTTCCATTCCTCCTACTATATCCATGTAGCTGACAATGTATGATGCGTGATAGTCATCTCTTCCCGTAAACAACTACATAAAAACATGTTGTGTAATTGGACCAGTAGTCAATCAGTATCGATAGAAATGTTGCTGATTATTCTGCAAACCGCCCTGTTTTCTAATAGTATAATCTTAGAAAATTCACCATGGAGTTCTCGTTTTACTTAATTAATTCTGTTTTCCGAAGATGCTATTGATAGATGCTATTCGATGATTTATAGTTATTGTATTTTAATGGAATTGAGGTAGGCGAAACGTGTTTTATGTGATTCAGTTTATTCTTGGTGGTACAGTGATGCTGCTGGCTTCTTGGTTAAGCAAGTCGAATTTGCACTTTTTATCCGGTATTATTACATTGCTACCGATATTAACGTTGCTTAATATGCGGATGCAAGTGAAAAATATGACGGAAGAAACTTTTCATATTGTGCAGCAAAATGCCATTTTCGGGGCTGTCGGTATGTTATTATTTACTGTACTTGTTTTTTATTTTTCAGGTATGTGGAAGCCTGGATATGCCATTTTAGGAGCTCTTTCCATCTATATCATTTTCATGGTTGCCGGCAGACCTTTGCTTACTTTAATTCATTCTTAATTCATATTTTTATGTAATTCAAAAAATAAAACGCATGGTCCGGGTACTTTCGTAACCAGCTCCATGCGTTTTTAATTTATTGATAAAACGGTTTTACTTCATAACCGCTTTCCTTTAAATGATAGCGAATATTTTTATCAACTAAAAAGTGACCCGCGCCGACAACGACAAAGAATGTCCCTTTCTGTTCTTCCAATACATCGACAAGCTTTGCGGCCATTTCTGCGTCGCGTTTACCAAACAGCATCTGATTGAACTCGGATGTATCCCCTTCCATTTCGTTTAAGCTTTCCGCAAACTTTTCCGCATCCCCTTTCACCCAATTCGTGAACCAGTCTGCCATTAACTGAACATCTTCTTCGGACTGTTCTGTAGGCTCCAAAATACCGTCCAGTGCGGCTACCAATGATTCTTCCTGGGATTCTGGTGATAGAGATTCAAACATATCGACTTGCGCATTGATTCCTTCCAGCTCATAAATAGGTTTTTGCTGTAAGTAGGCACTTAATAAAAACTGCATATCCACTCCATGCATCGCCATTTCCTCTGCAGTTAAACCAAATGCCCCATCCATCATCATCGTCGAGAAATTATTGGAAAGCAGCCACGGCTTTTGCATTTCCAGCTCTTCCAAAGGCATTTCAAGCTGTGCTGCGACCTTTTGCAGTTTCGCATACGTTTCTTCACTTACTACATCCTTAACTGTACGACCATCATTAAACATCGCTTTTTCAATATAGTACTCCATCCCGGTAGGATCCAATAAGTTCGCTTCAACGAAAAGGCCGTCCGACTCATCAAAGGCTTTCGTCAATTTTTTATGCATCGGGTACAGATCCGGTGTTCCTACATGAATAGAGCCGAGCAAATATACTTTTGTATCTTCATCTTCCACTACCCACGCTACACCTTTTGCCCCGGCACTTGCCTGCTCAAATGTATCCTGGATTAGGCGCACTGCAAAAATTACCGCATGTTGAGCAGTAGCTTTTTTATCAAGCATCAAGCCTTGTTCCGAGCCTTGTAAAACTTTATGTTTTTGCATATATGTTACAGCATCATCTGCTGTATCTAATTTGTATTGTCCGACAATATTATAAAGACTGCTAATAATATCGCCGCGAGTTCCATCACCTTTTACAGCAACGGGCTTAAAATCTTCGTTTTTATCCAAATTTAAACTTGCAATTTTTTGTGCAGTCTTTTCAATCAATGAATCTAAACGTTCCGATGTAATTGGGGAACGGAATCCATCATAGTACCATTCAATCGGAAAAATTCCGTATTTTTCGCCTTCATTTAAAGTTCCGATTGCCCAGCTGCTTATATCCGGTGTTACCTCATCAGCTTTAACGGCAGGCATAATCGATGTAAGCATCAATGTAGTACCCAATGTTGTAGCTAAAACGGTTTTAGTCATCTTTTTCATTCAAACATCCTCCTGCATTAGAAAGTCATTTCCAATTGGTTTTATGAAATAAATTGGAGAGACGAGAGAGGAACTTATGCTTAAGTTCATTTTCCATTAAAATCTATTTCACACAATAAGTGTAACATAATATTTTTAAAATATAGAATATTTTGGCATGTAATATATTTTCCGATTTTCCTAATATAATTAGATGTTCTCATTATTCGCTATAGTTAATATGACATAAATAAAATTAACTATATTTTCCTACACTACCGTCGCGTAAATATTTACTGAATTTTCTGTTTTCTAACTTTCCCTTTTGAGAAGAAAAACGAAGACACGCAAGTAGAGGTAGTAAACATCCATTTTTTTACTATATCCTTTGGCGAGGGCGACAGAAATGTGAAACTCTTTATGGGACGGCATTTCCTTTGATTTTTCGAATCCAAATTTTCGCTGGTTTCCATAGGGCTGCTTTTAAATACCGACTGATTTGTAAGTATGTCCGTGAACTATTTGTATGGAGCTGAGCCAGTACGTTTAAGCAGTAGACGATCATCGCGATATACACTTGATTATGCACAGCTTGTTCACTTTGCCCATAAAACTTTTTAATGTTTAAGTGCTGTTTCATCCATTTGAAGAACAGCTCGATGGCCCAGCGTGATTTGTACAACTCAGCGATTTCGTCTGCACTTAAATCAAAACGATTCGTAATCAAATGTAGCTCATTTCCCTTTGAATCCAGTACTTTGATGAGACGAAAGGCATTTTCGGCACGATTTTGCGTCGTACCAATCAGAATCATTTCATCGGATAATACCGCTGAATTTTCGGGTAGCTCAAATGGCTCTATCACACGTGTGACAGCGTTTTTGCGCAAGCGTGAGACAAAGAAATAGCCGTCGTCTGTCATGCGGTCGAATCGCTCATAATCTAAGTAACCTCGGTCGAACACGTACATGCATTCTTTGTCGTCAATTAGCACTTCTAATTGGCCTCGATCATGTTCTTTTGCGTTTGTCAGCACGGCTTTGTCAGGATACGAACAGCCCTTTTCTAAGTAAACCAGACGTAAATGGAGTTTGATTCCCGACTTTGTTTTACGGAATTCAGCCCATTTGTGATTGTTCAAATTCAATGGCAACGTACTCGAGTCGATAATTTTGAGTGGTGTCGTCACTTTTCGACGTTGTTCAAAATGTGATTTCTCATGAATTTGTGCGACTAAATCGAGAAATACCTGCTGGAACACATCTGTCGGCACTTGATTTAACCGACGCCCTAACTGTGAAAAGCTAATTGATTCTAAATCCGTCGCTTTTTGAAGGTCGTCTGAAAATAATGTATCACTGACAGCACGCAGACTTTCGGTTTCATTCAGCTGCGCAAACAACAATAATTTAAGAAATGAAACGACGTGTAACTTCTTTGTATAGTAATTTAATTGATAGAATTCAACCAATTCCTCTAATTTTGTCGAGGTAATAGGGGAAAACCATTGTTCAAATGATGTTTTTCGTGTAAACTTATCCATGCGATTGTCCTTTATTTTGGATTTGGATGGTTTACTACCGCCCAACCATTATAAAGGATTTTTTTGTGCCTGGATTATATTGCAGAAAATTCAGTTTTATTTATAGCGTTGAATTATTTTAATGCGACGCTAGTGATTTTCCTAAATAATATTAAGTTGATTAATTTTTAGCTAATCGGGTAATTTAACAGTAGTTATAAGAAAGGTGGTTACCATTCATGAAAAAATTTGCATTGTTTTGCGCCTTAAGTACAACTGCATTATTAGTAGGCTGTGGTGACAGCGAAGAAGCAACCAACTTACCTGATAATGCGCCGACGGAACAAAATACGATGAATCAGACAAGTACTGTTACCGACACTTCGGATGCCCCATTTAACTTTACTCACTTTGATTTGGATATTCAGTATGCGGATGATAAAAGCTATGAAGTGAGTTATGAAAATGAAGCATCACGAGCGGAAGCACAAATTGAAGATGAAGTAAATAAGACAAAAATGGAAGGTAATGAGGCAACAAACAAATTGGTGCCGATTTTTGAAAGCTTCACATTTGACGCTAACACTGACAATGAAGCAGTTATAGATGAAGTACTTCAGAAATTTGAACAACCTGACAGTTACTTGGAAGTGGAAATAGAAATTAAGTATGTTGATGGTACAGTAAAAGAATACCGACGTGCCGGACAGCAATAATAAAAAGTATATTGAAAAAGAAGTAGATAGTTCAAATCCCCCTTTTAATAGAAAATCTTTTTTCATTTAGTAACAAATGCCGTTTTCTCAATGAGAAAACGGCATTTTTAATTAACTTTTAAAAACATATAGCAATAATTTATTCCTCCAGCAATGCAAAAGCATCACTTAAGATATAGTATCTGTCCAATATAGATAAATATTTCTTTTTTAAGTTATATCGCTTTTATTTTTGCTATATATTCCATATAATTTTGAAGCTGTAAGTATAAATAACTTCCGATTATTGCTCCTTTACGGGAGATCATAAAATGGTCTCTATCGAAGAAAAGCTAACACCGTTCTGCGACTTTTACTGTTTTAGATAATTCGCATTTTGTACTCCTTGTAATTTAAATACCTTTGAATAACCTCTTCCTGAAAATGTTCTATACAGTTTAGCGTGAAGCTTTTAAATGTTTGGATATTTACCATTTTTTATTGAATACTTTTAATACCTCTACATTTTCATTACGTTTTATGATTAAATATAATTAATATCGAAAATAGTATTTTTTTATCATATAGTGTAAAATTCGGTTGACAAGCAAATGTTAATTTCTTATTTATCAATGAAGTGGATTTTATAGAGGGATGGTGGAAAAATTATGGAAAATGATTTGAACTATCATAAATTCAACCAATTATTTTTGGGTCGAAATCTCAATCAGGAAGTGAATAAAGACTTTTTCAACTATTTCACATCTCTTACGAATAATCATCCGAATATTGTTATTGTATTATCTAAATTCGGTGAAGTACTTTCATTAAATTATAAAAAAATCCATACACTACTCGGTAAGCCGATTATAGATGATAAAGATTTACTGCAGTTTGTTTACGGAAATAACTTACATTTACTCAAAAACACTTTCAATAAAACATTACAAGGCCATACTGAAAAATGTAATATTGAAATAAAAAATAATTTTAATCAAAAATTATTCCTCGATCTTACTTTCATACCAATTATTATTGAAGAAGAAATTGTCGGTATTTATTTAATCGTTACCGACAATACAGATAAAACTTTGATGAAACAAGAATTAATGCAATGGGAAAATCATTTAAACTACGCACAGCAAATAGCTGAAATCGGAAGCTGGGAATATCTTTTCAGCGAAGATAAACTCATCTGTTCCAAAAATTTTTATAATATGTTTGGACTGGGCTATCAAAAATCTATAAGTATTGATGAGCCGTTTAAACAGATACATCCGGATGATTTGGACCTCTCTATCCAATATTTAAATAAAGCGATTAATGATGGTGAAAACTATACGCATAAAGTCCGTGTTTATCATAGAAAGACAAATGAGTTAAAACATTTCAAAGTACATGCAGAGGTGTTTTGTGAAGAAGGAAAGCCAGCTAAAATCTTCGGCATCATTAAAGATGAAACATATCAAATATTGCTGAAAAAACAGCTGATCGAACAGAATGAAGGCTATAAGTCAATTTTTGATAATCTCACTTCTGGAATTTGGATGCGGAAACAAATAGGCGGTAAATTCCTCTTTGCTTCTAAAGGATTGGAAGACATATTGGAGATCCCCCTATCCACTCTATATGAGGATTCAAAAGCCTGGTATAACATGATCCAGCCCATCCATTTACAAGAGTTGGAAAACGGTAAAAAGAAAATGATGAACGGGCAAAGTTTCCAGTGGATCTATCGGATTAACTCCGGAAACGGCACAACTAAGTGGCTGCTTGAAGAAGTTGTCCCCCGTCTTGATGATCATGGCCAAATAACGAACATATTCGGTTTAGTTACGGATATTACTTATGAAATAGAAAAAGAACATCAAATAAACTATCTATCCAACTACGATAATCTCACAGGCTTGCCAAATCAGCAAAGTCTATTCAAAAAATTGGATGACATGTGCGAGACTGATGATCCATATGCCATTCTTTATTTCGACCTGGACCGCTTTAATATCATCAATGATTCACTTGGTTATTTTATCGGGGATGAAACTTTAAAATACGTTGCAAACCGCCTTGAAAAAATAATGCCTAAAGACAGTTATCTAGCGCGTTTGAGCAGCAATGATTTTATTATGATCATAAAAAATTTCGAAAATAAAAAAGAAGTGATTCAATATGCCAAAACAATCATCAAAAAAATTAGAGAACCGTTCACCATCCAGGATTATGAGTTAAATATTTCGACTAGTATCGGCATTACCTTCTATCCCGAAGAAGGAAGGGAAAAATTGACCCTATTGAAAAATGCTCACACAGCACTTTATAAAGCTAAAAAGGAAGGAAAAAGTACTTATCAGCTTTCTTCTGATGAAGGTGATCTATCAACTTATAAAAAGTATGCATTGGATCGCGATATGCGAAAAGCGATTTCAAATGAGGAATTTGAGTTGCATTTCCAGCCGCAAGTAGAAACAGGCACTGGTTCTCTTTGCGGAGCCGAAGCATTAATTCGCTGGAACCATAAAGAATGGGGATTAGTCTCTCCCGGTGAATTTATTCCACTTGCGGAAGAAAACCATATGATCAATGGGATAACTGATTGGGTGATTGAAAAGGTATGCCAGCTTCTTAAAGAATGGAAAGAAAAAGGACTGCCTATCATTCCAATAGCAATTAATATCCCACCTATCCGATTTATGAAAAAAGGGTTGTATCAACATGTGAAAACACAATTGGAATATTACGGCATTGATCCGTTCTATTTGGAATTCGAAATTACAGAAGATACGTTGCTGAATATAGAATCAAGTGTATATTCAACGATTCAAAGCTTAAAAGAGCTCGGGATCCGGATTGCGGTTGACGATTTTGGTACGGGCTATGCATCTTTAGCTTCGATTCGAATGTTTAAACCGAATAAAATTAAAATCGATAAAATATTTATAGATAATATTAATAATGAGGATAAAGTAGATAACGGCATTATTTGCGCTACGTTGCACTTAGCGAAATCGTTGGAGATGAATGTAGTTGCTGAAGGTGTGGAAGAATTTGAACAGCTTAAATTTCTCAAGAAAAACGATTGTGATGTCATTCAAGGGTATTTATTTTCCAAACCCGTTAAAAAAGAAGAGTTCGAAAATATCCTGAGAGCCGGTTATCTATCTCCTCAAGTTTCATAATTAATCATTGTTAGTATAAACAAAGAAACCGAAGCAGCTTTCCTTGCCGCTTCGGTTTTTTTATATTATTTTGATTCGTTATAGGCTTTTAGGAATTCTTTCACTTTTGCACTGTCTGCTTCCAGTTTTAAACCTGTGTCGATTAAAGGTGAAACTGTTGATACAGCCGGCTTTTTCTTACCTTGGTAGTAGCTGATGAACTCGTCTTGATTGATCGAGTGAAGTACTGCTTTACGTAAGTCTGCAGATTTCGCCGTTTCACGACCGTTTGTATTGAACAATAAGTAAGATACGGCATTGCTGTCAGCTGTTTTTAATTGTAAGTTTTCATCGCCTTCCACTACATCTGTTTTTGTTTCAGGAACAGATTGTAATACGTGGATTTCACCATTACGCAATGCAGATAATGCACTGTCATTGTCCTGGATGAAACGAACGCTGATGTTTTCAATTTTCGGCTCGTTTTCAGTTCCTGCCTGGTATGCAGGATTCTTCACAAATGTTGCTTCATAATCGTTTTTCTTCACTAAAATATATGGACCAGATGCTGCTAAATGATTGGCATAGCTTGCGCCTTCAGTAACTGTCGATTGGTCACCGTAAGCGATATCCGAGTTCAGGTCATAGCTTGCAACATCAAATGTATTCACTGCCGTTACCGCAGCTTCTGATACAATACCGCCAGATTGGTGCGCTAAGTAGTTTAATACTTGCGGGAAAGGATTTGGCGTTGTCAATTTAACAACTTGGTATTTCCCTGCTGCATTGTCTACATCTTTTTCATCTGTCACAACTTCAGAAATCGCTGCAGGCAGTTCATCCGATAATTCTTCCAAAACAGACTTGCCATCTGCTGTTTTCACTGATTCCAACGAACTGATATCCGATACGATTTCTACTGTATCAATATTTTCATGGATGGAATATGTGCGGTGATCCGGCACCGATGTTTCATCTTTAGCACGGTTTAATGAGAATACTACATCTTCTGCTGATACTAAATCCCCTGTATCCACCGCTTTTTCACCTTCAACTTTTGCGAAGTTAATATCATCGCGCAGGACGAAATAATATTCTTCATTGTTTTCGGCAATTGCATGGTCGTATGATAGTGAGCCATCTGATACGACTTCATCTGTATCCGATAAATTCACTAGGCGAACATACATATTCGTGTTCAATGTATTGATCGATCCATCGTTCGCCTTGACCGGGTCAAGGGAAGTCAATGATGCCAAGGCTTGGTGAAGCACTAATGTTTCAGATGCATTTTTCCCTTCATCATTGAATGAAATCGTTTCCCATGCCTGAGCTCGTGATTTTGGCAGACGTACTGTGTCCGGATTAACTTCCGCTTTATAAATACCTTGGAATTTTTGAGAAATATATAATGGCGCAATATAGGCATTGTCGAATACTAAAGCTTGTTCCAGCTCTTTATATTTTTCCTTTGCTTCATCACCTGTTAATGTGCTTGCTTCATCGATTAATTTATCGACTGTTTCATCCGAAGTCCGGCTGTAGTCCCCGCCTGTTTTGAATAAGCCGCGTACCGCATAGTCCGGGTTACCAGTTACAGTCGTCCAGCTTGAAATGGCAATGTCAAAGTTGCCCGCATCCTGTTGTGCTGTAAATGAACCGTAATCCGGCTGAATATTCAGTTTTATATCGAAACCGTTCTTCACTAATTGGTCACGTACAATATTCATGTCCTGCTCCGAAGAGGACATACCAAGTAATTCGATGACTGGCTTTGCGCCAGCCGTTTCAGAAGTTGCTGAATCATTTTCTTTTACATCCGATTTTGTTTCAACACAGCCTGCTAAAGCTACTGCTGCCACAGTTGCTGTTGATGCTAACGTAAATAATTTTTTATTCATGAAAAATTCCTCCAAAAAGTTAATTAGATTTTGGGTCCAATGCATCCCGCAGTCCATCGCCGAAAAAGTTGAACGATAAAACAAGCAGCATAATACATAGCCCCGGGAAAATCGCTAAATATGAATGTGATTCTAAATACGTACTTCCAACTTTTAAAATATTGCCCCACTCCGGTATATGCGGTTCGATACCTAACCCGAGGAAGCTTAAACTACTAGTTGAAATAACAGCTCCTCCGATTGTTAATGTTGCTTTGACAATCATCGGTGCCAGCGCATTTGGAACGATATGCTTGAAAATAATCGAGCGGTCATTTGCCCCTAAAGCGCGTGCGGATTCAACAAATTCATAGTTTGAAATCTGAAGTACATTCGCCCTCATTGTCCGCGCATAAGTCGGGATAGCACCTACACTTAATGCGATAATCAAGTTTGTCGTATTCGCGCCAAATGCGGCAATAATCGCAATTGCCAGCAGAATTCCAGGAATCGCATATAAAATATCCAATGCACGCATAATCATATTGTCGGTATTTTTGCCGTAATAGCCGGAAATCGCACCAAGCGCCCCGCCGATGATCGCAGGGATGATCGTAGCACAAAAACCAACGATCAATGAAATTTGCGCACCGAACACAATGCGTGAAAATAAATCCCGGCCGAAATTATCGGTACCTAACGGATATTCAAGCGTCGGTGTTTGCAGCAATACCGCATAATTGTTTTCCACCGCAAAGTCATAATCGAATGTCCATGAGCTGACAACCGATAAACTGAACATGAAAACGATGAAAAACAGTCCGAATACCGCCATCGTATTCCGCAAAATCTTATTCCATGTTTTTTGCCATTTCTCTACTGCGGACGGATCTGCATTCCGCGCTTTACGGATTAACGTAATACCTAGTAACAGCGAGAAGAAATTGCCTGTCAAAGTTGGAATCAGCAGTACAATTCCAAGCGGCAGCATCCATTTCGGCGCTGTGTCAGGCGTGACATATTTCGCGATGAACAGCGCTGTTGCCAAATACAGCAATGCGAGTAGAATGAAACCGCCCATAGCAATGACAAATGTATCGACTACATATGGTTTGAACAAATTAAATCCCGAAATCAGGATAATGAATATTTGCGTCATAAAAGCATAAACAGCAAAAGTATATTCTGCCGTTTTGTTTTTCGATGCGAGCATAAAACCGTATCCGGCAGCAAATACATTCCCGACGAAAATTGTAAGTATCAGCGGGATACCAAGCAGGCGTGTACGCTTTGTCAGTTCCCGGTGCTCCGATAAATCCTTTTTAATAAGAAGTGATGTGAGCCAAACGTAAATCGTTGTACCAATATAAATCACAAAAAAACCAACTACATACGGACGCCAAACACCTTCTGAAAAATTAAAACTATAAAGTAAAAACAGCAATGAAAAAATCGCAGAAAAAGCAATGGTAAACTGTGCATTTACATACTCTTGTGTTATTTTCAACAGCAGTTTTACGTCTGATATAAATTTCACGTCGTTACCCTCTCCTATGATTTTTTCATTTTCGAACGAATTCTCGGGTCAAAGAAAGCGTACTAAATATCGATCAGCATGTTCACAATGGAAATGGTGATCGCAATATAAACAACCCCGCCCAAAATTGCCGGAATATCCGGAATAAACTGCTTGTCGACAATATAACTTCCGATACCGCTAATATTAAATACTTTCTCTGTTACTGCCGCACCACCGAGCATTCCGCCGAACAATAGTCCAATCACTGTAATAATCGGAATCATCGCATTCCGGATCGCGTGCTTTGTAATTACTTTCCGTTCACTCAACCCTTTTGCTTTCGCTGTAATAATATAATCTTCATGGATTACTTCCAGCATACTTGATCTTGTCATGCGGGCAATCGATGCAGTGATCGATGTTCCGAGTACAACAATCGGGAGAACGATCGACATCCAATTGCCCGGATTATACGTCGCTGGGAACCATTTCAATTCAAGCGAGAACGTCAAAATAAAAATCAGCCCTTGCCAGAAACTTGGAATCGATAAACCGATCAATGCGATCAGCATAAATACATAATCGATAAATGAATTCGGACGTACTGCCGAAACAATACCGACCGGAATGGCAATGGCAATCGCCATCAGTAATGAGAACATCGCAATTTCAAGTGTTACCGGAAATTTGTTCAATATGCTTTGCGTGACATCTTCCTTTCCGGCAAAAGATGTTCCTAGATCAAATGTGAACAAACCTGACAATGAATGCCAAAGCTGCACTAAATAAGGCTGATCCAACCCGTATAGCTTGTTAAAGTTTTCGACTTGTGCAGGTGTAGCCTCCACCCCAAGCAAATTCCGGGCGGGGTCAAACGGTGAAATATACAAAATCGTAAACACGAGTGTCGCCACCCCAATGATAACAAACACACTTTGTATTAAGCGCTCAAAAATAAAGCGAGCAAATGGATTACTCGTTATGAGTAGTAAAACATACATCAAAATACCGGGAATTATCGTAATCAGTAAAAAGTTGGGACGTTTTAATAGTGTACTAAAATAATTTTTGTAGGAGTTTTCCACTACTCCATTTGCCGCAAGTCTTTTTTCAACTTCTCGCTCCAATTTTTTTTGGGCAAGCGCCTTGGCAGCAAGAATGATAGTTTGCTCATCGACATTTTGATTAAAAAATTGAGCTTTCGTCCGTTCCTCTACTTCATATTGCTTATGCCATTCGAAAACTTTCTCGTCTTCTATTAATTGTCTCTTCACATTCATAGCTTTTTCCGCATACGTTGATTTAGATCGATTTACTAAATAGAACGGAATTGTAAAAATGTGTACGAGCAGACCGAGCAGCATGAAAGCAAAATAATAACTTTTTTTCGAAGCATTTTTTTGAAAGCTTTCAAAAAATAAATGCTGCATGAAATAAAAGCAGCTCCTTTCTTACCAATTCTTTTCACCCTTAATGCTGTGTAAAGAATCTTCACACTTTAAATATTGTATAATTCCTACCTGTATAGTAATGTATTATGTAGAACGAACATTCAGAAGTCAATGAAATTATTTTATTTTTATTAAAGGATGAGCATTTTATGAGTAAAAAGTTGCTTCAAGTAAAGGATTTACGTGTATCTTTTATAACTGGCGAGCAGGAATTCGAAGCCGTTAAAGGCATAAGTTTTCATGTAAATGAAGGTGAAACAGTCGGAATTGTAGGAGAATCCGGTAGTGGTAAAAGTGTAACGGCCCGTTCAATTATGCGTTTACTTCCTTCCCCTCCTTCGTTTTTAAAGGATGGAACGATTGAATTCCAAGGAAAAAATTTAATTACCCAAACGGAAAACCAAATGGAAGCAATCCGCGGAAAAGACATTAGTATGATCTTTCAGGACCCGATGACCTCAACAAACCCTACTATTCGTATTGGAGACCAAATTGCGGAAGGTATCATAAAGCATCAAGGACTTTCAAAAAAAGAAGCGTATATAAAAACAATTGAACTACTAAAATTAGTCGGAATAAAAAATACCGAAGAACGTTATAACCAATACCCCCATGAATTCAGTGGCGGAATGCGACAACGCGTTATGATAGCAATGGCATTAGCATGTAATCCTTCCCTTCTTATTGCCGATGAACCGACAACAGCGCTTGACGTAACAATCCAAGCACAAATTTTATCTTTGATGAAGGATATGCAACAGCGATTTGGTACGTCTATTATATTGATAACTCATGATTTAGGTGTCGTAGCGGGAATGTGCGACCGGGTTGTTGTTATGAAGGAAGGCGAGGTCGTCGAACAAGGTACAACGGAAGAGATTTTTGCCAATCCGCAGCATCCTTATACAAAACGACTATTATACGCTTTGCCTAAGCTTCATGAACCGAAACAGCCAAAAGAACTGCCAAACTTGTCGCCTGACTTGAATATTAATGTGCCGTTAGTCGAAGTTAAAAATATATCCAAACATTTTGAATTAGCAAAAGGCAATGTATTAAAAGCTGTGAACGACTTATCGTTCCAAATTTTCCCGGGTGAAACATTAGGGCTTGTTGGTGAATCAGGTTCCGGAAAATCAACAACCGGACGTACGTTATTGCAGTTGCATGAGCCAACAGACGGTGAAGTTCTTTACAAAGGTGTACCCGTTAGTCGCTTAACGAAAAATGAACTGAAAAGTATGCGACGTCATATGCAAATTATTTTCCAGGATCCATATTCAAGTTTAAACCCAAGAAAAAAAGTGCTGGATATTATAGGAGAAGCATTGGATGTGCATAAACTGTCCCCTTCCAAGGAAGCACGCCGGGCACGAGTGGAAGAATTGCTGGAGCTTGTAGGTCTGAAAAAGGAGCATGCACTTCGCTATCCGCACGAATTCAGCGGCGGTCAGCGCCAACGAATCGGAATTGCACGTGCATTAGCTGTAGAACCTCAATTTATTGTTTGTGATGAACCATTATCCGCGCTTGATGTGTCCATTCAAAAACAAGTCGTGGATTTACTAAAAGATTTGCAGCAACGACTAGGATTAACGTATTTATTTATTGCACATGACTTGTCGATGGTAAAACATATTAGTGATCGGGTAGCTGTTATGTATGGCGGGAAAATTGTCGAGCTGGCAGAAAGTGAAGAGCTGTATGCCAATCCGCAGCATCCCTATACGAAAATGCTGCTTGATTCGATTCCTATTCCAGATCCGGCTATCGAAAAACAGAAAAAGCGTCGTGTACTGACAGACGAAGAGCTGATAGCGAACCGGTTTGATGTCGAAAATACGGAGCTGGTCGAAGTTACAGAAGGTCATTGGGTAGCCATTTAACAGTAAAAAGACTTCAAACATACGATTTGAAGTCTTTTTTATTCATATTATTCACTGAATGGATCCTGTACTTTTAATTCCTGGTTTCACCGTCAAGTTGACTTTAGCTTTTTTATAGGCTTCCTTCCATTCCTCAACGGTCATGCGCCGATTATGTAATACTTTCGCTTTGTAATCGATGCCGAAACCTAAAGGATCGTAGCCGCTTTTTTTCATCTCCGTAATAAAAGCCATAAATTTCTCTTCCGATTCTTTTTTCAGTTCTTCATTATACTTTGGAAGATTTTTATTTATCATTGGTTTATGTGATTCCGCTATCGAGCCGTATAAACTAATATTAATATTAAGTTGGATTTCTGAAGGATTAATAACTTTCACATTATATTTTGATTTGACCGTATCGATATTGGCAATAAAATGATCTCCATCCTCCTTTATTAGTAAATTCGCATGTTTTACACTTCGGGACAGCATATTATAAATCGAAGTATTTAATGAACCCAATTCGAGCGGTTCTTTATTGAGTGCAAGCAGTAATGATTTATTAATTTCAAAATGCTGATCTTCATCATTTATTTCTATAATCGGCAGCACACTATCGATCCCGTCTTCTTTAATATTTCTTCTGAACTCAAACAGGTGGGTCGTTACAATATAAGGTGTTGTCGTACCATTACTGTCAAAGTAATTAAAAAGTTCAGGATAGGCGGCAGATTCCCCTTGCGGAATCATTTTAATAATATCTTCCGCATTAGGACGTCCGACAGCTATCCAGGAAATCATCTGTATATCAGGTCTGCGTATTAAAAAGTCCAAAATTTCCTTGTTTTTATCTTCCTTCACCAATTCCTCACCGAGGACAATAAGTTTTGAATGTCCAAATTCAAGCTCCTTGTCCGAATAGGATTCCATTATACGAATCGCTTCTGAAAGCGTTTCGCCATTCTCCGATAAATAGGAATACTGAGGTTCTGTTGCCTCTGTAAAAGATCCGGTCGGTTCATATAGCTTCAATGTAACTTTGTACGGTTTTTCCTCATCATCGGAAACGTCCAGGGCGATCATTGCAACAAAAACACTCTTATCAATGTCTTTAAATGCGCAGCCGGTTAATAGAACACTTCCTAATACAATTAACAGTAAATTTACTTTAATTTTCAGTGGCAGACTCGTCATTTTTCATCCTCCTGTTAATGTAAGTAAACAATAGGATTATCCCTGGAAAAATAAACACCATACCAGCATAAAAATAACTTGAATACTGAAAAAGCTGATACTCTGTTAATACGGTTACAAAGTATAAAGAGATACCAACAAAAATTGGAAGAGGCAAAAAAATCCCGATCACTTTATCTTTGTATTTAATTTTTTCCAGATTAAATGTAAATTTTAAAAACTCTACCGCCGCATGCCAGTGAATGAGTATGCTCAAAAAGGCAATCCCTAAATAAAACAGTAAAAACATGAATAACACACGTTCAATAATAAAATAATCCATCCTGATCGAATCGGTCGTAGAAATCCACGGATAGACAAGTTCATTAATACCTTCAAATCCATTAAACCCTATCGGTATGAAATACGTTGTAAATAAAGTCCCAATCGATATTAGAACGATAAACATAATCTGTTTAAAGCCAAATTTCTGTTTATCCGTAAAATATCGATTGAATATAAACAGATTGGCAGCACCCAAAAATAAAAAAAAGCAAGCAGAAAATGAATGCCAGTTCGGTACTTGATTAATATATAAAGCCGCTTCCCTAACAAAATCCCAATTTAAACTTCTGCTGCTGTATGCTTTAAAAAATATGAAAAGAATCAAAGGACTTGTGATAATCATAATCATCTCAACGGTGTACAATACCCGGTCTGTTTTTAATATACAGCCAAAAATCACCGCAAATATAAGGGTCAGGCAAATTAGAATAATCGGCATTTCAGGACTTAAATAGCGTATAAGTAAGAATGTAAATGTTATTAGCGTAATAAGTCCTGCAACAAACCATAAGACAGCAAGTATAAAAACGAAAGGCAAGTAAAACCATTTGGAAGTAGTCTTTTCCAGCAGTTCCGGTAATGTTTTACCTGGATACTTAAGGAAAAATTTTGTGTACAGTGTTACAAGAATCACACCTGCAGCAATTGATAAAAGCATGGAAATGACAGCACCATCATTATGGTAATGGAGAAGGATAGCTGGTACCGAAGCAATAATATTTGCAACCATATTAATGATAATTAAATAGTAATAAAACCTGCTCATGCTTCCTCCCCTGCCTTCGCTTTACTTGACTTCTTTTCATTAAATTTCAGATACGGTTCACCGAAGCTGTCGATACTTACTAAATACATAATCAATGCATAAAGCGCTAAAGTCAGTCCTGCCAAGCCGAGTATTGTTGCCGCAAGGATGAAAAAAAAGCGAATTACCCGAATGGAAAATGCCATTTCATTGATCGGAATAACGAAAGTTGAGATTGCCACCGCCGACACTATAATAACCATAATATCCGATGCAAGGGATGCTTCCGTTACAGCCGTCCCCAAAATTAACCCCCCAACGGTAGTAGCCGTTGCACTGATAGTTTTCGGCAGTCGTATACTCGCTTCCAGCAGCATTTCCATAAAAAACAGCATGAACAGTACTTCCACAAATGAAGAAAACGGAACCCCAATACGGCTTCCTGCAATTGTCAGAGCGAGTTCTGTCCTGAACACTTCCGGCGCGAATGAAGTAATACCGATATATAGACCCGGTAAAAGAAGACTGATAAATAGCCCAGTATAACGAAGGAATTTAAGAAAATACGATATATAAAACGAATGGTAATTATCCTCCATCGATGTCATAAAATCGAAGAAATATACAGGGGCAATCAGTGCTTGAGGGTTGCCATCCACCAATATTATAACTTTGCCTCCAGCCAAGTTATAGACGATCCGGTCCGGACGTTCGGTCATAATCAACTGTGGAAATAACGAATACTTTTTATTATTGATATAGTTGCTTAGTTGAACCGTGGATGTAATGACCTGCTTATCCACTTGCTGCAACTTTTCCGTGATGAGTTTCAGCGCATTTTTATTTACTTTTTCTTTGTCGTAAATAATCGCCATTTTGTGATTGTTTACTTGCCCTATCGTGGAATATTCAACATATAACGTCGGCTGATGATAATCGGATCGAATAACATTAATATTGGTCGCAATATTGTCGCTTAGTGCAAGCTGTGAACCGTGTATTGTTGTTTCAACCGATGCTGAATTCGTCTGATCATTGAAAGAACATTTCAGATCCAGCAAATAAAATTTATTCTGTATGAAAAGCACTACATTGCCGTTCAGCACTTCAGTTTTCAGCTGCTCCTGCGACTTGCTGTCCTGAAATTGGGGCAAAGCTTTTAAATATCGAATGTATTTCATTTCTGATTGCATCTCAAAATAAGGTTTAATGACAATTTGTTGAAGCAATTCCACATCGATAAGCGGCTTTATGTAAAATAGCTCTGCTTTTTTATCATCATCTTCCAGCGTCTTCATCGTTAATTCATTTGTATCTTTGAATTGTTCATTAATCCACTTAATGTTCTCTTCTGAAGACATAGTATTTCTCCAATCTCAGCTAAACTTTTTTATAGAATGCCCAATAGGAGAAATAATATTCAAGAAAGGTTAAATTTGGTTAAGTAGAAAAGCGGCTGGGATATAAGACAAAAAAGCCTCTTACAAAGGGAAAACCCAAAGTAAGAGGCTTGTAGATTAGTAGGCTACGCGGTTTTTTTCGTATGCTGCAATTTGCTCATCATACTGGAATGTAAGAGAAATTTCATCCCATCCATTTAATAACATTTGTTTATAGTATGGATCGATTTCAAACGAATACGTTTTTCCGTAACCTGTCGTAACTGTTTGCTGTTCTAAATTAACTTCAATTGCCTGTGCTTCTGCCAAACCTTTTTCTAAAAGTTCGTCACATTCGCTTTCCGTTAATTTAATCGGTAAAATACCGTTTTTGAAGCAGTTATTGTGGAAAATATCTGCAAAGCTTGGTGCGATGACAACCCGGAATCCGTAATCAAGGATTGCCCATGGTGCGTGTTCACGGGATGAACCACAGCCAAAGTTATCTTGTGCAACTAGAATTTCCGCATTTTTATATTCTGGTTTATTTAACACGAAATCTTCGATCGGATTGCCGTTTTCATCAAAACGCCAGTGATAAAATACAAATTGTCCGAATCCTGTGCGTTCGATGCGCTTTAAAAATTCTTTCGAAATGATCTGGTCTGTATCGACATTTTTGCGATCAAGTGGTGCATAAATGCTATTTACTATATTAATCGGTTTCATGCTGATCTCTCCTTATGCTTCCTGCTTTTGTAGCTTACGAACATCGACAAAACGTCCGTGAATTGCAGCAGCTGCTGCCATCGCTGGTGATACAAGATGTGTGCGTGCACCTGCACCTTGACGTCCTTCAAAGTTACGGTTAGATGTTGAAGCACAACGTTCACCCGCCGGAATAACATCTTCATTCATCCCTAAGCAAGCAGAACAGCCAGATTCGCGCCATTCAAAGCCGGCATCAAGGAAAATTTGATGTAGACCTTCTTCTTCTGCCTGGCGTTTTGTCGACCAGGAACCAGGAACTACAATCCCTTTAACACCCGGTGCAAGCTTTTCGCCTTTTACAATGTCAGCGGCTGCACGTAAGTCGTTAATACGGGAGTTCGTACAAGATCCGATAAATACATGCTGGATTTCAATATCCGTAATTTTTTGGCCTTCCTGCAGATCCATATATTTCAGTGCCTTGTTTAAAGCGGATTTATCAGTTTCATTGTCATAATCCGCAGCAGTAGGTACTGTTTTCGAAACGCCGACACCCATCGCTGGATTTGTACCCCAAGTTACAATCGGCTCAATTTCCTGTGCATCAATTTCTAAGACAACATCATATGTTGCATCTGCATCTGAAGCAAGACTTAACCAGTATTTTGCCGCTTCCTCAAATGTTTGTCCTTGAGGTACATGACGGCGACCGCGTAAAAATTCAACTGTCGTTTCATCCGGTGAAATCAGGCCTGCTTTTGCACCTGCTTCAATTGACATATTACAGATTGTCATACGCTCTTCCATAGAAAGCTTGCGGATTGCTTCACCTGTGTATTCCACGATATGTCCTGTACCGATACCGATTCCCCATTTAGCAATAATTGCTAAAATAATATCTTTTGCTGTAACACCAACGCCCAACTCACCGTTCACACGGATTTCCATTGTTGGCGGCTTTAATTGCCATAATGTTTGAGTCGAAAGTACATGTTCAACCTCCGATGTCCCGATTCCGAATGCGATTGCGCCGAATGCACCGTGAGTTGCTGTATGTGAATCACCGCAAACGATTGTTTTACCAGGTTGCGTAAGACCTAACTCCGGTCCGATAACGTGAACGATCCCTTGATCCGGATGACCGATATCCGCTAATTCGATACCGAATTCTTTTGCATTTTCAGCAAGTGTCATAATTTGTTTTTTTGCGATTGGATCGTTGATCGTCGGCAGATTTTTAGTCGGTACGTTATGATCCATTGTTGCGAACGATAGATCTGTACGACGTACTTTCCGTCCTGCCAGACGTAGTCCTTCGAATGCTTGAGGACTTGTAACTTCATGAATTAAATGCAGGTCGATATAAAGTAAGTCCGGCTTTCCTTCTTCACGATGTACGACATGCTGTTCCCACACTTTTTCAATAATATTTTTCCCCATTGTTCTCACCGTTCCTTAACCATATATAGTGTTGATATCCAAAACATCAACAAATTTTGCAATTGAAATTAGTTATATGAAATCATAATGCTGTCTGATACGAAGCTTGCATCGATTTCGTTCAATACTTTTTCTGTCCATTCCTCAGTCGATAATGTACGAGTATGTTCCTGAGCTAAATCGGCTGTGTAGTAGCCATCTTCGAATACGGCTGCAACAGCACGTTCGATTTCTGCCGCTTCTTCTTTTAAGCCGAATGAATATTGAAGCATCATTGCTACTGAAAGAATTGTTGCTGCCGGATTTGCAACACCTTGGCCAGCAATTTCTGGTGCCGAACCATGTACAGGCTCATAAAGTCCAAAATTATCACCGCGAATTGATGCAGAAGGTAAGACACCAAGTGAACCCGTAATAACAGAAGCTTCATCACTTAAAATGTCGCCGAATAAGTTTTCTGTAACGATGACATCATAATGACCCGGGTTTGTAATCAATTTCATTGCCACTGAGTCAACTAAGTTGTGTTCTGTTTCTACATCTGGGTACTGCTTTTTCTTTTCTTCTACAATTTCACGCCATAAACGGGATGTATCCAGTACATTTGCTTTATCTACCGAGCAAAGTTTTCCACGGCGTAAACGTGCTAATTCGAATGCATTTTCAACAATACGTTCGATTTCTTCACGGGAATACACACATGTATCAATAGCACCTGCATCTGTTTTTTTACGTGGCTCTCCGAAGTATAGCCCTCCTGTTAATTCACGGACGATCATTAAGTCTACATTTTCCGCAACTTCACGCTTTAATGGAGAAGATGCAAGTAAACTTGGGAATGCTTTTACAGGGCGTAAATTCGCAAATAAATCAAAGTGCTTGCGGATTTTTAATAAACCTTTTTCCGGACGCAATGCTGGCGGGTTGTTATCCCATTTCGGACCACCTACTGCACCTAATAAAATGGCATCACTTGCTTCACACATCGCAATTGTCTCTTCCGGTAATGGATTATTATACTGGTCAATTGCAGCTCCGCCGATTGCCGCATAGTTTAAATGAAATGTATGGTTAAAACGTTTCCCGATTACTTGTAATACTTTTACTGCACTTGCAACAACTTCAGGACCAATGCCGTCACCTGGTAGTACTGTAATTTTCTTTTCCATTTGTAAAACACCTTTCTTTCTACGTGAAGTAACTTGATGTAGAAGCGCCACCAATTAAGATGGCGCTATTATTCATATCATGAGCTTGCCATGTTTTCCATTACGGAAACCACGTTGTTATTCTATTAAACCGTAATTGCCTGTTTATCGCGTATTTGCTTTTGGATAAGCTGTCTGTTCACTGCATTTAGATACGCTTTTGCGCTTGCTTCCAGCACATCTTGTGCGGAGTCGCGTCCTGTTGATGTATAGCCGTTATATTTCATATTAATGACCGCTTCTCCAAGTGCATCGCGTCCTTTACCGACTGATTGTACCCGGTAGTCCAAAATATTGACTTTGCCTCCAACTAGCTGTTCAAGTGTATTAAAAATGGCTTCGACTGAACCTGATCCTGTTGAGGCAATTGTTTTCAACTCACCTTCAGGAGTCATAACTGATGCAGTAGCTGTAGGTATATTTTCAGTACCGTATTGGACTTGCACCGATTTCAGTTCAAATAACGGAACATCTTCTATTGAAACTTGCTGCTCAGTCAAAATCGTTGTTAAATCTTCTTCAGTCACTTCTTTTTTGCGGTCGGCCAATTTTTTAAACTCAGCGAAAGCTTTGTTCAGTTTTTCATCCGACAGCTGGAAGCCCATTGTTTCTGCGCGGTCACGGAATGCGGCACGACCTGAATGCTTTCCTAAAACTAATGGAATATCATCTTCACCGATTAGTGCCGGTGAAATGATTTCGTATGTTTCCGGATTTTTCAGGACACCATCCTGGTGAATACCCGATTCATGCGCAAATGCATTTTTACCGACAACCGCTTTGTTCGGCTGAATGACTACGTTTGTTAAACGGCTTACCATCTGTGATGTACGTTTAATTTCTTTTAAGTTCAAGCCCGTTTCAACACCGTAGAAGTCTTTACGAATATGTAGGGCAACACCGATTTCTTCCAATGCGGCATTTCCTGCACGTTCACCTAGTCCGTTAATCGTACATTCTACTTGGTCTGCACCGTTTTCGATCGCTGCCAATGAGTTGGCAACCGCCATTCCTAAATCGTCATGACAATGTGCAGAGAATTTAATCTTTTCTGCACCGATCACGTTTTCACGTAAATAACGGAATAAAGCGCCGTATTCTTCCGGTGATGCGTAACCAACCGTATCTGGAATATTAATCGTTGTTGCACCAGCTTTAATAACTTCCTGGCAAATACGAACTAAAAATTCCTTGTCTGAACGGAAACCATCTTCTGCAGAAAATTCTACAAGCGAGAATTTTTCCTTGGCATACTTTACAGCAGTAACAGCTTGCTCGATTACTTGATCCGGATTTTTCTTTAGCTTATATTCCATATGGATCGGGCTTGTTGCGATAAAAGTATGAACATGTGGCTGCTCAGCATGACGTATTGCTTCCCATACTGCATCGATATCGCTTTTCACAGCACGTGCTAAACCTGTGACAATTGAATTTTTCACCGTTTTTGCGATTAACGATACCGCCTCCAAGTCACCTGGAGATGAGGCAGGGAATCCCGCCTCAATAATTGTGACACCTAAACGCTCTAGTTGTTTTGCGATTTCTACTTTCTCTGCTGTATTTAAGTTAATGCCAGCCGACTGTTCTCCATCGCGCAATGTTGTATCAAAAATGTCAATTTTCCTCATATTATTTCACTGTAACCTTTTGTTTTCCTTGGTTGATGAATGGCATCATAGCACGTAATTTTTCGCCAACTTCTTCGATTTGGTGGTTTGCGCCAGCTTCTTTGAATTTTGTATATTCAGGGCGACCGTTTTCGTTTTCAGCGATCCAGCGTTTCGCAAATGTACCGTCCTGGATATCTGTTAATACATCTTTCATACGCGCTTTTACTGATGCGTCGATAATACGTGGACCTGAAACATAGTCTCCCCACTCCGCTGTATCAGAAATTGAGTAGCGCATTGTTGCCATACCGCCTTCGAACATTAGGTCAACGATTAATTTAAGTTCGTGTAATGTTTCAAAGTAAGCTAATTCTGGTTGGTAACCTGCTTCAACTAATGTTTCGAAACCTGCTTTAACAAGTTCAGTTGTACCACCGCAAAGTACTGCTTGCTCACCGAATAGGTCAGTAACTGTTTCTTCTGCAAATGTAGTTTCAAGTAATCCGCCACGTGCTGAACCGATTCCTTTACCGTATGCAAGAGCTAAATCACGAGCTTGACCAGTCGCATCTTGGTGGATTGCGAATAATCCTGGTACGCCAGCACCTTCAGTGAATTGGCGACGTACTAAGTGACCTGGGCCTTTTGGAGCTACTAGGAATACGTCTACATCTGCAGGTGGTTGAATTTGACCGAAGTGTACGTTGAAACCGTGTGCGAACATTAACGCTTTACCTGGTGTTAAATGTGGTGCGATTTCAGCTTCGTATACTGCTTTTTGACGCTCATCCGGAAGTAGGATTTGGATAACATCCGCTTCTGCAGCAGCTTCTGCTACAGATTTTACTTCTACGCCATCTTCTTTTGCTGCATCATATGATTTACCTGGGCGGATACCAACTACTACATCAAAACCTGATTCTTTTAAGTTAAGCGCATGGGCATGGCCTTGTGAACCATAACCGATGATCGCGATTTTTTTCCCTTGTAATACTTGCTCGTTAATTTCGTTTTCATAATACATTTTTGACATTTTCATTTCCTCCAATTAAGTGAATGTTTTTTTATTTTGTAATTCGGGCTTCAGATGTCATCCTCCACCCTGTTTGTAAATCCAATGTTGTATAGCTTGTCGGTGATGCTTTTATTGCCTATTTTAAAATCGATAATTGCGGGCTTTCGATTTTTTGCGCTTCACGGATGGCTGCTGTAGCACCTGTACGTGTTAGCTCTTTAATGCCGTATGGACGGAGCAGTTCGATAAATGCATCGATTTTTTCCGGGTGACCGACTACTTCATATGTCACGACATTTTTTGATGTATCGACAACCTGCGGGCGGAATGGTTCAACGATTGCATTCATCTCCAGTCGCAAGTTTGGCGGTGAAACTACTTTTATCAGCGCCAGCTCTCGAAGGACAATCGCTTTTTCTGTAATATCGTTTACTTTTAATACATCAATTTGCTTCGAAAGCTGTTTGATCAATTGTTCGATTTTATTTTCATCTTCAACATGGACGATGAAGGTCATTTTCGAAAAATTCGGCTGCTCTGTATGGCCTACTGTAATCGATTCAATATTGAATTGACGTTTCATTAATAAGCCAGTCACTCGGTTCAAAACGCCGCTTTGGTTAATGACTGTTACTGTCAGCACTCGCTTCATGGCTTCTTCACTCCAATCATTTCATGTAATCCTTTACCAGGCGCAACCATCGGGAATACGCTCACAAGCTGCTTCACTCGGCAATCAATGACAACCGGTTCATCCGAATTGATCGCTTCGTCAAAGATTGCTTCTGCTTCTGATAAATTATCGATGCGGTAACCTTTTATGCCATATGCATCGGCAAGTTTAACGAAGTCCGGCTGGATAGGCATTAAACTTTGTGAATAACGCTCATCATAGAATGTTTCCTGCCATTGACGTACCATCCCTAGACAGCTGTTGTTAAGGATTACTACTTTTACCGGTAAGTTAAATTCTTTTAGTAATGCAAGCTCTTGGTTTGTCATTTGGAAACCGGCATCCCCGACAATTGAGATAACCTTTTTCTCGGGCTTTGCAAACTGTGCGCCGATCGCTGCCGGGAAACCGAAGCCCATCGTCCCTAAACCGCCTGATGTTACCCAGTTATGAGGATTATTTAAATGGTAATATTGGGCTGCCCACATTTGATGCTGTCCAACATCCGTTGTAATAATCGCTTCACCGTCTGTCAGTTTATGAAGGATTTCAACTGCCTGCTGCGGTAAAATTTCTTCTCCTGCGTCTTCATACCATAGCGGATATTTATCACGGCTATCATTTAAGTAATGTGTCCATTCCGTCGTATCCGGTCCTTGGAAATCTTTTTTCAGCAGTGCAAACAATGCTTCTTTTGCATCCGCAACAATCGGAATATCAGTCGGTACATTTTTTCCGATTTCTGCCGGATCGATATCGATATGGATAATTGTAGCGTTCGGTGCAAATGTTGCTAAATTTCCTGTTAATCGGTCATCAAAACGTGCACCGATATTAATTAATAAGTCGCATTTAGTAATTGCGTCATTTGCCGTTGCATAACCGTGCATCCCAGCCATTCCGTAGAATTGTTTATGCTGTCCGTGAATGCTTCCTAAACCAAGTAATGTATTTACAACCGGTAAATTATATTTTTCAATAAATTCTGTCAATTGTTCGCGTGCATCTGCGAATAATACTCCTGCACCAGCAAGTACTAAAGGTTTTTTAGCTAAGCTTAATGCTTGGATCGCCTTTTGGATCTGCAGGTAGTTCGGTTTTGTTGTCGGCTGGTAACCCGGTAAATAAATATCTTCCGGTGCTTTAATTTCATCCAGGAACACAGTTTGTGAGATATTTTTCGGGAAGTCAATAACAACCGGTCCTTTGCGTCCTGTATTCGCAATATGGAATGCTTCTTTCACGATTCGAGGGATATCCGCTACGTCCTGCACCTGGTAGTTATGCTTTGTGATCGGTGTTGTGATGCCCATAATGTCGGCTTCCTGGAATGCATCTGTACCGATTACGGATGTTGCCACCTGCCCTGTAAAAATAACTAACGGAATCGAGTCGATCATCGCATCGGCAATACCTGTTACGAGGTTTGTCGCTCCTGGTCCTGATGTCGCGATTACTACACCCGGTTTATTCATAACACGTGCATAACCTTCTGCCGCATGGATTGCACCTTGTTCGTGGCGTGTCAGAATGTGACGGATCGGATTGCGGTAAAGCGCATCATAAATTTGTAACACTGCCCCGCCCGGGTAACCGAAAATAATATCAACATCTTGTTCATGCAGTGCCTGGACTAAAATATCCGCACCGTCTCTCGGTTTTGTTACTTGTTGTTGTTCTTCGGGCTTTTCGATTTCTTGATTTACTGAAACGTTTGCACTCATAGTAATTTCTCCTTCCTTTTTTAAAACTTTATATGTGAAGTCATTTTTTTATAAAAAGAAAAAGCCTTTTTCTCCGCACGCAAAAGAAAACCTCTTACGTAGGGATGAAAAAGACTTTTCATGGTACCACCCTCATTTATAACATCGACGAACATGCTCTCCTAAAAGAGACAGGTTTATCTAGTTACCTCGTGAACCGCCTGAGCCTCTTTATTTCAAAATTCCCCTTAGGAAATTTGTGCAACTAAACAAAGAGAACGGTTCATTAATAACGAGCAATTCGAATATGCCCGGAGCTATCTAATGGCGAATGCGTTTAATAGCTCACTCCGAGGGGATGTCGGATATAGTTGTATCGCCGGCTTCCACCAATACCGGCTCTCTGGTAAATACAAGACTCTATATCCTTTAACCTCATCAACGTTTTAATGTATTCAGATTATATTTTCATTACGCCGCCTTGGGAAGCATTTGTTACTAATGCAGAGTAACGTGCCAACCAGCCGCGCTTAATTTTTGGTTCAAATGGTTTTAAGTTTTGACGACGCTCTGCAAGGAGTTCGTCGGAAACCTGTAAATTGATTGTTCTGCTTGGCAAATCAATAATAATTGTATCGCCATTTTCGACTAATGCGATTGGTCCGCCTTCAGCCGCTTCAGGAGAAATATGACCGATTGAAATACCGCGTGATGCACCTGAGAAACGGCCATCTGTAATGAGCGCTACTTTCGTTCCTAATCCGCGTCCTTGAATCGCTGAAGTTGGTGCCAGCATTTCCGGCATACCCGGCCCGCCTTTTGGACCTTCATAGCGAATGACAACTACATGTCCTTCACGTACGATGCCATCATCGATTGCCTGCTGTGCTTCTTCCTGTGATTCAAAGACAATCGCTTCGCCTGTAAAGGTTTTAATAGAAGGATCAACCGCCCCTACTTTAATTACCGAGCCTTCAGGGGCAATATTTCCGAACAATACGGAAAGTCCTCCTACAGCACTATATGGGTTATCCTTTGTACGAATGACACGATCATTCGTAATTTCATAGTCTTTCACAAGCTCACGCATTGAAACTCCTGCGATTGTTGGTCTGTCAGGGTGAATTGCCCCTGGAATTTTTGTTAATTCATTAATAATCGCCTGAACACCGCCAGCTTTTGCAATGTCATCCATCGAAATGTCCGATGCCGGCATAATTTTTGCTATATAAGGAACACGTTCTGCTACTTTATTAATGTCTTCAATGTTGTAGTCAATTTCTGCTTCGTTGGCGATTGCCAGGGTATGAAGCACTGTATTTGTAGATCCGCCCATTGCCATATCAAGAGCAAAAGCATCATCAATCGCTTCTTTTGTAACAATGTCACGTGGTTTTACATCTTCTTTAATCATGCGTACTAAGTGTTTCGCTGCTTCGTAAATTAATTCTTTACGTTTTTCGCTTGTTGCAACGATTGTACCGTTACCCGGTAATGCCAATCCCAGCATTTCCATTAAACAGTTCATTGAGTTGGCTGTGAACATTCCCGAACAAGAGCCGCATGTTGGACATGCATTGTTCTCGATATCAAGTAGCTCTTCAGCTGTCATCGTACCTGCTTTATGTGCACCGACCCCTTCAAAAACACTCGTTAAAGATAATGTTTTACCTGAAGAAGAAGTACCTGCTTCCATTGGTCCTCCTGATACGAATACTGAAGGAACATTTGTACGAACAGCCGCCATTAACATACCCGGTGTAATTTTGTCACAGTTTGGTATGTAGAACACTCCGTCAAACCAGTGTGCGTTAATAACCGTCTCAGCCGAATCGGCAATAATTTCACGTGATGGCAATGAATAGCGCATCCCGATATGCCCCATGGCAATTCCGTCATCGACTCCGATTGTATTGAATTCGAATGGAATTCCGCCTGCTTCAATAATCGCTTCTTTTACGACATCCGCGAATTCTCGCAAATGGACATGCCCTGGAATAATATCAATATAAGAATTACATACACCGATAAATGGCTTTTCTAAATCTCTCGCCTTTACTTTACCTGTAGCGTATAAAAGACTACGGTGTGGAGCTCGGTCAACTCCCATTTTAATCATATCACTTCTCATTTTAAACGCCCCTCAACGTAATGCTTTTACTCTAGCTGTTTTTTATATGTTCGATTTTCGGCTAAAATTTCAAATATTCAAAATTTTATATTTAGAAAGTATCGAATCTTTTACACCATATAAGCTCACATCAGAATGTCGCTTGAGTGATGTGGTGTACTAAATTGTTGTTATCATAGTACGAAATGAACTACAACGTCAACACTATTTTTTGAATTTTTTATACAATTCAGAAACTATGAATTTATTGCAATCGCTTTCATCCTTATTGATGTTGCCTTTTTACTCTTTCGTCACACTTTTTACATAAATTGAATTTTTAAAATTTTTTGTACATATTTATTGACCCCGGATCTTTTTCTGCATAAAAAAGAACCTAGCGCCTATTCAGGCTAGATTCTATTAAGTATCGCAATCTATTAGAGTAATAATAATTCAATAGCAAAGTTCAATATGATTAAACTGTGGATTCCTGCAAAAATTAACCCTTGACGGTTCAGCTTCCTTGTAATTGCCATTTCCATATTAATCACCCCGTTTATTTGATATCCTAACTATACTACAACAGGATTAAAAAATCAAAATATTTAGAATATTTAATTAATATTTTCACCCACATTTTTTTAGTAACCATGGCATAATAACGTTACAACGAATAAGGAGTGAATTACAGATGAAAAAAGCATTAATCGTCATTGATTATACGTATGATTTTGTAGCGGACGATGGACAGTTAACTTGCGGAAAGCCGGGACAGGCCATTGAAAAGAATATTAGTACTTTAATAGAACAGTTTATTCAGCAAAATGATGTTATCGTATTCGCAAATGATTTACATAGCGAAAACGATCCATTTCATCCTGAATCAAAATTATTTCCGCCCCACAATATAGTAGGAACTAAAGGTCGTGAACTCTATGGTTCAGTGAATGAGCTATATGAAACCTATAAAGATCGCGTTATTTCATTTGATAAAACTCGTTATAGTGCATTTGCAGGGACAAATTTAGATATCTTACTTCGGGAACGTAGCGTGGAAGAAGTTGTACTTGTCGGAGTATGTACAGATATTTGCATTTTGCATACAGCAGTGGACAGTTATAATTTAGGCTATAAAATTACAATCCCGGAACATGCCGTGGCAAGTTTTAATGAAAGCGGACATATATGGGCGCTTGGCCATTTCAAATCATGTTTAGGTGCTTCTATTATTTAATGTAAAAATATTACACCATATTACTATTCCATATAAAGTAATCTTACTTCCATAATTTCCGAATCAGCTTAAAAACTTCCAGCTAAAAATATGTTTAAGCTTTCGTCTGAAAGGAAATAAATAACTAGATGCAATTATTATTCAATATTTTTAAACAAAGGAGATGGACAGTATGATGAGTTTCATTTGGTTCTTAATTATCGGAGGTATTCTAGGTTGGTTAGCAGGTGTAATTTTAGGTAAAGATGTACCAGGCGGTATTATCGGTAATATTATTGCAGGTATCGTCGGTTCATGGATCGGTAGTATGATTTTAGGTAACTGGGGCTGGAAAGTTTCTGACTTCTATGTATTCCCAGCATTAATTGGTGCCATTATTTTAATCTTTATCGTAAGCTTTATCCTTCGCTCAATGCGTAAAGCAACATAAACTGGATTTCTGCATCTGGAATAAATAAAAAGTGTGACTTAGCGTCACACTTTTTTATTTGTCTTCATCAAGCGCAATTTGTTTCAGCTGATTGCCGTAATCCCTGTATTGCTTATAGTAATATAAAATATCTTCCACATAGTCATCACTATGATTATACTGGAATATTGCTTTTTTCAGTTGCCCTTCCTTTACACCGGCAATCGATAAAAATTTTGCTGCACTGAATACGGCGTCTTCTATATCAAATGGATCAGCAATGCCGTCATCATTTGCATCAACACCATATCCGCCATATTTTTTTATTATGGCAGGATTTGTTTTATCATGCTCCGGGATGTTCCCCTGCCCTAAATCTTTGCATGAAGGATGTTGCCAGCCTACAAAAGTGCATGGCATAAATTGAAAATGCCCTTCTGCACCAACCGGTGAGATAAGTGTTTTCATAGTGGAAAAACGGGTTTCTACACGATGATGTGCCGCAAGAAGCGTCCATGGAACACCGTATTGCTTTTCTGCTTCGACGTAAACCGGGATATATTCGATTGGAATTTCCAAATCAAACTGTTCCTGGATTTGCTGATACACTGTTTTTTCGGTAAAGGGCCAAACACGAAGCTGCTGCCAGCTGGAATAAGCGACAATATATACCGTTAAAGTGATAGGGAGAAGCAAAATAATCAATAAGATTTTAGTTTTTGGGGAAAGTAAAGGGTTCTTTTTCTTGCTTTTTGCCATATAAGCCACCAATCTTTAAGACGAAATAATGTTGTTAACTATCATTCTACTAGAAAAGCAGGTAATATTCACTGTTGAAAATTTATATCGCAATGTATAAAATTAGACTTTGTTTACTAAAGATAAGAGGAGTTGCTAGATTATGTGGAAAGACTTTAAAGAATTTGCTATGAAGGGCAATGTTATCGATTTAGCGGTTGCAGTAGTTATTGGTGCTGCATTCGGTAAAATTGTTACATCATTAGTTGAAAATATTATTATGCCGCTTGTCGGGATGCTGACTGGCGGAATCGATCTGACAAACGAATGGAAGTTCGGACCAGGTGAAGCCCAAGTCGCATTAGGCGTATTTGTTCAATCGATTATTGATTTCATTATTATCGCATTTGCTATATTCATGGCACTACGATTACTGACGAAACTGAATCGTAAAAAAGAAGCACAAGTTGTAGAAGAATCAACTCCGGAATTGGATACTAAAGAAGAACTGCTGAAAGAAATCCGTGATTTATTAAAAAACGAGCAAGCTAAATAAAATTTATTCATCCTAGCGTACTATTAAACGTATTCTAGGATTTTTTGTTTTTTAATTTAATTATCCCTTATTCTATTCATTCGTTGTTTCTACTATTGTTCCTTTTATCTGTTCATGATAAATTGATGTAATACTCGATTCATTCGAAATGTTTAGCAAATTCATGTAAGGAAGTGTATTCATGTCACAACGTTCAATTGAAACAAAGTTAGTACAGCTCGGAAACCTGAGTGATGCCAAAACAGGTGCGATCAATCCGCCGATTTATATGTCGACTGCTTATCAGCATACTGGGATTGGTGAATCGACAGGCTATGATTATACACGAACAAAAAATCCAACTCGTACGATACTCGAGCAAGGGATCGCAGAGCTGGAAAACGGCGATGCCGGATTTGCATGCAGCTCAGGCATGGCAGCTGTCCAACTTGTCATGTCATTATTTAAACCGAACGATGAATTAATCGTTCCGGAAGATTTATATGGCGGCACCTATCGCCTGTTCAAAACATTTGCGGAAAACTACAATATTAAACCGGTTTATCATCCGTTTACTAATGTTGAAGAAGTTGAAAGTTTAATCAATGAAAATACGAAAGCATTGTTTATCGAAACTCCGACAAATCCATTAATGCAGGAAATCGATCTTGTCGCATATGCGGCACTTGCGGAAAAACATAATTTATTACTCATTGTGGACAATACATTCTACACTCCATATTTCCAGCGTCCCCTTGAATTGGGTGCACATATTGTTTTACATAGTGCAACAAAATATATTGGCGGACATAATGATGTTTTGGCGGGCCTAGTCGTTGCAAAAGGTTCTGAATTATGCGAGAAGTTAGCATTCTATCATAACGGCATTGGAATGGTGCTTTCACCAATGGATTCATGGCTGCTGATTCGCGGACTGAAAACATTGCATTTACGTTTAAAGCAGCATGATGCGAATGCAAAAAAAGTGGCGGCATACTTGGCTGATGAACCACTTGTGACAGATGTACTGTATACAGGTAAAGGCGGCATGCTGTCATTCCGTGTCAAAGATTCCTCAATGGTCAATCCGTTTTTAAAAGGAATCAAGCTGATAACATTTGCAGAAAGTCTTGGCGGCGTGGAGAGCTTTATTACTTATCCTGCTACTCAGACGCATGCCGACATGCCTTATGAGGAACGTGTTGCACGTGGAGTATGTGACCGATTACTCCGTTTTTCAGTAGGTATTGAAGAAGCAGAAGATTTAATCGCGGACTTAAAACAAGTTTTCGATTCGTTACGAGGTGAATTTGCATGACAAACCGCATTGAAACAGCATTAGTTCATGGGGCCATCCGTGAAGGCTATGCCGATAAAAAAGGTGCTGTAAACGTACCGATGTATTTATCATCGACTTTCCATCAGGAATCAATCGATGAATTTGGCGAATATGATTATGCTCGTTCGGGAAACCCGACACGTGCTGCATTGGAAAAGGCAATTGCCGAACTGGAAGGCGGTAGTCGAGGATTTGCATTTGCTACAGGAATGGCTGCCGTATCAGCCTGCTTTATGATTTTATCTGCAGGCGATCATATCGTTATTACCGAAGATGTTTACGGTGGTACGTACCGCTTTGTTACAAAAGTATTGCCGCGCTATGGTATTACCCATACATTTGCCGATTTTACCGATATTGAAGCAGTAAAAGCAGCTGTACGTCCTGAAACGAAATTAATTTATATGGAAACACCATCGAACCCTACATTAGGAATCACAGATATTCGTGGTGTAGTTGAAATCGCAGAACAACACGGTGCGCTCACGTTTTTAGATAATACATTCATGACACCTCTGCATCAAAAACCGCTTGAATTAGGTGTGGATGTTGTGATTCATTCCGCTACGAAATTTTTATCAGGGCATTCCGATATAGTGGCAGGCCTTGTTGTTACAAAATATGAAGCACTCGGCAATGAAATTTATTTCGTTCAAAATTCATTCGGTTCTGTACTCGGTGTGCAGGATTGCTACACATTAATTCAAAACATGAAAACGACGGCTGTGCGTTTTAATGAAGAATCACGTGTTGCAATGCGCATCGCACAGTTTTTACATGCACATCCATTAGTAGAAAAAGTCTACTACCCTGGACTCCCTACCCACCCCGGGTTTGAAATTCATGCTGCACAGGCAACTTCAGCGGGTGCAGTCTTATCGTTTAGTTTACCGAATTATGACATTGCAAAAGCATTTGTCGAAGCGATGAAAATTCCGGTATTTGCGGTTAGTCTTGGCGGTGTGGAATCAATTTTATCGTACCCTGCCAAAATGAGTCATGCAGCAATGGAGCCCGAAGAACGTGCAAAACGCGGAATTACTGATGGTTTGCTGCGCTTTTCAGTCGGTTTGGAAAATGAAGATGATCTGATAGAAGACTTTACACAGGCATTGGAAATCGCCAGTAACATAAAATAATGTGAAGGCCGAAAAAATCTACTGAAACGGATTTTTTCGGCCTTTTGTTACGTCCTTATTCACTTGTTACCGATAATAAATTGATTTCATAGCCACCTTCACATGATGTAAAATTATAATCAGTCAATGAACCCGTAACATCTTCAGTCAATTTATCACACTGATAATTTTCAATATTTTTACTTCCCCAATTATCTTCGCGGTTATCGACTTCGATGTTATACTGCCCTTCCTGATATTCAACTTTCCAGTAAATTGGTGCCCCTTCTATCGTATAGCGCGTCAATTCCAATGACGCTTGTCTTTTTTCGTCGGTATCTTTTAAAAACTGATGCAATAACTCCAAATTCTCGATCTGACCATGCTGATCAATAACACGATCCTTCCCCATTATATTTTGTTGAAGCAATTCTTTAAAAGGTTTTCCGAATTTCCCCTGTAATTTGCCAAACCCTTCTGATTTAACATTGCTCATAATGGTCATCGAATTGTCTTCTTCAAACCAGATTTGATATTCGTTAATACGTTCGGGCATATTTTGTTCAACTTCAATAAATAAACTTAAAATAATATCTTCATGCGTTGCCATTTTCGGTTCAGTATTCGGCTGCCAATCTGTTTTAGATAAATAACTTGTGATATCTTCCAGCTCTTTTGGATCATGAATGATTATTTCGTCGGCAGCTGAATTTTTAACGTTAATGACGGCCCATTCAAGAGTTGCTGAATGCTGCATCGTATCATTACATCCGGCTAAAAGAAGCAGCAAGCCATATGCGAGTAGTCTTCTCAATAAATCCCCTCCTCTAATATTAATAGACGGATAAAAAGGTAAATAGTTACAATATTTATTTATTTCGAATTCGAGATATTTTTCTTGTCGTCGAATCCGTTGAGTAGTAAAGTAAGAGGTAAGAAATCTCTTGATTAGTTGCCTTTTTGAAATGTAGTTCAAAGAACATACAACGCAGTAAATTATTATTGGAGGAATGACCATGTATACAATTCCAGGACATCATCATATTTCGATGATTACAAAAAATGCACAGCAGAACAACAAATTTTACCGCGATATTTTAGGATTACGCCGTGTTAAAGTAACGGTCAATCAGGATGATACATCCATGTACCATCTCTTTTATGGTGATAAAACAGGCAGTCCGGGTACAGAGCTTTCCTTTTTTGAAATCCCGTTAGTTGGCCGTACTCACCGAGGCACAAATGCCATTACAAAAATCGGTTTGATCGTACCAAGCGTCGATAGCCTGCAATATTGGGTGAACCGACTGGATGAATCCGGCGTTCAACATGAAGGCATCGCAACGTTTGCCGGTCGCCCTGCACTTCTTTTTGAAGATGAAGAAGGGTTACGATTGGCACTTATCGCTTCACCAAATACGAAAGTTAAGCATTGGGAAACATATGAGAAATCCACTGTTCCGGTCGAACATCAGATTCAAGGGATGGGCATTGTTGAAATAACTGTAAAAAATAAAGGGAAACTGGTTCGAACATTAACTGAAATCTTTAACTATGAATTGAAGATTCAAGACGAAACAACTGCCCTCCTCCAATCGATCGATGATGAAATGTTTGGGGAAATTTACATTGTCGAACAGGACGGACCTTCGGAAAAACCTGGCCGCGGCAGCATTCATCATTTGGCCATTCGTGTGAAAAATGACGAAGAACTGGCGTATTGGGATGAGCAAGTAAAGGCGCGAGGATATATGTCATCGGGCATTGTCGACCGCTTTTATTTTAAAAGCCTGTATTTCCGTGAGTCGAATGGGATTTTATTCGAAATTGCGACGGATGGACCAGGTTTTATACGCGACGGTGATGTGGATTCGCTCGGTGAACAGCTGGATTTACCTGATTTTTTAGAACCACAGCGTGAAGCGATTACAGCAAAATTAAAGCCGATTTTATAAGGAGTCAATGATCATGGAACAAGATCGCATCAATGAAAAAACGGGATGGAATTTGGACTATATACGTTAGGTGACCATATTCCGAATCCTTTAACAGGATCACGCATTTCCGCGCAGCAGCGCATTCAGGAAATCATCGAAGCGAGCCGATTGGCAGAACAGGCTGGGATTGATGTATTTGCAGTCGGTGAAAGCCACCAGCAATATTTTACAACACAGGCACATTCGGTCGTACTCGGTGCAATTGCGCAGGCAACGAAAAGCATTAAACTGGCAAGCTCTGCGACGGTGTTAAGCGCAGCGGATCCAGTCCGTGTTTACGAGGATTTTGCGACAATTGATTTAATTTCGAATGGCCGTGCAGAAATTGTTGCAGGTCGCGGCCAATACGAGCTGTTTGGCATGCAGCGCTTCATGGCTCAAATCGATTTCGGCGGAGTGCCGTTTGATAAAGTAATGAAAAATATCGAACTGATCGGTAACGAAATCATCCCGGCGATTAAAAAGTATACAGCGAAATAAAATAATACCCATCCGTTTCTTTTAAATGAAATGGATGGGCTTTTTCGATAATGCTTTATGAACTCTATAAAATGTGCGGTATAAATGAACGTTATTTAGGCTCTGTTATCGGCTCCAAATTCATATCGGAACTAGATGCCTCGTCCGATTCAATCATCTTACCGTATTTCATCATTTTATAGCAGTATACGATAAACCGAATAATGCTGATGAATAAGATGATAGCACCTATTACGAATATAATACTTAACACTACCCAATCAATATGGACCAGAATATAGTTTGCTGTCATTAAAAACCACAAACTGCCAATCAGCCAATTTTTCACCCTTTTCGTGTACTCCATATGCGGTGTCTGTTCAACAAAACTGAAGCAGACCCCAAAAATATAATAATAAAATATGAGGTTTGCGAAACTAATAATGAATTCGTAACTTATTAACAATTCTTGCGGCAACCCCGAAAAGATCCCTTCCATTACCGGCATTTGAAATACAGATAGAATCCCAACAAGCCAGCTTAACCTGAAAGCGGTTTTGCCGTATTTTGAATCAGCATAATTTCGAATCGCATATGCAATCACAATAAATCCAATAATATCCGGAAGCCAGTCAATGACGATTTGTATGTCCAAGATAATCATGAGGTATCCAATTAGCAACCGAGCAAAAAATTGATGCATTAGCGATCCCCCATTTTCTGTACGAAATTTTCAATCCATTGTTCAGATGGTGGATTATCCATAAAAAATCTCAAATTTCCAGCAAAAGGCTTCCCTGTATCAAGTGTTCCCCTTAAAATGATATCGGTGTACATCGATGGCCAGAAACGATAATTAGATGATGTACGGATTGATAGGTTTTCCCCTTTTTCTGTAGTATACGGAAGTGCTAGTGGCCTCCCATCTTTATAAATATCGATATTCTCTAATGGGAAGGTCGATTCGATTGATTCGAACGTTGCTATTTCTCGGACAGTAAATGTCGTAAGTGCACCATCCTCAACTAATTCATGGTGTTGCTTTACTGTAAGCGGTTTACCGTTATATTTTTCCATTACCGCTACATTCAGCGGAAATGTTTGCTTGTATCCGTTTGAAAATACAGCTGTCGCCTCATCTAAGTCTAGTAGCAACTCGAACATATTTTCTTCCACTTTAAATTGGGCCGTATGCAAATCGTAATATTGGTACGTTTCCATTTTTGTATCTACTTTAGTATTTATAGGATTAAAGTAAAGATCATTGTTTTCGTTTAGCGAGCTCAACTGCAACTGTAAAATACCTGCCTTAATATATGGTATCCCCACATCCTCATTGCGATTTGTTATGTAACTAACCGTTATGAATTGCTCTTCCTCGCTACCTTCCAGCAGAACTTGTGAGTCAAACGGAATGATGAACGGTTCTTCAATTGTTTTGCTATGTAAAACTACGGTGCTGCTTATAAAAACGAGCAATGTTACTGCAAGCATTGCCATGAAACGTCTGCTCAATCAAGCCACCTCCTTTTGTATAATAATAGCAAAGTTGGAAGTATCATTCACCTGTTTCATAAAAAAGCGGGCAGTATACGAATAAAAAACCCCGCGAAGGAAAAAACTCCTTCACGAGGTTCATTTTAGACAGTTACTTTGCTTTTGGGTGCAACACTTTCCCACACCTTTTCGATGCGTTCTTTTGCTGTTTCTTCCAATGTAAAGCCATTGTCTGTCTTCGTTACTTGGGAATCAACGATATAAATCGGGCTTGAAATGGTTGTCGCTCCTAAAATCGAAAGTACCGGCTTCAATGAATATTCCAGTGCCAATAAATGCGCGATTGACCCGCCGATTGCAACTGGAACGACAGTTTTGTTTTCCAGCCCTTTTTGCGGCAGTAAATCGATGAATGTTTTCAAAATGCCAGTATAGGAACCTTTATAGATCGGTGTCAGGAAAAATACGATATCGGCCTCCCCCACTTTGACAATTTCTTCGGCAATCGCTTCACTCGCATAGTTTGCAGTAATCAGATCTTCTGCAGGAAGCTGATGAATCTGAATTGTTTCATGAGCAATGCCTTGCTGCTCAAGCAATGATTCGATTGATTGCTGAACACCTGTTAATCGGGAAGTCACACTGTTTCCACCATTAATTAAAATCGCTTTTGACATGATTCACACTCCTCCTAAATATTTTGTAAAGTATAACGGGATGGGACTTGTTTTAACCCTAAATTCTCACGTAACGTCTTACCTTCATATTCTGTACGGAATACCCCGCGCTTTTGAAGTTCAGGAATAACCAGATCAATAAAATCGGTAAAGCCGCCCGGGAAATACGGTGGCATTAAGTTGAAGCCATCCGCAGCTTCCTGATCTACCCACTCAATTAACTGATCCGCTATTTCACTTGGCGAACCAAAAATAATACGGTGACCACGTGAACCGGCGATACGTAAATACAGTTCGCGAATCGTCAGGTTTTCACGTTCCGCCAGCTCGATGATCAGCTGCTGACGGCTGCGGTTGCCGTTCGTCGGAGGAATGTCTTTCGGCAATGGGCCATCCAGGTCATGTTGCGACAGATCCACACCTAAATAATCCGCTAAAAAGTCCAGGCCAATTTCCGGTGTAATCAGCTGTTGCAGTTCTTCGTATTTGGCATAGGCCTTTTCTTTCGTTTCCGCCACATAAATCGATACGCCCGGCATGATTTTAATATCTTCGCGGTCACGTCCTGCTGCAACTGCCTTGTCTTTCAGTTTTTTATAAAATTGTTGTGCGTCTTCAAGCGTCTGCTGTGCAGTGAAAATAACATCCGCTTGTTGTGCGGCAAGAGTCGTACCGGCTTCCGATGAGCCCGCCTGCACTAGAACCGGTCTTCCTTGAGGCGGACGCGATGAATTTAACGGACCGCGAACCGCGTAAAATTCACCTTTATGGTTTAGCGTGTGCAGCTTCCCTTTTGTAATATATTCACCGGTCTGTTTATTGCGTGCCAATGCATCATCTTCATAGGAATCCCATAATCCTTTTACTACTTCGACAAATTCATCTGCCCGTTCATAGCGTAGTGAATGATCCAGATGCTGATCCTTGTTAAAGTTGCTTGCTTCTGCCGAATAGTAACTTGTCACAATATTCCATGCAGCACGGCCGCCGCTTAAATGGTCAAGCGAAGAAAACTTGCGCGCGATATGAAATGGTTCATTGTATGTTGTTGAAGCCGTAGCTGTTAAACCGATATTTTTCGTCACAGTTGACAGGACACTCAGTAATGTAAGTGGTTCAAAACGAACTTGTTCTGCCGGATGTGAAAGCTCGTTGAAAGACAAACCGTCACTTAAGAAAAGCATATCCAATTTCCCTTGCTCCGCTTTTACAGCAACTTCTTTAAAAAACTCGACATTCTCGCTTGCGTCAGCCTGTGCTTCCGGATGGCGCCATGAAGCGATGTGATGCCCTGTACCCATTAAAAATACGCCTAATTTCATTTGTTTTTTTGTCATTTGCGTACCTCCTACACTAACTGCTCTTCGCGTTTAGCCAATATTTCATGAACGAGTGGAATGACCTTTTCGCCAATCTCTTCGATTACTTCCAAATGCGGGAAACCGCGCAGCAGTACTTTGTCAAAACCTAAATCGACGAACTCCACGATGCGTTCAGCAACCTGCTGTGGTGTGCCGACAAGCGCAATCGAGTTGCCCGATAACACTTGTGTTAACCCTGCCCAAATATTCGGTGCAATGATGAAATTATTGTCTTTTGACTCCAGCATCAACTGATGAAGGCGGCTCACACCTACTGCTCCGTTGCTTAAAGTATTGGCATGTTTTGCTTCCAGTACTTCCGGGTCCACTTGGCTAATAATTTTGTTCGCATTTTCAAACGCAGCTTCTTCTGTATCACCCAATACAACCTGGAATGAAACACTGTAGGAAAGATCGCGATTTTTTTCTTTAGCCAGTTTAACAACTGTTTCCAGCTCTTCTTTTGTCGTTTCCAATGTTTCGCCCCAAAGCATGTAGACGTCAGCCACATCTGTTGCGACTTCCTTTGCAATCGGTGATGAACCACCGAAGAAAATCGGAGGCGCATTTTTAACAGGCAATGGCAGGTTTGCACCTTTTAATGTGTAGAATTCACCATCGTAATCAAACGTTTCCCCGTTAAACAGGCGTTTTAAAATTTCAATATACTCACGCGTACGCTTATAACGATCTGTATGCGATAAGAAATCCCCATCATTTTCAAGTTCCTTTGGTGCACCGCCTGTTACGACATTGACAAATACACGGTTATTCGACCAGTAGTTGACTGATGAATATTGTTTTGCCAGCTGGGTAGGCGCAGTAGAGCCAGGTCGAACTGCAATCAGGTAATTCAATGTCTTTGTATTTGCCGTCAAATGGGATGCAGCAACCAATGAATCTACACAGCTTCCGCCAATTGGTAACAATAATGTCGAGAATCCGGCTTTTTCAGCAGCCTGTGCAACTTTTGTAATATACTCCACAGAAGGTTCACGATCCGAATCAACACCGACACCTGACCATGTTTGTGCACCTTTATTTGACGTTTGGTTTCCTACATATTCACTATCGCCTGAAGTTGGCGCCATCGTAATAAACTCTACTTTTGTCATTTTAATTCCCCCTTATTTTGTAACCGGTGCACTTGCTACTACTTCATCAGCCGGTAATTCGTTTGATTGTTGGATTGTGCCTGCTTTCAACTGTTCTGCCACCTGTGCAAATGCTTGATTTGCCGGAATATTAATAAATGAAATTTGTTCTTCCTGTGCTTTTTTGTAAGATAGTTCGCAGAAAGTTTCAGGCGGGGCAACAAAAGTTGTCGCTCCCAGCTCAATTGCTTTACGTAATGTTGCGCCGCGGCGTCCCTCTGTTAAATCAAGTGCCGGATTACGCAAATCTTCTACAGAATGGTCCTGCTGAATAATACGTAAAATCGTTCCTTCCACAATCGGTGTTACAATACCTTCATCATTTACTACAACTGCAATCGCCATGTTAAAATCCCCCTGTTATTTTGTTATTTGAGCAACTTCGGCAGCTTTTTGCAAGCTTTGTGCCAAGTCGTTTTTAATATCTTCAATATCTTCCAAACCAATTGATAAACGGATCAGACCAGGTGTTACACCACTCGCCAATTGCTGTTCCGGCGATAGTCGTGAATGTGATGTGCTTGCCGGGTGAATGACAAGTGACTTCGAATCGCCGACATTGGCAACATGTGAAAGTAGCTGAACATTATTAATAAACGCCTTCGCTGCTTCCAGTCCGCCTTTGATACCAAAGCTGAATATCGAACCTGCCCCTTTCGGTAAATACTTCTCTACTAAATTGTTTGGATCATTGCCAGGTAGTGTCGGATAATTTACCCATTCCACCAGATTATGCTCCGCTAAATATTCAGCAACCGCCTGTGCGTTCACAACATGCTGACGAACGCGTACTGCGAGGGATTCAAGACCTTGAATGAAGAGCCATGCATTGAACGGTGATAATGTAGCACCTAAATCATGGCCCAGCTCAAAACGTGCCTTCGTAATGAATGCTTTTTCTCCTGCAGCTTCAACAAATGAACGATTGCCGATCAATTCATTCGGTTCAACAAAATTGGCGAATCGAGGCGCATTCCATTCAAATTTACCGCCATCAATTATCGCGCCGCCTAACGATGTTCCGTGGCCGCCGATAAATTTCGTTGTGGAATGGACTACAATATCTGCTCCAAATTCAATCGGCTTCGATAAGTAAGGTGTCGCAAATGTATTATCAACAATAAGCGGTACATCATGACGGTGTGCGACTTGTGCCAAACCTTCAATATCCGCAATCTCCAAACTTGGATTGCCGATTGTTTCAGTGAATACGGCACGTGTTTTGTCATTGATTGCTGCTTCAACTTCCTGTAAGTCAGATCCTTCGACAAAGCGTACTGTTACACCGAAGCGAGGCAATGTTTTAGAGAATAATGTATACGTCCCGCCGTAAAGGGCGTTCGTTGCGACAATCTCATCGCCCGCCTGTGCAACCGTCAATACCGCAATCAGGATTGCCGCCTGTCCGGAAGCGACCGCAAATCCTCCGACACCGCCTTCCAGTGCAGCTAGACGTTCTTCAAATACAGCATTTGTCGGATTGGCATTTCGCGAATATAAATAACCGCTTTCCTGTAATTTAAATAGGTTCGCCGCATGTTCCGTATCATCAAATACATACGAAGTTGTCTGATACAGCGGTACTGCACGTGAGCGTGTTACCGGGTCAACTGTCTGGCCTGTATGAAGCGCGATTGTTTCCTGATTAAAAAATGTCATATGAAAAATTCTCCTTTAATAAAGAAATTTTTGAGTAAGTGTAAGCAATTCCTGTTCTGTCATTTCACCCTTTACGGTGTGTACTACTTTTCCGTCCTGCAAAAATAATGTCGTCGGCAATGTTAAAATTTCATAGCTTTCTTTCAGTTGCCCTTCACGGTCTAAAAGAATCGGGAATGGCAAATCGAATTTCGCCAAATATTGATTGACCAGCCTTGTTGGTTCTTCCACATTGACTGCATAAAGCTCGATGTTATGAGACTGAAGTGTTTCATACGCCGCTTTAAAGGCGGGCATTTCCCTTTCGCATGGGGGGCAGTAAGTTGCCCAGAAATTAAGGATGTAGCTGCCTTCTTCCGGAATGGCAAATTGCTCACCGGATGTTGTTTGGAGCACAATTTCCTCAGTTTTCGCTTCTGCCTTCTGTTTCGACGTATTGGAAATAATGGCATAGCTTAATGCGATAATCAGGACAGCGGATAATGCTAGCTGAATCCATTTTTTCATTTCAGCTTCACCTCAATTTCAGGCATTTCATGCAGTTCCCCATAGCTGACATGTGAAATCACTTTATAAGTACCGGTACCGTCAAAGCTCGTTTCAATCGTATACTTCCCGTCCCCGCTAGGATCCGGTTTCACGGAACCAATGGCATTGCCGGTTGGATTGATCAGTTCGAACTCAATTTCCACATCGTCTTGAACCAGTTCACCGTTATACGTGACGGTTGCTGTGATCGTTACAGGTTCAAAAGCTTCGAGCTCAGATTTACTGGCATTTAATGTGACATCGAGCGTTTCATTTGCCTGTGCGCTGCAGCCGGCGAGCAGCAGCACTGTAAGTAAAAGTTTTTTCATTTGCCATCAGCCTTTAAATTTGTCCAGAACAGCAGGCGTTTTTTTAATTTTTCAAATGCAATCATGATAGCGACAATGATAATACTGTTAAAAATAATCCCTGCCAGCACATAATGATATTGCGAGAAGTCACTGTAATACTGGATGAAAAAGCCCATTCCCGATGAAGCACCGAACATTTCGGCAATCGTTAAAATCAGGAAGCTCATACCGAGTGATGTACTCGCACCGCTTAAAATATGAGGTGCACTTGCGGGTAACACGACTTTCAGCAAAAACGTCGGTCCTTTTAAGCCAAGCGATTTCGCATTGTCGAGATAATGCTTTTCGATCAGCAGGACACCGTGAATCGTTCCTAAAAATACAGGCCAAAATGCGCCGATAAAAATAAGGGACATCGAAGCCGTCTGGAAAGTCGGTAAAATCGCAATGACATATGGAATGAACAATGTCGGCGGAATCGGACTTAATGCATGAAAGTATGGCATTAATATTTCACGTGACCGTTTGTTCAATCCGAAAAACAGACCGCCTACAATACCTGTCACTAAAGCGCCGAAGAATCCGGGTATCAAAAGTTTCATCGAGCTCACAACACCAGTTAACAGCTCCCCAATTTTCGCGGAAAAGGACTCAACGACCGTTAGCGGCTGCGGGAATATTACCGGATTGATCCAGGTCGCATATTTTGTGACAAGGGCCCAAACAACAATAAATATAATTCCTATCAAAATAGTAAGATTATAGCGTTTAAAAAATGTGAGCATTTCATCCTACCCCTTAAATGTTTTGTTCATTAAATCGAACGAGCTGATCTTTGTAATAAGCATCATCCGGATATTGTTCAATTAATTCGTTTAATGCTTTTTCGTATAGATCGATATTTACATAGTCGTTTACATCGATATCATCCACATTTTCAACATAGCCGATTTCTTTCATCTGCTCCCACATTTGAACTACTTTCTCTCTGCTTGGATCAGAAGAATAGTTCGAGTGGCTGTCGTTTACAATTGTATTAATTACTTTATCATCGACTTTCATATATTCTTTCGCTGCAGTTACAGCTGATTGCGGATCTTCAATCTTTTTACGTTCCGCGCGAATAAGTGCCTTTAAGAATCGTTTATATGCTTCTCCATCTTCTTCAGCCAATAATTCCGAGCGTGTTACGACACGGCAGCATACATGCCCTTCCTGTAGATCGTTGCTCCATGCAACTGCTTCAAGGCCCATATCAACCGCCTGTGCGTAGAATGAGTTTGCCGATACTGCTACGTCCACTTTTCCTGACGCTACCGCTTCAAGCAACATACTGCCTGTTTTGAATTCAACGATTTCCAGATCATTTTTCCAGTCGATCCCCGCATCTTCAAGTGCAGAGCGGAAAACGATATCCGATGTAAAGATCCTGATAGTTCCGACCTTTTTTCCTTTATAGCTTTCAAGCGAAGTATATTGCCCCGCATTTTCCTTTTTCGTTAGGATCGGGTGTCCGCCTTCCAAATGTCCGCCGATAATCGAGAAATCCGAGCCGTTTGCGATAAATGTTAATGGGCCGGCTGTACCGAATGTTAATCCGACGTCAATTTTTCCTGCCTGCAGTGCATTCAGTCCGTCTGCCGAATTTGCAAAGCCAACACGATTGACCGAAATGTTTTCTTCCTCAAAATAGCCTTCCTGATGAGCAATGTCGACAAGTGTTCCACCTGCAGATTGACTTAAACCAACCGTGATTTCATAATCATCAGAGGCTTCCCCTTTTGAAACTTGTTCATCATCTCCACATGCAGTAAGCAAACCTGCTGCTAAAGCAAGTGAAGCGATCCATTTCTGATGTGTTTTTTTCATTTAATGATCCCCCTATATTCCTGCGCCATCTGCAATTTCCGTTTTTAAACTATTGACGATCTGTTCGTTCATTTCATTTAAAAGAGATTCACGAAATGCACGGAATTCCTTGTTTTCAAATAGTTTCTGACGATCAGTCCCTTTTTTCTCTATCGGTACTTGGATGCTTTTCGTCACCGCACCGTTTTTCCCCGGAGCAAAGATGATAATCCGGTCCGCCAAATAAATGGCTTCGTCAACATCATGTGTGACAAACACGACTGTACGCTTTTGCTCGGTACTAATTTGAACAAGCAGATCCTGCAGTTGAATTCTTGTGACCGGATCCAATGCGCCAAATGGTTCATCCATCAGCAATAAATCCGAACCGTAGCTTAATGCACGAGCGATGGCTGCACGCTGTTTCATACCACCGGACATTTGCCCCGGATATTTTTTTACGGCATGCCCTAAATGGACAAGTGTCAAATATTGCTCCGCGATATGTGCCAGTTCTTTTTTCGGCATTTTCTTGTTACGCTGTTTTAGTGCAAGCATGACATTCGCCTGCGCCGTCAGCCAAGGGAATAAGGAATAATCCTGGAAAACGACTCCGCAGTCCGGGTGAGTTTCCTTTACAGATTGGCCGTTTATTTCGATATTGCCGTTTGAAAATGGTTCAAGTCCTGCCATCATTCTGAGCAATGTACTTTTCCCGCATCCGGAAGGCCCCATAAATACGAGAAACTCGCCTTCTTGTACTTCAAGCTGAATATTGTTCAATATTTTGGTCGTCGCATCATAACTGAAATCGATATTCCGGACATTAATCTTTGTTTTTTTCCCGGTACTGTCTTCCTTGGATATAGGGTTTTGTTGTGGCACTGGGCGTTCCAATAATTGAACCATGTACTCACTCTCCTAACAGAAATTTTCTACCCAATGATTGGATCGATGTATCAACCGGAACATGCAATGTCATTGTCCGCAAATTACGCCAATAGCGATCAAACCCATATTGGCTAGAAGTAGCGCGGCTGCCCATCACTTCGAAAATTTTGGATGTAATATCGAGCCCTATTTGTGTTGTAAAAATTTTAGCTGTTTGCAGCGCATCATCCAAATTACTGCGATGCTCCGGAGTAATTTTTCCAGGCACATCCCATAGCTCCTGCAGTAATTGATCCGCTTTTTTTACGACCAGATTCGCTGCTTCAACCTGTACGTAAAACTGACCGTAATGGTGCTGGATAATCGGATCTTCAACTGCCGATGTCTGTGTAATGGCGCGCGGTCTAGTTTGCTCTCTTGTATATGCAAGTGCTGATTGTAGAGCACCTTCTGAAATTCCTAAATAGACATGGTTTAAAATGAATGTAGCAATATTCAGACGCAACTGGGAAAACTCGCTTGCGTAAAATCCTTGCTGCAACACTTCTTCCTCATGTACGGCAACATCGGTGAAAATGATTGTTCCACTATCTGTTTGACGTTGACCCATATTATCCCAATCGCCTTTTATATCTACACCTATCCGTTTACTAGGAATAACGACCAATAATGGCTCATCCTGCCCTTCCACTATCGCCGATACTAATAATACATCTGAATCAACACTGCCGGAGCAGAACGTTTTTACACCGTTCAGCACATAACCAGTTGTTGTTTTTACAGCCTTCAGTTGAATAGCGACCGGATTGAACGCATTTCCCCAAAAATAGTTATGTTTTGCGGTTTCGCGGTAAAAAAATTCCATCTGTTCCGGTGAACCGCACAGATGCGGTGTAACGAGATTAATAAAATGGTAGCCAACAACATGTGCCAGTGAACTATCCGCACGTGCAATCGTCCGAACGACTTGAAACACATCATGCCAATTCCCACCTAAACCACCGTATTCTGTCGGAATTAAAAGTTTCAAAAGTCCGCTTTCGCGAATTAAATCACGCTCAAGCTTAGCATTGCCTCCAGTTTTATCTCGCTCTACGGCTGTTTTTTCAAACTGTTCGGCAAGCTTCTCCGCGATTTCGTCTATATGTATAACTGCTCCCATAACAACTCTCCTTTATAGTTATAGAATTTTCTTGCAATTCAGTATTCTTAATTCGTTAGTTTACAGATGCATTTATTTAAAGTCAATAGTCAATTTAAACAATTCATACTGGAATAGTATGGTTTTAGCGAATTAACGTAAAAAACCGTATTAATTTGTATTTACTTACAATTTAAATAAGTGATTTATAGGGTGATTTTGAAATTAGAAAAAGAAAAAACCACTATTTTCATAGCGGTCTTTTGATTACTAGTATGTTCAATAATTCATGACTTGATAATAAACAACAATTTGGTAAATCGCCGGTACAATTAATGCAATTGCCAGTGAAATGACTGCTCCCCACTTCGATTGGGTCATTAAACGATCATTGTCCATCTTCAAATACTGAAAAAATGACAGTGTAAAATATAATGCACTGACTAAAAAGATAGGGGTTACGAATGTGAGCCAAATTCCTGCATTCATTTCATGCATCGATTCCTTCACCTCACTCCCATTATATTTCAATATCCAGCTGTTTTATTTCTGTGAATAGAAAATTAATACTTTCGTCGAAAATAAACGTCCATGGCATTGAACAATAAGGAGGAATTTGAAGGGCTTCACTTGTAAAATTTTGAGTAATTCCCCCTTCTTCTGTTATAATACTTACTTCCCTATTATGGAAACTAAGTTGCTGGTCGGTCCGGTTATGAATTAGCGTTGTAATGAGCATCTGTTTTTTATGATTGACTGCCGTTCGAATAATACAACAGGAAATGCGCTGATCCTGTTCTTTTGTTTCATCAAACACTTGTTCAATTAATGTCCGGTCCTGATCTGAAATCGTTTTATCCCATGCAGCTTCAAATTGCAGTTTTTGCATGAACTTCACCCCTTCAATGAATAATTTATGTAAATAAGCAATAAAACAACCTTTCTACTATGATACATGTTACAGTAGGAAAGAATCTTAAAAGTTAGAAGGCGAAAAAATATGATCGAAGTAAAGAATTCCCCGATAAGTGATGGGGAATATAATCGCGGCATTTTTGCGATTAATGCAATTCCTAAAGGAACGTTATTCCATCAAGCACCAGTACTAAGCTATCCAAACGAGCAGCATGAACATATCGAGAAAACGAATCTTGCGGATTACGCGTTTGAATTTGGCATTGGACGCTCTGCAATCCTATTAGGCTACGGGATGCTATTCAACCATTCGTACGAACCGAATGCCACATATGAAATTAATTTTGACAACGAAACATTCGATTTCTTTGCCTATAAAGATATTGAGGCTGGCGAAGAGATCTTTATTAATTATAATGGCGATGTTGATGACAACGACCCGTTATGGTTTAACAACGATGAAGAATAACACGGGGAGCTGTCTATAATTAGACAGCCCCTTTTTTTATTTCATCGATAAAGCGAATGATATCCTCTGTCAGTAATTGGCGCTCTTTTCCTAATGTAATAAGATGGCTACTGTTGTCGTAATGTTTTTTCATAATCATGTTGCTTTGTGCGGATTGTTCGATCATGTCAATACTTTGATGGAATACCGATTCGTCCAGCATCCCTTTTGCAAGGAAAAGCGGCTGTTTCAGCAAATGAAGCTGATTGCCTGTTTCAACGATAAACTGCTGTAAAGCCCTCATCTTTTCTACAGGTCTCGGGAAGTTATCGGCCAGGAATACTTCCAGTTCCTGTTCCGAGCTCCCTCTATTCTGTAAATATCGCTTGGAATAATAGATGACACGCTGTTCCAAACCTTCCACAGGTCGCTCCATTACCGGTGAGGAAATAATACATAAAGCCTTCACTTCAGGAAACTCATTTGCAAGTCTTATACCTAGAACACCGCCTAATGACTGGCCGATTACTGTAATCGCTTCATATTTTTCTTCGATTAAATATTGAACAGCTTGTCTGCTATGTTCCCATACGTGCTCCATAGAACTTGCAAATAATTGTTCCGGAGATGCCCCATGGCCTGCCAGATTTGGCGCATAGCACGTGTACCCTTTACTATGAAGCATTTTTGCCACATAGTGCATCTCCTTCGCATTGCTCGTAAAACTATGTAAAAGCAAAAAGGCCTGTCTATTTCCTTGTAAATAAATATCCTCTACTAAATGTTGCATAGTAATCCCCTTTTCATTTGTGACAATATTATAGCATAACAATTCTCTCATACTGACATTTCCTCTAGTTTAAAAAGCGGAAACAGTGCATTTGTTTTATCGTTCGGCTACAATATGGGTTGAGTAAAAAAACATATGAAAGGAGAATCATATTAATATGAGAACATTATTATTATCGATTCTAGCTGCACTATTTTTAGTTGTCCCGAACGCAGCAGCACATACGTATTTAGACACGACTAATCCCGAAGATGGAGCTATTGTAACTGAACCGTTGCAGTCGATCGAACTTACATACGCCGGGAAAATTGAAGTGGGGAGTACATTTAAAGTCATTTCAAGTAACGGCGAAGAAATAGAAACAGTTTCGGTAGATTTAGTCGATGGTGTATTAACAGGTACTTTTGATTCCCCATTACCGAACGATGACTATACAGTTGAATGGAATAGTATTAGTGAAGATGGCCACCCGCTTGCAGGTCAGTTTTCTTTTACGGTAGATGCGCCTGTGACTGAAGAAGCGGTTGAGGAAGAAGCTGCAGAAGAAAATGAAGAGCAAGTGGAAGTAGACGAAACGATTCAAACTAATGAGACAGAAACGACAACGGCAGATGATGAAGAAGCGTCAATTAACACACTATTATATATCATTGCCATTTTACTTCTTATTATAATAGTAAGTATTATTACAGTGGCTAGACGGAAAAATACAAAATGATGTTTTTGACAATTTTCAGTCAATTTTTACTTTATGTTAGTTTAGCTCTTCTTATGGGGACATTTGTTTTATATTTTGTCCCCGAAACAATCCGACCGAAAATTGCAGTACCAGCAAAGTGGCTAATTATAAGTGCGGTCATTTTGCCGATTGTTACATTTGTACCGAATATTCAATTGCTGGCAATTTTGACACCGCAGTTCGGATTGATTGAATCCGTTGGCATGTTGCTTATGAAATTCAAAGTCGGCCATTCATGGCTGGTGATCGTTTGCTTTACGATTATTTTGCTAATTATTACTCGCCAATTTGTTAAAAATTCTTCAAAACTAATGGCGGTCATGGCGATCTTTGTTTTAATCGCGATCATGGCGGCAATTGGCTATATAAGTCATGCCGGTTCGATGACAGGCATTATTGGATCGATACTTGATTTTGTTCATCTACTTGCTGTCAGTGTATGGCTTGGTATATTAATCTTGATGAGCTTTTTTACGAAAGATGCACAAAAGTGGGAAGACTTTCTGAAGTGGTTCTCCCCTGTTGCGCTCGTAGCTTTTACAGCTGTTGCTTTAACAGGTGTCCTGATGACAGACACTATCGTACCGGGATATGTAACAAGCTGGTCGAGCAATTATGGACAGTTTTTGTTCATTAAACATGTTCTGCTCGTACCGTTGACTGTCATTATTTTGGCAAACAGTCTGCTTATCAAACTGAAAATGAACAAGCCATTATTTGAACCGCGTACATGGGTTCGGATTGAAACAATATTGCTCGTATTGATTTTATTCATTACCGCGCTTTATAGTGAACAACAGCCACCCAGCTTTTATGTACAGGAAATCTCGCCGTTTTTTGAATTGTTCTACCGTAGCTCCATTGAGGCAGGCATGCGCGGGTATCTCCAAATGACAGGTATTGGCTTAGGATTTTTCCTGCTGACTGCACTGTTCATCGGGCTTGTCATTGTAAGTTATATTAAACAGCTGCCGGTCGTTGTATCGGCTGCCATGACGTTCGCATTGACACTATGTTTTTACATGGGCTTTATGTCGATTGTATTTTTTAAATAATGTCCAAAATAAAGGGGCTGGCACACAACCCAAAAAAGCTATTTTTCTCTGAGAGAAAAATAGCTTTTTTGCTGAGCGTTAAAATATCCGTTTTTAATAAAGGCTTTCCAGTTATTTAACGGTCATTCTACTTATATCCCAGCCCCTTATCTTTATGCAAGCTTTTTCGTCTTCATCGTTACATAGCGAATGAGTGCCGCGATAATTAATAACGCGGTCAATGCGATTGTACCGTTCTGCATTGTCGAATCATCCGTTTTGGCAGCAATCCCGATGAGCGCCCAAACGATGACGAGTGTAAAGAAAATATCTTTCGAGAGGGCAACGGCCAAATAACCGAGAATAACCGCGACTCCTACCAGTACGAGTGATCCGCTCACTTCCGAAATTCCCAAATCGACCCCATGATGTTTTAACACATAGCTCACATTAGCGATTGTCGCTACAGAAATCCAAGCTAAGTAAAATGAAAACGGAAAACGTTCAGATAGCCCTTTTTCCGTGTTTTTATATTGCAGATAAATCGCAATGAGGGTAAATAACAAAAAGAACATTACGATAATGGATAGTATGAACTGTTCATAATGCCAGCTGAACAGCCAGGCAATATTAAATATACAGCTGATAATAAACAGAATACCGACTTTACCGTTAAAACGATTGTCTTTCACTTTGCGGTATATCGTAATCAGCCATATGACAAGCAGTACATAAATTAGCGACCAAATGGAAAATACGTAGCCTGCTGGCGTGAATAATACTTCCAAGCGATTCGTTATTTCAGCTGCCGTCTGCCCGTTTAACGGCAGTGTATTCGATAGCGCATTTACTACTATTACAGCGATCATAGCTATCCACATTGTAATATACAAGCCCATTTTTCATCATCCTTTTTTCTAGAATTAGGGAACTATACCCTTCTTTAAAAAAGAATAAGCGGTAAAAACGGCTTTTGCTTTTAAGCAATGTTTTGTTGATTTCCTAAATTTTTAACGATTATACCTGTTTCTCAAATGCGAGCTTAATGCCAAATCCAATTAGAACAGCCCCAGTGAACGTTTCAATCACAGATTGTGTAGCAGGTTTTTTCATAAAGTTGCGGATTTTGTTCAATAAGAATACATAGAGTGCAAACCAGACAAATGTTAAAACAATATAGACGATTCCCATCGTTAAAAACGGCCAAAACGGTTCTGCGCCCTTTGATAGAAATTGAGGTAAAAACGTCAGAAAGAATACCGCTACTTTTGGGTTTGTGATATTTGTAATAAGGCCCTGTTTAAAATAGGAATTGCCTTTTGCTTCAATTTCCGGAATGTCCGTCATTTCTTCCATATCCGCTTTTTTCGCACGCATGCTCAGCAATGTCTTGATGCCCAAATAGCATAAATAGACTGCCCCAACATATTTCAGCACGGTAAATGCCACGGCGGATTTTACGATAATCGCCGACAGCCCGGCAACCGCTGCTATTGTATGGACGGTCAGTCCCGCACAAGAGCCGACCATCGTTTGGAATCCTCCCCTTTGTCCGTGAACTACTGTATTTTTCGTAACAATCGCTGTATCAGGACCCGGCAATACAATCAGCAGAACACATGCAATGATAAAGAACACAAGATTCTCCATTTACTCACCTTCGTTTTCTGAATTTTTAAATATGTTAACATGTTCAACTGAATGAAGCTAGGGGAATTTTAAGTTTACTGGATTGCTAATGCGGCGTTACAAGTATGTATTCCGTTAAATTTTGTAAGCAGTGACGGAAATTATTAGAAGAATTTAAATTTTATTAGAAAACTTCACCTGTTTATTAGCATTTTCCGAATGCTTATTTCAACATTCAGGAGCATTATTAGAACAATTGCATTATATATTAGAAAACCGTCAACTTATTAGAAGATGTCGAAACGATATTAGATGATTTTAAATTTTATTAGAAAATCTAAATCAGCAATCAGCTTTCCGTTAACAGCATCATTTTTTCGGCAGCCTTCACTATAATGACATCCGCCTCAACTTCCCCCGAGTAATCAATATACATGACCGCCTGTTCTTTTACGAAGATGAATTCTTTGTTTCGGTCACTTAGGCGCACAAGTAATCGGTCAAATCCATCATGCTCTCTTTCCGTAAATAATTCTGTTTCATCATCAAACGTATGCTCCGTGATTAAGTCCTCAACCAATGGTGCAACAAGGGAGTGAAAGCTTAACCGGAAAATTTCAGCCGAGATACTAGGGTTGTAACTGTTGTTCGGGTCAGACCATTGCCCTTTCTTTTCAATGAAATTTTCCTTCATTTTAAATTGCACAGGAGCAACTATACTCCAGTTTTCCGAGTAACTGTTTCTCCAATCTTCCCCGTCTATCATAAAAACATCACGTTCAAGATGTGGAGCATTTTCGATTGCTGCAAGCCTGACAAACGGCAATGTCGGATCTTCTTCTGGTAATGTAACGGTACCTAAATGCAACAACTGGTAAATTGGAATGCAAGCGGCAATTAATGATAAAACCAAAGTCGCAACATACGTTATTAAGTTATTCCGATAAAAATTTTCCCATGGCTTTTGACGATCATCAGGATTTCCCTCTTTCATATCGCGTCGTATGCGTGCAATACCAAGCAGCCCCATCGCCATGGAAATCAGGTGAAAAATGTTTAGTAAATAAAGAAGCGTCGTCGTAAACATATGACCTTCAATTAATATTAAGATAGGGGTCTCGTCATTAAACCAAAGGCCGCCTATAAGCCAAAAAAGAGCTGCCAAAGCAAATAATATAAAGATGAAACTTATCAATGTCTTCTTGAAAAGAGCATTTGCCACAGTTATTTGCTCTTCCCGATCTATCGGAGGTTCATTTGCTTTACGATCTGTCGGTGATGCAAATACGTGAAAATTGCGGTCACTCGCAATATAGTCCCAGCCGCTTTCTTCAAATAACCGGATTTTTTCACTTGATATATATTTGCTTTTTGCGAGTTCCAGCCGGTAATCCATTCGTTTGCGATCACCTTTTTTAAACTTCGCAAAATGTGTGCCAATCTCATAAAAATGAAGACCTTGCTCGGACATATCCGAAAACCAGCTTTCATGTTCCTTGATACGCCAATACTGCCCCGGTCTTAATCTGCGTACGATTTCTGCCATCGCTCTCCCTCCTCATATGTCTGACCTAACAATAAAATACAAGGGAATGTTTGTAAATAAACAATTCGGACCAGGTAACCATTTCAGCACTCACTGACGCACTAAGGAATATTGAAAATGTTCACAGCAAAGAGGCAACCCTGCCCATGCAGGATTGCCTTTTACACCGCTTAGAACTAACTTTCCGCAAGCAGCATTATTTTCTGAGCTGCATTTTCCACTAGGACATCCAGTTCTGCATATCCGTAATAACGTATATACATGACCACTTTATCTTTTGAAGCAACTAATTGTTTCATTTCTTCATCCTCGTGAATAACAAGATAATCAAGAACAGGGTGCTTACTTTCTATGAAACTTCCCCTTTCATCTCCGTATGTATGCCACTCCATCAAGTCGGACAGCAATGGTTTAGCGAATGCCTGAAATGTTAAATTGTATATTTCAGAAGAAACGCTCGGTGAATAGGTTCCGCTTTCTTCCAACCACATTTCTTCCGTCTCGAACTGTACAGGTGCAAAGATACTCCAATTTGTTGTATAACGGTTTGCCCAATCGAATTCATCTGTATAATATTCATCCCGGTTCAGCTGTGGATTTTGTTCGATATCAGCTAAACGGACAAACGGCAAGTTTTCGTCATTTTTTGGAAGTGTAAAGGTATCCATTTTTTTCAATTGATAAAATGGCATAATTAAGCCGTTTGCAAGAATAATACCTATAAAGACAACCGAAAATGCACCATTTTTTTTCAAACTTTTTTTCCAGGGAGCGTGATGATTGATGGCTTTGCCTTCATTTAAACTTTTTTTCAATTCTTTAATCGCGAGCATTGCTTTTACCGCATTAATAACATAGTAAATATAGAGGATCGTCAGGGTACTTTGCTGAACGACATATCCTTCAACCAACCGTAAAACAGGCGTTCCATCCAAAAACCACATCGCCAAAAGCATACCTAAAATCAGGGCCACTCCCAGAGAAACCCATACTAAATTAAAGACGAGTTTTTTATAAAGGCGCTGTAAAGTAAATGCCTGTTCTGCTGGATCTGTATGAATTTCGGGTGCATTGGTTTCAGCCGGCGAAGAGAAAACATGAAACCATTGATAGCTTGTAACATACTCCCAGCCGTTTTCCTCGTACAGATCAATTTGCTCATTAGTTATTAATTTTTTGTCTGTCACTTCAATCCGGTATTCGATTCGCTTCGGGTCACCTTTTTTAAAATGGGCTAAATTGGTTCCCATTTTATGAAGGTGCAGCCCTTGTAACGACATGTCCGAAAACCAGCTTTCGTGTTCTCCGATTCGCCAATAGTTCGTTGGGCGGATTTTGCGTACCGTTTTAGCCATCGTTCCCCTCCTCCAATATAGTGCTGTCGAAAATTAGAGATTGTAGACGAGCATATTCCAGTCTTAATGCACGCTCGCCTTCTTCCGTAATTTCATATATTTTTCTCCGCCCATCGTCTTTTGACAAAGCGATTAATCCGTCCTTTTGCATACGTGACAGGACACCATATAACGTTCCGGGCCCCATCTTTAAACGGCCTTTTGATACTTCTGTAATGGATTGCATTACCTGATAACCATGATTTGGGCGCATTAACGCCAATAACACATAATACATTGCTTCAGTCATCGGTCCGCCATTGTAAGACATATTCATTCCTCCACCTATTATGTCACGCGATATATCGTATAACGTAATAGTAATATACAGGAAATAATTTGTAAACTTGTTATTGAAAGCAATGAAAAAAACCACCCCAAAATTTTGGAGTGGCGTACACTATTCTATATTAAAACATTTTATTCAAGTTGGCCATTTCAATTGCGGACATTGCGCTGTCATAGCCTTTATTGCCTGCTTTTGTACCAGCACGTTCGATCGCCTGTTCGATATTTTCAGTTGTGACAATGCCGAAAATTACCGGAACTCCTGTATCCAGGCCTGCTTTTGCAATTCCTTTCGCTGCCTCGTTGCATACATAATCATAATGTGTTGTTGATCCGCGAATGACCGTACCTAATCCGATTACTGCATCATAATTATTTGTTTCAGCCATTTTCTTCGCCACAAACGGTACTTCAAAGGCACCAGGTACCCATGCTGTATCAATGTTTGCTTCTTCAACACCGTGACGTTTCAAGCCATCGAGTGCACCACTTAATAATTTATCATTAATAAATTCATTGAATCGCCCTACGACAATTCCGATTTTCAAATCTGTTCCGACTAATTGTGCTTCAAATATTTTTCCCATTTTAATTGCTCCTTTTTATACCAATACGGTAGTTAATTTTATATATTGAACTAAGTCTTCGATAGTAATAAATTTCAGTTTATGTTTTTGTGCCAGCTTTTCGAGCTGCGGCATGCGTGCCATTGAACCATCTTCGTTCATAATTTCACAGATGACCGCGACTTCATTTGAATCGCAAAGCTTTGCCAGATCGACGCCTGCTTCCGTATGCCCGCGACGCTCCAACACGCCTCCCTGTTTTGCAATGAGCGGGAACACATGGCCAGGACGATGAAAATGCTCCGGTTTTGTTGCAGGATCCAGTAATGCTAACATCGTTTTAGAACGCTCAAATGCACTAATACCTGTCGTTGTTTGGATATGATCGATACTAATCGTAAAAGCCGTTTGATATGTATCGGTATTGCTTTGCACCATTGGATGAAGAGAAAGTCTTTCTGCAATTGCAGATGAAATTGGTGTACAAATTAACCCTCTTCCATGAAGTGCCATGAAATTAATATTTTCCGGTGTAGCGAATTCTCCTAAAACTAGAAAATCCCCTTCATTTTCACGGTTCTCGTCATCTGACACAATAATAATCTCGCCGTTTTTCAATGCCTGAATTGCTTCTTCAATCGTATTCATTTTGTACCACTCCTTTAAAATCCTGTACGTTGCAATAAGTCCATTGTTATCGTACTTCCCGTTTGATTTTGTAAATGTTTTTTTACATATTTACCGATTAGATCTGTTTCAATGTTCACAACATCTCCCGGCTTTTTATAGCCTAATACAGTCTGCTCATACGTATGAGGGATTAAGGAAATGGTAATGAATGTGTCGGTCACATCAAAAATTGTTAAACTCGTGCCGTCCACTGTAATTGAGCCTTTCTTAATACATTCTGCAATCAAATGCTTTTCCATTGCCAGGTCAATATAAACGGCATTGGCAACAGGTCTTTTACGTTGTATTGTCGCAATCCCATCAACATGGCCCGAAACAATATGCCCGCCAAAACGACCATTCGCCGACATCGCCCGTTCCAGATTGACAGGCATTCCTGCTGCTAATTGCTGGAGGCTTGTTGCTTTGACCGTTTCTGGCATGACGTCCGCCAAAAATACGGATGGCGAGAATTGTTTCACTGTCAGACAGACACCGTTAACGGCAATGCTGTCCCCGAGTTGAACATCCTCTAAAATTTTGCTTGCGCGAATGGCTAGTTCCATCGCTTGTGTGGACTGGCTGATCGTTTCAACCGTTCCCAGTTCTTCAATGATTCCTGTAAACATCCTGCTCACCTCTTTTTAAAATTAAAAAAAGAACCCCGATTGAATTCGGAGTTCGATGAGAGGAAAATTGAGCATCATCAAATAAGCTTTTTGAACATAATTTTCAAAAAACTGCTGACATTGCTTCCTTCTCCCATCCAGACTGTAACTGTCGGCTTTGGACTCGCACCAAATCCTGCACACATAAAGTGGCTCACGGGCTTAGAGATCTACTCATCACCGTCGATTGGGAATTTCACCCGACCCCGAAGGAAATTATTCTTTTCATGGAAATAAAAAAATCCCGTCACAAGGCGCGACAGGAAAAGTGTATAGCAAAAAATCACATTTAAAATCAAATTTTTTAAAATGTGTTGCTATTCCTTCTCCCATCCAGACTATAACTGTCGGCTTTGGATTTGCACCAAAATCCTGCACACATAAAGTGGCTCACGGGCTTAGAGTTCAACTCATCACCGTCGATTGGGAATTTCACCCGACCCCGAAGGAAATTATTTTATTTGAAAGTTATTGTAACATACATAATTTAAAAAGCTAATAGTATTTTAGCACCTACTTACTTTTTGTTCCCTCAATCCTTTTACCTTACCCCTCTATTAAATTAAAATTTTGAAACTTTCTTCAAGGCAATACGTAGAAGAATATACATAATATTACAGTAATAGAAAAGGAGTTATTGCAAGCTGATTTTAAGTGTCTTTCATTTGCTTAGTTGCTTTTTTTCAAGTAATTCATCTATAAAACATAGTGTCGGATAATCTTCAGTATTATAAAAAATAAATACCTTTTTTAATGGTAATGGAGGCTTTTATGGCAAATAATTCACAGTCGAATAAATATTTTATCTTTCTGGAACTATTGTTCTATGTAGTTTTACCTTATGCGATATGGAAGTTTGGACGAGAGCCTCTTGGTGACTATGCCGCAATGCTGCTGTCCACTGTTCCCGGGATCATTTATACGGTTTACCGCTTTGCGAAAGATCGTCAGTTTAATGTGACGGGATTGTTTATTTTAGGTTCGATGCTTATTGGTACTACGGTTGATCTGCTGTCGGGTTCAGCCGAGCAGATGATTTGGAATAACGTATATTTAGGTCTTTTTTATACGTTTCTATTTGTCATTTTATTCATTGTGAAGCAGCCTATTTCTCTGTATATTGCAGTCGATTTTGCTTATCTGCAAGGCTATTCACGAAAGGACAGTAAGGCGTTATTCTTCCAAAAAGGGATTTTCCGGTGGTTTCAGCTGATCCAGATTGTGTTCATTATCCGAGGACTAGTTATGGCAGGAATTACGGTCTATCTTTTACGGAAGTTTGGAATTGACAGTTATGGTGACATGCTGATTTATAAACGAGTAGCGGTTTGGGTATTTTCCGGTATTTTAACGGGGATGTTCTTTTACATTAGTGTTGTTGTACAAAAATATACGAAACGATTACAGGAAAAGAATGAGCAAAATATAAAAGAACCGGAAGTTGTTACGGAATAATTATTTTATAATTTTTTGAACCTTTCTCTCCTCCTGTTTGTATAGTCATTGAAAGCATTAAAAATGGAAGTACGATATGTATTCCAAATTCAACGAGGTGAGGGGTAATGCTTATGGGTACCGGTTTTAAAGTTTCGTTAATTGCTGTTGCGGTTGAGATGATAGTTTTATTTTCAATTTTGATTCCTTTTTTCAAGAAACATATTGTTAGGGAAAACAAGAAGATCAATTATGCTAAGACAACTATCTTTTTGCGCTGGAATGTATTTGATGCGGTTACTTTAATTCTAGCTGTGTACACAATCGTCTGTGTGCAAGCTCTTAACATATTACTTTCATTTGGCGAAACAATTGAAAATTCCTATGTTCAGTTTTTTACTAACCAGGCGCAGGCATGGGTTATTGTAATGGTTGTCTATTTAGTCATGCGTATTTCAGCTGTACTAAAAAGTATTAAAGCCCGTTTTGGTGACATTTATGATGGCGAGCAATGAGGAACTGATGACCGCTTTTCAAATTGGCGATAAAGATGCATTGGCACAGCTTTACGCTCAATTGCATGAACCACTTTACTGTTTTTTGTACCGCTACACAAAGGATGAGCAACTGAGTGTTGATATTGTCCACGACAGCTTTGAATTGCTGCAAACAAAAAAGGATCAGTATGACCAGCAACGAGGTAAGGTGAAGGCCTTCTTATTTCAGATTGCCTACCGTCTAATGATAAATAAGTTGAACAGACGTAAGCGATGGCAAACACTCATGCCGTTTCTTGTACCCATTCAGAAAAAGACACTGCAAGCTGAGGACACATTGGTCATTCAACAGGCGATTTCCAACTTGCCGGATAAACAGCGGGCAGTAATTTTGCTTGCATTCTATGAAGATTTACCGCAGGAAGACATCTCCTTAATTTTAGATATCCCGGTCGGAACGGTGAAATCACGGCTGCATCATGCTATAAAGACTTTAAAAGCTGAATTAAAGGAGGATTTCCACCATGAACGAGGAATTTAATAAGGAAAAAGAGCTTTCCAATATGCTTGATTCTTATAAATTTGACATACCCGTAACAAAACTTGCGCAAAAACAGTCCACTTTTCAGAGGTTCATTCGCTACCTAGGTTCTCCTTCAAAAGATCCTTTAGAAAATTGCACGAATCAATCAAACGGGTATTTATTTTTCAATATTTTCCCTGTAGTTTGTGGTTTGTTTTTAGCAATCTTACAAGTATTTTTATTGAACTGACGCTCCTGCGGGAATGATTAAAATGGTAAGCCGGGGAAATATTAATGAGAATTTGAATAAGGTGCGAACTGTTGTATTATCGACATTTTGCACTTTTTTTGATGCCAGCTTTTATTAGAAGAAATTTGTTTATTTTAGCACTTCTGCAGCTGATTTTAGAAAAGTCGGCATGTATATTAGCTGATTCGGACCTGATATTAGCATATCCCGCTTCTTTATTAGAAGAACCGCAATTTATTAGAAAATTTGCAGGTATATTAGCACATTTAAAATTTTATTAGAAAACCCTCACTCTACAAAAAAAACTTGCTAAAAAGCTGCTCCACTTTTTTCGCAAGTTAATCTATCATTTTACTATTAATTTAGACGTTCGTCAATGAGCGCTTCCATATCACTTGCAATCGTTTCATATGGAACACCATCTTCTCCTGTGCCATAACCTGAATAGTTTTTCACGGCGATTCCTTTTTCATCCACCAGGAAAAATGTATCGGCGTGGATCACTTGATCGTCTCCTTCAATTGACTGGACAGGTGTTTTAAATGAGTTTCTGGCAAATTGTTCGATAAATTTCTGATCGTATCCTGTCAGCATATGCCATTTTGATTCGTCTACCGGTGTATGGCGCGATAAGTATTCTGTCAAACGCTCCGGTGTGTCGTAGTCCGGATCAATGGAAAACGCGACAATTTTATAATCTTCCAGCCCTTTTTTCTCCAGATGGTCCTGCACACGCGTCATATTCATCGTCATTGGCGAGCAGATCGTTGTACAGCTTGTGAAGATGAACATCGCCAGCCATGGTTCCCCTTTTAAACTTTCCAGTGTCACTTCATTGTTCCGATGGTCGGTCATTGTAAATCCACTGATTTCAAAGTTGGTCGTCGGTTTAAACTGATAATTGCTGCATGCAGTAAGAACTGTTGCTGCCAAGAGCATAAGTGCGAATATTATTTTTTTCGTTTTCATTTCTCTCTCTCCACTCTTTGAACATTACTCTCATCTTACCCAATATTTAGTATATTCTCAATAGTTATCGGCAGAAAGTATGTGTGTCAACATTGTGAAGAATTACTCATGTTCTGTCTGCAGGATGATGTAATGATACGAGTGCTGTATGAATTGCTTCAAGTTTTGTCTCTATCCGATACAGCAAATAAAAGGAGATAAAGATCGGAAACGTCACTTCCTGAAGAATGGCAATCCACTGGTCCATTAAAATCCCTCCCTCTATTCATTTAAAGAGACCGGAAAAGCATTACACTTTACCGGCCTTGTACGATTAGCTGTTCAGTTTAAATTCCGTTACATTACGTTCAACGATACTCGCAGACTTTTTTACATTGAACAAAAATCCGTCTTTCGAAAATACTTCCTGATCAATAATTGTCTGCATTGCTGCATTCACTTCAGCCTCCGTTAAATTCGGCTTCGGATCATTAATACTGATCGTCATCGTATTTCCTGCAATGTTGGCAAATGTTAATTGCAGAACTTGTGCCATACGCTCACCTCCATTCTTTTATTGAATCCGGTTAACCTGTAATCAGTTCTTTCTGCGTTTTCACAGATTCGATATAATCGTGATCTGTTAAGCCGACGATGGTTGTTCCTACTGTGTACAGCTGTTCGGCAGTAGCATATCTTTCCACGTTACGGAATGTTGAACTTTTAATAATCGGCTCATTAAATTCATCCATGCCTGTCTGATAAAATACTGTCAACGTTGCATTTAAAAATCCGAATTCGTTCATGTTTCTCACCTCCTTGCCCTATATATGTCATGAATTACCGGAAAAAGGGACAATGACGATGAAAAAATTTACAAAACCTTATATAATAGACAATAATGAGGTTTATCCCCAATAGTTTAGTAGAAGAATTTCGTAGACAATATTAAGTAATGAGGTGAACATTGTGGGCTTAGATGGCTGGTTTTTATGGTTTATTTTATTTTGGGTAGTAGTATTGATCTCGCTTATGGGAATCGGCGGCTTTTTCATGTTCCGCAAGTTTTTGAAGGCAATGCCGAAACAGGACGGAAAATCGGATTTAGACTGGCAGAACATATACTTAGATAAAACGATTCACCTTTGGGGTGAAGAGGAAAAAAAATTACTTACCGAGCTTGTCGATCCTGTGCCAGAGCTATTCCGTCAAGTCGCAAAAGAAAAGATTGCCGGTAAAATCGGTGAAATTGCACTAGACGAGCATGCCTCAAAAATCGACTTGGACCTAATCATTCGCGGCTATATTATTGCTTCGCCCAAACGCGATCATAAGTTTTTACGTAAAAAACTCAATGAAATGAAAATTGATACGACGAACTATGACCACTTATTTGAAGCATAGGAACAAAAGCGCTAAAGCGCCCGTTCAACTCCGAGGGGGCATAACGCCACGTCCTTGTGGCATGCCCCCAATGACTCACATCGTGTGAGCCGCAAGACTTGGAAGGCCCGTCGCAAAAGTAAACGGTTCACCACTTTTGCACGAAGGGACTGAAATGACCGAGGAGTTGGCGCTTTAGCCTGGACGTGGACAAAAATTTAGTTTCATGTTATCCACAGCGCGATAGTATATAATTTCCTTCACAGAAAAAAAGACTGTCTTTAAAAGTATATAACTTTTAGAGACAGTCTTTTCTATGCGGCAATATGCGATTTTTCAAGCTTCTTATATTTGATAAGCATACCGATTCGCCACGGCAAAATCATCGAGAACGCCAGGATGAAAAACATGCCTGCCAGTTCGCCTACATCAAATGTTTCGGCAAATAATAATTTTAAAATAATACGTAATACTAGTAATCCCACTAATATGAATGGAAATGCTTTAGATTGCTTCATATAAATTGCGCCGTCTCGCACTTCAAATTTCGACGTTAAGATTAATACAGATGAAAATAACAAGCCGAGTGCGGCCGCTTCTACTATTTGAATTGGCGCTACACGAAACTCCTCAAAAATAAACATCAGAGCACCTGTTGACATCGCAAAAGGCGGGATGAGTATTTTTTTTGTGGATACCGGCTTTTTTTGTGCACGCAGTCTTATGAACATTACGAAGGAGCCCATAATGATTGCCATAATCGTCGAACCAATTAATAAATAGTGAGAAGGTATACTGTCAAACATCATATTCCTCCTCTTGCATGGACAAATGTAAAGCTAATGGAAACACAGCCATTCATTGAATCATGCATACTTTCACTTATGTTACTTTCCTTAGTATAGCATGGTCTTAATAGGCAGGGAACTGTTAGAATCCTTTAAAACCATCGAAAATCGGCAACAGAAGATTAATAATGTATGTCAATCCGTCAAAGAACAATAAAATGCCGACAGCTATCATAATATAGCCGCCCACTACGATGATTTTCTGGCTATGCGTACGAATCCAGTTCATGCGTGAGATGAAGAATGACAATGTAAAGAATGGAATCGCAAACCCTAAATAGTAAGCGAGCATATACCACATTGCCGAATCGGGGTTCGTTCCGCCAAGCGTGATAATCGCTGCCAGTATCGGACCTGTACAAGGTGTCCAGCCCGCCGCAAAGGCAAGACCGATCAGCACCGAACCGAAATAGCCGGATGGTCGGTTTTTGAACTGGAACTTGCGGTCTTTCATCAAGAAGTCAACCTGCAAAAGACCGACAATCATTAAACCGAATGCGACAATTAAAATAGCGCCGACTTGACGCAGTAAATCCTGGTACTGGAAAAAGAAATCTTTCGCTAACGATGTTCCAAATCCGATCGCGATAAATATAATCGAAAACCCGAGCAGGAAAAATAAAGTATGTAAAATTGCGCGTTTTTGCATCATCCCTTTTTCAGTTTTCAGCTCATCGAGTGTCATCCCGGTTATGTAGGACAAAAATGCAGGATAGAGCGGTAGCGTACATGGTGAAATAAAACTTAAAAACCCGGCACCGAACGCTAAAAGGACATTTAAATCTGTATTCATGCTGCTTCATTCTCCTTAACATTGATACCTTCATCGTACCAAATTTCCCCATACATTACTTGCTTTTTTAAATGAATATTTTTTGACAGTGTGTTGTGGTAGAGTGGAAGAGATATTATGCAAAAGTGCCGCGCTAATAGGTAAAGGAATGAGCGACACTTTCGCACACAGGGGTAAGAAGAGTGTTTTTATTACCTGATCATATCAATAAGAAACAGACTGGAATAAATAACTGAGGTAAATAAGATCACGATTGAAATCGTAATGAGTTGGAATTTTAGCGACCAGCGCCATACACATTCCTTAGGATAGCTTTTTTTCCATCGAAGAGCTGCTTTAAAGTTAATAAACCAGCAATGCAATGTGACAAAGATGGAAGGTATCGTATACAGAGCAATCAGCAGTAAAGATTGCTGGAATACATTTGTCGTATATTTACCGTAATTAATCATGAAGTACGGTAGTACAAACCAGAATACGGATGTAAACACTAATACGACAGCGGCCAAAAAATGCAGCCATTTATATTCGCTGTGTGTTTGTCTGTAATGTTTTAATGCTGCCTGCATGATCATCACCTACTTTTTTCACTTACTATTCCCGCTTTTTGTCGAAAATGAAACCGGAAAAATATAGTAAAATGAAAAATTCCGCCTTTATGTTGTTAGATGAAAGGCAGCTCTTATTATAAGGATGACGTTAATTCGAAAACTTCTCTGTTGGACCGTATATTCCACTCAGGTTCGAAGCGTTTTACAATTGCATTCTTCAGTTTATTCATCGCTTTCTCATTCTCCATCGGATAGATTGCAAAATGCACATCACTTGCCGGCAAAAGCTGGGTTATTTTTGCGTTAACATGGCAATGGGTAGACGTTCCATCCCGATAGCAGCCTTTTGCATATATATTGCCGATATGCTGGTTAAATCGCTCTTTAAATGTTCTTGCACAAACACCGCAAAACTTCAGTTCATTGTTTGCAATGACCGTATAAACGCCTCGCTGTTTCAATAATTCCTCATCCCCACTGACGACAAAGCGCGAATATACCAAGTCCCCATAATTATTTAAAAACTGTCTATACAAATAGTTCCCTTCATTTTTCAGCACTTTTAATGCGGCTCCTGCCGGCATGTCTACTAGGTGTGAATGTTCGTTGATGAGGTCTTTTAAATGCTCGTATTTCTTTTGTTCCGTAAGTTCTCCAAGCGTTCTTTTATCAAATCTCTCAAATAAGTCGGCTATTCCCTGTTCTAGTACACTTATCTCTACTTCAGTGAATTCTATTTCTTCTTCATTTATTTGGATAAACATCATTATTCCCCTTTCTGCAAGTCCCCTTTCTACATACATTTCGATATAAATCGGCAAAATCCCTCTTAATCTACGAGAATTCTGTATTAGTACACAACTAAGGCAATTGAATCATTGAGATTTCTTTATCTCTAAACTATCATTTAAATTAGTAAAATCAATCAAGCTTGGAGAAAGAAGTGAGTGCTCTTTGGACATCAAACAACTTAACGAACAACTTTATAAAAACAGACCACAAGTCGGATCAGCCAGCCATTGCGATTGCAAGGAATGCTTGTTTTATGCGGAAAAAATTATGCTAAATGAGTTTGTAGTAAATTTTCTAAACGAGAGAGGACTTCATCCATTAAAAGCCGACGAAGTTTGGTGCTATAAAGAGGAAGACGGTTTTAAATACTATTTGGTAGATTTCTTCGAGGTAGTCGCAATGAAGGAACAACACTTTGATTTGGACAATGGAAAATTGATCATAGCTTCAAACCCTTTCGCTGAAATCGGACAATATAAACATGCATTAACGATCGATCTAAAGTTATGAAAAATTGGCTCATCACCATAAGTCGGGGATGACAAGATCAACACGCTTTTCTAATGAAGTCCGTCCTGCTCTGCTACGGGTTTATATGCTTTGAAGAGAGGTGGTTTGAAGGATAGGTCCGTTGTACTGCGCTCCGGGGCAGGCTTTCCGAGCGGCGTGGCTCCAACTAACTTTCGATGCCTCTGATGAGGGCATCAAAAGTGGATTTTCCGCGCACGCTTAATCGCCAAGGAGTCCGCCCCTGCGCTCCGTACAACTCGCTGAAGCAAGTGTGTCCGTGACTCACCCTTCGCTACTTTGGTATAAAGTAACTTCTATAAAAATAGCATTTCTTTTTAACGGAACGGAACGCTACCCACAAACACACCCGAGCATTTCCGCACACCACCGCCTCGCGTTAGCGCAAGCGGCTGTCTTTTATGCACTTTACCCTATTACGAAATCAATACTTTACGATTGGCGCGCCAATCAAACAAGACAAACTTGATTCGAAATCGAAGGCCCAAGTTTTAGTGATGAGCCAAAACATAGTATGAAATTTATTGTTTCGCATTAAAAAAGCGATTCGCTCTACTGAACGAAACGCTTTATAATTAAAAATTTTCTTTATCAAATACTTCTAAATCAATAATGCGGGCACCTTGTTTTAAAATAGCGGCTTCCAGCTCATCCACTGTCGATTGTTTCGCACCTTGTGCCAGTGTAATAATTACTCGGCGCAAATAGGTTGTGTCATCATCAAGCGAGAACACACAGTGCAGTGGCCAAACCTTTTTCACTGCCGTCAGAACTCTGATTAAAATCCCGTCCGTGTCCGGTAATGCAATGGTAATGGCACAGCTTCCTGTACGGTAGCCCCACGCTTCTTCCAATAGCTCAAATACTTTAGAATGAGGTAAAATGCCTGCAAAGTTCCCTTTTGTGTCAACAACCGCCAAATAAGGCAATTGTTTAATTGAATGGAAAACTTCAAAAAATGAACTGTTTTCGTGGACGAATGCATCCGCTTCTTCAGCCAGTGCTTTAACCGGTGCTTTCGTATCGCCTTCTTTTAATTTATATTCGAGTAGTTCCACTTTATAAATATTTCCGACGAACTTTTCACCAGCTGCATCCAATACCGGGATACATCTGTAGCCGTTGTCATTTAACTGGCCGAGCACGTCTTTGATAGGGTCCGTCTCTTTTACATAACTTACATCTTTTTTCTTTACATATCTTTGTTTCACTAACATGGCATTACCTCCTTGATGTACTACTCTTATTTTAAAGCTAGTCATTCAAATACGAAAGTAATTTTTAGAATATTTCGTATTTTACAGTTATTTCTATTTGTAGATTTCATAATAAATATATGCGTACGCTAAATCGAGGCACTTTTGGTAGCTTGGTAAATTATTCTCTTTATTATTTACCGATGCAAAATAGATGGCCTCCAGTACGCTGTTGTTTTTCGGGTAATGCTCGCGGACTTTATAGAAAACATTTGCGCACAGTGTATCGGTACACGTTTCCGACAGCTGAATTATATAACCGATCGTCGACTCATCAAGGCGCGTACTCGTGATGATGAACTCTTTCATCTCTTTCATCATTTCTTCATTGATTAAATGGATAATCTCATTTAATTTCCCTTTTTCAGTCGCCACCACTTTACAATCAACTAGCACGAGGGTATATCCTG